>CAVOGK010000023.1:0-185839 GCA_963695395.1 uncultured Thermoleophilia bacterium | reverse complement strand
GCAGCGAAACCAGGAGAGCGGTTTCCCAGCGCATCCCAACGAAGGCCATCGCGGGCTGAGCATTTGGGTTGCAGAATGATTGCAGCGGGGGTCTCCAGCGGGGCATCAGGAGGAGGCCGCGGCGAACATCGACGCGGGGTTGCGGGCAGCGCTGGCGGGCTGACACCCCCGCTGCCGTGGCCGAGGTCGCCCCCACGTGCTTCGATGCCGGCTAGTACGCGCAGGCTGCGCACATGGCACTTCGCAGCGAGGAGCGCGAACCGTCGATTCCGACAGTTGCATTGCCTCGGTCGCACCGAGGCGACGGCGCAGAGGCGCATGGGCTCGGGTCTGCCTCCCGCCGGTCCGGCGTTGGCGGCTCTCTATCGCGCCTGCAGGACCGGCAGCCGTTCCCTGACGTCAGGCGGCGCTTGGGCCAGCCCCCAGAAGAACATGGCCGGAACAACTCCGGTGTTCCTGGCGGAGAACTTCCACTCCTTCTCCCAGCAACCGAAGTCGCCTGCCCCGAGCAGCAGGTGTTCTCCCTCACCCCTTCTCAGACTCTCGGCGTCCTTCCCCCAGTACATCGTGATCTCTCCGGAAAGCAGGTAGTAGAACTCAAAGCAGGGCCCGTAGTACTCATCCGCGGTGCCGTCGTCCTCACGTTCGAGAGAGAAGACTGTCGTCTGGGCGCCGGGCGGCATGAAGTAGAGGCCGAATCCTCCGAAGCCCTCCGCATCCACGATCTCCGTGTACCGGCATCCAGGCACGTATCTGTCGACACCGTTGAACTTGAAGCCCTTGATCGTCAGCACGCGTGGTTCGGTTGCCGTAGGTGGCATGTTGGACTCCATGGCGACCTTTCCCTTCTGTGACGGGCCTGCGTCGGCTCAGACCTCGGTGATCTCATGTGGGATGCCGTTCAACCGGACGGCACCGTTTCCCGTCACCACGAACTGGTCCTCGATCTGGAGATCGCCCGTGTCCGGAAGAGCCATCGTCGGTTCCAGCGAGATCACCGTGTGCTCTTCGAGGACACGATCTTCATAGGCGCCGTCGTCCACGATCCGGTCGTAGCCGATGAAGGGCCATTCGTGCACTTCCAGACCCACGCCGTGCCCGATGCCCCACCAGTCCCGATCCCCCCATGCGGCCGTCAGGATCTTGTTGGCTGCTGCCTCGACGGTAGATACGTGGGCACCCGGTCTTGCGGCCGCGGCCGCGGCATGATGCGCCTCCAGCAGGACCTTCAGCACATCCCTCTGTCGTTCGGATGCCCTGCCGAGGACGAAGGGCCGCGACAGATCACTGCAATACCCCTGATACATGGTGCCGAAGTCGATGGAGACCGGGTCTCCCGACTCGAGCGTCCGACGTTCGCAGTGCCACCAGCCGCTCGCGTGCGCCTCGTCTCTTCCGGACACCACCATCGTGTAGTGCGGGAAGGCCTGCGAGCCGTGCGCCCTGCAGACTCGCTCCATCTCTCCCTTGACGTCCGATTCGGTGACGCCGGGCCGCATGAAGCGCGCCGCAGCCTCGAGGCCTTTGCCCGCGATGGCGGCCGCCGTCTTCAGGCACTCAAGTTCGAACTCCGATTTCACCGACCGCTCGTTCTCCAAGATGTCCGAGGCAGTCTCGAGCCTCGCAGGTCCCACCTCCTCGAGCAGCCGCTGGTACAGAGCGGGGCTGACGGAGTACTCACCTGCCACGCCGACGGAGGACCGTTCGAGTCCGTTGTCGGAGAGAAACTCACCGACCACTTTCACGCGATCGCCTGCCCCCCTGACATCCGCGATCCAGGTGCACGTCTGCGGGAAGTGGTCGGCCGCATCCTTCACAAGGACCGCATCGATCGTGTCATCGAGAGGCAGGATCATCATGCAGTCGCCGAAGTACGGCTCGTATCCGGACAGGTAGAGCACGTGCCCGCGCTGTCCGAACCGCAAGCTGCCGGGCGAAGAGAAGACGATCAGCGCCTCCAGCCCTCTGCCGGCCATTCTCCGTCTGACACTGGCGATACGCCTGTCGATCTCATGTCGGGGAATGCTCATCTCATCCGGCGCAAGATGTTCCATATGTCCCTCCTGCCAGATCGCTGACGGACGGCTCGGCTGCCGGTCGCACGGACGTTCGGAGCGTCGGCCCGACAGGCAGCATGTAGTCTGCGCATCCTCACCGACGCAGCTACCCGCTTCCGTATCTGACGATAGCACCCTTCCCGACATCCTCCGCCGTGCAAAGGTGGCGCTCTGCCAACTGAGCCAGCGGCCCACGAGGGGGACACGTAGAGCGCGTGAGGGAGGAGGGGCCGGCGTGGGTGGCACCGGGTTGCAGAATGGGTGCGAATAGCGGGTCCAGCGGAGAGGCGGTTTCCCTGCAAAATGACTGGTAGCGCATACGGGATTCGAACCCGTGTTACCGCCGTGAGAGGGCGCCCAGCTGCGGCCTCGGCCAGCCTCGTGAGAGGGGCACTCGCCTAGCGAGTGAGCACAAGTGGCACCGTCAGGTCCCCTCGTGGACCGGGGATTTGGGTTGCAGACTGATTGCAGCCCACGGGCTGAGCGAGCCGGTGAAGGTGGAGAGTTGGCATGCCGGCGCTCCTAGGCGGCGCAGGACGCAGCCGCGGGCAGGCGCCGGAGCTCGAAGCCTTCGGTCAGGTTGAGTACCTCCTTCACCCGGCCGTCTGCGAACGACCAGACATGGGTGAAGGGCAGATCGAAGCCCTCCGAGGTCCCAGGCACGCGCACGCGATAGCTGCCTCCGACGACCAGGCGCGCGCGGCGCTCGTTCGGCGACCAGGACCTCACCTGCACGTTGGCCAGCTCGAACTGCGCTGGAAGGCGTCCGAAGAGGTCCAGCGCCGCGACTTCTCCGGCCGGCCGCGAGCGCACGCGCCGGACGTCGAGACTGTGGACCTGCCAGCAGGCGGGCTCAGGGCCACTCTGGTCGAGCATGGCGAGTACGTCCGCGTCGGCGCCGAAGCCGAGCGCATGGTATCCGCGACGGATCGGTTCATAGAGGTCCATGCCTTGGAGTGTTCCCTCAGAGTCGTACCGGGAACGTCGGTGCGGGTCTCGGGGCACCAGACAGCGGCCTTGCGCCGACTCGGCTCCCGGCTGAGAGCCTTCTTGCCGGTACGACAAACGTCCATCGGAGGCCCATGGCGATCGGCTGTTGCCAAGGAGGCCCGAGATGACCACCTGCACGAGAGAGCATCCACTTCGCTCCATCAAGGCGGTCGGTCTCGCCGGCTTGTTCGGGGGAACCGGCCGAGAAACCCCACAGTGCAGGTGGACCGACTTCAGAGGTGCGGGTCAAGAGTCCGTCACTTCTGAGACGTTGCCCAGTCGCCCCTGTCGGCCTGTTCACGTCTGAAGTCTGCGTGTGCGACATAGCTCTGCAGGGCGTTGTTTCGGTACGCAAGGTTGCTCACCAGACTTCTCAGAGGCTGGCGGCGGTCCCACAGGTCGGCAGCCACCCGTCGTGTGATCCGCGACCGCGAGTAGAAGGTGCGGTTGCAGCTCTCGACCTCGTCGATGCTGGCATCCCGGGACAGATGCTTGTACCGGGCAACAGGAAACCCCATCGTGTAGTGCTTCCAGTCTTCCGGGAACCGGTTGAGGATGATCCGGTCCTCCGCTTCCATCTGGTCCCAGAGGCGGGTACCGGGGATGGGAGTCAGAAACAGGGCGTTGAGAATGTTCACTCCGTAGCGGCTGGCCGCCTCGGCGACTCGTCTGCCGATGCCCGGTTCGTCGATGTCCAGACCGATGATGAACGATCCCACGACCAGGATCTTATGCCGCTGGATCCGCCGCACGGACGCCGGCAGGTCGCGGCCTCCCGCCAGATTGAACTTCTTGCCCAGCTCACCAAGCCCTTCGGGCGCGGGCGACTCGAAGCCGATGAAGACACCTCTGCATCCGGCCCTCGTGGCCAGGGACAGGAGTTCCTCGTCATCGGCGAAGTTGATGGTGACCTGCCCGATCCATTCCTTGCGCAGGTTCGCGTCTATCATGGCCCGAAAGAGGGCCTTCGCCCGCTCAATGTGTTCCGGCCGCGTCCCGATCAGATTGTCGTCGACCACGAGAACGGCCTTTTCACGGATCAGGCCGATCTCCGCCACGACATCCGGGATGGGCCTCAGCCGATAGCGGGTCCCATTGATCGCCTTCACGCTGCAGAAGCTGCAGTTCAGCGGACAGCCACGTGTGGTCTGAACGGCGCCGAAGTAGTACCCCGTGGGCAGCAGGTCATGACGCGCCGGCGGGACGCGGTCCATGTCAGCGTGCCCTCCGTCATATCGACGCTTCAGAGCGCCACGCCGAACGTCGTCCAGGACCTGCGGCCAGACGGCCTCGGCTTCTCCCGTGACCACCGCATCCGCATGTTCCATGACTTCGTCGGCACAGGTGGTCGCGTGGATGCCGCCCATCACGACGGGAACGCCAAGTTGTCTGAAGTGAGCGGCCACCTGGTAGGCGCGGTTCGCCTGTGAGGTGAACGCGGTGATGCCCACGAGATCCGGCCGAGGCATGGCCGCATAGTCCGAGACCTCAAGGTTCTCGTCCACGATAGCGATCTCCCACCCCGGCGGGGTAAGACCCGCCAGAGCCATGAGGCCGAGCGGCTTCCACACGCGGTAGCGGTTCCAGCGGTTCCCCTTGACCCGGTTGGCGCTGACGAGCGGGTTGGACGGGTTGATCAGAGAAAGTCGCATGGCGTGCTCGCTCTGATCGCTGGGAACGTGCATCTCGCCCTCTCTGCCTCGGTATGGCCCTCCAAAGTCAATGCGATGATACAGGGCTGCGGACACGTACCCAGTCCCGCCTGATCTCAGGCGGGGCCCGGGGACAATGGCGCACGGACCGAGTCTCATTGCTGACGGGATGCGAGCCGCGCAGCCGCCGGCTGGAGACGCCAGCCTGCACTGCCCGGCGAACATCGCGGATTTCCCAGCGACTCCCGTCGCGTTCGCCTCGGGTCATCCCCAACCACGCAGTTGGGCCGCAGAATGGTCGCGAACAGCGGATCCGGGGCCGTCTCGTGATGACAGGGCGCCCAGTTCCCGTGACGACGTTAGAATCGCGGTACACGTTGAGGAGAGGCAGCGCATGACGACGTACCAGGACCTGCAGGCCCGGCTCGACCGAGGCGAGATCATCATTCTGGACGGCGCGACCGGCACCGAGCTCCAGCGCCGAGGAGTGCCTATGCACGGCTTCGCCTGGAGCGCAGCGGCGCTCGACACCCACCCCGAAGTGGTCCGCGCCGTGCACGAGGACTACGTCCGCGCCGGCGCCGATGTGATCATCGCCAACACCTACCCAACGGCGCCGCACGTGCTGGAGCCGGCCGGACTGGGCGACCGCGTGCGGGCGCTGAACCAGCGAGCCGTTGCCCTGGCCCAGGCGGCGCGCGACGACGCTGCCGCCGGTCGGCGGGTCGCCGTCGCCGGCTCGCTGTCGAGCTTCCGGGCTCGAGTCACCCCGGCCGACCAGCTCGAGGCAAGCTATCGAGAGCAGGCCGAGTTGCTGGCCGAGGCCGGCGTGGACCTCATCGCACTTGAGATGATGGGCAACATGGAGCAGGCGGCTCCGGCGATCCGCGCCGCCGCCGTCACCGGCCTGCCCGTCTGGATCGGCTTCAGTTGCCTCCTTGGGGACGATGGCGTGGTGCGGTTCTTCGACGGCAGTCCCTTCTCGACCGGGCTCACAGAAGAACTCGCCTTGCTGGCGGACCTTCACCCTGGAGACGTCGCGGTGCTGGTGATGCACACCCTGACGGAGCACACCGCCCCTGCCCTGGAGATCGTCCGGCAGCATTGGTCCGGCCCGACCGGCGCGTACGCCCATTCCGGCACGTGGGTCGATCCGGAGTGGCGGTTCGACCATCAGATCTCCCCCGAGGACTACCTGAGCGCGGCTCAGCAGTGGGTCGACATGGGCGTCCAGATCGTCGGCGGCTGCTGCGCGATCGGGCCGGAGTACATCCGCCTGCTGAAGGAGCGGCTGACGTAGATACGACCCCGCACCGCGGGCGAGCGCGGCCAAGCGCGGCCAGACCCGCACGCGCCCGGGGTCACGGGACCCCTCAAGACAGCCAGGCTCCTCCGCACCGTACCTATGGATACGCGTTCGAGAGTCAATTGGAGGCCGGCACTTTTGAGAAGGTCACTCCGCGCACGCCAGAGGCCGCTGACAATGAGGCCGCGACATGAGCGCCGTTGGCGATCTCCCCGGCTGGAAGCCAATCGACCTGCGAGACCAGCGACGGCGCCAGCGCAAGCAGCCAACCCCGTGGGGACCGGAGTCAGAGGCGGGCAACCCGAGTTCCCTACGTCGGCTTCGGCGCAGAGTCCGGGACTGCCGGAGTCCGGCTGCGACAAACGCGCCCCTCGATCGGGCCTGCGGATACGTTCGAGTTGAGCCCGACTACCTGGAGAGGGTGCGCTTGAACTCGACCGCGATGAGCGCTCCCGCGGCGATGAGCGTCAGCCAGACGATGGAGATCACGACGATCTCGAATGTGTCACCGCGATCGATCCCGCGGAACGCCGACACGAGGACCAGCGCGAGGACGACCGCCGCGAAGCTCAGGATGAACAGCCACCGGATGCCACGCTGGAGCCTGTCCTTCTGCATGAACACCGGGGCCAGGCAGAGAAGGGCGAGGCTCATCAGCAGGTATCCGACCTCCTCGAGCGCGATGAACACCCCGTTCGGGTTGTACATGGTGAGCATCGCCCACCCATCGAGCTGCCCCTTCTCGAGGCTCGGCTGCATCACCGTCACCTGGACGTAGTAGTCGATGATCAAGACAGCGGCAGCGAGGATCGCGACGCAGAGCGCGACCAGGCTGTAGGTCTTCCGGGCCGCAGGCGCGAACTCGTGGATCGCGGCGACGAGCGCGACAAAGACGAGCATCAGCACGATCGCCGGATACATCCAGAGGTAGTCGCCGGGCCACTGCTCGGAGATGACGTGACTGGTGAACGGGTAGGCGACCTCGTTCGGGATGGCCGTCACGGCGAGGGCAAAGGTCACCGCAGTCAGAGAGGCGGTGATGATGGCGATCCAGAACCCGAACCGGCAGGCGGCATTGGTCCTCGCACGGTCGGTCAAGGCCGTCGGGCTGGACTCCATTCTCTCCCCTTTGCGGACACATGGTGCAGCGGTGCTCACCGCAGTCTATACGGTCGCCGCAGTGCGAACGGGATGCTGCATCCAGCTCGTAGGGAGAGGCATTCTGGGCGCCCGCAATCGGCCTGCAGAAGGGGCTACACGTTGCCGATTCGATGGTCGGTTCGTCTTCTCGGTCCGCGGGATTTCCCTGCGCATCGGGGGTGTGCCGCACCGACCCCTGCTGGGTCATATCGCCCGGACAAAGGGTGGCGCTCTCACGACTGAGCTAGCGGCCCACGGGGGAGCCAGAAGAGCGCGTGAGGCCGGGCGGTCCCGCCTGAGCCTATCGAATCGCGGGGATCCGGGTTGCGGACTGGATGCGACGCGACCGACAGAGGGCGGGTTCAGGCCCACCAGGCGTGGTGTCAGCTCCCGGCGTGGTCCGCCGCCCTCCCCTCTCCGGCCCCGGCATGCTCGGGTCAAGCCCGGTCTAGACACTCGTACCACGATCTCCTGGGTCCACCCGACCGATAGTGATGATGAAGCGGCCAGCGGCGATGAAGACGCGCGAGAAGGAGCAGCCGTGAAGCGCGATCCGGCGGTCGGCATGAAAGACGTAGTCTCCAGGCGCACGACGCCAGAGAGGCTGGAGGCGGCCTATCCCTCTCGCGGTGGGTCGGCCGCTCAGATGCGCCGGGCCCTTCGGGGGTATCTGTTCGAGCGAGCACTGGACGCGGGCGTGGTCTACGACGTCGTGCTCGCGGCGGACGAGGCCTTCATCAACGCGGTCAGGCACGCCGAGGCCGCCGATGGAGTCATCCGCGTCACGGCTTGGGTCTCGGACGGCGAGGCCGCGGTCGAGGTACGGGATGGCGGCGGCGGATTCGAGCTTCGCCCGCCGGGTCCGCAGCCGTTTCCGGATGTGCGCCGCGCCAGCGGCCGCGGCGTCTTCCTCATCGAGAGCCTGATGGACGAAGTCAGCGTCAGGTCAGGGCGAAGAGGAACCACCGTCCGGATGGTACGGCGTCTCGGCTGAAGGACGCGTGCCAAGCGGCGGCGAAAATCGATGAGGCACTTGCTGCGGCGCCGGCGGGCTGACGTCGGAGTGGCGGACCTGCTGTGGTGACTCGGAAACGCCGGGGAAGTGACAGCGCGTGGTGGGGATGCGGTCAGGTCCGGCGCCGCGATCGCGGCCGAAGCCGGAGCCACAGGCGTGGGCCGGCGTGGCTCCCGTCTGGACTGCCCGGGTCACGGGCACATGGTGACCATGGCCTGTCAGGCGGCAGCGCGGGAAGACGCTCCGCAGACGGCGACACCGTTCACGCTGGTCGTCTCGGACGTGCACGCCTTCCCCGAGTTCCTCGAGAACGCCTTGCGCCGTTCGGGGTTTCGTGCGGGGGTCGATCGCCTGGTGTTCGCCGGCGACCTGCTCGACCGCGGCGGGCAGCCGGGCGCGTGCCTGGAGCGGCTCGACGAGCTCGACGCTGAGATGCTGATCGGCGACCACGACCACGCCACGATGCTCGGGTACTTCATCGGCGAGCAGTCGCCGGCCAGCAGGGACTACCGCCAGGCGCTGCTGCGGCGCTTCAGCAGCGGCGCCCTGAGCCTGGTGACGCACGTGGACGGCGTGCTGATCAGCCACGCCGGGCTCTCACGTGCCTTCGCCCCCGACTTCGCGGCGGTCGGGCGCGACCCCGTTGGCCTGGCGCGACTCGTCAACGAGGAGTTCCGCCGCGCCTTGGACCTCCAGCTCTCGTTGGGAATGACGCGGCCTGCGCCGCGCACCCTCGACGGACACTCGCCGATGTGGCTACGCGTCGACGACACTGACGTGGGGCCGGAGCGACTCCTCGACGGGATCGAGCAGATCGCCGGCCATACCACGCCGAGCGTCATTCGCCATTGGACCGAGGCCGACTTCCGCGCCGCCGGGCTGCACCTCATCGACCCGGGCAGCTACGGCCTCGGCTCGCGCGACCACCCGCGACACTACCGTTACGGGGTGATCAGAAGCGGCATCGTGTCGGTCGAGTTCGGCACAACGGCTGCGGGGACGGGCGGTGGGTAGCCTGCCATCCCGGCCGATCCCACTGTTGCCGATTTGGTGCTGATTGCTGGGGGGTATGGCAACAAACCCGGCAACAAGATCACCGGATGAGCAGGTAGACGCCAGCGAGCACCACGAGCGCGCCGCTGACGCGCCGTACCCAGACAGTCACTCCCGAGCGATCGCCCCATGAAGCCCAGATCTGCACCTTCTGTGCAGCCGTGCCCGCGGCCACGATGACGCCGCAGTGCCCCGCCGCGAAAGCGGCGAGCAGGCCGACCGCCAGCAGGTAGTCGGTAGTCGCGCTACCGAAGACGAACACGAGCAGCGGCGCGAGGAAGGCGAAGGAGCAGGGACCGAGGCCGACTCCGAACGCGAGTCCGAGGCCCACCGCCGCCGGAGCGCCCCGTCGCGCCGTCGTCTTGGGAAACACGTTCCAATGGAGCGGCAGCAGGCCCATGAGGTAGAGGCCGAAGACGAAGAAGACGATGGCGACAGCGACGTTGCCCACGGACCCGAGGTCACCCAGCAGCCTGCCGAACGACCATGTGACCACGCCGATCAGCGCGATGGACGCGAGCACGCCCAGGGAGAACAGGAGCGAGAGCCGAAACGCGCGCTTGGTCGAGGCGTCTTCCTGGGTCGAGATGAAGCCGACGACGAGCGGCACGCTGGCCAGGTGGCACGGGCTGAAGACGATGCTCACAACGCCCCACGCAAACGCCGCCAGCAGAGCCCAGCCGAGCGACTGGCTGAGGCCGTTGCTCAGGCTGGTGAGGATCTGCTCCAGCACGCCGCGCTACTGAGTCGCCATCTTCTCGAGCCCACGCTCGACGAGGAGCGCCTCGATATCCGCCTGAGGATAGAAGCCGGTATGCCGATGGAACTCCTCGCCGTTCTCGTCAAGGAAGATCTGCGTGGGGATCATCTGGACGCCGTACTCGTTGGCCGGTGCCGGGTCGTCCCAGACGTCGTGGAAGATCACCTCGACCTGGTCGCCGAAGGCCTGCTCGATGCCTGTCATGACGGGGCGCATCTCTTTGCAGGGGATGCACTTGTCGGCGCCGAGCTCGAGGAAGGTGACCTTGGCGACAGCCCCGGAGCTGTTCGTGGCTGCAGGCAGGGAGGATGAGGCGCCGTCGCCGGCGGTCCCCCCGCATCCGATCATGATCACGGTGGCGGCAATCAGCGTGCCCAACACGGCCAGGAAGCGCCAAGGGCGCGAGCGGCGGGTCATCCTTTGGCGGCCAGCGCCGTCGTGATCAGCGAGCCGACCTCGGCCTGCGACGGCACCTTGCCGCTCAGCACGACCTGGCCGTCGATAACGAGAGCGGGCGTCGACATGACTCCGTAGGCCATGATCTTGGGGAAGTCCTCTACCTTGACGAGCTCGGCGTCGTCGATGCCGAGGTCGCGCACGGCGGCCTCGGTGACTGCCATCAGCTTCTGGCAGTTGGCGCAGCCGGAACCAAGGATCTCGAGCTTCACGTGTCTCTCCTCGTCGTTGTCGTTGCGGTCACGATGCGTTGCGCTGCTTCGCCGCTGCCGGTTTCGTGGCACAGGCGCTGGCGGCGCTCGCGACGGGAGGCGAGTTGCGCAGACGCTCTACGTGCGCGAGAAAGCCGCCGAGGTCGCCATCAAAGCGATCCCAGGCGATGGAGTAGTAGGTCCGCGTCCCCTCGTCGCGCATCTTCACGAGCCCGGCGTCGCGCAGCAGCGCCAGGTGGTGTGAGACCAGCGGCTGGCTGACGTCCAGCGGCCCGGTCATCTCGCAGACGCAGCGCTCGCCGCTGAGCAGGAACTCGATGATCTGGGCGCGCGTCGAGTTGCAGAACGCCTTGAAGAAGGGGACGAAGTCGACCATGCTGCCGACTTCTGCGGGGTCTTTGGCGATCTTCATGTCAGCTCCTCGGTGGGTCGCAGGCGACCTCATCGACGCCGGCGGCGACGGCCGCCGGCACGGGTGCGTCGGTCATGCCCCAGTACTTGCGTCCCAGCCAGAGCGCCACACTCACGAGGCCGATGAGCACCGGCACCTCGACCAGCGGGCCGATGACGCTGGCGAACGCCTCACCCGAGTTGAGGCCGAAGACGGCGATGGAGACGGCGATGGCGAGCTCGAAGTTGTTGCTCGCGGCGGTGAAGGACAGCGTCGCCGTCTTCGAGTAGTCGGCGCCGATGCGCCGCCCCAGGTAGAAGCTCACGAAGAACATGATCACGAAGTACAGGGACAACGGGATGGCGATGCGCACGACGTCGAGCGGCAGCTTGACGATGAGCTCGCCCTTGAGGCTGAACATCACGAAGATGGTGAACAGCAGGGCGACGAGCGTGAGCGGGCTGATGCGCGGGATGAACCTCTGTTCGTACCACTCGCGCCCCTTCGTCTTGAGCGCGACGAAGCGGGTGAGCATGCCGGCGAGGAACGGGATCCCGAGGTAGATGAAGACGCTCTTGGCGATCTGGCCGATGGTGATGTCGACGGCCACGCCCTCGAGCCCGAAGAGCGGCGGCAACTTGGTCACGAACACCCAGGCGAAGACGCTGTAGAAGAGCACCTGGAAGACGCTGTTGAAGGCGACCAGGCCGGCGGCGTACTCCGTGTCACCTCGTGCCAGCTGGTTCCAGACGATCACCATGGCGATGCAGCGCGCGAGGCCCATCATGATGAGCCCGACCATGTACTCGGGATAGTCGTGCAGGAAGATGATCGCGAGGAAGAACATCACGAACGGCCCGATCAGCCAGTTCTGCACCAGCGAGAGGCCGAGGATCCTGTAGTCGCGAAAGACGTCGCCGAGCTCCTCGTACTTCACCTTGGCGAGCGGCGGATACATCATCACGATGAGGCCGATGGCGATGGGGATGTTGGTGGTGCCGACCGTCCAGCGGTCGATGAACTCGGGGACGGAGACGAACGCCCAGCCGATGCCGACGCCCATGAACATCGCGAGGAAGATCCAGAGCGTGAGGTAGCGGTCGAGGAACGAGAGGCGCTTGGTCACTCCCTGGGCCATGCTGCATCTCCTTGTCGGTCGGGGCGGCGGCGCCTCCTGACCTTACATTGACAAGTGTTTATGGTCAAGGTAGCTTGATATAAACACCCGTCGATGAAAAGGCTTCTCCTTGAGGACAGTTCACGTCGATACACCCTTCGCGGTCATCAGTGACGTGCACGGCAATCTCCCTGGGCTCGAGGCGATCCTGGCCGACATCGAGCGGCGCGGCGTGCCGATGACCATCAGCCTCGGTGACCTCGTCGGCTACGGCCCCTCCCCCAACGAGGTCGCCCTGCTCGTCCGCGACCGCGGCATACCTTCGCTCATGGGTAACTACGACCAGGGCATCGGTTTCGAGACCGGCGACTGCGGCTGCGTGTACAAGACCGACGAGCAGCGCGCCGAAGGTGCGGCGTCACTCGCCTGGACGCAGCAGGCGGTCACCGGCGAAGTCAAAGCCTATCTGCGGACCCTCGATGACCACTTCGAGCTCCACACACCGGCGGGCAAGCTGCTCGCCGTGCATGGCAGCCCCCGCCGCATCAATGAGTACCTCTTCGAGGATCGGCCGGAGAAGGCCATGGCGCGCATGGCCGAGGAGTATCCCTACCCGGCCATCTTCTTCGGCCACACTCACGTGCCCTACGCGAGGCCTGTCGGCGAGACCGTCTTCGTGAACGTCGGCAGCGGCGGCCGTCCCAAGGACGGCGACTGGCGCGTCTGCTACGCGATCGTGGATCCGGCGCACCTCGGCGAGCCCGGGTTCGTCGAGTTCGTGCGCGTGCCCTTCGACTACGAGCGGCTGCAGCGCGATCTCGCGACGACGCCGCTCATCACCAGCTTCGCCGGACCGGAGCAAGGAAGGATCGAGGCATGACGCCGAAGGCCCTCGAGGAGCCGACGGCAGCGGCTGGGCAGACGATCATCGAAGGACCGGGACCGGACGAGGCACAGGCCCGGGTCATGCCGACGTGCGACTGCGCCTCACCGGCCACCCCGACCCCCGCGCCCGCTGACGCTGCACGCAGCGGCCGGCGCGCGCCGTTCACGGCCGCCGCGCGCGCGTTCGGGCGCCTGCCGTGGTGGGTGCGCGTGGCCGGCGGCGTCGCCCTGTGGGCGCTCGTCTACCACTACTGGCTTCCCTTCGTCGTCTGGCTGTTCCACGACTTCCTGGACCTCTCAGACAGCCGCTGGGCCTCGGCGCTCGAGTTCTTCGTCTACGACAGCGTCAAGGTGCTGCTCCTGCTCACCATCGTCGTCTTCGGCGTCGGCATGGTGCGCTCGTTCTTCAGCCCGCAGCGCACGCGCGCCGCTGCTGCGCGGGCGCCGCGAGACCACGGGCAACGTGATGGCCGCCGGCCTCGGCATCGTCACGCCGTTCTGCAGCTGCTCGGCGGTGCCGCTGTTCATCGGGTTCGTCGAAGCGGGCATCCCACTGGGCGTCACCTTCTCGTTTCTGATCGCGGCGCCGATGGTCAACGAGATCGCCCTCGTGCTCCTCTACGGACTCTTCGGCTGGGACGTCGCGGCCCTCTACCTCGTCACCGGCCTCGTCATCGCCATCGTCGCCGGCTGGGTGATCGGACGCCTCAGGATGGAGCGCTTCATCGAGGACTGGGTACGCGAGATCCGCATGGGCGACGCCGAGGACACCCAGGAGCTCGACTGGCCCGGTCGCGTCTCCTACGCCTGGCAGGCCGTCAAGGACATCGTGGGCAAGGTCTGGCCCTACGTGCTCGCCGGCATCGCCGTGGGCGCCATCATCCACGGCTACGTGCCCGAGAACTTCATGGCGTCGATCATGGGCGCAGACGCCTGGTGGAGCGTTCCGCTCGCGGTCCTCTTCGGAATCCCCATGTACGCCAATGCGGCGGGCATCATCCCGATCGTGGAGGCTCTCCTCGAGAAAGGGGCTGCGCTCGGCACCGTCCTCGCCTTCATGATGGCGGTCATCGCGCTCTCGCTGCCGGAGACGATCATCCTCAAGAAGGTGCTGAAGTGGCCACTCATCTTCACCTTCCTCGGCGTCGTCGGCGCCGGCATCATGTTCGTCGGCTTCCTGTTCAACGCTGTCCTGTGACGCGAGTGCGAAGGGAAGGCGCATGACGAGCGATAGGGTCCCACTCGAGATCGTGATCGTCGACCGGCCGGGCGCCGGCTCCGGCTGCGCCTGCGCCGGCGCCGCGAACCCCGACCTGCCGCGCTTCGCCGGCGACGTCGAGTGGCTACGCTGGCAGGTGACCGAGGTGCGCCGCATCGACCCGCGCGAGACGGGCATGGCGTTCCCCGACCTGCCCGCGGCGCGCGCCGCCCTGGACGAGCGCGGCACCGACGCTCTGCCTCTGGTCCTCGCGGACGGCGTCGTGGTCCACTCGGGCTCGTATCCCTCGCGAGACAAGCTTCAGGCGGTCATCGCACGTGCGTGAGACGCTGCGCCGGGCGACCTGTCATCTGCTTCAGTGTCGCGTCAGCAGCACCCGCCGCCGCAGCAGCTCGACGGCGCCGGCTTCACGGCGCGCACGAACCCGCTCACAAGCTGCAGGCCGTCGGGCATCGGCGGCGCGCCGCACATGTTGTTCGCATCGGAGCCGTCGTAGACGTTCGTTACCTCGACGCTCGCATCAGCGAAGCCTGCGCGGCCGAGGCGCTCGACGAAGTCGCGCTCTTCGAGCGCACCTGTGATGCACGCCGACCAGGCGCCGGGGTCGCCCAGCAGGTCCTTCGGCACGCGGCTCATGTCGCCCTGGAAGAGCACGTCACTGATCGCGAACCGGCCGCCCGGCTTGAGCACGCGGAAGGCCTCGGCGAGCGCACGGTCCTTGTCGGTCGAGAGGTTGACGACGCAGTTGCTGATGATCACGTCCACCGAGGCGTTGGGCAGCGGGATGGCCTCGAGCTCGCCCTTGAGGAACTCGACGTTCTCGACGCCGGCCTGGCGCTGGTTCTCGCGCGCCAGGGCGAGCATCTCGTCGGTCATGTCGAGGCCGTAGGCCTTGCCGGTGGGGCCGACGCGGCGGGCGGAGAGCAGGACGTCGATGCCGCCGCCGCTGCCGAGGTCGAGCACGACCTCACCGGGCAAGAGTTCGGCGAGCGCCGTCGGGTTGCCGCAGCCGAGGCTGGCGAGCACCGCCGTGGCGGGAAGGTCACTCGTCTCGTCGGCGCTGTAGAGGCCGCGGGCCACGTCGTCCATCGGCTCGACAGTGGCGGCGGGGCCGCAGCTGCAGCCGCAGCCGCAGGGCTGGGACTGGCTCGCAGCGACGGCTCGCTCCGCATAGTGGTCGCGGATCTGGGCCTTGAGGTCCGCGTCGTGCGTCGTCTCGCTCATGGCTTCCTCTCGGTAGGCCAAATCAAGTATGCTGAGTGTGAGAGTAGGTGCGTCGAGGGTGTACTGTCAACCCCATATCAAGAAGACTTGGTCTAAGGTCGAGGTGGTGGACGAGATGATCGAGAGCGAGGGCGGAGGGCAGGCCGCGCCTGGTTGCTGCGGGTCTTTCGACGCCGACTCCCTTCGTTGCTGCGCGCCGCCCGATGCGGCGGAAACAGAGCGGCTGACACTCGTCGCCAAGGCTCTCAGCGATCCGATCCGCCTCGGCATGCTGGACGTGATGGCGCAAGGTCGAGCCTGCTGCGGCCTGCCCGAGCCCTCCGAGCGAGGAGTGCCCGGCGCAGGCGACCCCGAGGGCATCTGCGTCTGCGACTTCCAGGACCATTTCAGCATCGGCCAATCGAAGGTCTCGTATCACCTGCGTGTGCTCAGAGAAGCCGGCCTCGTGCGCGAGGAGCAGCGCGGCAAATGGAGCTTCTACGCGATCGACGGCGTGGCGGCCGCAGCGGCGCTCGAGGCCTTCAAGGGCCTGCTCCGCGTCTGAGATCAAGGCGGCGGCGGGAAACGAGAAAGGGAGATCGGCCGTGAGCGCTACCGACACGAGTCCTGAGGAGTTCGTCTGGGGTCCCACCATTGACGAGGCCGCCTGCACCGACTGCAAGGTGTGCCTCGAGTTCTGCCAGCAGGGCGTCTACGCGATGGTCGCCGAGCAGGTGCGCGTTGTGGCGAAGGCCTCCTGCATGGAGGGCTGCTCGCACTGTGCCGGCATGTGTGAGGCCGGAGCCCTGACCTTCCCGACGCTCGACGAGCTTCGGGCCGCGAAGCGGAAGGACTGAGACGCCTCGCATGTCGTCAGTCGAGGGTCGCCCGAGCAAGGCCTACGGCGAGCCGCTCCTGCACACCTACTCCTGCTACGTGCGCAGCCGCCGCAAGCTCATGACGCGCTGGCAGGTCGGCTCGCTGCCCGAGCAGTCACTCGCCGAGGTGTGGGCCGTGCCCGAGTACGTTGCGTTCCGCGACCGCGTGCGCCGCTTCGACTTCCCGCCCTGCACCGACTGCCTCTGGGCGCGCGGCGTCGTGCGCTGCCCGTAGCACGCCTCCCGCTCCGGCCGGCGCTACCGCCCCGCTAACCGTGGCGGGGAGAAGGGCTGGCCGAGCAGTCGTCGGGCGCCGGGCCGGCCGTACGGGTGGAGGCGGCGTTCAATCGTGCCTGTCGATGCTCTCGAGCATCTGCTCTTCGCTCGGATGGTCCAGGATCCCCGCACCGGGGACCAGGTAGCGCCGTCAGCCCATCGACCCGATTGGGATCTCCGTGTCAGGCTCGAGGTCGCGGCCGTCGATCATCACGGTGGGCGAGCCGCGGAAGCCCTGAGCGACCGCTGTCTCATCGTCTTCGATGACCACGTCACTGACGCTGACGTCGGTCCGAGTGTCGGCGATCTTGGATGCGATGGTGAGGGCGGCTGCACCTCCCACGCAGCCCGGCACATGGAGTACGGTGATCGTGTGCGGCACGGGCTCATCTCCTGTCGGCCAGCGAGGGCGCGTTTGTTTGAAGAGAAGATACCTCTCTCGCGGACGACAGGCACATGAGCCGGACAGACCTGATCCTTCACCCGTCCTTCACCGTACTCCGCACCCTCTTCGCCTCCCACGTCCAGTCCACCACCCGATACCCCGGCTTCCGTGGCTCGGTTGAGATCCGCAGCAGCAGACGCGGGTGCCCCCCACGTGATTCCGGCGCAACAAGAGGGGGCCACCGAGAAGATCGACGCGGGACTGAGAGCGGTCTTGGCGGGATGGCGCCGAGCGTCGGGCGGGGGGCGGCTCCGAGACGGAGCCGCCCCCACGATCCCATGTGCTGCTTCACCTGCCTCTGGGGATCCGCATGAGCCGATAGACGACGCGACCCTCGTCGCCGGTCACGTAGATGGTGCCGGCGGCGTCGACAGCCACGCCGCTGAGATACATGTTCGGCAGGAAGCTCGGCGACAGTGGCGGTGTCATCCCGAGGCGGAGCCCCGTAGCCACCGTGCTCGTCGCTCCCGTCGCCGGGTCGATGCGGGTCAGCTCTCGGGTGGTCGCTTCCACCACGAGCAGGGATCCATCGCGGTCGACCGCCAGCCCCTCAGGCCCAGACAGGCCGAATGCGATCGGGGTCGCCGGCGTGAGCGTCACCCCGTCCGCGACCAGCTGCCACACGATCCCGGTAGCCCAGTCGGCGACCCAGAGGTCGTCGTCGGTCGCCGCCAGACCGGAGGGGAGATAGAACGGGATGGCCTGGGGATCGGGGAATGAATACGGAGTGCGGACCCCGCCCAGCGTCTGCCTTGTCACCGCGCCTCCGCCGCCGACAGTGGCGATGACCAGATCCTTACCGAAGCCGACCGCGTTCACCGGCACCGGCAGGTCGGACCACTCGCCCAGCGACGTCGCCGCGACAGGATCCCAGACCTGCACACTGTTGGCGAAGTACGACGTCAGCACCAGGTCGTGGCCGTAGGCCGCCAGCGTGAAGGGCATGGTCAGCGCGCTTCCCGCGAACGACATCCACTGCACGTCCTGTTCGTGCCCGGTCCGGGCGTCGAACTTGTAGTACCCGAACACGTTGCCGACGTAGAGCGAGACGGGATGACCCTTGCCGCGCCCGGGCGCGGCGACCACGCCCGTCGGAATGTTGAGGCCGCCCCTGCTCAGGTTCCGCGCGACGCCCGAGGGCAGGATCCGCCACACACTGCCGTCGCCGCCGCCCGTGCAGTACAGCTCATCACGCGGGCCGAAGGCCAGGTTGTCCAGGCCCGACAGGCCCGTCGGGACCGTCGACACCAGGTGGACTTTCCCCCTTGCCACGTCGATGCGGACGACCTCGCCATCGGCGGCCGAGGTCACGGCGAACAGCCGTCCCCGCGAGTCGAACTTCACCGCGGTCGGGAACGACAGGCCCGACGCAACCGGTTGCGGCGTGATCGGGTCCGCGGACAGGTCGAGGCGGATAACCGTCCCGATGTACGGCTGCGGCGCGTAGAGCATGCCATCCGGGCCGAAGTCGAAGCCGTTCAGCTGCAGCGGGAAGGCGCCGGGGCTCCAGATAGGCGTCGGGTCCGCGTCGAGCGCCGGGTCGAGCTCGTACAGCGTCTGGCCGACGGGCAGGATCGCCTGGGCGACGAACAGACGCCCATCGGCTGAGAAGGTGATCGGGTTCATGCCTGGCCCAACGAACTGCGAGGTGACGGCCCCGTCGGGCGCCATCCTCCAGACCCTCCCATCCAGGAGGTCGGTCCAGTAGAGGGAGCCGTCGGGGCCCATGGTCACGTCGTCGGCGGCGCTGTACGGCAGGCGCTCGATCACGTGTCCGCTCCGCGCGTCGAGCACGGCCACCTGAGCGCCGGCGACGGTCGCCACGTAGAGGCGGCCTCGGCCGTCCGCCCAGATGCCGTTCGCCTCATGGAGCGGCGCTCCCCGCACCAGCACCTTGAGAGTGTAGTGGTTGTGATGGACGATGGCCGGCCTCGCCACGCCTGCCGCCGCCGTCATGGCGATCACCGTGAGCAGGACCGCGCACAGTACGATTGTAAGGATGAGCTTGCGCTTCATGTCAGATCCTCTCCTTGGCGCTCCCGCCCGGGAACTGCGGAGAGCGGTTCAGGTGGACGCGATGGGCTCGTCCATAGGCTGCCTCCTCTGCGGCGCCCACACTCGTCAGCAGCAGTGCCGCGATGGCCGTCGTCATTGCTGTGACGGCGAATCTCGAACGTCTCATGGTGCCCCCTTCGGGGGAGCCGCGCCCCGCCCGCCGAGAGCGAGAGTCACAACCCGTGCGGCGCCAGGATCGTGCCCGTCAGCAGTCGCGAGGCCGCCGGGACCAGGTTCGGTCTTGACGTTCTGGCACCAGATCAGCGTGCCGGCGCTCGGGCCGGAGACGCCCTTGCCGCGGATCATGCAGTCCCACGTCAGGACCTCCGGGTCCATGTTCATGGTGCCGTTGAAGGTGCCCTCCGACACCGTCCCGTCGAAGGTCTCCGTACGCCAGGTGCCACGCACGTTGTTGTCAATGTGCGTTTCAGGCCTTCCTCCGAATGACACCGCGGATCTGCGCCCGGAGGCAGCCGTTCACTTGGACCGGCTGGTTGCTCCCATCTGCCCGCCCCTCTCTCCCCCCGATCTCTCGTCCCGTCGAATCCGGCTTCGGCGGTCGCTGATCTGTCGGCGTTGACGATGTGCGAGAGGGTCTATGGCTTGCCTGAGAGGTCAATGGCGGGCAACGGCGCCTCGGCGCCCGCCGTCCACGGCTCCATGGATTCTGCGATGGCCAGCAGCTCCTCGGCCGAGCAGTCGCCGGCCACGGTGAGCAGCACGCCGTCCTTGACGGCCCAGAGATGGGGGATGGTGAGCGGCGCTATGACGACGGCGCCCCTGGCGCCGGCGAACGCGCCGTCAGTCACCTTCACGGGCGTCCTCGAATCGATCCACCCCGGCCACTTGTCGCCGATGAACGGGTCGATCCTGACCGCCGACGCCTTCGACACGGTCGGGTCGAGACGGCGGGTCGTGACGGTGATCTCCTGCATCGCGGCCCTGTAGTGCAGCATCACCACGCCGGTGCCTGCACGGGCGGCCGCGGCGGAATCGGCAGGAGGGCCCGCCGCCTGCTGTCGCCGCTTGACCGCGACGCTCTGCAGTGCGAAGCCAGCGGGGATCCGTGCGGGGACCAGCGTCACGCGTCCCGTCGCCGAGCCCACTTGATTCATCGAAGTGGGGCGGAAGCCCAAGTCCTTGCTCACGCGTGGCACGCGGGCGACCGAGAGCCGCACCTCGTCAGCGGAGACTGTGGCTTTGTCGTAGGGCAGCAGCATCCTCGTCGTCTTCGTGCCGAGGTCGACCCGCAGCTCCAGCTGCCCGTTCTCGGTCGTTCCGACAGCCGCCTTGACTGGCGAGCCCAACGTGAACGTGTCGGCAGGCACGGTCTCGTCGACCGTCAGGTTGACCAGCCGTCCCTCCGCCCTGAGCTTGCCGTCGACCCATGCCTGGACGCGCACCGGCAAGCCGGTCTCCTGGTCGACGCTGACCGAGAGCTCGTCCTCCTTCGACGCCGACCCGCCTTCGGCGAGCGACGCCTGGCCAGAAGGTCCGCTCGGCTCGCGCGGCATGACCGGACAGCTGACGATCCACACGGGGCGGCCGTCGAACCGGCCGGTCTTCGCCTCGCCATCAGGGTTCGCGAGGGCGATCCGGGCGACGACGCCGAAGAGCTCCCAGCCCATGCCGCCCGGCGTCGGGTGGGCGAACACCGCTCGGCTGTCGCCGCCGTCCGGCTCACCGGGAGGCACGTGCGCGTACTCCTCGCTGAAGATGCGGACGGAAGGCCTAGGGCTGAACTCGCCGAACCAGACGCGCTTGAGGCCGGTGTCGGCGTCGTAGGTCAGCTCCCAGCAGGCAGCCTGGTGGTCGGCGGTCACCCAGCGGCTTCCATCGGCGGCGAGGACCACGTGGATGGCGTATTCGAAGCGTGGCTTGCTGCCGGGCTTCCCGATCCAGCGGCCGTAGTCGCCGGTGATCGTGCGCGCCGCGCGCAGCGCCTCGCGCGTGATGCGCGCCACCTCGGCGACGGTCTGGGCTTTCGCCGGCTCAGGGCCGGGGAAGACCGGGCGCTGACCTGTGGTGCCACCGAAAAGACGGTCGGCGACCCGCTCGCCCGCAGGCAGGCCGGCGAGGACGATCAGCGACGCGAGGACCAGGGTGACGACGCCGGCCCACGCCAGGTGCAGCCGGCGACCACCGGGTGTGGTGCGACGGCGGAGTCCATCCCCGGGCCTTGGGGACCCTCCCCATGTCCAGGTCGGCCTCGTACAGGTCCGAGGTGAGGCGCGCCTCGAAGCCCGGCATGTGCTCGGGCGCACCGCCGTGTACGCGCAGGATCTCGAAGAGGTCGTGACGCTCGTTGCTCATCGGACCTCCCTTGTGGCGCGGCGACCGCCGAGCGCGCGGCGAAGGGCCGCGCGTGCAGCGGCCACGCGCGAGGCGACGGTGCCGATCGGCACGTCCATGATCTCGGCGGTTGCGGCGTAGCTGAACCCGTCGCGGTGGATGAGCAGTACGGCCGCACACTGCTCGGGAGTGAGGTCGCGAAGCGCGCAGTGCAGCTGGTCGCGCAGGGCGACGTCGTCGGCGAAGTCGGGAGCCGGCGGCGTGAGCTCGTCCAGCTGACCCTCCTCGGTCGGCTGCAGGAGCTCGCGCCGTCGCAGGCATTGCAGACACGTGTTGTAGGCGATGCGGTACAGCCAGGCGCCGACGTCGGCCTCGCCTCTGAACTGCGGCAGGCCACGGTAGGCGCTCAGGTAGGTCTCCTGGAGAGCGTCGTCCATCGCCTCACGCGATCCGAGCAGGTGGTAGGTGAGCGCACGGAGCCTGTCGTCGTAGAGCTCGACGAGCTTGCCGAACGCGCGGTGGTCGCCACGCATCGCCGAGTGGACGACGCCGGGCGGCGCGTCACCGACCGGCCCGCGTCCGGCCGAGAGGTCGATGACCCGCGCCTCTTGCCCGCCTCTGGTCTCCATGGTCCCCGGTCCCAGCCCACGGGCGACGCGTCACGGCGCCGCCGGCGTGCGCTTCGTCTCTACGGGTTGAGATGCTGCAGGCGGTCTCGTTTATCGCCGTTCGGCACGGCGCACCCCTGCCGGTCGCCGCTGCGGACGCACGGCCAGGCGATGTCTGCAGCGGACGGGATTGACGAGCCGTCCGTCTCCATCCGGCGCTCCGATCTGTCCTCGGGCCTTGGGCCCCGCGAGACCGCGCAGAGTGTCCTGCGAACGTGGGTCTACCCTCGTCATGCGATGCCCTAAAGCGTTGGAGGGGACTCACGAGGTCTGGCACGGCACTCGCCTGCCTCCCGGCCTGACCTGCACCCGTGAAATCGGTCCACCCGCACGGCGGGGTTTCTCGACCGATGAAGGAGTCGGATCATGCCCCAGAGGCGCCATCGCCCCGAGGAGATCATCGCCAAGCTGCGTGAGGCCGAGGTGCTGCTCGGCCAAGGCCGGAAGGTGCCGGAGGTCGTCAAGATCCTGGGCATCCACGAGGTCACCTATTACCGCTGGCGCAAAGAGTACGGCGGGCTCCAGGTCTCACAGGCGAAGCGCCTCAAGGAGCTCGAGCGCGAGAACGCCCGCCTGCGCAGAGCGGTCTCCGACCTCACGCTGGACAAGCTCATCCTCCAGGCACGGACCCCTTCGCCACCCGGACGCCCACCTTGCGGGGCGACGGCTGTCTGGCCGCCGCCCCGCACAGCGCGAGTCCGACCGCGCGAAGGTGCTACTGCCTCACGGCACGAACGTCCACGTCTCGCCGCCGTCGCTCGTGTGCAGCAGCCCGTTCGCCTGTCCGGGCGCCCAGCCGTCGGCAGAGACGATCCAGCCTTCCGTCGCGCTCACGAAGTCGACGTCGTTGAGGACGAGGTTGTCGTCCTCGACGGTGGGATCGGCGACCCAGCCCGACGCCTGCGGCGTCCAGGTCTCGCCTCCGTCCTGCGTGGCGAGGATGACCCCGTACTCACCGACGGCGCAGCCGACGTTGGCGTCCAGGAAGCAGACGCCGTGGAGCCGCACCTCGACCCCGGACGTCTGCGCGGTCCAGGTCAGGCCGCCGTCGCTCGTCTTGGCGATCATGCCCGCGGCCCCGACGGCCCAGCCGGTCAGGGCATCCGTGAACTCGATCGCCTCATAGCTCTTCGTGTCGCCCGGCAGGACCTGCCGCTTCCAGGTCGCGCCGCGGTCCGTCGTCGCCCAGACACCGCCGCGGGTGCCGACCTTCAGGGCGAAGCAGACGTACGGCGTGGGTGCTGCGACGTCGACGAACCCGCCGTAGCCGGCCTTTCCGCCGAGACCCTTCTTGATCCGCCAGGTGGCGCCACCGTTGCGCGTCCTGGCAATCCGGCCTCCTGTCGCCTTTGCGGGCTGGGACTGGCCTTTGACAAGAGTGGCATAGCCGACGCGGGCGCTGGCGAAGCTCGCCGCCGAGAAGTAGCTCTGCGCCGTGAACCTGGCGCCGCGCACGTTGCGCACCGCCGCGACCTTCCACGGCCGGCCGCCGGTGGTCGTGTAGAGCAGCTTGTTGAGGCCGACGGACCACACGCCCGTGGTGGGAGAAGCGAACTCCGCCCAGCCGGCGACCGGGGCGTTGCCCTGCGTCGAGCGTGCCCCCACCCTCGCCCACGTGGCGCCGCCGTCCGTCGTGCGCGTCAGGACCGTCTTGTTCTTGTCGCCGTCCCAGCCCGTGACCCAGCCGTGCTGGCCGTCGGCGAACGTCGCCGCGCCGAAGCGGTAGGGACCTCCTCCGCAGGCCGCCAGCGCGATCGCCAAGAGCAGCAATGGCAATGCGACGGCGATCGCCAAGCGTGCAGGCGACCTCGTTCCCTCGTACCCGTCCATGGCACACCTCCCGGTGTCTGCCCAGGCTCCCGCTACTGCCCGGGAATCCGACCCCACAAGACCCACGTCGAAGGCCTTGCGGCGTCTCGTCTTCGCCGGAATCCGGCGAGTCTTCGGTCCCACTTCTGTCTCAAGACCCTCCTCTCTCGCGCCTTTCCTCGACGCCCGCGGCCGGGCTGCGCGCTGGTCATGCCTGAATTGGAGGCCGCGACGGAAGAGCACCAGCACACCCTGGGCGCAGCGTTTGAGGGCGAGCCGCTTCGTGATGCCGAGCCCTGGCAGGCGTCCGGGACGCCGGACGATATCCGTCCTCCAGTGCCGCCTGTTGTCCTCCATATGGTCCCTCCGCACATCCCAGTAGACCGCGTTCGCGATGTCGGTGCGGCGGTGGCCTGAGAGGACCCATTCGGGAATCAGCGGCAGCGTCGGCGACGAGCGCGCGTGGCCGCCGAACGCGCGGTGGTCGCCACGCATCGCCGAGCGGACGACGCCGGGCGGCGCGTCACCGACCGGCCCGCGTCCGGCCGAGAGGTCGATGACCCGCGCCTCTTGCCCGCCTCTGGTCTCCATGGTCCCCGGTCCCAGCCCGCGGGCGACGCGTCACGGCGCCGCCGGCGTGCGCTTCGTCTCTACGGGTTGAGATGCTGCAGGCGGTCTCGTTTATCGCCGTTCGGCACGGCGCACCCCTGCCGGTGGCCAGCGGCCAGAGCAGCCGCCACCGCCTGGACCGCCGTGGCAACCGCCAGCTGAACGCCGCCCTGCACCGCATCGTCCTCACTCAGCTGCGCATGTATGCGCCGGCGCAGGCCTTCGTGGCCCGCAAGCGCGCCGAGGGCAAGAGCACCCGCGAGGCGCTGCGCTGCCTCAAGCGACACCTGGCGCGGATCGTCTGGCGCGAGCTGCGCAACGCAGAGGCCAGGCGCAAGCGGCTGCCAGGCTGCGGTGATCCGCCAGCGCGAGCCGCTCTGCCTCTGGCGAGCTGAGGAGTTGACATAGGAGCGAGGCAGGACTGCAGCCGACGGCTGACGGAGGACTGGAACGAGGCGATTTCCCTGCAAATGGGTGGTAGCGCATACGGGATTCGAACCCGTGTTACCGCCGTGAGAGGGCGGCGTCCTAGGCCCCTAGACGAATGCGCCACGCAAGAACGGGGCTGCTGAACCGACGGGACGAGGCCCGCAGCGGCAGCGGCGGATAAGGCTAGCACAAGACCCGGCGAACGGAAAACCCGCCGCCCGTCGCGACGCTGCGGCGTGTAGGCTACCGCCCGTGAGCAAGACCAGAGCGACAGCCGAAGTGACGTACCGGCGCGCGGCCGGCGCGGATCTGCCGCGCCTGTTCGAGGTCTATCGCGCCGCCCTGAACGGGTACCTCGTCCCCGCCGGGCAGGAGCCGGTGCTGGAGCAGAACGACGAGCAGCCGGTGTACGAACACCTCCTGCGCCACGACGGCGAGCGGCTGTGGATCGCGGAACGCGACGGCGAGGTCGTGGCCTGGGGGTCCGGACTGGTGCGCGGCGACTGGTGGTTCCTCGCCGACCTCTTCGTCCTCCCGGAGGCGCAGGGGCTCGGGGTGGGAGGGCGGCTCTTCGAGCTTGCGGCGACGGGCGCGCCGCCCGGAGCGGTGCGCGCCACCGTCACCGATTCGCTGCAGCCCATCTCGAACACGCTCTACGCGCACCGCGGTCTGCTGCCGCGTGAGGTCCTCGTGGGGTTCGGCGGAAAGCCGCGGGAGGGGCTGCGCACCCCGCGTCTGGGGACGCTCGAGCCGGAAGGCCTGACCGTCGCGTCCATCCCGGAGCTGCGCGAGATCGACGCCGCGGCGAGCGGCCTCGACCGCGGCATCGATCACGAGTTCTACCTGACGAGTGGCGGCCGCCACGGCTGGCTCTTCCGCCGCCGCGGCCGCGCCGTCGCCTACCTGATGGTGCGGCAGGACGGCTGGGTGGGGCCTGCCGCGGCGCTGCGCGAGCGCGACATCGAGACGGTCACGGCCTACGGCATCGCCGACCTCGCCCGGGGCGGAGCTGTCGATCAGGTCAGCGCCGGCGTCAGCGGCGGCTGCGAGGGAGCGCAGCGCGCGTGCTGGGAGGCCGGCCTGGTCTTCGACGGCACGCCCGGCCTGCTGCTCGCCTCGCGACCCTTCGGCCGCCTCGACCGTTACGTCGTCGCGAGCTACGGCCTGTTCTAGAGGTCGGCCCCCCGGGACCGCGTCGTCGGCCGGCGCCCGTGTCGCGGCGGCTCCCCTCGCGCGGCGGCCCATGATACGGTTCGGAGACCTGCGGCCGCACCCCGGGAGGCACGTGAGCCACGCCGACGAGGTCATCACCGACGTGAACAGGAGGCGCGTGCTGGCACGCGCCCGCGACGACTGCTTCACCATCGCCTGGGACTACCCCGGACGCACGCTGCTCGAGGTCCGCATCCTGCGCTCTCTGCGGGGTCCCGCCGAGACCGCCGACGATGGTCCGGACGTGGGGCAGGAACTCGTCTACCAGGATGTCACCGGCTCGTTCCGCGATGCCGGTCTCGATCGCGACGCGCCCTGCCACTACACCCTCTTCGCGCGTCACCCCGCCGGGGAGTGGGTGCGCTGGGGGGAGTACGCCGCACCGTGCGAACGGAGGGCGAGAGCCTCATGAACCGTACCCCACGATGGGTGTTCTCGCTGGGCGTGTCGCTGGCGATGACATGTCTGGCGGTCGTTCCCGCCGCCGCCCTCGCCTCCGGCGACGGTGGCGAGCCGGCCGCCCCGGACAAGGCGGCGGCCAAGCCGGACGCGACGGTCGTGGCGGCCGAGGCTGCCGCGCAGGCCGACCCGAGCATCGCCGCCGTCCTCGCGGGCAAGGACGCCACCGCGGACGCCACGTCCTGGGGCGGCACAGCGGCCGAGCCTGACGGCACGACGCTCGTCTATCGCTGGAGCGCGACGCAGGCCACGGCGATCAGCGAGGAGTGGCCGTTGCTGCGTTCCGGCGACCAGACCCCGGCGGCCCCGTACGATTCCAGTACCTATCGCATCCGCGCCAGCGAGGTGAGCTCCCTGCGCGTCGACATCCTCGCCGAGGGAGCGAAGATCCTGCAGATCATGCCGGTGGACGGGGAGACCAGGTTCACGCTGCAGGAGCAGACCTGGGCGCCGTTCAGCTGGTTCCCGTGGTTCACGGCCAAGCCGTGGGTGCTCGCCCCGGTCTTTCTCGCGGTGGCCGCGCTTCTCCTGGCGCGCGCCTGGCGGCGCTCGCGCGCCTGGAATCGCCGTCTGCCGTCCATGACACGCCACGACCGCCAGTTCATCGCCCGCTTGGCCGTCCTGCTCTTCCTCCTCGCCGGTTTCGCCTGGCAGTTCTACGAGGGCTGGTACGCGGCTACGGGGCCATCGGTGGGTTCGAGCACCACGTCGGCGGATTCGCTCGCAACGCTGCCGCTGCTGCTCATCCCGCCGGGACTGTTCGTTGCCGCCCTCATCGTCGAGCTCAGCTCCGCTCCCCGGCGCGGCTCGTGGGCGCTGATCGCTGTACTGTCCGTGGCGGCGAGCGTCTACTTCCTGGCCTCGGCCCAGACTGGCGCCACGACCAACCTCAACCTCTCCTACTACATCCTTCTCGCCGTCCTCGCCCTCATCTCCATCCCGCGTGCGTTCTCCGCCGGCAAGATGGGGTGGAGCCGCGACGCGGCGCCACGGTACGGCTGAGACGGGGTCGGCCGGAGGCTCGTCCTCAGCGCTCGATCAGCTCGATCGCGTTGCCGTCCGGATCCTCGACGAAGGCAAGGCGCGGGCCGTCGTCCCCCTCCAGCACGAACGGCCGGCGCGTGATGCGGCCGCCGAACAACTCGATCACCGGCAGGACGGCGTCGATGTCCTCCAGCTCGAAGGCGAAGTGGCCGAAGCGCTCACCGCCCTCGTAGCCGTCGTCCTTGCCCCAGTTGTAGACGAGCTCGATGGCGAAGTTGCCGGCCTCGGGTTCCATGAACGCCAGCGTCGCCTTGCCCTTGGTCAGCTCCCGCCGATGGGAGCACTGCATCCCGAGCTGCTCGTAGAACTTGATCGCTCCCTCGAGGTCCTTCGTCCTGGTCGCGACGTGCACGAACTCCATGTGGTCCTCCTTCGGCGCGGTCCGCTATGCTCCGCGCATGTCCGTCACTGCCTTTGGCGACAAGGTACCCCACTTCGGCCCCAACGTGTTCGTCCACCCGGACGCCACGGTCATCGGCGACGTGGTTCTCGAGGAGGGCGTCACGGTGTGGCCGGGCGCCGTGCTGCGGGGCGACGTGGAGCAGATCGTGATCGGCGCCTTCACCAGCTTCCAGGACGGCGCCGTCGCCCACAGCGACCCCGGTACCCCTGTGCGTGTGGGTCCCGGCTGCGCCATCGGCCACGGCGCCATCATCCACGGTGCGACCGTCGGCGCCCGCTGCCTGGTCGGCATGCACGCCACCCTGCTCAACGGCTGTGAGGTCGGGGACGAGAGCATCGTCGGCGCACAGGCGCTCGTGCCGCAACGCCGGGCCTTCCCGCGCCGAAGCCTCCTCATCGGCGCGCCGGCCACGGTGGCGCGCAAGCTGACAGACGGGGACCTCGAGCCTTTGGCCGCCGTGCGCGAGCGCTACTCGGCGCGCGGTCGCCTGTACACGGAGCAAGGACTGGCGACCGACCTCTCCGCGTTCCCCGCCTGAGGCGCGTGCAGTGCCTGTGGACTGAGCGGCCGGCCGGCGGGTAGGTAGCCCCCATGGCCGTCATCGCGGACAGCGACACCTTCTTCGCCGCCGACCGCGCCGCGTGGCGCGAGTGGCTCGAGCGGCACCACGCGGCGCGCACCTTCGTCTGGCTCCTCCTGCACAAGAAGCACGTCGATGAGCCGAGCGTGCGCTACGACGAGGCCGTCGAGGAAGCCCTGTGCTGGGGCTGGATCGACGGCCTCGTCAACCGCTGGGACGAGCGCAGCTACGCCGTGCGCTTCACGCCGCGCAAGCCCGGCAGCGTGTGGAGCGAGAGCAATGTCGAACGTGTCCGCCGGATGATCGCCGAGGAGCGTATGACGCCGGCGGGCATGGCGCTCGTGGAAGAGGCCAAGCGGCGCGGCACGTGGGATGAGGCGGCGTCCGACAGGCTCGAGGTGACGCCGCCGGACCTCGAGGCGGCGCTCGCCGGCGCGCCGGTGGCGCAGGGCCACTGGGAGACCTGGGCGCCCGGGTACCGCCGCCAGTACATCTACTGGGTGCTCGACGCCAAGCGCCCGGAGACGCGGGCGCGGCGCGTGGCCGACGTGGTGCGTCGTGCCGCCGCCGGCATCAGGCCGGGCGAATCCGTCTGACGTCCGCGCCCGGCCTCCGTGGATTGGTCAGGCTCGTCCAAGCGCCATCCCCGTCGGGGGTAGTCCCTTCGGGACCGGCACGGTCGGACGTACGTCCAACGGCTCCAACGTGCTCTTGGATGTACGTCCGGACGTGCCTGTCCGTGCGCCGCTACCCCTCGTGTTGGAGGGCGCGCGGCGGACGCAGGCTCGGGCCGTCACACATCGAGGTGTTCCCGGACGGCGTCGACGAGCTGTGGCAGCACCTCGCCGCCGGGTCCCCGCAGAAAGAGGTCGCAGTTCCGCGCCAGCGCATCCCACTCCGGATTGACGTCGATGACGGTCGCGCCGGCCTCCTTGGCGATGAGCGGCACAGCGGCGGCAGGGTAGACGACGCCGGACGTACCGACGATCAGCATGACGTCGCAGCGTGCGCTGAGCTGCTGGGCGGCGTTCAGCGCGTCCGGCGGCAGGCCTTCTCCGAACCAGACGACCTCCGGGCGCAGGTAGTCGCCGCACTCGGGGCAGCGCGGCGGCTTCTCCTCCTGGCCGGCGATGTCGTCCCAGGCGAAGCCGCGGTGCCGGCCGTCGATGCAGCGGAAGCTGTGCATCGTGCCGTGCAGCTCGATGACGTGTGAGGAGCCGGCCCGCTGGTGCAGCCCGTCGATGTTCTGCGTGATGACGACCACTCTGGGCAGCAGCTCCTCGAGCTCGGCGATCGCGCGGTGCCCGGCGTTGGGCTCGGCCGCCGCGGCGACGCCGAAGCGGTGCTCGTACCAGCTCCACACGAACGCCGGATCCTTTCGGTACGCCTCGGGCGTGGCCAGCTGCATGGGGTCGTATCTGGCCCACAGGCCCGTCTCGGGTTCGCGAAAGGTGGCGATGCCGGACTCCTTGCTCACCCCGGCGCCGGTGAAGACGGCGAGCCGAGCCGAGCGGGCGACAGCGCGTGCCGCCGTCTGCAGGGCGTCGTCTGGACGAGGGTCGTCGAGACGGTCGCTCACGGGGCCTCCTCGGACGTGTGCTGCGGGCCTCCCGAGATTGTACGCTAGTGGGGTGCGAGCGCGAGGCCGCCGCACGGGGCCGGAGACTGGAGACGGGCATGCCCAAGGACACGCGCGAGACGCAGGACGCGGATGGGCCGGCCGGCGCAGCAGCGCCGGCTCCTCCCGATGCATCCGCTGCGCAGACGCCGGAAGGCGAAGCCGGCCCGGCGGTCACACTCCAGCAGACCGCGAAGAGCGGCGCCGGCCTGCGCGTCCTCGGCGCCGTCGTCACCTTGCCGTGGGCGTTCCTCTACGGCATCACCGGGGCGTGGGCCGTGACCCGCGGCGCGCGCGCCTTCTCCGGCGGCCTGAAGCAGCTCGACGCCGGCTACACGCGCATGGTCACCCCCTCCGAGCTCATGTTCGTCGGGGCGCTGATGCTCGCCGGTTTCGGCGTCATGCTCGCCTGCGCTCTGCTCCTGCTCTTCGGGAGCCGGTCGGCAATGCTCTGGCTCCCACTGCTCCTGATCGCCGCGGGGTTCACGGCCGGCTCGGTCTGGGCCGCCATGAGCGGCGGCCTGCACCCCATCCTCTGGTTTCTGCTCTTCTTCGGGCTCGCCTACGTCACGGTCGTCGCCCTCGTGCGGGTCGTCCACGTGACGCGCGCCGCCCGGCGTGGGAGAATCGCCCAACCATGAGCACCAGCATCTTCGTCGGCCACGCCAAGCCGCCAGCCAACACGGTGAGCGGCCAGATGTACACGATCCTCAGCGTCGTCTGTGAGGTCGAGATGGACACGGGCGTCATCGTGGCCGCCGAGTTCACCGTCGCGACTGAGCTGGCCAAGGACTACCTCAACCGCCTGATGACCGGGCGCAACCTCACGACCGACGAGGACGCCATCGTCGCCGAGCTCGAGCGCTGCTACTTCTCCGGCACGCAGAAGGCGCTCATCCAGTCGTTCCGCGACATGACCAAGCGGTATCGCGCCCAGCTGGGTGCGAGCCGGCCGGGTGCTCCTGCGGGGCCGGCCGAGAGCTAGGCGCCGCAGGGCGGGCGGCGGCTGGCCCTTCGGGCCGGGACCGCCCTCCGGCTTCGTCCGTCCGGTACGTTGTCGCCCTCACCGGCGGATGCTAGCGTTGTATGTTCAAGGCGAGCATCGTCACGAGTCCACGCAGCGTCGCGACCCGGCGTCTGTCGCCGGTCACAAGGAGGGGCACATGCCGGACGAGACCACCCAGGGAGAAGAGACCCAGGCGGAGGGCCAGCAGCCGACCGTCGAGGAGCTCACGGCCAAGGCCTATCAGCCCATGGAGGACGCCAAGGTCCTTCACCCCTTCTACAGGGGCAAGATCGAGACCACGCTCAAGTGCTGCGTCCGCGACTTCCAGGACTTCGGCATCTGGTACACCCCGGGCGTCAGCGCGCCCTGCCTCGAGATCAAGGACGACCCCGAGAAGGTCTACGAGTACACCAACAAGTGGAACACCGTGGCCGTGATCAGCGACGGAACCCGCGTGCTCGGCATGGGCGACATCGGCCCCAAGGCCGGCATGCCGGTGATGGAGGGCAAGAGCCTTCTCTACAAGTACCTCGGCGGCGTCGACGGTTTCCCGCTCATGGTCGACACCAAGGACCCGGACAAGTTCATCGAGTTCGTCAAGCTCGTGCAGCCCGGTCTGGGCGGCGTGAACCTCGAAGACATCGCCCAGCCCAAGTGCTTCCGCATCCTCGACACGCTGCGCGAGGAGTGCGAGATCCCCGTCTGGCACGACGACCAGCAGGGGACCGCGTGTGTCACGCTCGCCGGCCTCATCAACGCCCTCAAGGTCGTCGGCCGGCGCATCGACGACGTCGAGATCGCCTTCATCGGCTCCGGCGCCGCCAACGTGGCCATCAGCCGCCTGATCTTCGCCTACGGCGCCGACCCCGCCAAGTGCCGCATCGTCGACAGCAAGGGCATCCTGCACAAGGGCCGCTCGGACGTCGAGGCGGTCAAGGACGAGTGGGTCGACAAGTGGAAGTACTGCAACATCACCAACGCCGCGGGGCGCACGGGCGGCATCGAGGAGGCGCTCAAGGGCGCCCACGTCTGCATCGCGCTCAGCAGGCAGGGCCCGGACACGATCGAGAAGGACTGGATCACCGGGATGGCCAGCGACCCCGTGGTCTTCCTCTGCGCCAACCCGATCCCCGAGATGTGGCCTTGGGACGCCAAGGAGGCCGGCGCCGCCGTAGTGGCCACCGGCCGCAGCGACTTCCCCAACCAGGTCAACAACTCGGTCGGCTTCCCCGGTATCTTCCGCGGCACGCTCGACGTGCGCGCCAAGACGATCACCGACGAGATGTGCATCGCCGCGGCCGAGGAGCTTGCCAAGGTCGCCGAGGAAAAGGGCCTCAGCGCCGACTACATCATGCCGACGATGGACGACTGGGAAGTCTTCCCGCGTGAGGCCGCGGCGGTGGCGATGAAGGCCATCGAGCAGGGTATCGCCCTGCGCACCGACCTCACCTTCGAGCAGGAGGTCGAGGAGGCGACGGCGATCATCGCCCGCGCCCGCGGCATGGTGCAGGACCAGATGGCCCTGGGCTACATCGAGATGCCGGAGGGCAGCCGGCCGCCGGCGCCGACCAAGGCGGCCACGCGGGCCGTCGCCCGCGGCGCCGGCGACTACGCCGGCGAGATGGCCGACAAGGCAGTCGACGCCATCGGACCGACGGCCGACAGGATCGCCTCGGCGACGGCGGCGGCCATCGACAGGGCCACTGAGGCGATCAAGAGGGCGACCGGCGGCATGAAGAAGGACGGGAGCGTGACCGACGCCGAGGTGGTCGACGAGGAGCCGGCGCCCTGGTCGGCGCCGGCCGGCGATCCGGAGCCGCCCGCCGGAGACGAGAAGAAGGAAGACTAGGTTGGGCCCAGTCCGCGAGTTCGATGTCGCGGCGGTGACGGAGGCCGTGAGGGAGCTGTGCATCACGGCCAACTACGACTTGCCGGTCGACGTGTACGACGCGCTCAAGGCGGCGGCCGAGACCGAGATGTCGCCGGTCGGCCGCGAAGTGCTCGCGCAGCTGGTCGAGAACGCCGATATCGCCGCCGCCGACCGCGTGCCGATCTGCCAGGACACCGGGTTCGCCGTGTTCTTCTGTGAGGTCGGGCAGGACGTTCACCTCACCGGCGGCGACTTCGAGGACGCCATCCACGAGGGCGTGCGGCAGGGCTACGGCGACGGCTATCTGCGCAAGTCCGTCGCCGAAGAGCCGGGTCACGCCCGGCGCAACACCAAGGACAACACGCCGGCGATCATCCACACGAGTATCGTGCCGGGCGACAGGGTCTGCCTCACGATGATGGCCAAGGGCGGCGGCGCCGAGAACATGAGCTCGCTCAACATGCTCAAGCCGGCGCAGGGCTGGGCGGGCATGGCCGACGCCGTCGTGGAGACGGTGAGCCGCGCCGGCTCCAACCCGTGCCCGCCGGTGATCATCGGCGTCGGCATCGGCGGGACCATCGACGAGGTCACGCTGCTCGCCAAGAAGGCGTTGCTCCGCGACGTCGGCAGCACGCACCCGGACCCGCGCATCGCGGCGATGGAGGACGAGCTGCTCGAGAAGATCAACGCGCTCGGCATCGGCCCGCAGGGCCTCGGCGGCCGCACCACCGCGCTCGACGTCTTCATCGAGGAGATGCCCTGTCACATCGCCAGCATGCCGATGGCCGTCAACGTCCAGTGCCACGCGCAGCGGCACAAGACCGTCACGCTCTGAGGGAGGGGGTCATGGCTGCGAAGAAGATCACGACCCCCCTCACGGACGAGGTCGTCAAGGATCTGCGCGCCGGTGACGCGGTGGAGATCACCGGCGTGGTGTACCAGGCGCGCGACGCGGCGCACAAGCGGCTCGTCGCGCTCATCGAGGCCGGCGAGGCGCTGCCTTTCGAGCTCGCCGGCGCCGTCGTCTACTACATGGGCCCGAGCCCGGCCAAGCCCGGCAACGTCATCGGCTCGGCCGGGCCGACCACGAGCGGCCGCATGGACGCGTACGCGCCGCTGCTCATGCGGCGCGGCCTCAAGGGCATGATCGGCAAGGGGCTGCGCACGGCCGAGGTCAAGCTGTCGATGCAGGACGAGACCGCTGTGTACTTCGCCGCCACCGGCGGCGCCGGCGCCCTGCTGGCCAAGCGCATCGTCGGCAACGAGGTCATCGCCTACCCCGAGCTCGGCGCCGAGGCGATCGCGCGGCTCGAGGTCGTCGACTTCCCGGCCATCGTCGTCATGGACTGCCACGGCGGCGACCTCTACGAGGAGGGGCGCGCGAAGTACGCGCGGCGGGCGTAGCGCCTTGGGCGCCTCCCGGCGCGGACACCGGATCCGCCCGCCGCACCCGCTCGGAGAACGAGTGCCTCATCGCGTGGCGGGACGGCCCCTCCGACGTGACGGCGCCGGCCCGACGCGGGCCGAGCGCCCGGCAGGTACAATCGGGCGATGGAGGAAGCGTCGTGACCGCTTGGGTCATCGCCATCGGGCGGGTGCTGGGTCTTGGTTCCATTGCCGGCATCCGGCCCTCGCTCACGCTCGCCGTCATCGGAGTCGTCAGCTACTTCGACTGGGGCGTCGAGCCCAACGACACATTCTCGTTCCTCACCAACTGGGTGGCGATCGGGATCTTCGTCGTGCTCGCGATCCTCGAGTCGGCCTTCGACAAGATGCCGAAGATGGACCGGCTGCAGGACCGTCTGATCATGCCCTATCGGCTGTTCATCGGCGGGGTGGCGGGCGCCGCCACCATTCCCTTCGGGTGGCGGGGCATCGTCGTCGGCGCCGCCGTCGGCGCCGGAGCGGCATGGTTCTCCCAGTACGCCAAGCACCTGGCGCGCCCCAGAAGCGTGCCCAGCGAGGTGGTCGTCAACCTGATCAGCACGACCGAGGACCTCTTTTCCTTCCTCGGAAGCGCACTTGTCCTGGCGGTTCCGTACGTCGGCTACGGCGCCGTCGGCTTCACGGGGTTCATGTACTGGCGTGTGCGCGACCGTCGGCGGGCGAAGTACAGGAAGATGAGGAAGGCGGGCGGAAGGACCCCCGCAGCCGTGACGTCACCGAGGCAGAGGGCAGTCCGGGATCCGTCCGAGAAGCCGACGGACTCTGCCTCGCCGGAGGAGCCGACGTCTCCGGAGTCGCCGGAGGAGCCGACGTCCCCGGAGTTCCCGAGGTCGCCGGAGCAACCGCCCGTCCCGGCGCCGTGGGGGAAGTCCGACGGCGGTGACGATGACTGACGGTTCGGACTTCGGGGTGAAGCGGCTGCGGATGGTCGAGGAGCAACTCGTCGCGCGCGGCATGCGCGACGAGGACGTGCTCGCCGCGATGCGCTCGGTGCCTCGGCACCTCTTCGTGCCAGATGATCTGGTGACCGAGGCCTACGCCGACTCTCCCTTGCCGATCGGCCTCGGCCAGACGATCTCGCAGCCGTACATGGTGGCGATCATGACCTCGCTGCTCGGCATCGACGTCCGCTCCCGGGTGCTCGAGGTCGGCGCGGGCAGCGGGTACCAGACGGCGGTCCTCGCCGAGCTTTCGGGCGAGGTGTGCGCGGTCGAGCGGCTGGCTCCGCTTGCCGAGCGCGCCCGCGCAGTGCTCACCCGTCTCGGCTACGACAACGTGCGCCTCGCTATCGGCGACGGCGCCAGGGGCTGGCACGAGCTGGCGCCGTTCCAGGGCATCCTGGTGGCGGCCGCGGCCGACGAGGTACCGCCGGAGTTGCTTGGCCAGCTCGCCGACGGCGGCCGGCTCATCGTCCCGGTCGGGCGCGATCACGGTGACCAGGTGCTCACGATCATCGAGCGGGTGGGCGACACCTTCGAGGAGCGCCACGACACCCGCTGCCGGTTCGTGCCGCTCGTCCGCGACAGGAGTCCTGACGAGCGCCGGGAGGCTGCCTTGCGTGGCGAAGAGCCGGGCGAGGCGCGGGGCCGGGAGCCCGTGGGCGGCGAAGACGCACGTGGCGCCAGCCCCTACCGGGACGGGGGAATCGCCATGAAGTCTGTGGACGTATGGGTGAGCGGCGCGGTACAGGGCGTGTACTATCGGTCCAGCGCGCGCCGCGAGGGAGCGCTTCGCGGCCTTCGCGGCTGGGTGAGCAACCAGAGCGACGGTTCGGTCGCGCTGCACCTTCAGGGAAGCAGCGAAGCTGTCGATGCCATGCTCGACTGGTGCCGCGAGGGTCCGCCGGCGGCGCGGGTCTCGCGACTCACCGTCAGCGACGTGCCGGCGGACGAAAGCCTGCGTGGCTTCGAGGTGAGGTAGATGACCGGCAACTCCGCCCGGCCCGCAGACCGCCTGGTGACGCTCGGCGATGTGCGTGGCGATCACGAAGTCCAGGTGTTCGTGCGCAAAGCGGACGAGAACCTGGGCGTGCTCGGCTACACCGAGCACGGGCCGCGCCACTGCGGCATCGTCGCCGGCATCGCCCAGAGCGTCCTTCTCCAGCTCGGCTATCCGCCGCGGATGGCCGAGCTCGCCGGCATCGCCGGCTACTTGCACGACGTCGGCAACGGCATCAGCCGCCTGGACCACGGCATCGCCGCGGCGCTCCTCAGCCAGCACGTGCTGGAGCGCCTCGGGATGGGTCCGGACGAGTACGCCGAGGTCATGTGCGCCATCGGCAATCACGAGGAGGAGTACGGCCAGGCCGTGAGCCCTCTGGCCGCTGCGGTCATCCTCGGCGACAAGAGCGATGTGCACCGCAGCCGGGTACGCGTGATCGATCCCGAGACCGATGACATCCACGACCGTGTCAACATGGCCACCACGCGGTCGTTCCTCGCCGTCGACAGCGAGGCGCGCACCATCACGCTCGAACTGGAGATCGACACGGAGATCATCCAGGTGATGCAGTACTTCGAGATCTTCCTCGACCGCATGGTGATGTGCCGGCGGGCGGCGGAGTTCCTCGGCTGCCGGTTCGGTATCGTGATCAACGGGACGCGGGTGCTCTAGCGCCCCGCCTGTAGGCCGCAGCGGCGGCCATGTCCTAGAGCTGAGTCAACATGAGCAAGTGGAGGTGGACGGTGAGTAGAGCCGAGAAGAAGGCGGCCAAGGCCGTGCAGACGGTTGGCGGTACGAAGCGTCGCGGGGGACTCCTTTTCGGGGTCGTCGTCGGCGCCGTCGGAGGCCTGCTGCTGGCGCCGAAGAGCGGCAAGGAGACGCGCGAGCAGCTGTTCGGCCAGGGCGGGATCGGCACGCAGGTCGACCGCATCAAGGGCGCCATCGGGGCGGGCAAGGATTCCGCCGCCGACCAGAACGAGGCGCTGCGGCGCAAGATCGAGGAGACGCGCGAGCGCTTGCGCAACCAGATGGACGCCGGCGGCAACGGCGGGGGCGGCGAGGACGCCTACGGCGGACCCGCAGGCACCGCGTTCGGCGATCCGAGCTGAGCCGGCTCGCGCGCCACGGGCTCGGGGCGGCGGCAGCGGCATCCGGGACCGCCGCCTTCGGCCTCGCCTACCTGCTGCATGAGGCGCAGTGGGTGCGCCGCGTGGACCGGCGCCTGGCGGCGCCGGACGCGAGCGCGGCGCTCGACAGCCTGATCGTCGTGCAGCTCTCCGACTTCCACGCCGGCTTCACCCCCAGCTTCAATCTGCGCGCCACGCGCCGGGCGGTCGACCTGGCGCTCGCCGCCCGACCCGACCTCGTGCTCATCACCGGCGACTTCGCCGGCGGTCCGCACGGCGCCGGGGAGCTGCGGCGGCAGCTGCGGCGGCTGCGGGCGCCGCTCGGCGTCTTCGGCGTGCTCGGCAATCACGACCACGGCGACAGCAAGGCGCCGTTCGTCCAGCCCACCGATCCGCGGGTGATCGAGGACTGCGGGGTGCGACTGCTCACCAACGAGACGGCGACGGTGAAGCATGGCGCGGGCGCCGTGCAGATCGGCGGCGTCGACGACACCGACGGCGGCCACGACGACCTGCCGGTCGTACTGGCGCAGCTCGATCGCCGGCCGGGAGTCCTCCGCCTGCTGCTCAGCCATCATGCAGATGTCGTCAAGCGGACGGCGCCGGGCGACTTCCACCTCACGCTCTCCGGCGACACGCACGGCGGCCAGATCTGCCTGCCGCTGCCCGGCAGGCGCATCCTGCTCAGCGATCTCCGCGCCGAGTTCGCCGAGGGGGCCTACGACGTCGGCGGTCGGCCGCTCTACGTCACGCGCGGCGTGGGCACCAGCATGCTGCCGTTCCGCGCCTTCTGCCGGCCGGAGGTCGTCGTCTTCCACGTGGAGGCCGGACGGTGAGCCGCCGATCTGGTGCCTCCGTTGGCGTCCTCGTCCTCTTCCTGGCGGCTATCGTCCTTGGCCTCTTCGCACTCGCGGGCTGCGGCGGCGACGCCGACCCCTTCGTGGGGCTGTACTGGGAGCCGTCCACCGCGCGGCGGGTGGAGATCCGCAAGGACGGCGACGACTACTGGCTGTACTACGGCGCCGCGCTGCAGCCGCATCAGGCCACCCGTCACGGCGACGAGCTCCGCATCTCCGAGCCGATGGGGGGTCAGACCGTGATACGCCCAGGCGATGACCTGGGGACGCTGGAGCTCGAGACGGGGGGCAAGACCACGCTGCTCAAACGGTTGCAGCAGCACCAATAGAGCGGCGTGGCCGGGTCCGGCCGGGTCCGGCCGGTCAGTCGCCGCGCGAGAACAGCCGGACCAGCAGCGGCGAGACGTTGTCGATCGCCGCCGTCGGGCAGACCTCGGTGCAGGCGAAGCAGCGCACGCAGAGCGAATCGTCGTAGTCCGGCAGCGGGTCCATGGCTATCGCCCTGGCGCCACAGATGGCCGCGCACTCGTTGCAGCGGATGCAGGCGTCCGGGTCCACGAGGCGCGGTCGCGCGGTGATCAGGTTCCGAGTGAGCCGGTGCAGCGACGGAGGCAGTAGCTCCTGCATGTCGCGCCGGACCGGCTTGAAGGCGGTGTCCGGCTCGATCGGGTCCCCGGAGAGCCGGTAGGGGTCCTCGAGGTCGAGCAGACCTCGGCGTGCGGAGGCGGCGACGGTGTAGACGGAGCGGCGCTCGTGCGCCGTGCGGTCGGCGAGCGCCGCGTCCAGGGCCACCGCGTCGCGGGCGGCGAAGAGCGAGTCCAGCTCCCGCGGCGTGCCGCTGCCCGGCCCCTGGCCCTCCATGGCGATGATGGCGTCGATGATCGTGAATCGCGGCCGCACCGCGAGGTGCAGGTCGAGGAGCATGTCGGCGAAATCCTCGCGACGCTGGGCCTTCACGTGCAGGTGCGCCTTGGCGAGGCCGGGGATGCACCCGTAGGTGAGCTTGACGCCGCCGGTGAGGCGCATGAGCTGGTGGGTCTTGAGGACGCCGACCTGCACGATGGCGTCGGCGTCCAGAAAGGCGCGCCCGACGGGGAAGCTGCGATAGAGCCTGCCGCCGGGCGTGTCCAGCTGCTCCTTGTCGTCCTCCACGTCGACGATCTGCACGCCCTCGGCGGCGCAGGCGTCGGCGAGGCCGCTGAGCTTGTAGGCGCGCGCCACCTTGGCGGGTCCGTTGAGTCCGCCGGGGCTGTCGGCGACGAAGGGCTCGGCTCCGGCGCGCTTGATCGCGCGCAGCACGCAGGCGAGCGTCTCGGGATGGGTGGTCACCGCCTTCTCGGGCGGCGCGGCGCGGAGAAGATTGATCTTGACGGCGACACGCTCTCCGGGCTGCACGATGGCGGCCCAGCCGCCGAAGGGCTCGACGAGACGCTCGAGCGACGCGTCGAGCCCGGGCCCGTGCGTGGCCCGCACGTGAGAGACGAGCGAAGGGCCGGCGGACGCCTCCGCGCTGCCGCCGTTCACGGGCGGGACTTCTCCGCCACGATCACGTTGTGGTAGCGGCCCACGTCACCCGGCGCATACACCGCGAGCTCGACCAGGCCGATGCCGGCGAGCGTCGCACGTACCGTCTCCAGAGAGAGCACGTGGTCGTTGGGTGGTCCGACCGGGCGGTCCATCTGCGCGAACTCCGCGGCCACGAGCAGACCACCGGGTGCGAGAAGCCGCCCGATCTCAGTGAGCGTGCGTGGGTCGTCATCGACGTGGTGCAGCACGTTGATGATCAGCACGCGGTCGGCGATGCCGTCGTCGAGTGGCACCCTGCCGTCCTCGCTGAGGACCGGCTCGACGCGGCCGGCTCTCGGCGAGGTCCCGAGCTTGGCGCTGAGGCGGTCGAGCAGCTCGGGTTGCTCGTCTACGGCGAGCACGCGGCCGAGCGGGACGGCGTCCGCGAGGGGGATCGAGTACATGCCGGTGCCGGCGCCGAAGTCGACGACGGTCTCGGCGCCGCTGAGCTGAAGCAGCTCCACCAGCCTGGCCGGCGGGAGCTCGACGAGCCTCACAGGGTTCTCGAGCTTGTCGGCGTGCTTGGGGTCGAACTTCTCGGCCACGCGGTGCGCCGGACCCGCTACTTCACGCAGCGGGCGTACTTGAGAAAGGCCTCCAAGGCCTTCTCCACTGCCTCCGGGGGAGCGATCTCGTCGCCCGCCTCCTCACTGAGACACTCGCGCATCTTCAACGAGATGAGCAGCACGCCCACGCGGTCGAGCGCCGCCTTGGTGGCGGCGAGTTGGGTGAAGATCTCCTCGCACGGACGTCCCTGTTCGATCATCCGCTGCAGGCCCCGGGACTGACCCTCGACCCGGCGCAGGCGGTTGATCAGGCGTCCTGCTTCGTCCTGATCCATGTACTCCTCCACGCAAGCGACTATACCCCCGGGGGCTATGGGCGGCAATACAGCGAAATCCTGAGCGTGTGGTCTGGGTACCCGCGCCCCGTATGGGTATCGGCGCCGGGTCATGGCCGTGCGCACGCGAGCCACTTGCGGCTCGTCGGACCAGGGGTCAGACGAGGCGCTCCAGCTGGTCGTCCGCCACGCAGCGAAGGTCGGTCAGGACATGATCGGGAACGGGCCGGCCGCCGGAGCCGACGCCCAGCCGCGCCTTGGGCTTGACGCTGCCATGGTAGTCGGAGCCGCCAGTGGGCACGAGCGCGTACTTGCGCGCGAGAGAGAGGCTGGCAGCCACCATCTCCTCGTCGTGCAGAGGGTAGTAGCACTCGATGCCGGCGAGACCGGCGCGGGCGGCGTCGCGGACGATGTGGTTCAGCCCGGCGGCGTCCGTGCGAATGAGGCCGGGGTGAGCCAGCACGGGGAGCGCTCCGGATGCGCGCAGCAGCTTGAGCGCACGGCCCAGTGAGAGCCGGCGGCGGTCGACCCAGGCCGGAGCGCCGCGGCGGAGATATCCCTCAAAGGCCTCGCTGATCGAGTCCACGTACCCGCGGCGCATCATCGCCTCGCCGATGTGCGGCCGGCCGACGGCGCCGTTCTCCGCGGCCGCTGCCAGATCGGCAGGGTCGAGCGGCAGGCCGAGTTCTGCCAGGCGCTCGAGCATGCGCGCGTTGCGCTCGTCGCGATACGCGCGCAGATCCGCGAGCTCCTCCTCGAGCTCATCGGTCGGCGCTCCTGCCAGGAAGTACCCGAGCATGTCCATGGTCACGCGGTCGTGCTCGAGGTTGATCTCCACGCCGGGGATCACCTCGATGCCGAGGCGCTCTCCGGCGGCGAGCGCCTCCGGCAGGCCGTCGACGGTGTCGTGGTCGGTCACGGCGACAGCGATGAGGCCCAAGGCCGCCGATGCCTCTACCAGTTGCGTGGGGGTCAGCGACCCGTCCGAGAACGTCGTATGCGTGTGGAGATCGATCACGTCCTCTAGCGTACCCCGCGTGGCGGCGTAACGCGCCTGTATCCTCGGCCGCGCGGTGCGCCTGCCCGCCGCGCGGGTAGGATGATGGGGCGCGCGCTGGCACAGGCGCCCCTGCGCGCCTCGCCCGATCACTACGTCCCGCCTTGGAGGTCCGTCATGCGCATCGGGATGATCGCCCCGCCCTGGTTCCCGCTGCCGCCGCAGCGCTACGGGGGGATCGAGTTCGTCGTCAGCCTCCTCACCGAGGGCCTCGTCGCCCGCGGTCACGACGTCACCTTGTTCGCCAGCGGCGACTCCGAGACGCGGGCGCGGCTCAGCTACATCTTCTCCCGCGCCCCCTTCGAGCAGATCGAGAAAGGCGGCCACCTCGAGGTCATGCACAGCCTCGAGGCCTACAAGCGCGCCCTCGAGTTCGATGTGATCCACGACCACGACGGGCTGGCCAGCCGCGCCATGGGAGCGCTGGTCCACGAGCTCACCGGCACACCCGTGGTGGCCACCCTGCACGGCCCGGCGGACGCGATCACCCAGGAGCTGCTCAGCTCGCTCCGCGCCGATCTCCGGTTCATCGCCATCAGCGAGTACCAGCGCCTGGGATTCCCCGACCTGCAGTTCGTCGGCACGATCCCCAACGCCATCGACGTGGAGCACACGCCGTGGAGCATGGAGAAGGACGACTACCTGCTGTTCATCGGGCGCATGACCGCCGACAAAGGCGCCCACACGGCGATCGAGGTCGCCCGGCGCCTGGGCAAGCGTCTCATCATGGCCGGCAAGGTCAACGAGGGGCCGGAACGCGAGTTCTTCGTCGCGGAGGTCGAGCCGTATCTCTCCGACAACGTCCACTTCCGGGGGGAGGTCGACCACGAGACCAAGGTCGAGCTCTACAAGCGGGCCCGGTGCACCCTCTTCCCGATCCAGTGGCCCGAGCCGTTCGGTCTGGTGATGATCGAATCCCTCGCCTGCGGCACGCCGGTGATCGCCCTGCGCCAGGGCTCGGTGCCCGAGGTGATCGAGCACGGGCGCAGCGGGTTCGTCGTCGAGACAGCCGACGAGATGGTGGAGGCGTTCGCGCGCATCGACGAGATCGACCCGGCCGAGTGCCGGCGCGCCGTCGAGGAGCGGTTCGGCAGCGAGGCGTTCGTGGCCGCGCACGAAGCTGCGTATGCGCGGCTGCTCTCGGAGGACGCCGACGCCGGCTGACACCGGCCCGGAGGGTCCGTCGTCGGTTCTCGCCGGCTCGGCGGTACAGAGGTGGCGTCCGGTGCTGGCAGCCGCTGCCCCGGCGGCGGAGCGGCGCTGCCCGGCGCTTCCTTGTCGCCGCCTCGGCCCGGCGATAGGGTGAGGCCCATGAAGCTCCCCTACGACGACGTCCACCTCATCGCCGATCCGCTGTACGGCTATCTGCGCATCACGCTCTCGCGTGCCGGCGAGATCGCGGAGCCGGACGTCATCGACAACCCGTGGGTACAGCGCCTCAAGCGCATCCACCAGCTGCAGAGCTCCTGGTGGGTGTTCCCAACGGCGGAGCACAGCCGCTTCGCTCACAGCCTCGGAACCATGCACCTCGCCGGCGAACTGGCCCGCCAGGTGTATCCCACGCTGACCGAGGTCGAGTCAGGCACGCCTTCGCTGCCGCTCGTCGAGGAGACGCTCCGTTCCGCCGGGCTGCTCCACGACATCGGCCACGGTCCGTTCAGTCACTTCTGCGATGAGGAGTACTTCCAGCCCGCGTTCGGCATCGACCACGAGCAGATCTCGCAGCACCTCATCGTCAACGAGCTGGGATCGCTGCTCGCCGAACTGCGGCGTAGCCCTTCCGGGTCGTTCGCCGCCGGTGAGGCCGTCGATCCGTGGCACGTGGCCTTCCTGGTGCGTGCCGAGGATGTGCGTGCCGAGGATCGCCGCCTTCGGCTCCACGGCCGCCTCGGCCGATGTCGCCGCCTCCGCCGCCTCCGTGTCCGCGACCGACCCCATCCCGCGTTGGGTGCGGCTGCTGCACCGCTCTCTCTCCGGCGCCGTCACGGTCGACAACCTGGACTACGTGCGTCGCGACGCCCGGATGTGCGGCGTCGGGCTCGGGCCTATCGACGTGGATCGGCTGATCTACTACACGTTCTGTACAGCTGACGGGCTGACCTTCCACAAGCGCGCTCTCAGCTCTCTGCGGGCCTTCCTCAACGCCCGCTTCTACATGTACGAGAACGTGTACTTCCATCGCATCGGTCACGCCATCGACCTGCACCTGCACGAGATCTTCCGGCCGACCATGGAGCTGATCCTCCCCGAGAGCCCGCTCGACGATCCTGATGCGTATCGGAGGCTCAGCGAGTGGTCGCTGTTCACCACGGTCGAGTCGTGGCTCGACGAGCCGCTGCACAGCGTGCGCCGCGAGCTGGCGGAGGAGTGGCAGAGCATCATCCACCGCCACGTGAAGTACAGCATGGTCTACGAGCATCACGTGGAGCGGCATCAGCCGCTCCCGGCGGCGCGCGACCTCACGCGGGAGGAGTTCCACGCCGCCATCGTGCGGCACCTGCCGCAGGAGCTCCGAGGCGTCGAGTTCGTGGTGGACATCGCCTCCCAGGACCCGCGGCCGCTCAACCCGTTCGTAGGCCCGAAGCGGCTGCCGGTCTACGATCCGGCGACCGACCGCATCGAGGAGCAGCTGCTCGGCGGCATCCTCGAGTTCGTGCCCGCCAAGGCCCATCTGTACCGGGTGTTCGCGGTGGGCCGCGAGCACGAGCGCCAGCTCGCCCTCGCGGCTCAAGCGGCATTGGGCGAGATCGAGCCGCAGAGTCTCACGAACCTCTGACGCGGCGTCATCAAGGTTCCAGACGCGCAGCTTCTCCGTAGCCTTTGATCGCGCAAGCACCAGGTCGCTGCTCCGGTCGCCCGCGACTGGGCGGGCACGAAGCCGGTGCACGGGGTGCCCCTTGGCGCTCGGTGCCAGATGCGGTGCCGACTGTGGTGCCGGGTGGTGTCTTCAGTGGTGCCGTCGGCGGTGCCGAAGCCAGTGCCGGCGTGGCGCCGAAGGTGGTGCCGTACAGGGTGGTGCCGGATGGTGCCGTCAGTGGTGCCGTCGGCGGGGTCGGGGCCAGTGCCGGGTGGCGCCGAAGGTGGTGCCGCTGGTGGTGCCGACTCGATGCGTTGCCTATCCCGTCCGCCGGGCGCAATGGTCGTCGCCGCGCCTTCAGGGGCGATTCGTTCAGAACCCGCCGCGGACCACGACCAGGAATATGAGCACGACCATCGCCGCAAGGACGACGAGCATGGCGATGATCAGCAGGTCGAGGAAGCCCGGACCGCGGCGCGAGGGAGAGGCCGGCCGGGACTGCCCGGCGGGACGCCTCGGCGCGGCCGGCCCGGGTTTCGGCGCCGGCCGCCTCTCGGGGGAGTTGCGGGTCTTGCGCGACGCGGCGCGCGTGGTGCGCCGCCGCTCGGGTCGCGACTTCGCGCTCACTCGCCCAAGGGGTGGGTCATGTCCGCGGGGCGCACCCAGGCGTCGAACTGCTCGGCCGTGACGTAGCCCAGGCCGAGCGCCGCCTCCTTGAGCGTCAGGCCCTCGTGGTGCGCCGTCTGGGCGATCCGCGCCGCCTTCTCGTAGCCGATGTGCGGCGTGAGCGCCGTTACCAGCATGAGTGACGCGTCGAGGTGGCGGCGGATCACCTCGAGGTCGGGCTCGAGGCCCCGCGCGCAGAACACATCGAACGTGCGCGTCGACTCCGCCAGCAGCTGCGCCGACTCGAGGAGCGCGTGGAGCATCACGGGCTTGTACACGTTGAGCTGGAAGTTGCCTTGTGAACCGGCGAAGGCGACGGTGGTGTCGTTGCCGAAGACGCGCACCGCGACCTGCGTGAGCGCCTCGGCCTGGGTGGGGTTCACCTTGCCCGGCATGATCGACGAGCCCGGCTCGTTCTCGGGGATGCGCAGCTCTCCGATGCCGTCGCGTGGACCGGACGCGTACCAGCGCACGTCGTTGGCGATCTTCATGAGCGCGCCGGCGAGCGTGCGCAGCGCCGCGCTCGCGTTCACGACGGCGTCATGCGCGGAGAGCGCGGCGAAGAAGTTGGCGGCCGGATGGAACGGCTTGCCGGTGAGCACGCCGATGTGTCGGGCGGCGGTCTCGGCAAAGCGACGGTCGGTGTTGAGGCCGGTGCCTACGGCGGTGCCGCCGAGCGCGAGCTCGTGCAGACCAGGCAGCGTGACACGCACGGTCGCGACGGCCTGGTCGAGCTGGGCCACCCAGCCGGAGATGACCTGGCCCAGCGTCACCGGGGTGGCGTCCTGCAGGTGCGTGCGCCCGACCATGACCACGCCCGCGAACTCCTCCGCCTTGGCCGCGAGCGTATCGCGCAGCTCCTCGATCGCCGGGATCAGGACGTCCTCGAGCTCCTCGGCGGCGGCGATGTGCATCACCGCCGGAAAGGTGTCGTTGCTCGACTGCCCCAGGTTCACGTCGTCGTTCGGGTGGACCGGCGTGCCAGCGCCACGGCCCGTGCCGGCGAGCTCGTCGGCGCGGCTGGCGATCACCTCGTTGGCGTTCATGTTGCTCTGCGTGCCGCTGCCGGTCTGGAAGACGACCAGGGGAAACTCGTCGTCGAGCGCGCCGTCCATGACCTCGGTGGCGGCGCGCGCGATGAGCTCGGCCTTGTCCTGCGGCAGACGGCCGAGTTCCTCGTTGGCCCGCGCCGCCGCCAGCTTCAGCACGCCGAGGGCCCGGATGACCGGCCGGCCCCATCGGAACCGCTCGGCGCCGATGGGGAAGTGCTCCAGCGAGCGCTGCGTCTGCGCGCCCCAGTAGTGCTCCGCGGGGACGAGTACCTCGCCCATGCTGTCGTGCTCGGTCCGCCAGATCACGTCCATGCCGACAAGACTACCCCCTTCGTGCCGAAGAGTGCTCGCCCGCGCCCTTCGGTCGGGGTGGTTCAGCCTCGCGCGGGGTGCGACCACGGCAACGGTGACCGCTGGCGGAGCAAGCTGACCAGAGTCAAGGTGCGGCCCGGTGCGATGGGGGTATCAGTGGGGCATGGCCAAGCCGAACCCCAGACCACCGCGCCGCCTGGCGCGGGAGGAGAAGACCATTGCGGCGATGATCGCGCTGTATTGCCGTGATCACCACGAGACGGCGGCCGGGGACGAGGGCGACGGGCTCTGCTCCGAGTGCGCCGAGCTTCTGGAGTACGCGCGCCTCCGCCTCGAGAAATGCCGCTACGGCGCCGACAAGCCGACCTGCGCCAACTGCGAGACGCACTGCTACAAGCCGGCGATGCGCGAGCGCATCCGTGAGGTGATGCGCTACAGCGGGCCGCGAATGCTCAAGCTCCATCCTGTGCTCGCAGTCGCGCACCTCGTGGACGGCCGCAAGACGCCGGCGGACGGAGGCGAGACACCGGCCGGCGACTAGCTGACGATCCGGCCCTCCGCATCGGCCTCCACGTGCTGGGGCCGGCCGTACTTGCGCGCCGCGATGAAGTAGGCGACGGCACCCATCGGGATGGGCATCCAGTAGGCGGCGAGGCGCCAGACCAGCGTGGCGAGGAGCGCCTGGTCCGTGCCGATGCCGGCGAGACTGAGCGTGCCCACGAGCCCCGCCTCGACGAAGCCGAGTCCCCCTGGCGTGATCGGGATCATGCCGAGGAAGGCAGCGACGACGTAGGCGAGCAGCACGACCGACGCCCTCGGCTGGGCGCCGACGGCCGCGAGCGCGATGAGCAGTGCCGTGAGGTCGAGCAGCCAGTTGCCGGCGCTGTAGATGAGCGCCTGCCACCAGCCGCCGCCCAGCACGCGCCGGATGAGGTCGCGCTCGTCGACCAGGCGGTCGGCCAGGTCCTTCATGGGCGCGCGCTTGCGCAGGATGCGGTTGCGTGCCTTCTGGATCACGTCTCCGACCCAGAGCAGCGGGCGGTCGGCGAAGAGCAGCACCGCCCCTCCCGCCATCACCCCGAGGCAGACAACCACGGCGATCGAGCCGACCCGGAACAGATTGCGCTCGACGGAAGCGCCGGTGATGAGGATCGAGACGATGCTGATCACCGGCAGGCCGAGCAGCGTCGCCGTTGAGATCAGGGAGACGGCGGTGACGCCCGTCGCTGCCCAAGCGGTGCCGATGCCGGCTTGGCGCAGCATGTCGAACTGCATGGCGCCGCCTGCGGCGGCGCCGCCCGGCACGATGCGGCTGAAGGCGTTGCCGGCGAGCTGCGCCGTCGCGACCGGGAACCACGGCTTGACGTCGAGCGCGAGCCGCAGGAGCGCCCACATACAGGCGAAGCTGGCAAGCTCGGCGAGCACGATCGGGATGCCCCAGAGTGGGTTGACGTGCTTCAGCTGCGGGCCGGACGAGAACACGGCGGCGAGGCTCGGCCACACGACGTACAGGCCGAGGCCCGTGAGCCCCAGGAACACGGCGCGCTTGATCCAGACCGCGTGGCGGTTGATCTGGTGGCGGTGAGTCTGCCCGGTCTGCACGGGCTGGTCCTCGGGCTCGGGCTTGGCCGTCGCTTCTCCCTCCCGCCGGCGTGTCAGAGGACGTTGGAGAACAGTCGCGCGGACTGGTTGCGGAAGCGCTTCAGCCGGCCCACGGCGAGCACGTCGTCGAGCGTCACCTCATGGCAGTTCACCATGTCGGCGACGAACGAGTCAGCCACCTCCTGCGCGAACCCCTTGTCGAACACCCAGCACATCATCTCTTTGTGCAGCTTGAGGCTGCGCTGGTCCATGTTCATCGTGCCCACCGCGCTGATCGTGCCGTCGACGACGATCGTCTTGCTGTGGAAGAAGCCGGCGTCATAGAGGAAGATCCGGCCGCCGGCGTCGATGAGCTTGCGGTAGTACGAATGAGCCGCCCACAAGGCGATCCGTTTGTCCGGGATCCCCGTCATCATGAAGCGCACGTCGATGCCGCTGAGGGCGGCGTTGATCATGACGTCGTAGATGCTGTAGTCGGGCACGAAATAGGGCGACTGGATCCAGACCGACTCCTCCGCCTGCCCGATGGCGACCATGTGCGCCCGCCGGGCCGCGCTCCACGGGTCTTCGACCCCCTGCGCGGCCACCTCGACCAGCGTGCCGGCCTCGACGGCGGAGGGGTCGGGCGCCGGCATGTACTTCTGCGAGAAGAGATCTTCGTGATCCTTCTTGTGCTCGAACCAGCGCGACGCGTACAGCTTCTCGAGCGCGGCGACCGCCTGACCGGTGAGGCGCATGTGCGTGTCGCGCCAGGTCGCGAAGCGCTCGCCGCCGTCGATGTACTCCTGCCCGACGTTCATGCCGCCCGTGTAGCCGATCTCCCCGTCGATGACCACGATCTTGCGGTGGTTGCGGTAGTTGATGCGCAGCAGATCGGTGACGTCGGCGCGCACGATCGCCCCGGCTTCGGCGAGCTGTTTCAACTCGCGTTTCTTGAAGGTGATGCAGCCCATCCAGTCGTACATGATGCGGACCTCGACGCCGGCCTCGAGCCGGTCGAGGAGGATGGGGACGATCTCGGCGGTCAGCCGGTCCTGCTCCCAGATGAAATACTGCAGGTGGATGAATCGCTGCGCGGCCGCGAGGTCCTGCTTGAGCCGCGTGAACTTCTTCTCGCCGGTCACGAACAACTCGACGGATCGGGCCGGCAGCACGGTGGCCACGTTCTCGTTGGTGATGGCGCGTTTGACGGGGACGGCGATGGTGCCGGCCCATTCGCGCTGGAAGCGCGCGGTGGCGCCGGCATTGCGTTCGTAGATCGGCGCCATCTCCTCCGTCTCCACACGCTTCAGCGTCTGGATCCACCCCTTGCGCTGCGCGACGACCTTCCAGTCGCGGCCGAAGAAGACGTAGAAGAACACGCCGATGACCGGCAGGAAGACGAGGATGAAGAGCCAGGCGATGGTGATCGACGGCTCGCGGTCGTCCATGATCAGCAGGACGATCGTCACGATCCAGTAGAGCACGAAGACGAGCTCGAGCCAGCCCGGAAGCAGGTTCATGAAGTCGAACATGCACGCACGCTATCCGATGTAGTTGGCGGTGTCACTCCTCAGGGCGGCGAGCCTGCCTCGCGGTTTCTGACGCTCGGTCGCGCACCGCCTTCGCGGATTGCCCGCAAGTGGGTAGAACGGCGGCAGGAGACACGAGGGGCCGGGGCCGGCGGCGGCGCGTGCCGCCGTACGACCCGGCCGGACGGAGGTGGGACGCTGTGGACCGAGAGCCCGTGCATCTGTTCGTCGGCCTGTACGACAGCCTGGAGTTGGCCGAGCGTGACCTCGACGGCCTCAAGAAGCTGTACGCGGAAGGACTGGCCGGGACCTACGACGCCGCGGTCGTGACCCGCGACGCCGACGGCAACCCCCGGGTCGATCGCAGGAAGCACTCCGGCCACGCCGTCTGGACCGGGGCGGGGGTCGGCGCCGTCGTCGGCGTGCTGTTTCCCCTGGCGATCGTCCCGCTGGCGCTGCTCGGCGCCGGCGCCGGTGCGCTCGTCAAGCACATGGAGGACGGCCTGCCGAAGAAGGACGCCGAAGAGCTCGCCGAGGCGCTGGCGAGTGGCGAGGCGGCCCTTGCGGTGGTCAGCGATGTCACGATGAACGAGCACATCGAGCAGGTCTTTCCGGGAGCGCGGCAGCGCATCGCCAAGGTGCTCGACGTGGACAAAGATGACTTCACCGCCGCGCTGCGTCAGGCGAAAGAGGAGGGCTGAGGCGCCGGGAGCGCGGAGCGCCTCGCCTGCGAGACGAAGAAGGGGCCGGGGGCGCTTCGCCGCCCGGCCCCTCGCGTGCTGCAACCGTCGGTCAGAGCGTCGCCGGCGCCGGCACGGCGGCATGCCGGACGACCATCCAGCGGATCTTGAAGACGTGCCTCGCCCCGACCCGGCGCTGCCAGGTACCTTGAGCAATGATCCGGTCTCCGACCACGACGTCGGCCAGAGTCGCGCGGACCGGCAGACCATCTTGCATGACCCAGATGCGGGCGTTCGCCGCCACCATGAACCGGCGCTCCTTGTGCCAGGAACGGCGCAGGAAGGGGGTGACCCGGTTGAGCCTGGCGGTCAGGGTTCCGGCATCCGCGTCGACGGCGGTGACCGGCCCGCGGATCGCGAAGCGCTTCGCGTACCAGGCGGGCGCGTGCCGCATGACGAGTCGCTTGCCGACGTACGCCACGGTCTCGCCGGAGCGGTCGATCGCGCCGCTCACGCGGAGCTTCTCACCGATCAGCAGATCGCCCAGGGTGATGGCGACGAGCCGGCGGCCCTGGACCTTGAAGATCTTCGCTTCAGAGGCGACGGCGATGGTGAGGTCCTTGCCGAGGTAGTCGGCGACGCCGCGCGAGGCGAGCTTCACCCGGACGGTCACCGAGCCTGCCGTCGGGTCGACGGCCTTGATCTTGCCGACGCAGGTGAACTTCGCGGGAGCCGTCTCGGGGGCCGTCGCGGCGAACGCCGGCGCGCAGAGCGTCAGCGCGACCGCGACGACGACGGCGGCAAGCAGGATCTTCTTCATGTGGACCTCCAGTGCGCGGATGACGGGTGTCTTCTGTCGGTACGCAAACGGCCGACGCCGTCAGACTCCTAGCAGCCGCAGGCTGATAGGCCTGCGGCCCGAGCGTCTTGGCGCTGAAAGGACAGCGTGGGCGCAGGGTGCTAGGCTGAGGCCGTGGAGCGACGTTAACCGATGAGGCAAGCGCCGGGGCGACCACCGCGACCGAAGGCGAGGCGATGCGACGAGGGGTGAGGGGCGAGGGGAGCGATCGGGGTCATACGGAGTCGCGCGATGATCGCGAGTCGGCCGACGCGCGTCTCGTCGCCGGCTTGAGGAAGCGGACGCCGGACGCCTTCGCATCCCTCCAGCAGCAGTATGCAGCCGGCATCTACAACCTCGCGCTCCGGGTGATGCGGCACGCCCCCGACGCGGAGGACATCACGCAGGACGTCCTGCTGCGCGCCTACGAGCGCCTGCCTCGCGACCGCGACGTCATGCTGCGACCCTGGCTCTACCGGCTCACACTCAATCGCTGCTACGACTACCTGCGCTCCGCCGCCCGCCGGCCGGCGCCCGCCCCCCCGGGCCACGAGGCCCCTTCGCCTCTGGACCCCTACGATCAATCCGAGCTGCAGCGGCTTCTCGAGTCCACCATCGGCGACCTGACCCGCCGGCAGCGCGCCGCCCTCCTCCTCAAGGACGTCCATGGCCTCTCGCTCGTGGAGGTGGCCGACTGCCTGGACCTCACGCCCGGCTCGGTCGAGGTGCTGCTGGCCCGGGCGCGCAGGGCCTTCCGGGCCAGATACAAGGAGCGTTGCGCCGCCGTCGGCCGGCCGCTGCCGCGCTCCGCCGGCGGTCTCGCCGCACTGTCCCTCCTGCCCCTGCCTTCCGGGCTGGCGCTGCCGCCGGTGTCGCTGGTCGTGCCGCCCGTCGCCGCGTGCATTCCGCCTCTCGCCGCCACAGCGGGGGGTGGCATCGGCGCCGCGCTCGGCCTTCCTGCGTCGGTCAAGACGGCCGTGCTGATCGCCGCGGCCGCGGCGACCGTCGGCTCCGCCGAGGTCGCGGTCACGCAGTCCGGCGACCGGCCGCCGCGCCCGTCCGCGAGCGTCACCTCTGGTCGACGCTCCGGCTCCTGCCGTCGCCGCGCCGGGCGATGTCTGCGGCCGCGCGGCCGTCGCCGCGGGCGGCCGCGGCGACCCCCGGAACACCTGCACCGTCATCCTCGCCTTCGGAGACTCCGGTGCCGTCCATCTCGCCGACCGCGGTCGCGGGACCGGCGGCGGAGGAGTCGCCGCTCGGGGGCTCGACCCCGCGGGCCACGCCCACGCCGGCGGAGACCCCGTCGGCGCACGCGGCATCGTCGCCGTCGGCCTCCCCGTCGCCGCCGGCTTTCCCCTCGCCGTCGCCGACCGCGAGTCCGTCGCCCCCGCCGGCGCCGAGCCCGTCGCCGGAGCCGACCATCTCGGTGACGCCGGCCCCTTCCGCCTCGCCCTGACTCCAAGCCGCCGGGCGCGTGCTTTCGTCGAGGACGGGCCGGCGCTGGCGACGCAGCGCAAGCGGAAGCACGCCGGCCCGGCCGGACGCGGCCCAACGCAGCGCGCGGCCCGAGCCGTGTAGTATGGGCCCCGGAGATTCGGTGACCAGGAGGTAACATCGTGGCGCTGCAGCACCCCAAAGGACCCTTCGCCCGCGCGCAGGCGGCGGGAGATATGGTCTTCACCGCCGAGACGTCGCGCGTCCCGCAGCACGAGCTGCCTGCCGGGGAGATGCGCGGCGACGTCGCCTATCAGATCGTGCACGACGAGCTCATGCTCGACGGCAACGCGCGTCTCAACCTGGCCACGTTCGTCACCACCTACATGGATCCGTACGCCGACAAGCTCATGGCGGAGACCTTCGACAAGAACATGATCGACAAGGACGAGTACCCGCAGACGGCGGCCATAGAGATGCGCTGCGTCAACATGCTGAGCCACCTCTTCCACTCTCCCGATGTGAAGCAGGCGACCGGCTGCTCGACGACCGGCTCCAGCGAAGCGGCGATGCTCGGCGGCCTCGCGCTCAAGCGCCGCTGGCAGCAGCGCCGCCGCGCCGAGGGCAAGCCCATCGACAAGCCCAACCTGGTCACCGGCATCAACGTCCAGGTGTGCTGGGACAAGTTCGCCAACTACTGGGACGTCGAGATGCGCCTGGTGCCGATGGAGGGCGACCGCTATCACCTCTCACCGGAGGAGGCGGTCGAGCTCTGCGACGAGAACACCATCGGCGTCGTCGTCGTCGTGGGATCGACCTTCGACGGCAGCTACGAGGACGTCAAGAAGATGTCCGAGCTCCTCGACGACCTCCAGGAGCGCACCGGGCTGGACATCCCCATCCACGTGGACGGCGCCTCCGGCGCGTTCGTCGCGCCGTTCCTCGACCCGGACCTCGAGTGGGACTTCCGCGTCCCACGGGTGCAGTCGATCAACGCATCCGGCCACAAGTACGGGCTCGTCTACCCCGGTGTCGGCTGGGCGATCTGGCGCGATGCCCAGGCGCTGCCCGAGGAACTGATCTTCTGGGTGAACTACCTCGGCGATGAGATGCCCACCTTCGCGCTCAACTTCTCGCGGCCGGGGTCGCAGGTCGTCGCCCAGTACTACACCTTCCTCCGCCTGGGGGTCGAGGGCTTCCAGCTCGTGCAGCAGTTCTCGCGCGACGTCGCGATGTACACGGCGGGGGAGATCGAGAAGATGGGGCCCTTCGAGCTGCTCACCCGCGGTGATCAGCTCCCCGTCTTCGCCTTCAAGCTGAAGGACGAGGTCAAGAACTACACGGTCTTCGACGTCTCCGCGGCGCTCCGCGAGCGCGGCTGGCAGGTGCCGGCGTACACGTTCCCCAAGAACAGGGAGGACCTCGCGGCGCTGCGCATCGTCGTGCGGCGCGGCTTCACGTTCGACGTGGCCGACATGCTCCTCGCCGACCTGCGCAAGCAGGTGGCGCGCCTGGAGAAGCTGCCCAGCCCGCTCATCCCGGTGGACGGCGGCGCGGGCTTCCACCACTAGCCTGGAGGGCTTCGAAGCCGGGCGATGCGGTATCATCCCGGCTGCCCGTCGTCGCCGACCCGAACAGGAGCGTCGCCCAACATGTGGACCATCCTCATCTTCATCGTCATCGGCATGACCGCCGGATGGGCGGCCAGCCTGCTGATCCGCCACGACATGCACCCGAACGACTGGGGAGCCCTGTTCATCATCGGTGTCGCCGGCTCGCTCATCGCCGGCATCCTTCTCAACCTCGTCATGGGTGATGGGTTCAAGATCGCGCCCGGTGGCCTCATCGGGTCCATCGCGGTCTCCTGCCTCCTGCTCTGGATCTACACGCGCCGGAACAACCAGGTCCACGCGCGCCGCAAGACGACCGCGGACGGCGCCCACCGCGAGCGCAAGGGCGGGAAGAAGCACCATACCAAGCGGTAGCTGCGGGGCGCGGGCGCGCCGGCGCTCACCGTGGTCCATACTGGACGCATGACGCGCGTCCTCATCGTCGTCGCCAATCGAGAGCAGTTCCCCGAGCCGGCCTTCCCGGTGGGGGCGCTCTACGTCGCCGGAGCCGTCGAGGCCGCCGGCGGCTGGGCCCGCGTCTTCGACGCGGGCCTTCACCGGCGGCCGCTCGCGGCGCTGCGCGCCGAGCTCTCCGCCTCCCGGCCGGACGTGGTCGGCCTCTCCCTGCGCAACGCCGACAACGCGGCCTGGCCGAGCACGCGCACGTACACGGACTGGTACGCGCGAGTGGCGGACGCCGTGCGGGAGGGGGCGCCGCAGGCGCGCTGCGCCCTCGGCGGCCCGGCGTTCTCCATCTTCCCGCGCGAGTTGCGGCGGGCCCTCCTCGTGCGAGACGGCGTCGTCGGCGATGGTGAGGTCGCCGCCGCTGCGCTGGTGGACGGCGGCCTGCCCCCAGGCATCGTGGAGCGGCCGCTCGAGGACCTGCGCGGCGTGCGCCTTCCCGGCGACCTTGCTGCGGTCTTCCCGGGCGCCGGCCGCTACCGCACCGCCGGCGTTCAGACGGCCCGCGGCTGCCCGCACCGCTGCATCTACTGCACGTACCCGCGGCTCGAGGGCACGCGCCTGCGGCGGCGCTCTCCCGAGGCGGTGGTGGACGAGATGGAGCGTCTGCGCCGCGATCTGGGGACCACAGAGCAATTCGTCGTCGACTCCTCGTTCAACGCCGACGAGGCGCACATGACGACGGTGTGCGAAGAACTGGCCCGGCGCCGCCGCCTGCCCGGAGCTCTGCTCGCGGACGTGAGCTTCTCCTGCTACCTGCAGCCGCGCGCCGGCGACCTCTCGGTGTTCGAGCTGTTGCGAGCGGCCGGCTGCACCTCCGTCGACTTCGGCGTCGACTCCGCCGCGGAGGAGCTGCTACCAGGCCTCGGCAAGTCGTTCACCATCCAGGACCTGCGGACGACCACCGCCGCGGCCAAGGCGGCCGGCCTGGACGTTTGCCACTCGCTGCTCTTCGGCGGGCCCGGGGAGACGCCGGAGACCGTCGCCGAGACGGTGCGTGTGACCGACGAGCTGGCGCCGACGGCGGCGGTCGCCATGGTCGGCCTGCGGATCTACCCGGGCACGAGGCTCGCCGAGCTGGCCCGCTCCGCGGGCGTCATCGGCGAGCGCGAGCCGCTGCTGGAGCCGCGCTTCTACGCGGCCGGCATGGCGGCCGAGGATCCGCGCGTCACCTGGCTCTTCCGTCAGGTGGCCACGGCCGCCGCCGACCGCCGCAGCTGGTTCCTCCCCGGCGCCCGGGACTGGAGCGCCGCCTGGGGGCCTCGGCTGTTGCGCCGCCTCGGCAAGCCCGGACCGCTCTGGCGCAACTTCCCGCGGCCGCGGTGGTACCGCTATCTGTGAGCTTCGGGGTGTGCGTGCGTGCCGGCGACTCGGACACGGCTGCCGCCCGGACGTGCGGTCCGCTCAGGTGCCGGCCGGCGACGGGGCGCCGCAGACCGGGCAGGCGAGCATGCCGAGCGGCCGCTCGAGGCCGCCGGCCGCGAGCAGTTCGTCGTCGCGAAACACCTCGGCTGTGGACCTGTCGGCGAGTACGCGGCCACTGCCCATCACGATGGTCCGCTCGCAGAGCTGAGCGGCGAGATCGAGGTCGTGGGTCGCGACGATGCGCGTGTGCTCGAAGCCTTCGAGCAGGCCGAGCAGGCGGCGCCGCGCCCGCGGGTCGAGCCCGCTCGACGGCTCGTCCATCACAAGGATGTTCGGTTCCATGGCGAGGACGGTGGCGATCGCGACCACCCGCTTCTCGCCGCCGGAGAGGTGGTACGGCGGACGCTCGGCGAGGTGCTCTGCGCCTACGCGTGCCAGTGCGCTCGAGACGCGGGCGGCGACGTCGTCCGGCGCCAGCCCGAGGTTGAGCGGCCCGAAGCCGACGTCCTCAGCGACGGTCGGCATGAACAGCTGATCGTCCGGGTCCTGGAAGACCATGCCGACCGTCCTGCGGATATCGGGCAGCGTGCTCTTCATCACCGGGATGCCGCCGATGTCCACACTGCCGTGCTCCGGCGAGAGCAGTCCATTGAGGTGCAGCAGCAGGGTCGACTTGCCGGCGCCGTTGGCGCCCACGACCGCGATCGCCTCGCCGTGTCCGATCTCGAAGGAGACGCCCTCGAGCGCCCGCGTGCCGTCCGGGTACGAGAAGCTCAGGTCGCGGACACTGATCGTGTGGTGGCTCATCCCACGAGACCAGTGACGAGGTGGCCGACGGAGAGCGGCAGGTCGACGAGACGGAAGACGACGAACGCGGCCGACCAGACCAGCGTGAAGACGAGGTCGGCCGCGCCGAAGTGCAGCCGCCGGGAGACGCGGATCTCGCCGTCGAAGCCGCGGCACTTCATCGCCAGGTAGATGCGCTGCGCCCGCGCGAACGTGCGCAGGAGCAACTGGCCGAGCATCTGCCCATACACGCGCCAGCCCATGCCGCGGCGTCCGAAGCTGCGCAGGCGCCGCGCCTGTCCCATGCGTGTCGCCTCGTCGCCGAGCACGAAGATGTAGCGAAACAGCAGCAGCAGCTGGGTGACGAGCACGTCCGGGACCTTGAGCTTCTCCAAAGCCAGGCAGACGCCGGTGAAGCTGGTGGTCGCGGTGAGCACGAGCGCCGCAGCCACCGTCAGGAGGAAGCGCAGGATGATCGAGGCGTAGGAGACCCAGCCGCCGGTGACGGGCACCGCGCCGACGTAGGCCACCACCTCCTGGTCGAAGAGCGGGTTGAAGGCGCCCATGACGAGGGCGAACGGCGACGCCACGAGCAGCAGCTTGCCGAGGAACCCGAGGGGCAGACCACCTTCCGTCGCCATCACGACGGGGAAGATGGCGAACGGCAGCAGGCCAAGCAGGTCGTACTTGCCGTAGGAGACCACGCAGACGATGAAGACACCCGTGGTGATCACCTTGGCGCGCGGGTCGACGCGGTGCACCGGAGTGTCGAGCCGCGCCAGGCGGTCGAGGCGATCGAGCGCGGAGAGGCCGGAGGCGACGGAGGACACGTCCCGCCGGCCCCTAGCCGATCTCGCCCGACGTGGTCGCCACGAACTTGCCGTGCTTCACGCCCTTGGTGCCGATGAGGCTGTCGGCGATGCGCTTGATCTCGCGGGCGACGCCGCGCAGCACGACGACCTCGAGGCAGTAGGTGGCGTCGAGATGCACGTGCAGGGTCGACACGATCTCCTCGTGGTGCGTGTGCTGGTGGTCGGTGAGCTTGTCGGCGAGGTCGTGGGAGTGGTGGTCGTAGACGAGGGTGACGGTGCCGATGGCCTCCGCGTCGCCGGCCTCCCACTGGTCCTCCACGAGAGCGCCGCGGATGAGGTCGCGAAGCGCCTCGGAGCGATTGACGTAGGACCGTTCCGCGATGAGCCGGTCGAAGCGATCGAGCAGACGCTCGTCGATGGAGACGCCGAAACGCGCGAGGTCTGACATGCCGCCTCCTTGACCGCGACCCGAAGCTGGACTACCCTGCGGGACTACAGTAGCACGAGTCGCAGATCCGTGGCACTGAAGTGTGCACGAGGCTCGGGCACCAGATTCGGGGAGGACCCCGCCCGTGCATATGGCCGACGCCCTGATCTCTCCAGCCGTCGGCGCAGCCATGTGGGGAGCTTCCGGCGTCGTCGTCGCCTACAGCGCCCGCAAGGTCCGGAGCGACCTCGACGAGAGCAAGATCCCGCTGATGGGCGTGGCCGGCGCGTTCGTCTTCGCCGCCCAGATGGTCAACTTCGCCATCCCGGGCACGGGGTCGAGCGGTCATCTCGGTGGCGCGCTGCTCCTTGCCGTCCTGCTGGGGCCGGAGGCGGCCTTTCTCGTGATGGCGTCCATCCTTGCCGTCCAGGCGCTGTTCTTCGCCGACGGCGGTCTTCTCGCGCTCGGCTGCAACATCTTCAACCTCGGCTTCTTTCCGGCGTTCGTGGCCTACCCACTCGTGTACCGCCAGATCGTCGGTGACGGACCCGATCTGCGCGCCGGCCGGGTGTTCCCCGGTGCGCTGCTGGCCGCCGTCGTCGGACTCCAGCTCGGCGCCTTCGCGGTGGTGCTCGAGACGACCGCGTCCGGCGTCAGCGACCTCCCGTTCTCGACGTTCCTGCTGCTGATGCAGCCTATCCACCTCTTCATCGGCGTCGCGGAGGGGCTGGTCACGGCCGTCGTCGTGCTCTTTGTCTACCGCGCGCAGCCCGAACTGCTCGCTCGCACTGCTGCGCGGCGCTCGCTGCGGGGGCTGCGGCTCTGGCCGGTCGTCATCGCGCTCGCCGTTGCGGCTCTGGTGGCCGGCGCAGGACTCGCCCGGTTGGCATCCACCCGGCCGGACGGCCTCGAGTGGTCGATCGCCGGCACGGAGTCCGCGGCCGCGACGGGCGACGGCGCCCCGGCCTGGGGATCCTCAGCCGCCCTGGTCGGTGCGGCCATCGTCGTGGCCGTTGTCGTGCTCACTGGCGTTGTCCTGCATCGTCGCGCGGCGCGACGCGCCCGGGCGGACGTATAGCCGCGAAGCGCGCGCGGTCATGAGCCCTCCCCGCTCCCCGGCAGAGAGACGGGCATGAAGGCCCCGCCGACGGTGCTCAAGGCGGCCTCGCCGCCGGGCTCCCTGGTCGGCTGGTGGACCGACACCGGCTCGGACCTGCACGAGGCCGTTCGCGCGAGCGAGGATACCCACCTGCTGCGTGCCCCCCTGGGGCGCGCCAATCGCTCGCCTCTACTGCGTGAAGTAGTCGACGAGCGTCTGCTGCTCGTCGGCCGTGACGGTCGCGCCCTGCTGGACCATGGCGTCGATGAGTGCCTGTGCCTCGGCCGCGTTGCCGGCGCGGTAGTTGAGCGCCCGGTCCGTAGTGTGGCAGCTGCCGCAGCGGGCGGCGATGATCGCCGTCGCGTCCGTCGTCACGCCCGCGGTGGCCGAAGGCGCAGCCGACGGCGTCGGGGACGCCGCACTTCCTGATGCCCCAGGGCCGTTGGCCGCCAGCGAAGCTTCATAGCCGGCGATGAGCGTCTGCCGTTCGGCGTCCGTCAGCTTGGCGCTCGGATGGATCAGCGTGTACTGCATCGGCGGCATCTCGCCCTCGATCGCGTCGCTCAGCTCGGCGACCGACGGCCGTCCGGCCCACTCGGAGAAGTTGAAGGCATCGCGGGCGCCGTCCACGTCGCGTTGCACGAGCCACGACATGGGCGCGATGTTGGTGGCCCACCACCAGTCGGTCTCGTTGCTGTGGCAGTCGTAGCACGAGGTCTTCGCGATGGCTTCGGCCTCGGGATCCGTCCACTTGAAGGGGCTGGTGGCCTGCGGGTTCGAGTGGCTGGTCCGCCCGTACGGCACGAACTGGATGAGAATGAACAGTACGACGGCGACGCCGATCACCCACAGCAGGATCTTCTTCCAGGAACGCCCGCGGCGCCCGGTCGTGTTGGCCATCACTCTTCCCTTCGTTCGGCTGGCGATTCCGGAGCATAGTACTCCACAATGAGGTCGGCAGCGCGACACCGCCGTTGCGAGGGAGTCAGGTCCCGCACACGTGGGCGGCACGGCCGCACGCAGCGAGCTCGTCTGCAGCCGCGTCGGGTATGGTGACCGCGGACGGTCCGAGCAAGGAGGCAGCAGGATGGGTCAAGCACCGCCGGAACGCCGCTTCGCCGACGCGCTCGCGAAAGCGCGCGCGCAATGGGCCGCCGCGGATGCGGCGGCCTGTGCCGCACGCGCCGGCTGCGAGCGCACCGAGGCCGGCGTGCTCGTGCAGTTCGACGGTCGCTCGCATCTGGTGACTCACCCGGGCGGCCGGGTGACGGTCATGCAGGGAGGGTCCGCCGCGGACGCCCCGCATGCCCCGGACGCTCCGGACGGCTCGGAAGGCTCGGATGGCTCGGATGGCCGGGACGATGCCGGCGCAGCTGCTGCGGCGCCTGTGCACGTCGCCGTGGCAGTCCTGCTTCTGCACTACCTGCTCGCAGCGGACGGTACGCCGCCGACCGGCACGTGGATCGCGTACCGGGAGTTGCCGGACGGGCTGTTCTACGCATCGGCATTCGCCGCTCGCGCGGAGGAGCCGCTCACGCGGGCGTTCGCCGGCCCGCAGCCGCGGGCCGGCGATTCCTCAAGGCTCGACGCCTTCAGCGAGGGCCGCGGTGCTCGCCGGCGGGGAAGCGCTGAGCCTCGGTGACGCCTCGTTCCGTTTCCGCGTCCTGCCCCGGCTCGACATCGCGGTCCTGGTGTGGGTCGGCGACGAGGAGGAACCGGGGGAAGCCCGCGTGCTTTTCGACGCCAATGCGGGCCACTACCTGCCGGCAGAGGATCTCGCAGGGCTCGGTGGTCAGCTCGCGCATCGACTGGCGGCGGCGGCCGGCGGCGGCGGCGGCGACGGCGCCTCGAGCGGCACCGGCTGAGTCCCACCGTCGGCACGGCCGTGGTCTCGATCGCTTGTGGCATCACCGGTGAGTCCGCTCGCGGCACCGCCCGGCATCATCTACGGCGCCACCAACGTCATCACCGGTAGGTCCGCGCGGCGCTATCGACGACACCGATGGTGGTACCGGCCGCCGTCGCACTACCTCGCCGCACCTGTTTCGCCTGCGCGCTGAGCCGTCGGGCTCGGCCCGCCTGCGTCGGCGCCGTCCGGACTCGACGCTCGATCCCGCTACCGGCCGTCCGGACTCGACGCTCGATCCCGCTACCGGCCGCCCGGACTCGACGCTCCCTCCCGCCGCCCGATGCTCAACCCGTCTGCGGGGGCGCCTCACGCCGCCCCGCCAGTAGCCCGCGCGCTGTCACGATCGCCAGCGCGCCGATGATGCATGCCATGCCGGCGGCCTCGCCCGCGGTGGGCCGCTCTCCCAGCTGGACCCACGCTGCGGTCACGCCGATGACCGGTGTGGCCAGCGTGGCGAGGCCCGCCGCGCCGGCCGAGAGGTGGCGCAGCCCGAAGAGCCAGAGGAACCAGGCGAGCGCGTTCGCGAGGATCACGTTGTAGACGAGCGCCCAAACGAATACTGCCGTCCACTCGGGTCCGCTCTGCCAGGTGAGCGCGGCGATGAAGACCAGCGGCAGGGAGCCGAACAGCATCTGCCAGGTGGTCAGCGAGAGGACGTCGACCTCGTGCCGCCGCTGGAGCTTCTTGACCACGACCGCGCTCGCGGCCAGACAGAAGCCCGCCGCCACCGCCAGCGCGCTGCTGAAAGCGCCCTGCAGATCCCAGGGCTGCAGCACGAGGACGAGACCGGCGAGGGCGAGCGCGACGGCGAGCCACTGCACGCCGCGCAGCCGCTCGCCCAGAAACGTCCACGCGAGCAGCAGCAGCCAGAACGGCATCGTGTACGTGAGCACCGAGGTCTTGCCGGCACCACCGCTCTCGAGCGCCCACATCAGGAGGCCCACGAAGCCAGTGGTCTGCAACAGGCCGATGACGATCGTGGAGCCGAGCGGCGGCGGGCGCAGGGAGCGCCGCGTCACGATCAGGATGGCGAACAGGCTGAGGGCTCCGAGGAAGGTGCGCAGGGCGGAGAACGTGAACGGCTGGGCGTACTCCAGCCCAATCTTCATGACGACCCAGTTGTAGCCCCAGATCAGCGCCAGCAGAGCGAGCGCGAGGGCGCCCAGGTCGCGTCCGCGAGCAGCCGCGCTTCTCGGGGGGCGGGGAAGGTCGCTCACCTACGCGGGAACGATGCGGCCGACCAGCCGACCGCCAGCACCGCGACGATCGTCAGGCGGGCGGCGAACGACCAATCGGTCTGCCACACCCACAGGCCGACCATCCAGGGCAGAAAGAGGATCCAGACCGTGATCTGCAGCGGCCACCAGAGGCCGAGCGTCCAGTCCCAGATCTGTGTGAGCGTCTCGGGTGATGTGAAGGCGAGCGCGATGAAGGCGCCCCAGAGACCGACCATGAGGATGAAGAACAGCCGCTTCACCGGTCCAGCATACCGCGAGAGCCGGGAGTCGCGCCGGGCCCTCGGTCCGTGCGCCGGCCGCCGCGAGGTGCTGCCGCGCCCGGCGATCAGGCCGTGACCGGGCGCCCCAGACCCGGCGCGCCCGCCGGTCAGTCCGTCACCGGGCGGAGGGTGGGCTCCTCACCGGCCGACGCTGCGTCGCGGCGGCTGGCGAGGAGCCCGTGCCCGGCGAGCACCGCGAGCGCGGCGATGATGAGGACCATGCCGATGCCTTCAACGAGCGTCGGCACCTCCCCCAGTTGGACCCAGGCCGCGAGCACGCCGACGATCGGGATCGACAGTGTGCCCAGCCCCGCGGCGCCGGCGGGAAGAGAGTGCAGCGCGTACAGCCAGAGGAACCAGGCCACGGCGTTGGCGAGCACGACGGTGTAGGCCAGCCCCCAGACGAACCCGGCAGTCCAGTCCGGGCCGCCGCTGTAGGTGAGGATCGCGAGGATGATGAGCGGGATCGACCCGAAGGTCATCTGCCACGTGGTCAGGGAGAGCACATCTACCGTGTACTTGCGCTGCATCAGCTTGACGACCACGGCGCTCGCCGCCCATGAGAGCCCCCCGAGGAGCGTGAGCACGCCGCTCGCGACACCGTCGAACTCCCACGGTCGTACCACCAGGACGAGGCCGATGAAGGCAAGCGCGACGGCGAGCCACTGCACGCCACGCAGGCGTTCGCCGAGAAAGACCCAGGCCAGGAGCAGCAGCCAGAACGGCATCGTATAGGTGAGAACGGAGACCTTGCCGGCGCCGGCGTCGTGCAGCGCCGTGATGACGAGGCCGACGAAGAGCGTGGTCTGCAGCAGGCCGATGACGATCGTGTAGCCGAGTGGCGGCGGTCGCAAGGGCCTGCGAAGCGCGACCATGACGAGGAAGAGGCACGCGGCGCTCAGCGGCACGCGCAGCGCCGCGAACGTCATCGCGTCCGAGTACTCGAGCGCGACTTTGGTCGCGACCCAGCCGTACCCCCAGATCGGCCCGAGGACGACCAGCGCGAGGACACCGAGGTCACGGGTGCGTGTGGCTGTCCGGGGGGCCTCTGCCATGCTCTCATCCTAGCCGCCGCCGAGGACCCTCGCTCCGCAAGTTCCTGCCGCCTGCGCCACACTGGTGAGCGGCTGGTTCAGCTACGCATCCTCGACCTCTGGGAGGCCTGCTTCGGGGCCGCCGGCCTCGAGGGTGAGATGCTGGAGATGCGCGCAACTGCGCGCTGGCGCCCGTCTGAGGGAGGCCGATTCCCGGCGCAGCACCGGGGCGGCGACGAGCACGCCGGTCAGCCCGACCGCCCCACAGACCGCGAAGATCCAGCCGCCGATCGCGCCGTAGATGAGCGGCGCCGTCAGCGTGCCGATGAAGGCCGCCCCCTGCATGGACATCTGCTCGATCCCCTGCACGCTGCCCAGCCACCGAGGTGGGCTGAGTTGCACGAGCAGCGCCTGCTTCGCAGGGAACGCGACGGCGAAGGCGAGGCCGCCCATCACCCCGGCGCCGATGTACACGGCGGGGTTGTCGCTCAGGGAGAACACGAACCACATGAGCGCCTGGGCAGTGAAGCCGGCGATCATGAGGACGTAGCGACTGTGCCTGTCGGCGAGGCGCCCGCCGGCGAACGCGAGCAGCATCGGGGCGCTGAACGCGATCCAGGTGAGGCCGATGAAGGCGAACGAGTGGCCGAGGGACACCAGCCAGAGGCTCCACACGACCTCCCACGCGCCCATCGTGAACTCCGCCGTGGCGACGACGAGCAGGATCGCGAGGATGGGGGCGCTGAGGAGGGTGCGCAAGGGAGGGCGCGTCGCCGGGCGCTGCCGTGCTTGTGCCGCGTGCGCCGGCTCGCGGACGAACAGGGCCAGCGCGACGGCGGCCAGTAGCGACAGTGCCGAGCCGACAAGGAAGATGGTGTAGAAGGCCCAGAGACCCTGGCCGCCGCCGAGCTCGTAGAGCGGCCACGCGAGCGCTGGGCCGATCAGCAGACCGCCGAACTGGGCGGTCGTCCACCAGCCGTAGGCCTGGCTGCGGTTGCGGTCCGTCGTGATCTCAGCGACGAACGCCTGGCCGGCAGGTACGACGAGCGCGACGCCCGCTCCTTCGAGCAGGCGAAAGAGGACGAAGAGCGCCGGCTCCGTCGTGGTGATGAAGAGCAACGTGGAGACGGCATAGAGCAACGTGCCGCCGACGAGCAGCGGCTTGCGGCCGACTCTGTCGCTCAGCCGCCCCGCTGCCGGAGAGACGGCGAACACGCCGACGAAGTAGGCGCCGGCGATGACGCCGATCCACCAGAGCGAGGCGTCGGCCTCCTGCTGCAGGAACAAGGGCAGGTAGGGGAAGATCGCGCCGCCACCCGCCCACACGACGAAGTCGCTGGCGGCGACCACGGCGAGCTGGCGGCGCCCGTGGGGCACCGCCCAGGCGCCGTCCGCCGAGTCCGCTCCGGAGCGTGCGGCAGCCGGGTGGCGCTCGTCGTCGCCGGGGATGTCGGGTGGGTGCTGAGTCATGAGCGCCAGAGGTCCGCTCCGTCAGTACCCGCGGACCCGGGCTCGCACACTCCCCCGGAGGCGCCCGGGACTCCCGGAACGGCGTCTCTGGCGCGTCGGTCAGTCGCTCAGTAGTTCCCGTCCGCCTGCTTCGCGCTCTTGCGGCGCTCCATGATGGCTTGCAGCAGGGGCGTCACCACGAGCCGGATCGCCATCTCCAACTTGCCGCCCGGTACGACGATGCAATTGGGGCGCGACATGAACGAGTCGTGGAGCATCGTCAGTAGGTACGGGAAGTCGACACCTGTGGGGTCGCGGAAGCGGACGATCACCAGCGACTCGTCCAGGGTCGGGATGTCGCGGGCGACGAAGGGGTTCGATGTGTCAACCACGGGCACGCGCTGGAAGTTGACGTGCGTGTGCGAGAACTGCGGCGTGATGTAGTGGACGTAGTCGTGCATGCGCCGCAGGATGGTGTCGGTCGCGGCCTCGACCGAGTAGCCTCTCGCGCGCGTATCGCGGTGGATCTTCTGAATCCACTCCAGGTTGACGATGGGCACCACGCCGATGAGGAGGTCGACGTACCGGGCGACGTTGATGCCCTCGGTACGAACGCCCCCGTGCAGGCCCTCGTAGAAGAGCACGTCGGTGTCGTCCGGCAACTCCTCCCACGCGGTGAAGGTGCCGGGCCTGTGGCCGAGGTCAGCCGCCTCCGCCTCGTTGTGGACGTAGAATCTGCGCTTCCCCGTCCCGGAGTCCCCGTAGGTGCGGAAGAGGGACTCCAGCTCCTCGAAGAGATTGGCGCGCGGGCCGAAGTGGCTCACCGGGCGTTCGCCTCTGCTCTCGGCCTCCGCGATGGCCTGCTTCATCTCTTCACGATCGAACCGGTGGAAGCTGTCCCCCTCAATGACCGCCGCACGGATGTTCTCGCGGTGGAAGATGTGCTCGAAGGACGTCTTGACGGTGCTCGTTCCGGCGCCGCTCGAGCCGGTCACCGCGATCACCGGGTGCCTGCTGGACATCTGCCGGCCCTCCCTACTCTTCGTTCATGAGACGTCCAGGACCGAGCGCCAGTCCGGATACAGCGTGTCGGCGTCGGCGGGGAAGGACGCGAAGGCGCGCGCGAGCTCGCCGTGCTCCCTTGCGTAGTCGAGGAGATCGACTCCCGCCGTCCAGGCGTCCACGGACTGGTGCAGCGACAACGCGCCGGCGACCGGCCCGTCGAGGTGGCCGAACGCCCCTCCGCCCGAAGTCTGCACGACGTTGGCGTGACCGAGGTTGTCGAAGAAGCCTGGGAGGCGCAGGGCGTTCATCCCTCCCGAGATCATCGCGCTCGTCGCCTTCATCCCCAGCCACTCCTGGTGGTAGAAGGGGCCGTCCGCGGCGTCGCGCTCGATCATGTAGGCGATCGCTCGGTCGCTGGGGTCGCCTTCCATCTTGCCGAAACCCATCGTCCCCGTGTGGATCCCGGATGCTCCCTGAAGGCGCGCCATCTTGGCGAGCACAAAGGCGGTGTACCCACGCTTCGACTGCGGCGACGTCACGGCGCCGTGACCGGCGCGGTGATAATGCAGGAATGTGTCCGGGAAGCGGCGCCGGCACGTCGTGACGGTGGCGGGGCCGCCAACGTAGCCGTCCACGAGAAAGGCGACGTGGTCCTCGATCCCGGCGAACGCCTCGAGCACGGCCTCGCCGCGGGCGATCATCTCCGCAGGGTCATCGGCGGTGATGTTGGCCGAGAAGAGCTTGGCCTCACCGGTCTCCTCCTGGGCGCGGCGCATGGCGTCGGCCACCAGCCGCATGGTCTCGCGGTAGGGCGCGAAGACCTGGTTGCCCTGGGGCTCGTCGTTCTTGACGAAGTCGCCGCCCAGCCAGAACTGGTAGCAGGCGGTCGCGAAGAGCTCCGGACGCAGTCCGAGCTTGGGCTTGATGATCGTGCCGACGATCATCCCTCCGTTCTCGGCGGGACGGCCGAGAACGCGCCAGAAGTCGCTGATGTTGCGGCGCGGCCCGTCGAAGAGTCGCAGGTACTCGGGCGGGACGTAGAAGTCGTACATCTTGGCCCACTCGACGTCGCCCATGCCCTGGTTGTTGCCGATGGCCAAGGTGAGGAACGAGACGATCATCGCCTTGCCGTCCGTGATGTTCCGGTCGAAGAGATCGAGCGGATAGGCGATCTTCATGACTTCTTCGGTCTCGTTCGCCTCGTAGACGATGGCGTCCACCGAGCGCGTGAAGTCGTCGGTGGTGGACACCTCCACGTTGGTGCCGGTGGAGGACTCGGCGGCGAAGTGCGCGGCCGTGGCGAGGTAGCCGTACCCGGCCTTGGGCTTCATGCGGTAGGCGCAGAGGACGTGACGTCCGCCCTCGATGAGTTGGTCTTCACTGAGAGTGAGATCGGCGTAGCGGTCGGACTGGTCCACCTGCTGCCTCCTTGTTGCTCCGAGTGAGGTCCAGGCGGTATCAACCGAGTGACCTCCCGCCATCGGGATTGCCCTGTTGTGCCCGCTCTGCGGCGCACTGCAAACGCCGGGCCGAGCGCGCCGTATCACGCGACTCAGCCCGAATCGGTCGGTGTGCCCGTGTGAGCGGCGATGCGCGCCTTCGCCGCCTCCAGCTCGCCTTCGGGCCACTCGTCGATCTCGCCGTCGTTCGAGAAGTACTCGGCGGAGAAGTCGCGGGCGAAGCGCCACGGGTAGTACCGATCGACCAGCTGGCGCGCCACCCCGTCGTTCTGGTACCAGAGGTCCAGGATGGCGACGTCGATCGTGTCGGAGAGCCCGAACCCGACGCGGACCTCGGAGCGCCAGTCTCCAGTCTCGAAGGCCTCCGCGTTCTCCCCGGCGAACTCGTCGAGCGCTTTCACGGTCTCCCGGGGCAGCGCGCCGATGACCTCCATGATGAGGAACTCGAAGAAGAAGTCCATCGGCTTCTCATCGCGCAGGTAGGGGTCGAGCGCCGAGTAGACGTCGTCGAGGGACGTCGGGAACGGTGACGACTGCAGGTCTCGCGGTGAGTCGCTCTTGCGGGCGAACGGATTCCACATCCCCAGAGTCCCTTCTGGTCGCGTCGGTCACGAACCCGCCCGTGCCGCGGTCGGAGCACGCGGGCGGTGCGGGCAAGTCTACGTTGCGCGCGACCGCTGTCGATGCTTGCGCATGCCCAGCAGCGGGACGATCAGCAGGAGCGTCGTCTCAAGGAGGTAGAGGGCGACGGCGACGAGCGGCGCCACGAGTGCCATGGTGAGCGCAAGGAGGTTCACCCCGATCGAGACCCAGCGCTGTCGGATCACGTGGTTCAGCGTCCCCTCGGCGATGTCGTCCACCAGGAGGGCCGGTTCCCGCGCCACGTAGAGAATGAGCAGGCTGAGGGCGAGTGTCGCGAAGAGAACGTCCAAGCCGTAGAGAAGCACGGCGGTCTTCACTCCCGGCGCTCCCAGGTGCGTGACCATGAGGCTGGTCGCGAAGGGGAGAAGCCCGACGAAGAGCAACAGCAAGAGGTTCATGACGTACGCTACGGCGTTCCCGCACTTCATGAACGTGGTCACCTTCGAGTGGGTGATCCAGATGCCGCCGATGAACGCGAAGCTGATGTAGTAGCCCAGGAACTCGTGCCATTGCTCGCGCAGCGCCGGCAGCAGGTCGGCAGCCTCGCCCGGCACAGGGATCTCGAGCACCAGCAGGGTGATCGCGATGGCGAAGACGCCATCGGAGAACGCGTTGAAACGGTCGAGGTCGAGTCGCCTCGTTTCTGGCTCCACGGTCTCGCCGCGCTCGGCCTGCACGCGCGCTTCGTCGCTCATGGTGGACCCTCCCATCGCCTCCGCGGCATCTTCTCGCCCGAGGGGAAGCTTCCTTTCTGCACCGGCCGGCCGCGGGGCGCCGCTCGGATCCACCGCGGACGCGATACAGTGTGCGCGAAGGATCGTGCCGGCAGCGCGCATCCCGAACTGGCTGGAACCGCTCGATCGTGAAGTGACTGCTGCGCCCGGTTATCGAAGGCCGCGCGGCGGCTCGCGAAGAGGAGGATGCAACATGCCGGGATCGCCTGACTCGTCCGAGTACATGAGGGGCCTGCCGCCGGCCGCGGACCGGCTCGTCACCCGCGAGGTGCGCTGGCAGGATCCTCCCTACAACCGCTGGGCCTTCCAGCATGTGCGGGAGTTCATCCCGACCGCGAGCATCCATCGTGGGTCGGGCCCGACCTCGGCGCTCGAGCGCCGGCCGCGAGACGTGCTCGGCGTCCCGTGCGGCCTCCCCGACGGCAAGCAGTCGTCAGTCGGCGAGTGGCTCACGGACTCGTTCACCGACGGCTTTCTGGTCCTTCATCAGGGGCGAGTCGCCGCCGAGCACTACTTCAACCACATGCGCCCTCACACGACGCACCTCCTGCAGTCGGTGTCCAAATCGATCGTCGGCACTCTGGCGGGGATACTCTCCTCCCGCGACCAGCTCGGGCTGGACGGTCGGGTGACGGACTACATTCCCGAGCTCGCGGGATCGAGCTTCGAGGGCGCGACGGTCCAGCAGCTCCTCGACATGCGCACCGGCACGCGGTTCAACGAGGACTACGAGGACCCCGACGCCGAGGTGCGCGCCTACGAGACGGTCATGGGCTGGGCGCCGCCGCTCGATCCGCCGGCGGCGTCTGGTCTCTACGAGTACATCTCACGGCTGGAGAACGCCTCCGACCACGGCGGGCCATTCGCCTATCGCTCGATCCTCACCGACCTCCTCGGCTGGGTCCTCGAGCGGGCGTCCGGGCTCCGGCTGCCGGAGCTGCTCAGCCGGGAGATCTGGATCCCCATGGGGGCCGAGTTCGACGCGGACGTGACCGTCGACCGCCATGGCTCCGCGCTCGCCGACGGAGGCATCTGCGCGACGCTGCGAGACATGGGCCGGTTCGGGCAGATGTACCTTCAGGGGGGAATCGTTCAACGGCCGGAGCGTCGTGCCGCACGAGTGGGTCGCCGACTGCCGGATGGGCAACGACGACGTGCGCCGGGCCTTCACGGATTCTCCCGAGAGCGCCTCGTACCCCGGCTGGTTCTACCACAACAAATGGTGGGTCAAGGATGCCGCCAGCGGCGTGTTCATGGGCCTCGGCATCTACGGTCAGATGGTCTTCATCCACGCGGCCGCGGAGATGGTCGGGGTCAAGCTTTCCACGTGGCCTGTCGCCGACGATGACGAGTTCCTCGGTCGCGATGTGCGAGGCATGGAGGCCGTCGCGGAGTGGCTGAGCGGGGTGACCGCGACTCGGTAGGGCGACGAATCGGGCTGCACCGGCGATCGCCGCGTCAGGACCGACACGCTCTGGCATGGCCGAGTCGAGGCGTTCGACTCCCCTGTAGTCCGGCGTCGTCCTCCAGTAATATGAAGGTCACTTCAGGCTACGGAACCCTCGACCGCGGCGCGCCGACAAGCACGGCAGTTCGGAGAACGCCGACGGCGCCCGAGGAGCGGCGGGTCCGAAAGGGGTGAGCACTCAAGATGGGCATCATGGGGCGTATGAGCCGAGTGCCGGTATGGACCATCCTGGTCGTGGTGCTTCTGGCGGCCGGTCTCCTTGCGGTCTCCCTGGCGGCATGCGGGGAGTCGGCGGACAGCGGCGGCGACTCGCCGGTGGCCGTCGAGGAGACGGGCGCTATCGAGTCCGGCGACACCCGGGACCCCGACTACAACAACCTGCAGTACGACGCCTACACCTTCTCAGCCGAGACCGGAGACGCGGTCGTCGTCGAGGTCACTGCGGACGGGTTCGTGCCCCTTCTTCATCTGGTGGAAGTCGCGTCCGGGGCGGATCTTGCCGAGTGGGAGGCGCAGTACTCGGACGACGACGCTCTCACGTACACCATCGCCGGGCCGGGGGAGTACGAGGCCCGCGTCTATGCCTTGGAGGGCGGGAGCGGCACCTACACGCTCACCGTTCGCGTGAACCCCTGAGCGCGGGCGCCATCCGTGCCGGCGCTGCCGCCAGAGCCGGCAGCGATCGGTGCGAAGGTGCGGTCAGAGGGCGGGCTAGACGATGAGCACGAGCCCGCTCCAGGAGAACTTCTCCCGGGAGCCGAGGTTCAGCTCGCGGCCGACGTTCCAGTAGGTGCTGAACACGTCCATGCCTGCGGCCTCCATCGAGGGCCGGGCCTCGTAGGGGTGCCGGCACGGTCGGGTCGTGTCGCAGTACCCGATAGGGTCGTCGGCGGTGTAGCACAGGTAGCACGTGGACGCGACGTAGCCCACGGCGAAGAAGTAGCCGAGGTTGTGCGCCCGGCGCTCGAGCTCCATGACGACGTCGTGCAGCTTGAACCACAGGGGCTGTTGCACGGTGCGGTCGTACTCGAGCGCCCGCTCGTCGTATTGGAGCCGGCACAACGGGTCGTCGCCCTGGATCAGATCCCAGTACTCCTGTGGCAGCTCCATCGCGACCTCGGTGAGCATCGCGTAGCGATACTTGGCGACCACCTTCGCGGTCTCGTCGGCAGTCGGTGAGAACGGCGGGTCCATGAGGCACTGGCCGTAGCATTCGCACGGCGGGATCCGGCACTTGAGCGTGACGCGCTCGTCGACCGCGACCTTGTCGGCTGCGATGAGCTCCGCGAACCCGGCTCCCTTTGCGAGCGCGGCCGCGCGCAGTTCTTCCATGTCGCGCTCGAAGGCGGGGACGTCCTGACCGGCGATCGCCCACGTGTGCTTCGGGGGGCCGGGTCGGTACTGGGTCATGCTCTCTCCCTTCGTGGATCGACGGCACGCTCGAGGAGCTCGTGGATCTGCTCGGCGGTCACGTCGCGCGGGTTGCCGGCGTCGTTGGCCCACACGAAGGCCGCCGCCGTCAGCGCCGGCACGTCGTCCCGAGCGACGCCGAGCTCGCCGAGCGAGCGCGGCAGCCGGATGTCGGCGGCCAGGCTGCGGACGGCTTCGGCGGCGTCCGCGCCCGCCATGCCGGTCAGCGCCGTCCCCAGCCGCGCATATCGCGCGGCGCACGACGGCGCGTTGAACGCCATGACCGGCGCCAGCAGGACGCCGTTGGTGACGCCGTGCGGCAGGCGGTAGAAGCCGCCGAGCGCCTCGGACAGCGTGTGCACGAGGCCGCACGACGAGTTGGAGAAGGCGGCGCCGGCCAGGAAGCTCGCCAGCAACATGCCGGAGCGAGCTTCGAGGTCGGCGCCGTCCTCCACCGCGCGTCTCAGGTGCAGAGCGACCAACTCCACAGCCTGGAGCGCCAGGGCGTCGGTGGCCGGGTTGGCCAGCCGCGATACGAACGCCTCGACCGCATGCGTCAGCGCGTCCATTCCCGTTCCCGCGGTCACGCCGTGGAGGCACACTGACGGTGAGTTCCGGGTCGAGGATCGCCGTGACTGGGACGAGTCGAGGATCGTAGACCGCGTTCTTGAGGCGTCGAGCCGGGTCGACGAACACGGCCCAGGCGGTGGCCTCGCTGCCGGTGCCGGCGGTAGTGGGTACGGCGACGTGCGGGAGCACGCGGGAGATGATGCGCTCCGGGTCGGCGCCGTCCTCGTAGTCGGAGAGGGCGCCGCCATTGAGAGCCAGCACCCCGGCGTTCTTGGCCGTGTCGATGACGCTGCCGCCCCCGAGCGAAACGAGCGCGTCGACGCCGTCCGCGGCGCCGAGCGCGGCTGCCGCCTGCCCCACAGCCTCCGCCGTGGGCTCCGCTTCGACGCGGCTGTAGACCGTCGCGCGCGTCGGGGCGGGAAGCACGGCGAGCAGGCGCTCGAGGTGGCCGGCCCGCGTGACCGCCGCGTCGCTCACCACGAAGACGTGGGCTGCTCCCAGAGCGGTCACAGCGTCGGCGACGCGCTCCACGGCGCCGGGTCCCCACTCCACTCTCTGGGGGAGGGTCAGCGTCCGGATCGGTTCGTTCATCGACTCACCACGCCGCCGACTATAGCGAGTGCGGCGGCCGCGGTCACGTACTCCGTGGTCCTGGTCGTAGGCGGCCAGAACGCTGCTCGCCGCCCGGTGCGACACAGGCGTAGATAGGACGCGAGCCGAGCATAGTGGAAGGCATAGCCGCAGTGAAGGAACTCGGCGATCGAGGGAGATGACATGGACTACGAGATCAATGAGAAGGACGTCGCGCCGCAGCTCTCGCTGACGCGCCGCGAGACGGTGACCATGAAGACCATCGGGAACGGTCTCGACGCGGGGTTCAAGGCGCTCAAGGAGCATATCGCCGCGACCGCTGGCAAGGCGGTCGGAGCGCCGTTCGTCTTCTCACCGGACTTCGGCAAGGACCAGTTCGATCTCATCATCTGCATGCCGGTGGCGTCCGGAGAGGCGGGCGAAGGCATCGCCGTCGAGGAGATCGCCGGCGGCCACGTGGTCTTCACCACACACGTCGGTCCGTACCCAGAGGTCCCTGAGGCGTACAAGGCGCTGTTCGCCTGGATCGAGGACAACGGACGCAAACCTGCCGGTGCTGCTCGCGAGACCTACCTCAACGACCCGAAGGACGTCCCCGAGAGCGAGTTGCGCGTCGAGATCGCCATACCGCTCGCCTAGCCGGCCGGCGTCGTCGGGCCGATGTGGAGTCGGACGCTGCGACGCGGCTACCAGAGGGTCATGGACTCCAGGAACAGACAGCGCAGGTCGGCGGCGTCCGCCGGCCTCGGCGAGAGGCTGGCTGGGCCGTGCTGCGGCACGGTTCCGGCGACCAACTGGTCGACGTCCCCGGGGCCGTAGCCGACCGCCGCGAGACCGTTCGGCATGCCGACCCTCCGCATCACCGCGATGAGGGCCTCCGCCAGCAGCTCGCCGGGTTCATCCGCACCGGCTGCGGTCGCCTCGAGTCCCAGCAGCCCGGCCGCGTACCGGTGGCGATCCGGGTCGGCGGCCGCGGTGAAGCGAAACGCGGCCGGCGCGGTGAGCGCCACCGACATGCCGTGCGGGACAAGAGGGCGCTGGGACGGATAGCCCTCGGGGACGTAGTCGCGCACCATCCCGGAGACGGGGTACGACATGGCGTGGGCCAGCTGAGTGCCGGCGTTGCCGAAGCCGACGCCGGCGAGGGTCGCGGCCAGGAGCATGGCGCCGCGAGCCGCGTCGTCGCTGCCGTCCTCGACCACCCTGGGCAGATTGTCGGCGGCCATTCGCGCCGCGCGTGCGGCCCAGATGTCGCTGATGGGGTTGGAGCCCTGATAGACGGGCCGCCGGCCCGGGTCCGCCGGCGCCGGCCGGCGGCTGTACGGCAACGCGGTCAGCGACTCCAGCGCGTGGCAGAGCACGTCGAGTCCGCTGCAGGCAGCCACCATCTTCGGCAGGCCACGTGTGTTGGCGGGGTCGACGATGCCCAGCGCCGGGCGAGCTGCGCGCTGCCGTATGGCGGTCTTGGTGCGCAGTTCCACGACGTCGAAGACGATCGTCCCCGTCGTCTCGCTCCCGGTCCCCGCCGTGGTGGGGATGGCGATCAGGGGCGCCATCGTGCCCGGCACGGCGCGCCCCTCGCCGACCGGCGGCATCACGTAGGCCGGGAAGTCGGCGGGGCACGAGGCGTAGAGGTCCGCGGCCTTCGCGGTGTCCATGCTCGATCCGCCGCCGACGGCTACGTAGCCGTCGAAGCGGCCGTTGACGGCGAACGCCACGCCTTCCTTCAGCGAGGCGTCTGTCGGCTCGACCCGCGCCTGGTCGAACAGGACGGGGTCCACGCCGGCGGAGCGCAGGGCTTCGAGCGTCACGGCGACGGGTTCGCTGTCGGCGAGGCTGGGGTCGGTCACGACCATGACCCGGCGGCCGCCCATCCGGCGCATGTCGTGTCCCACCTCCCGGGTCGCGCCGACACCGTACTTGATGCTTGAGGTGTCCATGGTGAACGCCGTCTCGTACGTCACCCTCGCCTCCCACAGCCGTCGACCACCTTGCTCGTGAAGAATACGCCCCGATCTTGACACAGGCGCGCCACGACGACCGGCGTACCTCCCTTGCCCCTCACGCCGGTCGATGCAATCATCGGAGCGCAGTCCGGGGTTCCGGACACTGGGGAGGACGATTCCGGCGATCCGCGACGATCGGGCGTGGCAGTGCCGACCGGTCGTGGACCTGGAGGACGGGAGGAGCGATGGCTTCCGATGTGATGGCGGCGCTGCAGCTCGTGTGTGCGAACGCCGGCGTCGACGAATGGGGCGCCGCCGCCAACCGTGGCTGGCCGCTGGCGCCCGACCTTCCGTTCGCCGTGGCTCTGGTCGGGCGCCACGCGCCCGACGCGCTCTCGGGTCTCGAGCAGACCCACATGTCGCAGGCGTTCTTCGACGACTACGCGCGTCTGTGGCGTGAGCTCGATGACGCGGCCGCCGGGATCGTCGCGGAGATAGAGGCGCGGGGCCACACGGCGGTCCAGACGAGCAACCTCATGGCCGGTCCCCACGACGACCCGCCGGTGGACGACTGGGGCGATCCGGGCGTGTTCTCGCACAAGATCGCCGCGACCCAGGCAGGGCTCGGATGGATCGGCAAGACCGCCGCGTTCGTCTCGGTCCGGTTCGGAGCGGCCGTTCGGATGACCTCCGTGTTCACCGACCTGCCGCTGGTGACCGGCGTCCCGATCACCGAGAGCCGCTGCGGCGACTGCCGCCGGTGCGTCGATGCCTGCCCGGTCGGAGCCGGCCGGGACACGCTGTGGACGGCCGGCATGCCGCGCGACCAGCTCTATGACGAGAAGGCCTGCGAGGCCAAGACCTGGGAGCACCCCGAGTGGGACGGCACGTGCGGCGTGTGTCAAACGGTGTGTCCGTTCACGCAGCGGGCCGTCAGGGACGAGCCGTGGCGTGTGCGGCGTGAGTAAGCACCGGGGCCACCCCCAAACGCTTGCACTCGGGACTCCATGACGGTACACCCGGGGGTACACCACGACGCCGGGCGATCCAACGTGGTCGCGCCGTCGGTCCGGAAGACACCTCGTCGATCCGACGCGATTCGGGACTCACCGCACACAGCTCGTCTCGTCCTGCCAGCAGCAGCCTGAGGAGGAAGCGCATGAGGAACCTGCTCCGCATCAACATGGGGGATCTCTCGGTGGTCCTCGAGCCTGCGCCCGCGGCCTGGGCCAGGTACGGCGGTCGCGCGCTGACCGACGCCATCATCTACCACGAGGTCCCCGCCGATGCCGATCCGCTGGGACCGGCCAACAAGCTTGCCTTCGCTCCGGGCACGCTCGGCGGCACCAATGCCCCCAACGGCAACCGGCTCTCGGTCGGCGCGAAGAGCCCGCTCACCGGCGGCATCAAGGAGTCCAACTCGGGCGGCCAGGCGGCTCACGCGATCGCCCGGGTGGGTCTCGCCGCGGTCATCGTCGAGGGCGCTCCTGCCGACGAGAACGCGCTCTACCTGCTCGTCATCGAGTCGGACCGCTCGGCGCGCCTCGAGCGCGTGGACGAGTGGGCCGGCCTGGGCAACTACGAGGTCGCGGACAAGATCGCCGCGATGCGGCCGGACGGAGACAAGTACGCCACGATCTCGATCGGCCCGGCAGGAGAGGCGCTCGCCAGGGCATCCGGCATCGCCGTGTCTGACCCCAAAGGCTATCCGAATCGCTTTGCCGGCCGCGGCGGCCTGGGCGCGGTCATGGGCAGCAAAGGCCTCAAGGGCATCGTGGTCTCCCACTCGGGTACGAGCTCGCTCGAGCACGCCGACAAGGCTGCCTTCATGGCTGCCAGCAAGCGCTTTTCGAAGGCACTGAAGGAGCATCCTGTATCAGGGACCGCGCTCCCCCAGTACGGCACCAATGTGCTCACCAACATCCTCAGCGAAGCCGGCGGCCTGCCGACGAGGAACTTCTCTTCCGGCACCTTCGAGGCCGCCGACGCCATCGGCGGCGAGACGCAGCGCGACATGATCCTCGCGCGCGGCGGCGACGTCAGCCACGGCTGCCTCCCGGGTTGCGTCATCCATTGCTCCCGCTACTGGGCCGACAAGGACGGCAACTACAAGACGAAGGGGCCGGAGTACGAGACCGCCTGGTCGATGGGCGCCGATTGCGGCATCGCCGACCTCGACGATATCGCCGAGCTCGACCGCGCCTGTGGCGACCTGGGCCTCGACACGATCGAGCTGGGCGCGACGCTCGCCGTCTACATGGACTCCGGCGCCATCGAGTTCGGCGACGCCGCTGGGGCGCTGGCGGCGCTCAAGGCCGGGCTCGAGCCGGGCAATGAACTGCGCGTCTTGTGGGACGGCGCCGAGGCGACCGGCAAGAGGTTCGGCGTGGACCGGATCCCCGTGACCAAGCACCAGGCGCTGCCCGCCTACGACCCGCGACCCATCCAGGGGATCGGCGTCACCTATGCGACCACTCCCATGGGCGCCGACCACACCGCCGGCTACACGATCACCGCCAACATCCTGAACGTGGGCGGCACGGTCGACCCGTTCAAGACCCAAGGCCAGGCGGAGCTCTCGAAGAGCCTGCAGATCGCCACGGCGATGCTCGACAGCCTGGGCTTCTGCATCTTCGTGGCCTTCCCGGCGCTCGACATCCCCGAGGCTTTCTCCGCCATCCACGAGATGGCCGCGGCGCACACCGGCGAGCAGTGGGGCGTCGACGAGCTCATGCAACTGGGTCGCGAAGTGCTCACGATGGAGCGCAAGTTCAACGAGAGGGCCGGCTTCACGGCCGCCGACGACCGGCTGCCTGCGTTCTTCTACGAAGACGAGCTGCCCCCTCACAACGTGGTGTTCACCGTCTCGGACGAGGACCTCGATTCGGTCTTCGACTTCGTCGACGAGACCGCTGCCCAGATGGGCCTCTGACAGGACCGACGAGCCGACCCCCGTGCCGTGCAGCGCATGCTCGCGGCACGGGGGTCGGCGCGGTCGATGTGATGATCATCCAGCTGGCCTTGTTCGCCTATCTGTCCCCGTATCAGCCCGACGGGCGAGGTGGTCGCGATTCACGCCCCCTCGAGGTCGCCGAGGGCTCCACTGTGGGCGATGTGATCGCCCTCCTCGGGCTGCCGGACGGACCTCGCGCGGTGTTTCTCAACGGCCGCCACGCGGCCGACGACCGGCCCCTCTCTGACGGCGACCGGCTGGCGATCTTCCCGCCGATCGCGGGAGGCTGACCCGGCGACCTTCGGCGAGTCTCAGGCGACCGCGCCGCTCTCCTCGTCCCCGGCGGAGTGAAGCCCCAGAAGCACGCGGTGTGGCCCGGGCGTGCCGTAGGGCACGAAGGCGATGCGATCCCCCGGCGCGATGTGCACGCCGATCCCGTGGACGACGTGGTTGACGAAGACACCCTCGATCTTCTCGGGAGGAAGCCCGAGTGAGATGGCGAGCTCCCGTGCGGTCGTGCCGGCCTCCGGGGACGTCGACGACGAGGGAGTGCGGCAGTCCCAGGTCGGTCCGCAGCGGCCTCAGGCTGCCGAAGATGCGAACGCTGACTCCTGGCGCGTCTGTGTGTGAGGGATCCGTCGTCATCCGTGTGGGCCGGCAGGTCGCACCGGCAGTGCTGTGGCTGCGCTTGGGGCGCGCATGGCCAGTCCATTGTACGCGCGATGCGCGCCCGGCGTCTTGGTGACCGCGTCGTCGGAGTCCCGCCCTCAGGCTCAGTCCTTTCGCGCCAAGGGCCGCCTGGAGCGGCCCTTGGCGCGAACTCGGGTGTTGTTGGCTATGCGCCGCGCTCAGGCGGCCTTCGCCGCCGCAGCGGTCACGCCGAAGCGGCGCGCGGCGGACTCGCCCTCGTCGAACTGTACGATCACGCAGGGCTCGTCACCAATGACCCAGGCGTCGTGTCCTGCGGGTATGACGAACACGTCACCGGGACCGAACTCGAGCTGTGCGCCGTCACCAAACACGACGGTCATATGCCCGGACAGCGCGTAGCCGACGTGCGTGTCCTGGCACATGGGCACGCCCATGCGTGTCGAGAACTTCCAGCCCGACGGGTAGGTCGAGCGCTTCACTTTCATGTCGCCGATCTGCAGGACGTCGATCTCCACGCCGCCCTTGGCGATCTGCTCGTCCGGCTTGGCGAACGTCTTGATGGTCCTGCTGATGGGTGGTGCCATGAGGTCCTCCTCGGATGCGGCAGCAAGCCGCATGATCGGCAGGTCGCTAGGACCCGCTGCTTGGGGGATTCCCCTGTGGCGATAGTGTGAACCGTTGGCCCAGGGGGGCGAGGGCGGCCGACTCGCGTCCCTTGGGCTGCGCATCTGCCGTACTTGGGCACACAGGCACCGCCGCGAAGACTCCACGGTCGCGGATGGAAGACGTAGAATGCCGCCTGAGGCGCTCACCTGCCGCGGGTGACCGACGAGGAGGACGAGCGCGTGGCGAAACGGGTCTTGCACTGGTACCGAGTGGAGCCACCCTCGCTGCCCGTCCGTCACTGGCTGCCGCAGTACGAGCGGCGCTGGCTACGGCCGGACCTGGTCGCGGCGGCGGCGGTGTGGGCGGTGCTCGTGCCCGAGGGCATCGCCTACGCCTCCCTCGCCGGCCTGCCGCCCGAGGCGGGCCTGTTCGCCGCCCTGGCGCCGCTGCTCGTGTACGCGGTGCTCGGCACCTGCCGGCAGCTGACCGTCGGACCGAGCTCGGCGATCGCCGCGTACTCGGCGGCCGCCGTCGCGCCGCTGGCGTTCGGCGACGCCGGTCGCTTCATCGCCCTCTCGGCGCTGCTCGCTCTCCTCGTAGGCGTGCTGCTGCTGGTCGCCGGTCTCGCGCGCGCCGGGTTCATCGCCGACTTCTTCGCCCGCCCGGTGCTGACCGGCTTCGTCGCCGGCCTCGCCCTGGTCATCGGCGTCGGCCAGCTGTACAAGCTGCTGGGCGTCGAAGGCGGCGGCACCGCGTTCTTCGGCAAGCTCGAGGTGGTGGTACGTCAGCTCGGCGACGTCAATCTGCCGACGCTCGTCATCGGCGTCGCGGCGCTGGTGGTCATCTTCGGGCTGCGCGCGTACGCACCGAAGGTGCCGGCCGCGCTGGTCGCCGTTGCGCTCGGGATCGCCGCGGTCGCCGTCTTCGACCTCCAGGACCACGGCGTGGAGATCATCGGCGCGATCCCCGACGGCTTGCCGTCCCCTGCGATGCCCAGCTTCACGCTCGCCGACGTGACCAATCTGCTGCCCGACGCGGTCGCCCTCGCGCTGATCTGCTTCGCGGAGTCGGTGGCCGGCGCGCGCGCCCTTGCCGCCAAGCACCACTACGAAGTGGACGCCGACCAGGAACTCGTCGCGCTCGGCGTCGCCAACCTCGGGGCCGGCCTGCTGCAGGGTTTCGCGGTCGACGCCAGCCTGTCGCGGTCTGCGGTGGCCGAGTCGTCGGGCGTCAAGTCGCAGCTCTCGAACATCATCCTCTTCGGCTTCCTGATCGTGACGATGCTCTTCCTCATGCCGCTGTTCCACGACCTCCCGGAGGCGGTGCTGGGGGCCATCGTCATCGCCGCCGTCGCCCATCTGGTCGACCTTGGCGCGCTGCGCCGCTTGCGCCGGACCGACGCGACCGACTTCGTGCTCGCCATCCTCTGTTTTGGCGGCGTCCTGGTCTTCGGGCTCCTCACGGGGCTGGTCGTGGCGGTGACCGTCTCGCTGCTCGCGCTGGTGTATCGCGCCTACCGGCCCAGCAGCGCCGTCCTGGGCAGGGCTCCCGAGGCCCACGCCGACGAGACCCTGCGCTACCGCGGTGTGGAGGACAACCCCGACTACGAGACGTTCCCCGGCCTCGTGATCCTGCGCGTCGACGGCGAGCTCTTCTTCGCCAACGCGCGCTGGTTCCGCGAGACCGTGCGCTCGCTGGTGCGCGACCAGAGCCCTCCCGTGCGCGAGGTGCTCGTGCACGCCGGCGCCGTGCCGCACCTCGACACCACTGCCGCGGCGATGCTCAAGGAGCTGGTCGCGGAGCTGCACGAGAGCGGCGTCAGACTGGCCTTCGCGAGGACCACGACCGGCCTCCTGCACGACCTGGAGCGCAACGGCATCGTGGCGCTGGTGGGCGAGGACAGCTTCTACGACACGGTCGCGGCCGGCGTCGACGACTTCCTGCTCCACGGCGGCGACCGGACCATGGCCTGAGGAATCGCCGCCGTCGCTCGACGCGGCGCCGTCGTCAGTTGCTCGGCGCGGATGCCCCCGAACGCTCGGCGAGCGCCTCGATGTAGGCGCGGTTCGTCGGGTCCTTCTGCCAGCGGTGGATGTACAGCCAGCCCCAGAAGTGCTCCAGAAGCCGGGGGAAGCGCAGGCGCACCACGTACTTGAGGCTGCGACGCACCGAGTAGAAGCGCCGGTAGCCCTTCACGACCTCGGTCTGCAGCTCGACGGGCGTCAGGTTCTGCGGCGCGAAGATGACGTGCTGGCCGTCGTAGAACTGCCAGCGGTGCTCGAAGACGCGCTCGCCGGCGTTCATCATCTCGTACTGTTTCGTACCGAGCCCGGGCGTGAGGACGTTGAGCATCAGGCTGTCGATGCCGTACTTCTCGGCGAAGGCGACGGTGTCGCGCGCCGTGCTGGCGGTGTCGTTGTCGGCGCCCACCACGAACATGCCGTGGCACTTGATGCCGTGACGGTGCAGGGCGGCGATCGCGGCGGTGATGTCCTCGACCGACTGCGACTTGTCGTAGCTGTCCAACGTCGCCTGGTCGATGGACTCGAAACCGAGGGCGAGTCGCCGGCAGCCGGAGCGTCGCATGAGCGCCAACAGCTCATCGTCGCGGGCCACGTCCGTGCGCACCTGGGCCGTCCAGCTCGGCGTCAGGCCACGGTCGATCATCATCCTGAGAAGCTCCTTGAGGCGACGCTTGTTGGCGGCGAAGTTGTCGTCGTAGAAGAAGACCCTCTTGGGCCTCGTCGCCTCCAGCTCGGCGATGACGCTCTCGGTGCTGCGGAAGCGGTAGGAGCGTCCGAACATCATCGTCACGGTGCAGAACGTGCAATCGAACGGACACCCGAGGCTCGTCATGATGGGCGTCTCCCGGATGCGCTCGGACCCCACGATCAGCGAGAGGTCCGGCACGGGGTTGGCGTCGAGATCGGCGGGCCGCTCGCGCAGCTCGTTGTGCACGGGGCGCTGGTCGCGCCAGAACGACAGTCCGCGGATGCTCTCGAGCTCGCGCTCTCCGTCGAGCGCCTCGATCAGCTCCAGCATGAGCCCGTCGCCACCCTCGCCGCGCGCGACGAAGTCGGCGTGCGGCAGGGCGTCGTCGGGCACGAACGTGGGGTGGGGGCCGCCGATGATCACGGGAAGGCCGGCGGCTCGCAGCTCGTCCGCCAGAGCGTAGGCGGCCGGCGCCGTCGAGGTGGTGGTCGAGATGCCGACGAGATCGGCCGACGCGACGTCGTCACGGTCGATGGGCGCCGCCTGGGGGCAGTAGATGCGCACGTCGTGGCCCGCGGCCTTGAGCGCCGCGCCGATGAGGGGCAGACCGAGACGCGGATAGAAGCCGTAGGAGAGGATGTTGATGCTCGGCGGAGCAGGCTCGATGAGACGGATCTTGAGCCTTGTCGACCGAGTCGTCCCGGAGGCCGGGGCCGACGCGACGGTCGCTGCGTTCATAGATGCCTGCCTGACAGGTCGCGATGGTACGAGCATGTGAACCGGATTCTACCCCGTGTCATACCTTCGGCACTCGCGTTCCCAGAACCCCGCCGTCGACCACCGGTGGGACGGGCTCACGCTCGCAGGCACGGCAGTGCATTGGCGCGGCGTGCTCGAGTAGGATGAGCCCGCGAGCAAGGCGCGTCCTGGCAACAGTCGAAGGGGATGACCTGATGGGACACCAGACCACACCCGGCGCCGGACCGAGCGCGTGCCTCGCCGGAAGCCTCACGCCCGCACAGCTGGACCTCGTCGTCCGTCATCTCCCGGTCCAGGTCTCGGTCGTCGACGAGGCCGGTACGCTCGTCTACTGGCACGGTGACCTGTTTGCCGACTGCGAGCTGCGCCACGTCGGCGTCCACGTCGACGAGTCGCACAACGAGCACTCGCGCCAGACGATCGCGCGCATGGAGGCCGCCTTTCGCGACGGCAGCCGCGACGAGGCCGTCTTCAGGCGCATCGAAGAAGGCCGCTTGATCCTCGTTCGCTACGCGCCGCTGCGCGACGCCGCCGGCGCCTACCGCGGCATGATGGAGACGATGCAGGACATCACCGACATCGTCGGCCTTGAGGGCGCCAAGCTCACGCTCGACTGGGAGTGAGCAGGTCGAGAGGGCCGGCGACTCAGTCGCCGGCCCTCTCTCTGACCCTTGGACCGCGCTTCGGGACGGTCGGTCGGCGCGGGCTCGGGTCCCGCGCGGGCGCCGCGCGTCAGCTGCGGGTCGACCGATCGCGGTTCACGGCGTGATGGGGGTGACCGTCAGCTTGGCGACGGCGCCACTCCACCCATAGACGGTCGCGTCGATGTCGGCAGTACCTTGGATGCCGCGGTGGTACTTGATGCGCTGGTGCGTCGGAGCGCGCATCATTCCACCGAAAGGCGGACCGGGCACGTAGGCGGCGATCTCGTTGTTGGCCTCGGTACCGGCGTCCCACGCCCTGAGGTTGTACATCCGCGTGCGCAGCCCGCGAAGCCACATGCTGTCCACGCCGGCGAAACCGTCGTTCGTCTGCACGAGCATGGTCGCCAGCGAGAGCCGCGATCCTCTCGGCGAACGGACGGTGAAGGTCGCGGACTGGCCAGGCAGGATCGGTCCGTCTGCGGTCTTGACGTCGAAGACGCGGCGCGAGTAGGTGGCGCGCATGGCCGCGGGGCCGTTGTTGCCACTCTCTGCGATCAACCGCAGTTCCCTGCTGGCGTGATGGTTCTTCTGGAAGAGACGGTAGCTCGAGTCGTGTGAGATGACTACCGGCGGCGAGAAGATCTGGTTGCTGGTGAGATTCTCGATCTTGACCTCGTACATGGCGGCGTTGCCGCGGGCCAGCGCCGCCGCCGGCAGGAGGAGCACGGCCAGCAGCATGACCGCGGCGAGACCCAGTCTCGTGATCGTCTTCGAACTCATGGTTCTTCCTTCCCTCTCGGCTCTGCACCGGAGCCCCCGTTCGCGGCAGGACATCGTCTGGCAGAGCCTCTCGAGGGCGTCCGGCCGGATCGTCTCGGATCACCGCCGCCCTCCTGACGCAGGCAACCTACCCGAGCGATGTAGCGAGCGGCTTGCGGAACCCTTACGAATCGAGGAAGGCTACGCCGCGGTCGCGACAGACCTGCCCGGAGCATGCGACGGCTTCCTTGCCAATCCCTTACGGGAGTCTTAACGTCGCCCTGCGGCACGCGTTCGCGGCGTTCGGCGAGGGGACCCGGGGTACAGTGGAGCTGACCTTATCGGGCCGCGTCCAAGGGGTACCACGTGTCACAGTCCATCCTCATCGTGGAGGACGAACCGAGCATCGCCGAGGTCGTCAGTCTCTACCTCGGCCGCGCCGGCTTCGACGTGCGCAGCGTCGGGGACGGGCTCGCGGCGCTCGACGAAGTCGAGCGCCGCGAGCCCGATCTCATCATCCTCGACCTGATGTTGCCGAGGCTCGATGGCCTCGAGGTCACGCGCCGGGTCCGCGCCCGTGGCGACACGCCGATCATCATGCTGACGGCGCGCAAGAGCGAAGTCGACCGCATCGCGGGGCTCGAGATGGGCGCCGACGACTACGTGGTCAAGCCCTTCAGCGCGCAGGAGCTGGTCAGCCGCGTGCGCGCCGTGCTCAGGCGGGTGGGCGCCTCTGCTCAAGGCGACCCGTCCGAGGACCGTCTCGAGTTCGGCGATCTCGTCATCGATCCCATGGCGCGCACGGTGACCGTGGCCGGCTCGGAGCGGTCGCTGACGGCCAAGGAGTTCGACCTCCTGCTCACGCTCGCCCGCCGGCCGCATGCCGTCTTCAATCGCGACAAGCTGCTCGAGATGGTCTGGGGATCCGCCGACTACATCGACCCGAGCACCGTCACCGTTCACGTGCGGCGGGTGCGCGCGAAGATCGAGGACGACCCCTCCCAACCGCGCCACATCACGACGGTCTGGGGCGTCGGCTACCGGTTCGAGCCGTGACCGGGTCCCGCGCAGCTCGCTCCGGCACCTCGGGCCCGCGCGGGCTCGCCGTCTTCGTGGCGGGGACGCTCGCCGCGGTCGTCGTCGGGCTGCTCGTGTTCTCGCTGCTCATGCGCCCGCCGCAGAACGACTTCGTCGCCATGGCGGAGTTCCTGGGGATCACGGCGCTCATCTCGGTGGGCGTCGGCGTCCTCGTCGTCCGTCTCGGCTGGATGCGCCGCTCTCCGAGCCTCGCGTGGACCCTCATGGCCGGATATCTCCTGGCCGCCGCGCTCACGTTCCTCAACGTCGTCGTGACGGCGCGGCTCATGTTCCTCAGTCGCCACGACCTGCTGCTCTCGACCGTGCTCCTCGTGTTCGCCGCGATCATCGCGGTGTCGCTCGGCTGGCTGCTGACGGGTGGCGTGACCGCGGCGATCGTGCGGCTCAACCGCGCCGCGCGGGACGTCGCCGGCGGCGATCTCGACGTCGTCGTGCCCGTGGAGGGCTCCGACGAGGTCGCCGAGCTGGCGGCGAGCTTCAACGAGATGACCGGCCGGCTGCGTGACGCCGAGCGCGCGCGGCTCGAGATCGAGACGGCGCGGAGCCACCTCCTCACCGCCGTCGGGCACGACCTGCGCACGCCTCTCGCGTCCGTGCGCGTCATCGTCGAGGCGCTCTCCGACGGGGTCGTCGACGACCCCGCGACGGTCGCGCGGTACCTCCGCACCGCAGAGGGCGACCTGAACGCCCTCTCGCATCTCGTCGACGATCTGTTCATGCTCGCGCACCTCGAGTCGGGCGGGGTGGAGCTCGAGCGCCAGCCCAACTCGATGACCGACCTCATCTCGGACATCCTCGAGTCCTTCGCGCTGCGCGCCGAGCAGCAGAAGGTGACGCTTCGCGGAGAGCCCTGCCGGACCGCCGACGTCGCCGAGTTCGACGCGCGCTACGTCGAGCGTGCACTGGCGAACCTGGTCGAGAACGCACTCCACTACACGCCGCCCGGCGGTGAGGTCGTCCTCCAGACCGACAGCGTGCCCGAGGGACTGTCGGTCAAGGTGAGCGATACGGGACCCGGGATCGACGAGGCCGACATCCCAAAGGTCTTCGATCGCTTCTACCGCGGCGAGGCCTCGCGCAGCCGGGCCACCGGCGGGAGTGGACTCGGCCTCGCGATCGTCAAAGGCATCGTCGAGGCGCACGGCGGCAGCGTCGCGGTCGAGACCGCACCGGGCCGCGGCACGACGTTCTCCTTCGTCCTGCCGGCCTGACGCCGGCTCGGCCCGGGATGGTGCTCTCCCGACGACCACGAGGGTCTACCCGCGGCCGGCTCTCTCGAGGTCCTTGAGGATCTGTCCGGCGGCCAGCTTGCCGGGGGCACCCATGACGCAGCCTCCCGGATGGGTGCCCGAGCCGCACTGGTAGTAGCCGTCGATCGGGGTGCGGTACTGCGACCAGCCCGGCGCCGGACGGAAGAAGAACATCTGCGGCGCGAAGAACTCGCCGGCGAAGATGTTGCCCTCCGAGAGCCCGACCGTCCGCTCGATGTGGAGCGGCGTCACGACCTCGCGCTGGAGGACCAGGTCGCCGAACCCCGGGAAGAACGACTCGAGTGTCCGCTGCACGGTGTCACCGAGATTCTCCTTCTCAGCGTCCCAGTCGCTCTCGCGCAGGTGGTACGGGGTGTAGTGGATGAAGCACGACATGACGTGCTTGCCGGGGGGCGCCATATCCGGGTCGATGGTGCTCTGGATCGCCCCATCGATGTAGGGCCGCGAGCTGTACCAGCCGTACTTGCCCTCGTCGAAGGCGTGCTCGAGGTAGTCGATCGACGGTCCGATGTTGGTGAAGCCACGGAAGATGTCCTCTCGGCCGGGCAGGGCAGGGTACGCCGGCAGCCCGTCCAGCGCGAAGTTGACCTTCGACGATGTGCCTTGGAAGCGGAACCGCCGGATGGTCTCGACGAGGTCGTCGGGGAGCTCGCGCGGATCGACGAGCTCGAGGAACGTGTGGCGCGGATCGAGGGCGCTCACGACCGTGTCGGCGTAGAACTCGGTGCCGTCGGTCAGGGCGACCCCCACGGCCCGGCCGTCCTTCGTGATGACCGCGTCGACGGGCGACTCGAGGCGGATCTCCGCCCCGAACGACTGCGCCGCGCGGGCGAGCACCTGGGTGAATCCGCCGTTGCCCCCTTTGTGGAACGACCAGGCGCCGAATTCGCCGTCGTGCTCGCCGAGCGAGTGATAGAGCAGCACGAGCCCCGATCCCTGCGAGCGCGGCCCGACGTTCGTGCCGATGATGCTCGAGCTCGCGAGGTAGCCCTTGACGATGTCGGACTCGAAGTAGTCGTCGAGGAAGTCGGCGGCGCTGCCGGTCAGCAGCCGGACGGCGTTGTGGAGGGTGCGCTTGTCCATCCGGCGGAACCGCTGGCCCAGCTCCGCGAGCGCGAGGAGCTCCTCCGGATCGTCGCTGAAGATGTCGGGCGGGACCTGGTCGAACAGCGGCTTGAGCGCCTGGCAGACCATGCTCATGTCGTGGCTGTACTGCTCGTAGGCGTCTGCGTCGTGCTTGCTGTGGCGGGCGATCTCCGTGAGGTTCTGGCCGCGGTCCTGCGTCAACCACAGGTAGTCGCCGTTCTCCATCGGTGCGAACGTCGATGACATGAGCAGCGGCATGAAGCCGTGCTTGGTGAGCTCCAGGTCCTGGATGATCTGCGGCCGGATGAGCGAGAGGGCATACGAGAACGTGGTGAACCAGAAGCCGGGGCGCAGCTCCTCGGTGATGGCGGCGCCGCCGACGAGATGGCGTTGTTCCAGGATCAGGGTCCGCAGGCCCGACTTGGCAAGATAGGCGCCGTTGACGAGTCCGTTGTGGCCGCCGCCGATGACGACGGCATCATAGGTGCGCTCGGCGCGTGACCCCTTCGAGGCCGGCGCGGCGGGCTTCTTCGTAGACCGGGCGGGCGTCCTTTTCGTCGTCATCTCAGGCCGTCTTTCGCTCTGGGTTGTAGAGAGGCAGCCGGGCGACGTGCGCGGCGACCTGCTCGTAGTGATGGTCCACGGTGAACTCGAGCTTGACCTTCGTACCCGGCTTCGCGACCTCAGGGCGGACCCGGGCGATCGCGATGTGGCGCTGGAGCATCGGCGAGTACATGAAGCTCGTCGCGTAGCCGACCTGGCGCCGGTAGCCCTCGTCGTAGACCATCCAGTCCTCGACGACCGGCGTGTGGTCCTTGGGCGGGATGAGTCCGGCCTCGTTGTAGACCCGGTCGTAGTCCTCCCAGTCGACGACGAGGCCACGCATGGCCCAGCGAGACGTCTTCTCGGCGATCTCGCGCTCCAGCGCGCGCCGGCCGATGAATGCCCGGTCGTCGTTCTTGAGCTCGCGGAACATCCAACTCCAGCCGAGTTCGATCGGCGTGGAGCGGTGGGCGTCGTTCCAGGCGTAGCGGCTCGAGTCGAAGTCGGCCTCGAGGAGGAGCAGGCCGGCCTCGATGCGCAGCATGTTCAGCGCGTCGAGGCCGAACGGCTGGACCCCGTAGCCCTGTACGCTCGTCCAGAGCGCGTCCCAGACGCGCACGGCGTCGGGGGCGTCGACCCAGATCTCGTAGCCGAGGTCGCCGCTGAAGCCGGTCCGGCTCACGGTCACCCTTGCGCCGCCGATCTCGCCGCCGGCCACGCCGAAGTACGGGATGCGCTCCATCTGCGGGACGAGCTCCTTGAGCAGGTCCCGCGAGCGCGGGCCCTGGAGCGCAAGTGTCCCGATCTCGTCACTGACTTCCTCGAACTGGACGTCCATCCGTCCGATCCGCTCGGCGAAGTAGGCGAAGTTGGGCTCGGCGCTCGTCAGAAGGTACTCGTCCCGCTTCGGGTGGAGAATGACGCCGTCCTCGATGACGAAGCCGCGATCGTCGAGCCAGCACGTGTACTGGGCGTTCCCGGACGGGCAGGCCCGGATGTCTCGGGCGAGCATCCCGGCGAGGAACGCCTCCGCGTCCCGCCCCGTGATCCGGTATTTGTAGAGCGGACTCGAATCGAAGACGCCGGCTGCGCTGCGCACGGCGAAGTACTCCGCCTTGTCGCTCAGCTGGTAGCGGTCCGCCGCGAGGAAGTTGGACCAGTGGCTCCAGAGCTCGGTCTGGTTCAGCGCCGACGTGCGCTCGTGGAACGGGGTCGTCCGGATGATGCCGTTTCGGGGTCTCTGAATGTCCGTGGTCCACCACCCCAGAGCCGCTCGTGGAAGCGTGCGCCCTTGCGTCGTACCCCGCGGACGGCGGGGCCAATCTCCGCGCCTCGAGCCGCCGAAAGCCGGCACGGGGCCGGCCTGCCCTGGAGGTATCGCCATCCCGTCAGGCCGTGCCGCGAAGTGTTGGAGTCCTGGCAGGCCGTTCGCGTTCGGGCAGGCATCGCTCACTCCGGGCGGGCCGTCGTCCGTCGGCCGCCGGATGCCTGACCATTCCGTCGAGCGGGCAGGTACCTTGGGGACCTTCGGGTGCAACGTTCAGAGCGATCGGGAGTGACGACATGGGCCACGAGATCAGTGAGAAGGATGTGCCACCGCAGCTCTCGCTCACGCGGCGGGTGACGGTGACGATGCAGACGATCGGCAAAGGCTTGAACGGCGGCTTCCGGACACTGACGCAGCACGCCGCCGCGACCGGCGCCGAGGTGGTCGGGCCGCCGATGGTGTTCTCACCCGACTTCGGCAAGGAGGAATTCGACCTCGTGATCTGCATGCCCGTGGCCGTCGGCGCCGTCGCCGGCGAGGGGGTAGCCCTCGAGGAGGTCCCCGGCGCACACGTGGTTTTCACTACTCACGAGGGCCCCTATCTGGGGGTCCCCGAGGCGTACGTGGCGCTGTTCAGCTGGCTCGAGGAGAACGGTCGCAAGGCGGCGGGCCCCGCCCGCGAGGTGTATCTCAACGATCCGCAGGACGTTCCGGAGAGCGAGCTGCTCGTGGAGGTCTCGATCCCGCTCGCCTGAGGCGCGTACGCTTCGGCGATCACGAGGTGGCCCGGCCGTCGTCGGCGCAGCCAGGACGGCCGCCGGCGACCAGAGGTGAAGACCTGAAGACTTCAGCACAACCACGGTTCGCGCGTCTTTCGGGCCTGCTCCTCCTGTCGTTGCTCGTGATCGCACTGGCGTCAGACGCGCAGCCCGCATCATCGAGTTCGCTCCCCGCGTACCACCTGATCGCCTCGGATCGGCCCTGCGCCCATGCTCCTCGCAGGACCTCGCTGGCTTCTGATTCGCCGCCGCCCCCCTCGCAGCTGTGCAGGGCATCATGCAGTCGGACCCTTCCTTCGGACCCTTCCTTCGAGCCCTCCGACGCCGTCACCGCGTGCACAGAACGCCGGCCGGCTTAGACATGGCCCGAACGGGAACCCTCCAACGGTCGACGATGGAGTGACGATCATGCCCAAGTAGCTCGTTCAGGCCGCCGGCGCACACTCTGGTGTTCCTTGTCGCCGGTGTCCCCAACGTGGCCACGGCCATGCCCTTGATGGAGCGTTCCCCGTAGATCCAAGACAGGAGCCAGACGATGTCTGTTGATGACGCAACGAAGGATGTCACCTCGGCGACCAGTGACGTGTGGAGCGACCACGTCCCCGTTCCGGGATCACCGGAGGGGTTCACGGTTCGCACCACCTATCCAACGAACCCTGACGGGGTCGAGGTGATGCTCGAGCGCTGGCAGCCGGGCACCGAGGAGCCGCCCCACTGGCACCCAGGCGACGATATGACGGTCGTCGTCGAAGGAAGGATGTCGATCCAGTTCTATCGCGAGGTAGCGCGCTCGCTGATTCCCGATGGAGAGAAGATCTTCCTCGACAAGGGCGATGTCGGGTATGTCCGTGCAGGCCGGGTCCATGACGCCCAGTACATCGAAGCTTGCCAGCTCGTGTACGTCCACAATGGGCCCTTTGCATTCAACCTGGCCGATACCGAGATCGGCTGAGCAGGCCGCGGTTCGCTCGTGCAGGCTTCTCCTGCGCACACGTGAACCTCGTGACGTCGCTCAAGAGGCGGGCCTGCTCTGCCCAGGCATGCAAATGCCCGCCGCAACTCGGGAGAACGCAGACAAGGCAGCCGTCCAAGACGTGCCTGCTTTGACGCTCCCGAGCGTGGCACGCCAAGGTCGTGAATCCCTGTCGTGCCGCGCCTCGCTATGACGCCGAGCATGTGCGACGGGCACTCCCCATACTCCCCGCCACCACCGCGTTCTGCAAGCGTTGACGCTTGCCTCTCAGGCCGAGAGGCCCGCTGCCCTATCCGGGTGGCGGGCTCCTTCTTGTACATGACGGAACGCGGCGCGCGACGGTCCGGGCTTGGCGGGCTCTGAGTTCGAACGGCCCCCAGACCCGGCGCAGGTCCCCGCCGCAGACTGCCTCCAAGCGTCGGCCCGAACGAGCGACGAGCCGTCGCTCGCGGAGATGGCCCCCACTGTGGCGATCAGATGTGCCTCAGGCCCGAGCCATCGCTCAAGTCAGCAATGAGGGCCCCGTCATGAGGGACCCGTCGCCGCGTCGATCGCTCAATCGATGAACGGCGGAACGAACTCCTCCGCAACGGCCGCGCCTGCGATTCGGCGGCCCCGGAGGCTCCCGTACGCTGCGAGCACCGCGAGCGCGGCGATGATGAGCGCCATGCCGGCGGCCTCTGGTGCGGTGGGCCGCTCTCCCAGCTGGATCCAGGCTGCCGTCACGCCGACCACGGGAACGGCCAGCGTCCCCATCCCGGCGGCGCCGGCGGGCAGTGAGCGCAGCGCAAACATCCACAGGACCCAGCACAAGCCGCTCGAGAGGAAGACCACGTAGGCGAGGCACGCGATGAACGTGCCCGTCCACTGGGGCCACCCGTTCTGCGTCAGCGCGGCGATCGCGACAAGAGGGATGGCGCCGAAGATCATCTGCCAGGTGGTCAGCGACAGGGTGTCGACGTGCGCCCGGCGCTGCAGGAGCTTGACCAGGAGCGCCCCTGCGGCCCATGCCAGCCCGGCGGCACAGGCCAGGATCCCAGCGAGTGCGCCTCCGATGTCCCAGGGGCGCACCACGAGGATGAGGCCCGCGAAGGCGAACGCGATGGCCGGCCACTGAAGGCTGCGGAGCCGCTCGCCGAGGAAGAGCCAGGCGAGGAGCAGAAGCCAGAACGGCATCGTGTACGCGAGCACGGAGACCTGGCCGGCGCCTCCCACGCTGAGAGCGACGGTGGCGAGGATGTTGAAGAGCGACGTCTGCAGGAGGCCGATCGGCACCGTCCACCCGAGGGGCGTGGGTCGCAGCGGCCGACGCGTGATCAGGAGCAGGGCGAAGAAGTAGACCGCAGCACAACGCCGTGACGAGGGCCATGAAGCTGAACGGTCGTGCGTAGTCGAGCGCGACCTTGATCACGACCCAGCTGTAGCCCCAGAGCGGCGCGATCGCGACGAGAGAGAGAATGCCCAGGTCGCGAGCGCGGTTCCTGCGGGCGTCGACCATGAGCCCATGCTAGCCGACGCCGCGACGAACTCCCAGTCGGGCAGGCGCGGCAGGCGACGGCCCTCGCCAGGGCGCCTGGCCCTGAGGCCCGTCAGGCCGACCGGCAGCGCATCCTTTGGTCATCGGGTCGGTCAAGGCCCCCCTCATGCCGCGGTTCGAGTTCCGAGAGTGCCGACTTCACGATCGGCTCCGTGCCGCCCGCCGTCGGGCCCGTCCGCAATCCATTCGCGACCGAGAGGCCCGTGATTCGATGGACCCAAGCGGACCCCTCCCATCTCACGAGCTATACTAATTGCCCTCGTGGGCCGGCCGCGCTCGCGACCTCACTACCCATATCCTGATCAGCGCACGATCGCCTGAGGAGATCGGATTCGCTGGGAAGGCGATCACGATCATGTTGAGCCCGGAGGACGCAGCCGAGTGGGTGTTGAACCAGAACTGAGCCGCCCGCCGGTGGTCGCGATGATCGGGATGGCGACGATCGACCACCTCTACGTGCTCGAGGACCATCCGCAGGCGGACTCGGTGAACCCGGCGCTCGAGTATCACACCGTGGTGGGGGGACGGCCGGACGCGGCGCGATCGCGGCGAAGAGACTGGGGAGTGCGACCAGGCTTCTGGCGGCGTGTGGGACGGGCATGCATGCCCAGGTCCTGATGGCGCACCTGGATGCCGAGGGGGTCGATTGCACGTGGGTCGCCTACGATAAGCCCTCACAGCACTCGGCGGTCATCGTTGCGCGGGGAGATGCGACCCGGACGATCATCTGGCTGCCACAGCCGATGGCGGATGCACGCATGATCGAGCAGTTGCCGGGCTTCCTCAAAGGCGTTGACGTTGCCCTCCTGGACGCGACCGATGAAGGCTTGGCGACAGCGGCGCTCGACGAGTGCGAACAGAGGGGGATCACCACCGTCATCGACACCGGGTCCGGACGGCCGTGGACGGCGAGCCTGCTGAGCCGGGTCGATCACGTGATAGCGCCTGAGACGTATGTGCTGAAGGAGACGGGGTACCCGGCAGAGGGGGCAGCCGTCGAACTCTGGGGCGATCACTGCCGTGCGGTGTTCGGCGTGACCCAAGGGCCGAGGGGTGGGGTGTTCACGACGGGGAAAGGGTCCGAGTGTCTGGAGCGATGGGATGCTGCTCCGGTCACCGCGGTGGATTCCTGCGGAGCCGGCGACACCTTTCACGGTGCGTACGCCTGGGCAGTGGCAAAGGGTCTGCCGCCCGCCGAGTGCTTTGACACCGCCGCCTGGTCTGCGGGACTGAAGGTCTCGCAGTTCGGCAACAAAGGCATTCCGACGCTGGAGCAGCTGGACATGGCACGCAAGGCGAGCCGCGTCGGCAAGCGCATGTGAGCACCGGAGGCGGCCGGGATACGGGTCGCCTCGTAGAGCGTGTCAGTCTCTCCTACTCCAGGGGCCGCAAGGGCAGGTCGAGGAAGGCACGGAGGCTGTTCTCTGTCGGCGTCGCCGGCGCAACGATGTCTGTTCGAGCGGCCCGTTCGAAGTGGGGGCCCGTCTCTCTGTCTGGTATCAGGCCGACGGCCTGCGCCTGCTGCGGCGCGTTTTCGGAGGGCATGGTCCCTCGCGCGACGGCGAGTGCGTGGACCAACTCGTGAAAGAGGCCGACGATGGGAGGTCTGTGCTCCCAGTTCCGTTGCCCCTCGCCCACCACGGTCCGGTATGGGTTGTAGAGCACGACGCTGTCGGTACCGGGGCTGATCCGGCCGTCGACGCCAGCAGAGTCGGCGGCCGTCGGGTCCCAACTGACCGCGTTGCCGTCGTCCGTCGCGCGCAGCACCACCGTATGGCCGCTCGCGGCGAGGCCGGCGAGCAGTTCGCGGCCGAGCGGGAGTGAGCGCAGGGCTTCGAGATCCGAGCCGGCGCGCATGGCGAAGCCGTGGCGATCGTCGGTCAGCTCGATGACATCGGGCGCGCGCGACCACTCGTCGCCCGCGGGCGGGACGATGCGACTGAGCTCGTCGGCAACAAAGACGTCCTGACCTTCGCCGCCGACGAGCAGGTCGCCGCCGGTGAGGTCACGCAGGATGTCGTTGCCGGTACCGCCGAACGCGATGTCTCGGCCGCCCTGACCGGCGACGGTGTCGTCCCCGCCGCCGCCGTCCAGGTAGTCGCTGCCGCCGCCGCCGCTGAGGCGGTCTCGGCCGTCGAGCCCGTAGACGACGTCGCGGCCGTCATCGCCTTGCAGCGTGTCCTCTCCGCGGCCGCCCTGGAGGTAGTCGTCTCCACCATCGCCGGCGATCAGGTCGCGACCGTCCCCGCCGTCCGCTCCATCCTGCCCGGGGCCGAGGCGGACGACGTCATTGCCTTCGCCCGCGTCGACGAGATCGTTGCCGGCGCGACCCTCGAGGACGTCATCCCCCCGTCCGCCGTCCAGAATGTCATCGCCCGTGCCTCCGACCAGAAGGTCGTCACCCGCGCCCCCGCGAAGCACCAGCTTGGCGCGCGCGTTGCCGCGCACCCTGACGGTGTCATCACCGCCACGCGCGGACACGACCAGCGTGCGACCGCTCCCGACTGTGAGCTCACGGCGGCGTCCATTCACGGTGACGCGCACCGTGCCTCGACTGCTCCCGGTGATCTCGATGGTATCGTCGCCGGCCGTGCCGAACACGGGAACGTTGTCGACGCGGGACGTGAGGAGAGGAGTCATGCCGCGCAGCAGGCCGAGATCCGGCAAGGGCTCCGGCTGCGAGGTATCGGTCGCATACGAGCCCACAACGACGAAGCCGACTGCAATGGCGGCCACGGGGCCGAAGCTGAGCAGTGCCCGCCGCGCGAAGCTGCGGAGTGCTCGCTGCATGACGTGCATGCTCGTCAGCCTCCCTACGTCACAGTCGGCCGTGTCCGCACTGGAGCTCGGGCAGCCCTGCATGCCGCCGACCAACGAACGCATGCTCATGGTAGGACTCGCCGACCCGGCGCAATGCCCATCCTCCCGTTCAGTGCTGCCTGCTGTTCAGGTCATGCACTGCCGCTCAGTAGTACATGACCTCCAGGCTCGTGCCGGTCGACGCGCCAGTTCCACTGCCCGAGCCGTGCGGATCGAGCCACGGGTGGGCCTGCAGGAACGGGCACTCCGTGCCCGAGGGCTGTGCCGAGGTCGCCGACCCTTCCGGAGTGGTGGAGCCGTCGGCCGCGGCGAGCGCCATCGGGACGAGCCAGATCGCGAGGATGAGCAGGAGGACGGCGATCACGCCGAGCAGATTCCGGGTTCGCATGGCAGATCCCCTTACTGGAGACGAATGGTCCGATTACTGTGGTTCTACCCTTGAAGGGAAGGGCTGACGCACGGCTCGTCCGGCTCGCCCTGCCCTTTCGCCGGGGTAGGCTCGTCATGGTGCTGTTCCTTCTCGTGATAGTAGGTCTTGCCGTAGCAGGTGCTGGCGGCAGCGGCCGCCGTCGTCTCCACACTGCTGCTCTTGACCGTCCGGGACGGACGGCTGCGAGGAGCCAGGCATCAAGGCCTCTGACGCGATTGTGATCGACGCGGGCATCGTGGTGCGCGCGCTCGTTCTCCATGGGCCCAAGGTCGCTGGCCAGCGGTGCGGTGCCCAACAGGGGCATTGAGGAGAACGCCACGACGCACACCGACCTGCGAGGGCACACGCGTCTGTTCATGCGCGTGACGTCGGACCAACTCCGGGTACTCGCCGGCAAGGGAGGTTTCGTGGCTGATCAGCAGAGGGCGCCTTCGCACATCTGCGTCTTCGGGGTCGGGGGGGTGGGCGGCTACTTCGGCGGCAAGCTCGCGTGGTGGCTGGCCGCTCAGACGGATCCCTCGTGGCAGGTGCATTTCGTCGCGCGCGGCGCCCATCTGGCGGAGATCAACCGCTCCGGTCTCGTTCTGGACACGCCCGGACTGCGAATGACATGCGTCCCCACTTCGGCAGCTGAACAGCCTGGGCGACCTGCCCGTTCCCGACATCGTTCTCGTGTGCGTCAAGAGCTACGGCTTGGCAGAAGCGGTGCGACAGATCGCCGCTCACCGCCACCGGGACACGGCCGTGATTCCGCTGCTGAACGGCGTGGACATCCATGCTCGGATCCGCGCCGGCCTCCGGAGCGGGCCCGTGCTTCCCGCGGGCGTGGTCGTCGGCACTCATCTCGAGCGACCGGGGGTGGTCTCGCAGGCGGGCGGCGACGGAGTCATGTTCGTGGGGCGTGATCCCGATTGCCCGGGCTTCGTCCCTGACTCCTTCCTCGGGCTGCTCGAGAATGCCGGCATTCGCCATCGCTGGCTCGACGATCCTCGCCCGGCACTGTGGGAGAAGTACGTGTTCATCTCGGCCTTCGGACTCGTGACTGCCGCTTGGCGCAAGAGCGTCGGTGAGGTCCTCGTCGACGCGCGGCTCCTGGAGGATGTGAAGGGGATCATGAACGAGGTCGCGAGCCTGGCGGCGCGCGAGGGAATCGCGCTCGATCCCGGTGTCGTCGCCAACGCTCTGGCCAGGGCGAACGGATTCCCGTTCGCCACCAGGACCTCGTTGCAGAGAGACGTCGAAGCTGGTCGCAGGCACGAGGGAGACCTCTTTGGCGGCGCCATCCTCAGGATGGGGGAGCGTCTCGGGGTCCCGACCCCGTTCACGGAGCGTGTCTACGCGCAGATTCCCGCGGGTTCCTGATCGAGCTGGTCCCGTCTCGACGAGACTTCGCCCTGGCCGATGCAGCGCTCACGGAACTCCTGGTCGGTAGAGAGATCCGCGACTGGCGGTGGGCTACGGCGTCAACATTCCGATTCGAGAAGCCGCGACTGCGTTCAACGATGTCCTGCGCGACTTCGGCGTCGCTGCGGAGGTGCTCAGAACGTCGGACCTCAGTCGAGCGCACGAGTACCCTGACACCGGCACCCCCAGATGGGACCTCGGCGTGGCCGAGTTGAACTGCGTAGCTGGGTACGTCTCGGCCACGCCTGTCAGCCCGTCGCCTACGTCAAGTGCCAACCCTGCGGCGCAGAAGAAGGCGGCGATCGGGGAGCACGTGCTCGCTGTTCAACGCATCTACGACCGCTCCAAAGTCCAGGCTGCCGTCAGAGACCTCGGGAAGAGCAGCACGGCTCTGACCGCCGGCAGCGCCGCAGCAAGGACCGAATGGCCCTCGTTGAGCAAGCGTCACGGCAGAGACCGGTTCCGCTCGATGCGGCGCCGGCCCCGGCGTGATAGGAGTAAGTCGCACAGCGACATCCCGCCGCGCCAGAAGGAGACCACGATGCCTCGCGTGTCCTTGAACCAGCTCGCGCCCGAGTTCAGCCTGCCCGACGTCTCCGGCAGCCCGGTCAGCCTGTCGGACTACCGCGGCCGCAAGAACGTGCTGCTGGTCTTCAACCGCGGCTTCACCTGACCGTTCTGCCGCCGGCATATGGCGCAGTTGCGCCATGACTACTCCGAGTTCGTGGACCGCGACGTCGAAGTCGTGGTGGTCGGCCCCGAGGACGCCGCCGCGTTCGCCAGCTACTTCGAGCAGGAGTCGCTGCCCTTCGTCGGCCTGCCCGACCCGAGCACAGCGTGCTCAAGCTCTACGGGCAGCAGGTGAAGCTCTTCAAGCTGGGACGGATGCCCGCGCAGGTGCTCATCGACAAGGCCGGGGTCGCGCGGTTCGTCCACTACGGACACAGCATGAGCGACATCCCCGAGAACGACGAGATCCTGGCGCTGGCCGACGAGATCAACGCCCCGCCCGGCGGCCCCGTCGACCAGCGGCGCATCTGACCAGACTGACGAGACGCCCTTCTCGCTTGAGGGGTGAAGCCGCTCGGGGGGCACTCTCGGTCACCGACCGGGCATCGGCGACGTCTGCAACCCTGCTGCAACCGGTGTCAACGAACGCGAAGGCGTCGTCGGCCCGCGGTGTACTTGCCCCCCTCGTGGGCCGCCAGCTCAGTTGGGAGAGCGCCGCCTTTGCACGGCGTGGCCGAGCCTGCGACACTCCCCTCAAGACCCAAGAGACGGACCGACGCACGGATGAGCGGTCTGCAGCCCGATCTGCAACCCACACGGTTCATCGCCGGCTTCGGTCGCTGCCCGAAGTCCCCGTCCCGCCGTCATGGAGACGCTGCGCGTACGAGTATCAATCGTTGCGCCTCCCCGGTCCGTCCGGCGTGTACTCGGTGGTCTCGGGCCAAGTCCACAGGCCTGTCCGTGCGGGCGCGCGGCAACAGAACGGGCAACGGACCGACGCGCTCCCTTCTGCGTCTCATGCAGTCTACATATGCACACCGGCCAGCCTCGCTGTCACGATCTTCAGGAATCGTCGCGCTCGCAGCTTGTCCGCGGTGCACTGGCCCGACGAACGGAGGACCGCTGAGACTCGCCACCGTCATCGCTGCCGCGGTCGTCTCCTTCGCCTGCTGCGCGTCACAAGAAGCGGGACCAGCACGACGATGAAGAATCCGCCGCTCGCTTCGTGCGTTGTCGGACCGAGCACTTTCGGGAATGCAGATGCCATGAGCACACGTCCCCGCCGACTGCGCATGCCCGCTCGGGCCCTCGTACCGCCCGGCCGCGCTGATCGCGCTCGTCTCGATGGTCGTCCTGGCCGGCGCACCTATCGCCGAAGCACACGTCCCCGGCCTCGAGCCCGGGTCCGGCGACGGTCCCGTCTCCATCGGCGGCCCTGAGGTCTCCCGTGCGACGTACGGCTACCTGGCACCCGGAGACGTCTACGACGAGTATCGGTTCACCGTCCCCGAGCAGGTGACTCGAGCCGTGGGGATCATCGTGCCCGCCTATCCTGAACATGCCGACTTCCGCCCCGGACTCGTGATCGCTGCCGAAGAGCGAGACCGGCTCGAGATCCTGGACACTGCCACGGTGCAACGTCAACGGGAGTTCGAGCCCTTCTCGCTGACCCACTTCTGGCACGGCGCCGAACGGGAGGTGACGTTCGAGCCCGGCGTCCTCTACACGCTTCGCGTGCAGCCGGGCCCGGGTTCGACGTCCGGTCGCTACGTCGTCGTCTTCGCCGGGCCGGAGCAGTTCAAGGCGAGGGATATCGCCGACACGCTCTGGCAGCTTCCTTTGATCTGGTTCGGTGCCTACGGCGGTGCGCCGTTTCGGTGGAACTGGCTTGCGCTCATCCCCCTTGGGTTGACCGTGGGGGTGGTCGCCGTGGTCGTCGTGGGCGTACGGAGCAGGCTGTCCCGCAAGCGGAACGGATAGGTCACTCTCTGGCCCCAATCGCTCGGGGGGTCGTCGCCTCATCATGCAGGCCGGATGTCACTTGGGCCGGCCAGCGACCGAAGCGACGAAGGAGACCGAAGCTCCTGCCCAGCTGGTCGGTCGGATGGGTGATTCGCTTCGTCTTCAGGGTCCTCACGGCCTCGACGGTTTCTGCAACCGCTCTGCAACCCGTCCACCCGTGACCCCGGTCCCACGCGCTATACTTGCCCCCCTCGTGGGCCGCTAGCTCAGTTGGGAGCAGTGAGGAGACCTTTCGCATGCAGACAGGGCTGACCTATCGCGACGTCGACATGGTGCTCCGCTCTCGGGGTGTGACGGCGTGGGGGGTGGCGTCGAACGAGCCGCCGATGCCTCTGGCGCCCACGCTGCCCACGGCCGTGTCGCTCCTGGTGCGGTTCGACCCGGCCGAGCTCGAGGGTGTGGAGTACGGGCCCACCCGGGCCTACTACGCGGGCTACCGCCGCGTGAACGACGTGCTGGACGCGGCCGCCACAGCGCTCGTCGGAGCTCTGCGAACGGGGGGGTACCGGGCCGAAAGCGTGGCGGCGACGATCCGCGAAGAGGACTACGGTTCTATCGACGACTGGTGCAACGTGCCGGTGTTCGCGCACAAGACTGCCGCTACGCGGGCGGGTCTTGGCTGGATCGGCAAGACGGCTCTCTTCGTGTCTCCCACATTGGGTTCCCGCCTGCGTCTGGCCACGGTGTTCACCGACCTCGCGCTGGACGCCGGCGTGCCGGTCGAGAGCGGCGGCTGCGGCTCCTGTCATCGGTGCGTCGATGCGTGTCCCGCCGGCGCGGGCAAGGACGTCACGTGGCTGGCGGGACTCCCGCGCGAGCAGCTCTACGACGTGAAGGCCTGCGAGCGCGAGACCGACAAGCACGACGGACTCGGCGGCGTGTGCGGTGTCTGCATCGCCGTCTGCCCGGTGGGACGCGAGGTCAGCTCGCCGAGGCGGTGAAGAAGGGTCCGTGGCCGGGCGCGCTCTTGTTCGGCATCCTCGGCTATGCCTGTCCCCCTCGTGAGCCGCGAGCTCAGTCGGGAGAGCGCCGCCTTTGCGTGGCGCCGAGCGTCCGGTCGATCCCTCAAGGCGCAAGAGACGATGCGACGCAGGAATCGTGGTCCCGTAGCAAGTGACCGCGACGTGTGCCCGAGAGTCGCGACTCGAGATGTCGCCTGGACGCAGTTCTCCGTGGAGGTCGGCGCCCGAGGCGATCGACGACTGCCCCATGCGTGATGAGCCGACATCGATGTGACCGCGAACCGCTCCCGAGCCTCTGCCGAACGGAGTGAGATGGCCGACCGACGGGAATGCCGTCCTCGTCCGATTCCGCCGCCGAGCAGGACGTTCGTGTGCTCTCAGGTCCTCGGGTCGGGGGGCTGCGCACGGACGACGGAAGGAGAGGGACCGTGAGCGTGCGAGCCACTTCGAGCGCCGCGAAGGCCAGCCTCATGCTGCTGCTGCTGCTCCTGCTGTTGTTCGTTCTCACGGCTTTCGCACCGTCCGCGGCCGAGGCGCGGAGCGCGTCGTCTTCGCAGCCGCCTCCCCAAGCAGAGCTCCTGGTGGCGGAACTGCAAGAGTACATACCTCGCCAGCTGGAGTCCGCACAGGTCCCCGGCCTGGCGATCGCGCTCGTGCGCCGGGGGGAGATCGTCTGGGAGGCCGGCTTCGGCGTGGCGAACACCTTCACCGGAAGTCCGGTCACCAAGGACAGCGTCTTCGAGGTCGAGTCACTCAGCAAACCGGTCGCGGCCTACGCCGCACTGAAGCTGGTGGACTCTGGGGCGCTGGAGTTGGACGAGCCGATCCATGTCTCACTGGACGAGCCGTGGCTGCCGCGCTCGGAGTGGAGCGACCAGATCACGCTACGGCAGCTCCTCTCCCACACGTCGGGGCTGTCGAACCGCCTGCATCCCATCGACAAGTCGATCGGCTTCAAGCCGGGTGAGCGCTACGCGTATTCGAACGTCGGCTACCAGTACCTGCAGGCCGCCATCGAGCAAGTGAGTGGCTCCCCGCTCGAGGATGTCGCGAGCGACACGGTCTTCGAACCGTTGGCCATGAGCTCCACAACCTACGCAGACCGCCCCGACGTCATCTCGAGATTGGTGTCCGGACACATCAACTACGGCGCTGACCTCGGCGCTCTGGTCGCCACGGTGGCTCTGTGCTTCGCGGTCGTCTCCGCGGTGGGGATCGCCGCCAGCCGCCTGTGGAAAGGACGATGGGTCGTCACCTGGAGGCTCGTGGCCATCTGCTATGCGATCGCCGTGATGGTCTCGCTGCCCGTCGTCGCGTGGCTGAACGGCGGACTCAACAAGTGGACTCTCTTCTACACGCTCATGATCGCCATCCTGAGCGGCTGGCTCGCGGCCTGGCTGGCCGGCAGTCTCCTGCTTGTCCGGCGACTGCCGGCGAGATGGAGATCAGGATGGCGGCGACTGACCTTCGGATCCGGCTCGTTCCTGTGCTGCATCATCGTGTTCGCTCTCTTGGCGAACGCGATCTCGGGGCCTCTCCCGACGCGGCCTCCGTCGACTCCAGGCGCGGCCTACTCGATGAAATCGACGGCGGGGGACCTGGCCCGCTTCATGATCGAACTCGCGCAACCACAGCACCTCGATCCCGGCACCGCGGCTCAGATGTCGACACCGCAGGTTCGCACGAGCGCCTCGAACTCCTGGGGTCTGGGGATCGCCATCTATCACGACGCCGGCGGAGACTGGCTCTGGCATGCGGGCGACGACCGAGACTTCCACGCCCTGATGGTCATGTGTCCACGCACAGGCGACGGAGTCGTCGTGCTCACCAACGGACAGTCGGGCCTGCCCGTTCCCTACGACGTCGCCCGTCGAGCCATGGGCGTCGACTTCACGTGGAGCAGCCGATGACCGCGGTCTCGCCCATGCAGAGGAAGTGCTGCCGGACCACAGCCGTCGACGCCATCTAAAGGCGCCAGCACTCTGAGCTGGTGACCCATCGGCGCGTCCAGACGCCGGGCGGCGACGAGCATCGTCCGCCGGTGCGCCCTCAAGGCCTTCATGGACACGCTGCAACCATCCAACCTGAGTCGGTCAGCCCGCATCTGAACGGAGTCGTCGTTTCGTCATCCCCCGGCGGAGGCATGTGCCGGGAGAGGGACGCGCTCCCGCGGCACCCTCATGGTCACAAGCTCGACAACCGTCGGTCGCCGCGTTCGCCGCGAGGAGGACCGCGACCGCCAAAGGAGATTCCGATGGCCAAGTACCTGATTGAAGCCAACTACGTCGGTGACGGCGTCAAGGGGTTGCTGAAGGAAGGTGGTACCAGCAGGCGCACCGCAGTCGAGGAGGCCGCCAAGACCGTCGGCGGCAGCGTCGACGCGTTCTACTACGCCTTCGGCGAGACCGACGCCTACGTCATCATCGACGTTCCCGACAACGTAACGGCCGCAGGGCTTGCCCTGACGGTCGCCGCTTCGGGGACCGTGACGTTGAGGACGACGGTGTTGATCGCTCCGGAAGACGTTGATCGCGCGGTGAAGGCCTCGCCTAGTTACCGCCCCCCCGGTCAGTAGACCTCTCACACGTGTGGCGCGATCCCGGCCCGAACGGCATGATCGACCGCCGTTCGGGCCGGGATCCGGAGCGACAGGTCGCCGGCTCCTCGATCACTGCGTCTGCGTTGCCGCCGCTCAGTACGGCCAGATCGGTGACCAGTCGCTGTTCCCGTTGCCGGGACCCGGGGACACGCCTGCGGGGAGGGTGTTCAGCGAGTTGGCGTTGGCGTGTGCGCCCGCCTGGTTGTTGCCGGGGAGGAACGTGTAGCCGCCGCCGGGCAGCGGGCCTCCGGCATCGGGGTTGTGGTTCAGGACGCCCTGTCCAACGGATGGACACAGGAAGGGGCCGTCGCCTGGCCCGACCACGTCCGGCGCGGCGGCCAAGGCACTGCCCGTCCCGAAAACCATCAGCGCGGCCAGTGCGGTCAGTGCGACCAAGATCCCGAGCCTCATGTGATGTCGTGTCGACATCCTCGCCTCCTTCATCGTGGGTACGACGCCCGGCCCTGCGGTCGAGCCTCGTGAGGACGTGTGACCGGACCTGGTGGCCACCGTCCTGCATGACGCAGTCACGGTACCCGGCGAATCTTGCACCGACCTTGACCGCTCCTTACGAGACGGTGAACGGTGCGCCGCCCGTCGGTCCTCGTGCTTCGCGACGTCGCGGGGTGTGCGGAGAGGTGGGTGGTCCTTGTGGCAGCGGTGAGAAGTTCAGGCACTGTCATGGTCTGCAGCAGCACGAAGCACCTGTCTGCGACCGAAGCGCCGAAGGAGACAGAGGCTCGTGGCAGCTCGTTGGGTCTGACCGGCGGCCGGTTTCGTCTGCATCGTCTTCAGGGCCACGTCTGCAACCGTTCTGCAACCCGCCCGGGTGTCCGACGCTGTCATTCGGCATCCTCGGCTATACGTGTCCCCCTCGTGGGCCGCGAGCTCAGTTGGGAGCCTGCGGTTTCTCCAAAGGCCCGGTCTGTCTGATAGCCTGCGGTCATGCTGGCCATCGTTCTCGCCCTCGCCGCCGGGGCGTCGTGGGGAGGCAGTTGCTTCCTGTCCGGCAGCCAGACGCGGCGGACCTCCCTCTGGACGGTGATCGTCTTCAGCCAGCTTGCGGGCCTGAGCCTGCTGGCGGTGATCGTGCTGGCTCGTGGCCGCGCGCTTCCGGACGAGGTGTTGCTGCCGGCGCTCGCCGCAGGCCTGCTCTCCGTCGTCTCGATCGCCGCGTCCTACCAGGCGCTGGCCATCGGCGTGATGTGCATTATCGGGCCGATCATCAGCCTCAGCGTCGCCGTGCCGGTGGTCGTCGGCCTCGCGGCCGGCGAGCGACCCTCCGCGCTGCAGCTGGCCGGCATCGCGGTCGCGCTCGGCGGCGTCGTCCTGGCGTCGCGGGAGAAGAGCGCTGGGACGTGTCACCAATCCACGAGCAGGGCGAGCGTCGGCTATGCTGTGCTGACCGCCGTGGTCTGGGGGGTCGTGATGGTCCTGTACGCCAAGGGCGGGGAGGCGGACGCCACCTGGACCGTCTTCCTCTCCCGATCGACCAGCACAGCCATCCTGGCGCTGGCGTTCGTCGTGACGCGGCCGCGCCTGAAACTCACGAAGGCCGCCATGGCGCCCATCCTGGCCGTCGGCGCGTTCGAGGTCGCCGGCAACCAGCTGTTCTCGGTGGCGGCGACCCTCGGCTACCTGAGCGTCACCTCGGTGCTGAGCTCCGTCTACCCCATCTTCGTCATAGGTCTGGCCTACGTCCTCCTGCACGAGCGCCTCTCCCGCACGCAGCAGTTGGGAATCGCGGCGGCGGTCACAGGGGTGGCGCTGATCGCCGCCGGCTGACAACGGCCCCCTCTGCAATCATTTCGCAACCCAGATCCCCATCACCCGATGGCCTCACGTGGGTCCCCTTCTCACGCGCTATACTTGTCCCCCTCGTGGGCCGCTAGCTCAGCTGGGAGAGCGCCGCCCTTGCACGGCGGAGGTCAGGGGTTCGAGCCCCCTGCGGTCCACCACTCGTTTTGCGCTCATGAGGAGGTAGTGTGTACTCCTCGGACTCGCTCGACCTCGTTTCGCGTCGATAGGTGCTGCCACTCCGGGTTGTCGAAGATGAGAGCCTCAAGGTGGTTTCCAGGTGCCCTCACTTCCACGACCCTGTGTGACCATCGGATAGGTCGCTGGCGTTGATGGCGCCCCTGGCGACCTCGAGGCCACCCATAGCGCTCGCTATCTGGATGTCCGGCCGCAGAGGCCTACCCCTCCACCGCTCCGCCTGTCCAATGTGTCTTCCGGGATCACCGGCAGAAGCTGGAGTCATGAACGCTGGCCGCACGCGGCCTGGTGGTAAGCTCGAACCGTCATGCACGCGAACTGTCCGCGAGAGGCACGGCGCGCCTTTGGTCGGGCACGGGGAAGGGGGTGGTCCGATAGCGCGCTTCCGACTCCGTCAATGACGTGGAGGTTCCCGAGATGAGATGCTCCCTGCTTCGTCGCAGTCCGTTCGTCTTCCTTCTTCTGGCGGCGGTCGTGCTGCTGCTGGCGACCGCCGGCATGGCCTCGGCCGCCCAACCGGCCACGGTGGGCAACTGGTGGGATGTGACTCCGGAGCCCGAAGTCCCGTCATCATCCTACGACTCGATCCTCTACTCCGAAATCGCTCCGAGGCTCCGTCAGATCGAGATGACCAGCAATCGCGTCCGCGTGGACGTCATCGGGCAGTCGGCCGGGGGCCGCAACCTGTTCCTGGTCACCATCTCCGACCCGCAGGCGCAGGGTCGCCTCGGGCAGTATCAGGCCATCCGCCAGTCGATGATCAGGGACCCGGAGCACGCCCAGGAGATGATCGACAAGTTCGGCGATTTCAAGGTCCCGGTCTTCATCAACGGCAGCATCCACGGCAACGAGTACCCTGGCACCGACGCCGCCATGAGACTGATCGAGAAGTTCGCCTTCAGCGACTGCCCCGAGGTCCATGAAGATCCTCGAGAACGAGATCCTGCTCATCAACGTGTGCAGAACCCGGACGGTCGCGTCCTCGGCACGAGACAGAACGCCAACGGCATCGACATCAACCGCGACTTCATCACCCAGTCGCAGCCCGAGACGCGCGCCACGGTCAAGGTGTACACCGAGTGGAACCCGATGATCGTGCTCGACCTGCACGGCTTCGTGAACCCGATGCTGATCGAGCCGTGCACGCCGCCCCACAACCCGAACTACGAGTACGACCTGTACATCAAGTGGGCGCTCGCCCAGGCCGAGGCCATGGAAGCCGAGCTGTTCGCCCAGACCGGCTTCACGGCCCAGATCCCGTACCGGGACGACCCGCTGGGATGGGACGACTGGCCGCCGACCTACGCGCCGATGTACGCCATGTTCCACGGCGCCTACGGTCACACCCTGGAAACGCCCTACCGCGACGAGCGCGGCGTGGACGCCCACTACGCCGCGGTGTGGGGGGCGCTCAACTTCGTGGCCCAGAACCGTCAGGCGATGGTCCACGACCAGGTCGAGATCTTCCGGCGCGGCTTCCTCTCGCTGCCGCAGCAGCCGATCCCGCCGGAGCTGTTGCCGCAGTACCCGCAGTACCAGGACGTGATACCGAACCACTTCCCGGCCGCCTACGTCATCCCGGCCGATGAGCCGTTCCAGCTCAGCCCGCAGGCGCCCGCCCGGCTGGTGGACTTCCTGCTGTTCAACGACGTTCAGGTCGAGCAGGCCAGCAAGGGCTTCACGCTGGACGGCGTCGCCTACCCGGCGGGCACCTACGTCGTGTGGATGAATCAGCCGAAGCGCGGCCTGGCCAACACCATCCTCTCGGATGGTCTGGATCTGTCGAGCATCCCGGGCTGGAGTTCTACTCGCCGCCGACGGTGTGGACTCACCCCGCGCTGTGGGGCGTGCGTCGCGCGGTGATGGAAGAGCCGATGGCCCTCCAGACGCGCTCGGTCAACAAGGCTGACGCACCGCAGGGTTCGGTCGGGGGTGGCAAGGCCGGCGCCTATGCCTACCTCCCGACCAGCATCGCCGCCATCCAGGCCACCAACGACCTGCTGGCACGCGGCGTCGCCGTCTCGCGCGTACCTGCCTCCTTCGCCGACGGCGGACGCACCTTCGATGCCGGCGTGTTCATCCTGCCTGGCAGCGCGAAGACGATCGCCAACGAGCTGGCCAGCCAGTACGGCCTCGACGTGTTCGCCCTGAAGAGCACGCCAGCCGGAGCGATCCCGCTGCGCCAGCAGCGCATCGCCGCCTACATCTCGGATGCCGGCGGGCCTTTCCTGCTGAAGAGATTCGGGTTCGCCTTCGACGTCATCACGAGGAACGATCTGAACGACGCGACCAAGCCGCCGCTGACAGACTACGACGTGTTCATCAACACCAGCGTCAGCATGACGACGTCGGGGCTCAACGCCACCGGTAAGGCCAAGCTGACGGACTACTTCGCCGCCGGCAAGGACTACATCGGCATCGGAGGCACGGGCGCACTTCTGGCCAGCCAGATGTCGCTCTTCGCCTTCACCGCCACGAGCTACGTCCCGGCACCCTCGATTCCGCCATCCGGGTCGACTACAACACCAGCGACCCGGTGGGCAGCGGATTCGGGCCGGAAGGGTACGGCTTCGCCAACGGCACGCGGACCTTCAGCGGGCTGGGGGCAGACGTCCAGGTCGCGGCATCGATCCAGATGGTGACTTCCTCGTCACCGGCTACTGGCCGAACTGGCAGACCAGCGGGGCGGCCGGCCAGCCGATCGTCATCCGCTGGGCGTCGGGCGCGCAGGATGCGACGCTGATCGGGCTGGATCCCGATCTTCCGGGCCCACCCGAGGATTCGTTCCGCCTGGTGGCCAATGCCATCTACAGCGGACTGGATTGAGTGGTATCTGACAGCCAATAGCAGCCAATAGCAGCCAATAGGACATAGCACCGCGAATAGACTCGGACTCAGGCTCTCTTCTGAGCCGGCGTCCGACGAAGAACGAAGGCGGGAAGAGCAGGAGAACGCTCTTCCCGCCTTCGATTCGGACGGGACTCGCTGGGTCGGCCCGGGGGGCGGAGTTCCTCACCGAGCCCAAGGACCACGGAGCGGAGATCCGCGCCTACATCCGTGACCCCGACGGCCACCTCATCGAGGTCGGTCTAGCGACGGGCGCGCGGCTGACCGTTCGTCCCCAGGACCACTGCGGCGACGGGGCATCGGCCGGGCAGATCGAGAGATGAGCCGATGGAGAAGGCAGGTCGCACCGCGGGGATGATGCCCCGCAGGATCATCGTCGTGCCACGGTGGGGAGCGAGAGAGCAGGACGACTGGTATCCCTGGCTCCAGGCTGAACTCGCCGGATCGAGCACCTTCGCCCCCGTGGTCGTCGGCGACATGCCGGACCCTGACGAGCCCACGATCGCTGGGTGGCGAGCCCGCATCGCCGAGCTCGCAGGCAGCGATGCGGCGACCCTCGCCGACACGGTCCTCGTCGGGCACAGCATCGGCTGCCAGGCGGTCCTTCATTTCCTCGCGGGGCTGCCGGACTCGATCAGGGTCAGAGGGACCCTCTGCGTCGCGGGCTGGTGGACGGTCGACGAGCCGTGGGACAGCATTCGACCTTGGATCGAGAGCCCACCGGACGTGCGCCGCGTCCGAGCCAGCTGCGGGGAACTGCGCGTGCTGCTCTCCGACAACGATCCGTTCACTGCCGACGCCGCGGCCAACGGACGTCTGTGGCAGGAGCGGCTGGGGGCGGCGGTCGAGGTCGTACCCGCCGCCGAGCACTTCAACCGCTCGGACGAGCCAGGCGTGCTGGCGGAGCTGCTCCGCTGGTATTCGACGTGACGACCGGCACAACCATGCCCGCACCGTCGCCTGAGCCCCGTTCCCGGCTGCCCTGACTGCTGCCGGACGGCGGAGGCCAGAGCGACGCGGTGTGGCGAATCGGCGCAACGTGGTGTAGCGTCCAAGGTCCAGTGAAAGGCATCTTCAACCTCCTGTACCTCGCCGCCACGGTCTACGCGTGGCTGATCGTGGCGCGAGCCGTGCTCTCGTGGACGCACCTTTCGCCCGGCACGGCGGTCTATCGCTTCAACCAGACGCTCATCAAGGTGACCGAGCCCTATCTCGGCATCTTCCGCCGCATGCTGCCCGTAGCTCGCGTCGGCGGCGTCGGCTTCGACTGGAGCCCGGTGGTGGCCCTGCTCGTCCTCTTCGCCGCGATCCAGGTGTTGGGGCGGCTCTAGGCTCGTCTCTCGCGCGCTATGCTGGTTCCGCACGCTGGTCGCCAGCTCAGATGGGAGAGCGCAGCCCTGGCACGGCGCAGGTCTGGGATTCGACTCCCCCCGAGGTTCACCGTTCTTCTGCATACCGCAAAGGAAGACGCCATGTCCGAGAGCCTTCGAGACCGCCTGATCGGCGCCCGGGAGCTGGTCGAGGTGATCGAAGAGCCCGTCGACGGCTCAGTCCCACGCCGTGCAGCCGGCGCGGCCGAGTAGCGCGGCCGGGCAGCCGCCACATGGACTGGCAGATCCTCGTCACCGTGCTCACCGGGGTGGCCCTCGGCGTCGCCGCGATCGGGACGGTGTATCCGGTGCTGCCCGGCAGCTTGATCGCCATCGTCGCGCTGATCGTCTGGGCGGCGGTCATGGGCTCGTGGCCGGCGTGGACCGCGGCGATCGTCGGCGTGCTCATCGCCGCCGTCGGATGGTCGGCCAGCTGGGTGCTGACGGGGCGGAAGCTGAAGGAGCAGCAGATCCCCAGGCGCTCGATCGCCATCGCGATCGTGGCGGGCATCGTCGGTATGTTCGTGATCCCGCTCGTAGGTCTCTTCGTGGGCTTCGCGGCCGGGCTCTTCGTGAGCGAGTTCGTGCGCCACCGCAGCCATCGCAAGGCACTCTCGACCAGCGCGGCGACGCTGAAGGCCGCCGGGATCGGCATCCTGATCGAGTTCGGCATGGTCTGCCTGGCCGGCTCCGTGTGGGCGGTCGGGGTGATCGCGCACTTCACCATGCGCTGACCGCGTGGCTCCGTCCTTCGCGCATCCGGGCAGGCCAACGCCGTGGTCATGCCGAAGGTAGACGGACGAGAAGGCACGGTCCGGAGGGAGCATGGTCACAGCGCACGACGCCAACGACGGATGGTACGAAGACGACGAACGGTACGACGACCTGGGGCATGAGCGGGCGGGCGGGTCCGGGGACGGGCGCCGCCTCGAATTGGTGCGTCCGCCGCGGCTTGCGTTCGACACGTTGGCGCCGGAGAGCTTCGAGGCGGCGCAGACCATCGCCGACCGCCTGCGCGAGGGGCGCCCGGTCCTCATCGACTTCCGCGCCTGCGATCCACGTCTCGCCGGCCGTCTGACGGACTTCGCCAGCGGCCTCGTCTACGCGCTCGACGGCACGCTGCAACTCGTCGGCCGCGGGGTCGTGCTGCTTGCTCCCGATCACGTCGACCTCTCCGGCGACGAGGCCTCCGGGGTCAGGTCGCCCGGGTTCTTCAACCGGTTCTGACCACACGCCGGCGATGATCGGATCCCCGCCTGTCGGGCGTCTCTCTCAACGCCTCCTGGTTTGCCTCTGGTGACGCAGGATGCTACGGTCCCGGGCTCAAGCCCTACGGCGTCGGGCTCGTGATCGCGAGTCATCCGGCGCGAAGGAGGCGATCCATTTGACCGCCATACGCAGGGCCATCCTCCCCGGCCTTGTCTCGCTGATCATCATCCTTGTCTTCGCGGGTGCGGCTCCGGCCGGCCCGATCGCCGACAAGAAGGCGCGGCTGCAGGCCGTCCAGGGGCAGCTGGAGAAGGTCTACCACCAGTCGGACGTGGCCGTCGAGCAGTACAACGAGGCCGCTTCCAGGCTGGAGACCGTCCAGGGTCGCATCGCGCGCACCCAGAAGCTCCTCAAGACCGCCGAATACAAGCTCGGCGTCGCCAACGAGCACCTCACCGCGCGCGCCCGCCAGGTCTACAAGACGAATGACACCGGCCTCGTCGACGTCCTGTTCGCATCCCGCACCTTCGACGAGCTCGTCACGCAGCTGGACATGATGCAGCGCATGTCGGAGAGCGACGCGGACACCGCGCATGCGGCCGACGTGTATCGCCAGGAGATCGCCGACCGCCGCATCGCCCTGGAGGCGGACCGCAAGGCGGCGGTCAAGCTGGTGGCCCAGCGCGAGGAGAGCAAGGACCGGGTGCTCGCGCTGCAGTCGCAGCTCGAGAGCACCGCGGGAGGCCTCAAGGACGATATCGCGCAAGCTCGAGGCGAAGGCGGCGGCCGCCGCCAAGGCGGCGGCCGACAAGGCCGCCGAGGCGGCGCGGGTCGCGGCGGCCTCTCAGGCGTCTTCGTCCTCCTCCAACGGCTCCTCGTCGTCCTCCAGCTCTGGCGGCGGAGGTGGCGGCACCATCGTCGACCCCGGCGGCTCCGGGCGCTCGGCCGTCGTCGGCATCGCCCAGCGCTACCTCGGCGTCCCCTACGTGTGGGGCGGCGCGGGTCCGAGCGGCTTCGACTGTTCCGGCCTCACGATGTACTGCTACGCGCAGATCGGCATCGGCATGTCGCACGGCGCCACCGACCAGCAGCGCGCCAGCAAGCCCGTCCCCTTGAACGCCCTGCAGCCGGGCGACCTCGTCTTCTTCGGCAGCGCCAGCTACAGCCACCACGTGGGCATCTACGTGGGCGGCGGCAGCATGATCCACGCTCCGCACACCGGCGCCGTGGTCAGCTACGGTTCCATCAGCGGCGCCTGGATCGGCGGCCGCTTCTAGCGGCCCCCAGCGCCCGGCGCGCTGCGCCCGGCGTGTGTACCGATCGACCTCGCGCGAAGGGCGGGGGCGCCGCAGGCGCCCCGCCCTTCGTCAGTCCCGCTTGCCCGGCGTGCTCAGCGGGGAGCGCCCGGGGTCGAGGTCGTCACAGGGTGTCGAACAGGACCTTGCCCTCACCCATGGTGAACAGCACCTGGGCGTTGAAGAGCTCGGTCGGCTTGACCCTGAGGAGATTGGTGTCGAGCACCACCAGGTCGGCGCGCTTGCCGACCTTGATCGACCCGGTGCGCTTCTCGAGGAAGTTGGCACGGGCGCCGTTGATGGTGAAGCTGCGGATCATCTGCTTGACACTCACGCGCTCTTCCGGCCACAGCACGCCTTCCAGGCTCGGCGGGGCCGGGTACTCCCACACGTAGTCGGGCGCCCAGCGGTTCACGCCCACGGCGATGCCGGCGAGCGGGTTCGGAGGGATGGTCACTGGATAGTCGCTGGCCGACGCCACCAGCACTCCGGCCTTGTAGAAGCTCCTCATCGGATATTCCTCATCGGCGCGCGGCAGCCCCAGGTACGGCAGCTGGAGGTACGTGTAGTAATCGTCCTTGAGGAACCAGTACGGATCGGGGACGGCGGTCACGCCCAGTCTGGCGAAGCGCGGGAAGTCCTTCGGATCCACGAGCTGGATGTGGGTGATGCCCGGCCGCCAGTCGTGCGCACGGTTCACTCTGCGCGCGTACCTGAGCGCGTTGAGGGTCTCCGTGGTCGCCGCGTCGCCGATCGCGTGGGTGTGGATCTGGAAGCCGGCCCTGTCCAGCCTGGCGAAGGTCTTCTTCAGGACGCTGGGCTGCCAGATCGGCTCGCCGCGGAAGCTGGCGTCGCCGCTGTACTCGAGGGCGTCTGCGTAGGGCTCGTTCAGGTACGCCGTGTGCCCCTCCACGACGCCGTCGGTGAAGATCTTGACGGCGCGCGTCCTGAACATCTTCGTGGTGTGGCTGGCGCGCTCAGCTTTGGCCGCTTTGATCCACGCCGCGAGGTCGTCCTCCGGCGAGAGCGCGAGGGCGCCGCGGAAGCGGACGGTGAGCTCACCTGAGGCGGCCATGGCCTCGAGCGCCTGCACGCCGTTGCTGCCGGCGTACATCAGCGGGTCGAAGACGGTGGTGATGCCGAGCGGTGCGGCTACGTCCTGCTGGAAGTACCGCATGCCGTCCTGGTACTGCTCCACGGAGTAGTCGGGGAGCAGGTCGGTGACCAGGTTGGCCGCCGTCTCGCGCAGCGTGCCGGACGGCGTGCCGTTGGGCGGGTCGGTCGTCTCAGTGCCGGGGACGCGCTCGATCACGCCGCCCTCAGGGTCGGGGGTCTGACCGGTGATGCCGGCCATCTCGAGCGCCTTGCTGTTCACCCAGTAGGAGTGACCGTCCTCGGACATGATCGCGACGGGCCGGTCATCCACCACGACGTCGAGGGCGCTCGCGAGTGGCCCGTTGTCCGGCGCGACGGTGTTGCTCCACCCCTGGCCTCTGATCACATCCATGTCGGGATTGTCCGTCGCGAACGCGGCAACGGCGTCGACGTACTCATCCACGGTGGTCATACCGTAGAGCAGCACCGAGTACAGGCCGCTCACGCTCATGCTCGCGTGCGTGTGCGAGTCGATGAAGCCCGGCATCATCATCTTGCCGCGAAGGTTCACGACCTTCGTGGACGGTCCGACGTAGGCGCGGGCGCCTCTGTTCGAGCCGACGTAGACGATGTTGCCGTTCCGTACGGCCACCGCGCGCGCGACCGCTTGCCTCGGGTTCACGGTGTAGATGTAGCCGTTCTTGAAGACCGTGTCGGCCCGCCTGGTCTTGCCGTGGGCCGGCGCTGCAGTCGGCAGAATGAGCGTCGCCACCAGCAGTGCGAGCAGCGCTCCCAGCCAGATCTTGGATCTCATTGACTACCCCCTTGCAGTTGCAGTGCTCGCGACGATGCAACTCTCCCAGGGGGGAAGGTCAAGTCGCCAGCGGAACCGCGAGTTCGGTGATCCACTGCCGGGGGTCGTCCGTGTCCTCGTCGGTGACCACCCCGAGCTCACGGACCGGGCCGGAAGCGGTGTGTCCGTGGTCGGCGATCCACGCGTGCAGCTCGACGTGGGCGTTCCAGATCGTGTCGTAGGGGCCGCGGAACGTCGTGAACGCGACCCGCGCGGCCGGTAGCTCCTTGCACTCGACGCCCGGACCGTTGGAGAGCCGTCTCGGGACCGGGATGCAGACCTCGAAGGCGATCTCGTCGTCCTGCTCGAAGTCGACATCGTAGAGGATGATCGCCGCCGCTGCCGGCTCGACGCCCTGCCGTGCGCTCTGGACCATCGCCTTCGCCCCGGTGCGCCGTAGGGCGCGCTCCAGCGTCCACGGGTCGTGCGGATGCGTGCGCGGGACGGAGCCGGGAGCGCTCATGACGAGCGTGGCCGGCACATCCTTGAGCGCGATCTCGTAGGTCATCAAGGGCTCTTCGCGCTCGAGCTCCTGGTCGAGCAGGTGGAGCAGGCGGCTCAGTCCCGCGAGTCTCGCGGCGACGCTTTCGCGATGGCGCTGCAGGTGCCGGCGCAGGTCGCCTCGCTCCGAGGCCGCGATGAGGTCCGCCATCTGGTCCATGGTGAGGCCGAGCTGGCGGCCGAGATGGACGAGGCCGGCCACGCGCGTCTGGCGGACGTCGTAGTAACGGTAGCGCGTGTCCGGGTCCACGAGCACGGGGGAGAGCAGACCGCGCTCGTCGAGCCGTCGCAGCAGTCGGGGCGACAGGTCCGTCAGCTTGGCGAAGCGCCCGATGGGGATGAGCCCGTCCTTGTCCATGACGGCAGGGTACGCGCGCGAACGGCGCTGGGCAATCCTCCGCGCCCGGCGCTCACCGCTCCGCTTCGAGCCGGAGGCTCCAGATCGTCCCCGGCGGCGCCGCCGCCGGCTGCGGTAGAGCGGAGGCGAGGGCGGCGACCGCCAGCGGCAGCGCTGCCAGCACGTAGAGCACGGGCGCGAGCCCCGCCGCATCGCCGAGCACCCCGAGACCGGCGACGATCAGGCCTCCGGCTCCCCCGCACACGCCGACGATGAGCCCCGTCGCCAGCCCCATGCGCGGCGGCAGGTACTCCTGGCCCAGCACCAGCACGACGCTCATGTTGGCGTTCATGGCCAGCCCGGCCACGACCACCGCCGGGATCATGGCGGCGTAGCTGAGGCTGGGCAGCACCGCGATCGCGGGCAAGAGGATCAACTGCGGGACGATCAGCACCCAGCGGCGGCTCAGGCGATGGGCAGCGACGCCACCGAGCAGGGTCCCGCAGGCTCCCGCCGCGAGCAGGATGCTCGACATCACGTTACTGGCCGACGGAGTGGTTCCCTGCGCATCGAGCAGATAGAGCGGCACGAAGGTGAGTAGCCCCGTGGTGACCCCGCTGGAGAGGGCGAACATCGCGAGCAGCAGCGCGAACGGCCGCCACTCGCAGGTCTGTGCGGACGGGGACGCTGACCGGCGCTCGTGGGGCGTGCCGCTGGAGAACCGGCGGACAACGAGCGTGACCGCCGCCGCAGCGGCGAACGGGATCACGGCGATGAGTGCCGTCCCGTGGAGCCCGAGCAGAGGGAGGACGGCGGCCACGACGAGCGGGCCCAGAGCCCAGCCGACACCGCCGCCGACCGAGTACACGCTCATGTCGGCGGTGACGCGGCTGCCGGAGGCGTGCCGCGCCCAGCGCGCTCCCTCCGGGTGGTACGCGGCGACTCCGGCGCTGCACACGATCACCGCGACCAGGGTGGCCCCGTACGCCGTTGTGAATCCGACCGCGGCGATGCCGAGGCTCGCCACCACGAGTCCCGCCGGCAGCAGCAGCCAGGCCTCGCGGCGGTCCCCGTGGGCGCCGATGAGCGGCTGGAACAGGGCGCTTGCGACGCTGGCGGTGAGGGCGAAGACGCCGACCGCGGCGTAGCTGTAGTCCCGCTCCACGACGAGGAACGGCAGCAGCGCCCAGAGGGCGCCCGAGCTGAGGTCGGCGGCGGTGTGCCCCAGCGTGAGCGTCAGCAGGGTGCCGCGCGCGGTCCGGCGCCGGAGGGCGAGGCCGCTCAAGACGTCTCTCCGGCCGCAGGCCTGTGTAGGGTGGCGGTCGGCAGCCGTGGGTCCTTTCCGAAGGTTCTCTTGCGGGCGCCAGAGGACTCTAGCACTGCGGCGGCGCCCGTTCGGGTAGCATCCCGCGTGCAAGGTGTCGGCGGCCGGTCCGCACGGGCCGGGAAGGGAAGGCGGAGATCCGCATGCGTATCGCGGTGCACGGTCAGCAGGCCTTCGGTAAGGCGGTGCTCGAAGCTCTCCTCGCGCGAGGCGACGACGTCATCGCCGTGTATGCGCCGCCGGATACGCCGGGCGCCAACGCCGACCCTCTTGTGGTGGCCGCGCTCGCCGCCGGGCTTCCCGTACTGCAGCCTTCCTCGTTCCGCGAGCCGGCGGTGTGGAACGAGTTCCGTGCACTGGCGCCCGATCTTCAGGTGATGGCCTTCGTCACGCTGGTGGTCCCCGAGGAGTTCCTCACCGTCCCGACGCACGACACCATCCAGTATCACCCTTCGCTGCTGCCCAGGCATCGCGGGCGCAGCTCCATCAACTGGCCCATCATCCAGGGCGAGACCGAGACGGGGCTGTCCGTCTTCTGGCCTGACGCCGGCCTCGACACCGGGGATGTGCTGCTGCAGAGGCGCACGCCGATCTCCGAGGACGACACGCTCGGGTCCGTCTACTTCGACCGTCTCTTCCCGATGGGCGTCGAGGCGCTGTTGGAGGCTGTAGACCTCGTCGCCGGCGGCGCGGCCCCGCGCCTCCCGCAGGACCACGCGCAGGCCACGTACGAGGGGCCGTGCGAGCGACGCAACGCGCGCATCGACTGGGGCAGGCCGTGGAAGCAGATCCACGACCTCATCCGCGGCTGCGACCCGGCGCCGGGGGCCTGGACCACCTGCGGCGGCCAGGCCCTGCAGGTCTTCTCGGCCGTGCCGCTGCCCGCCCGCGACCTCTCGGGGCTCGGGGGAGAGGCCGGCGAGGTCGTGGAGGTGTCAGATGAGAGCTTCTGCGTGGCGTGCGCCGACGGCCGCATCCGGGTTGCGCGCGTGCGGCCGGCAGTCGGCGGCAAGCTCCCTGCCGGTGAGTGGGCGGCGGGCGTGGGACTCGGCGTCGGCGCCCGCCTCGAGTAGCGCTGCGGCCTGCGGTTCCCGGACCGATGGTCCGCGCGCCGCAGGCAGTGGTGGCCCACTCAGCCCGTCGTCTTCCTCGGCAGTACCAGCACCACGATCAGGGTGATGAGCCAGAAGAAGAAACCGAGGATGCCGAAGAGGACGGGGCTGTAGCCTTTGCTGCCCGCGATCCGGGCGCACGTCCAGGCGAGCAGTACGGCGATGACGAGGCTCGCCGCCACTCCTTCCCTTCGGGCGGTGGCATCCCTGCCGGAGGGCTGTTGCGGTCAGGCCACGGAGAGCCCGCGGAGCGGGACCGTCCTGCGCGACGTGCAGAGCTCGCAGCCGCAGCCGGCGGCGTGCTTCCAGCCGTGGCTCGGCGCTCGCCACGACGGCACCACGCGCTCCTTGCCGTTCGGCACGCGCCGCCAGAAGCTGATGCCGTCGTAGAAGAAGGTGGATGTGCCCGGGCCTTCACCCTGGTTCCAGGCCTCGCACTCGGCGCAGATGACCTGACACCTGCTGAATGTCTGACGAGCCACGTTCACCTGCCTCTCTCCCCGCCCGCCGGCGTCTCTCGCGCCGGGCATCTGTGTCCTGTATCGACACTGCATGACGGCCTCTCCCCAGAACATTCGTCGGGGTGTCCGGTGTATCGCGCGAAGAAGGAGTGAGGCGACAACGGTCATCCCGGGCCCGGCGCCACGCGGCAACGTGAGCCAGAGAAGGGCTCTCATCAAATCGCGTTGACGTATGCTGTCCCGCAGTCAGAGATACCGCCGGGAGCATCATGCAGACGACCCCATGGACATGAGCGCCGAGACACGGGGCAGGCCGCCGCGCGGGAGCCTGTCGCAGCAGAAGATCTGCCAGGCCGCGCTGGCCGTGATCGACGCCGAGGGCCTGCCTGCCCTGAACATGCGCCGCCTGGGCGGGGAGCTCGGCGTGGACGCCATGGCCGTGTATCGCCACCTGCCGAACAAGCAGGCGATCCTCGATGGCGTCGTCGATCTCGTTCTCGCCGATCTCGCCGACGGCTCGCCCGCAGGGCTTCGCGAGCGGGCGCGCACCTTCTTCACCTCGTTGCGAAGCGTGCTCGCCGCGCACCCGAACGCCATCCCGCTGGTCGCGAGTTCGGCGCTGCAGACGGGGGCGGCGAAGGAGAAGGCGTCTCGCCTTCTCGCCGTGTTCGGGCACTCGGGACTGAGTGACGAGCAGGCGCTCGACGCCTTCCACACGCTGGAGAGCTTCACGTTCGGCTACGCGTGGCTCGAGGTCGCCGGCTTCGTCGACGAGCTGCCGGAGAGCGCGCCGTTCCTGCGGCGCAACATCCCGGCGGGCGCCGGGACCGGCGCCGCATCGCCCGCGGACGGGGGCCGAGACCAGCGCTTCCGGCGCTGCCTCGACGCGGTGCTCGAGGCGCTGCTGCCGGCCTGACCCGCCGGGCTCGGCTGTCGAAGCATCCGCAAGATGGTATGTTTACTTAGTAGACTTGGTCGACCCGCCCCGTCGCGAGAGCGGGTCCCTTCCCCGCCGTTCGAGAGGTTGCGCGCATGCATTGGCCGACGCCCCTGCTGTCTCTGAGACGTCGCATCGCGCTGCGCGTCTCGGCGGCCCCCTATCTGACCAAGTGGCTGGTGCTGGGGGTGCTCATCGGCGCCGTCGCCGGGCTGGGGGCGATCGCGTTCGTGACGTTGCTGGAGCTCTCGACCCACTTCCTGCTCGGCGTCGTCGGGGGGTACACGCCGCCGTCGCCCGCCAACGAGGGCGGCGTCACCGCCGCAGGCCATTTCGCGCGCCCCTGGGCGATCCCGCTCGTCGTCGGTCTCGGCGGGCTGATCTCCGGCCTGCTCGTGTATCGCTTCGCCCCGGAGGCGTCCGGGCACGGGACCGACGCCGCCATCGCAGCTGTCCACAACGACCCCAAGGGGATCCGCCCGAAGACGGCGCTCGTCAAGATGGTCGCGTCGGCGATCACCATCGGCTCCGGGGGTTCGGGCGGTCGCGAGGGTCCGACGGCGCAGATCAGCGCCGGGTTCGCCTCCTTCCTCGCCCGCGGGTTCGGGCTGAGTCAGGACGACGCGCGCATCGCCGTCACCATCGGTATGGGGGCCGGGATCGGCGCCATCTTCCGCACGCCGCTGGGGGGCGCCGTCGTCGGTGCGGAGGTCCTCTACCGCCGCGACTTCGAGACGGCGGCCATCGTGCCGGGACTGATCGCGTCCATCGTCGGTTTCGTCGTCTTCGGCGCCGTCGAGGGGTTCGCGCCGATCTTCGGGTATCACGAAGGCTTGCGCTTCGACCAGCCGATCCAGCTCGTGTACTACGCGCTCATCGGAGTCGCCGCCGCCCTCGTCGGTCTGCTCTACGACAAGGCGTTCTGGACGACGCACGACCTGTTCGGGCGGTCCCGCTGGCCCCGGTGGCTGCTTCCGGCGGTCGGCGGCCTGCTCGTCGGGTGCATCGCCCTGCTGTTCCCCCAGGTGCTGGGCACCGGCTACGGCTGGGTGCAGCAGATGATGACCCGCCCCGGACCTCATGTCGCTGTCGCTCTGGCTCGTCTTGCTGCTGCCGCTCGCGAAGATCCTGGCCACGAGCCTCTCCATCGGCTCCGGCGGCTCCGGCGGCATCTTCGGCCCCGGCATGGTCATCGGAGCCCTGGTCGGGGCGGGCGTCTGGCGGGTGCTCGAAGCAGTCGCGCCGGGGGTCCCGCTCAGCCCCGCCCCCTTCGTCATCGTCGGCATGATGGCCAGCTTCGGCAGTATCGGCCACATTCCCATCGCGACGATGCTCATGGTGGCGGAGATGACGGGCAATCTGTCCCTGCTCGCCCCGGCCATGGTGGCGGTCGGCATCGCCACGCTCATCGTCGGCGACCGCCACATCTACCACTCCCAGCTGGCGTCGCGCGAGGACGCGCCGGCGCACCGCTTCCGCTTCGGCCTGACCCCGGTCGGCGCCCTGCCTCTCGCGGCCGTCATGGAGGACCCGCCCCTTGTGCTGCAGGCGGACGAGCCCGCACTCGACGCGCTCGAGCGCGTGGACGCCGCGGGTCTCGAATCGGCGCCGGTGGTCGGCCGCGACGGCGCGTATCTCGGCATCCTGCCGGCGAGCGCCGAGAGCAAAGGCCGGGGCAGGACGGAGACGGCCGGAGACCTCGCCGCGGTCCGCGGCCCGGTGATTCCCGCCGACTCGACGCTCGACACCGCCATCGAGTTGCTCGCCCTCAACCGGGCGACGTGGGCGCCGGTGGTCTCCGCCGACGGGCGCCTCGCCGGCACGGCCACCTCGAAGCGGCTGCTCCGCCACTACACCCGTCTGGTCCATGCCGGGATGCGACGCCTCGACGCGCTGGCCGGCCGCGGCGCTCTGTTCGAGGGGCGCCTGACGGCGGACGCCGAGATCGCCGGGATGAGCATCAGCGAGATCGCGTGGCCGCCCGAGACGCTCGTGCTCAGCGTGCGTCGAGGCGAGGAGACGCTCTTCGCCACGCCCGAGATGCGGGTCCGGCGCGACGACGAGCTCGTGGTGGTCACCCGGCCCGAGCACATGGAGGCGCTGGACGGGCTGCTCGGATCGCGCCTGGAGCCCGGCGCACGACGCGGAGAACCTCTGCTCTAGGGTGTAGCGTGCGCAGGGGGTACACACGAAGCAGTGTGACGACCACGGAAGGAGGCGGACGATGGCTCTCGTAGTCCTGGACGGCGCCGCCAAGACGTACGGCGCCGGCGGCCTCGCCGTCCATGCGCTGCGGCCGACCCAGCTCAGCATCCCGGCGGGGCAGTTCGTCGTCCTTCTCGGTCCCAGCGGATCGGGCAAGACGACGTTTCTCGACCTCGTCGGGGGGATCGAGCGACCCTCGTCGGGGCGGCTCGTCGTGGATGGCAGCGACCTTGCCACGCTCGGCCCCGAGGAGCTCACTCGCTACCGCCGCGACGAGGTCGGTTTCGTCTTCCAGTTCTTCAACCTCGTACCGACGCTCACCGCGCTCGAGAACGTGGAGCTCATGGCGGAGCTGGTGGGGCGCGGCGACGCGAGCCGCGCGGCTCTCGAAGAGGTCGGCCTCGGCGACCGCCTCGACCACTTCCCCGGTGCGCTCTCCGGCGGCGAGCAGCAGCGGGTCGCGATCGCCCGGGCCCTCGTCAAGCAGCCCCGTCTGCTGCTTTGCGACGAGCCCACCGGCTCGCTCGATCTGGACACCGGCAGGCAGGTCCTCGAGCTGCTGCAGGCCGCCGCTCGTGAAGACCGGACGGTGATCGTCGTGACGCACAACTCGGCGATCGCCGAGGCGGCCGACAGGGTGGTCCGTCTGCGCTCGGGGGCCGTGGTCTCGGACGAGAGCAACGCCGAGCCCCTGCCGGCGAGCGAGGTGGACTGGTGACGGCCGGCGCGCCGTGAGCCTCCTCGCGCGCAAGATGCGGCGTGACGTGCGCGCGCGGCGCGGCCAGTTCGCCGCCGTCGTCGTGACCATCTTCCTCGGCCTCGCCCTGTTCGCGCTGTCCTACGACGCCTACGCGAACCTGAAGGCGTCGTACCAGCGCGTGTTCGACATCACCCACTTCGCCGACTTCACGGCGAGCGGCGGCGATACCACAGCGATCCTCGCCGCCGGCAGGGCGCTGCCCGGCGTGTCCGCCGCCTACGAGCGTCGCATCGCCGACGTCGCCGTGCGCGTGGGCGATCACAAGCTGCTGGGGCGGCTCGTCGGCCTGCCGTCCGGGGAGCAGCCGCCCGTGAACGGGGTCATGGTGCTGAAGGGCACGTATCTCACGCCGGACCGCGACGACGGCGTGCTCGTCGAGAAGCACATGGCCGGGCACTTCGGGCTGCGCCCGGGAGACCGGCTCGAGGCGCTGGGCGCGGCCGGCTGGCGCCCGCTCGTCGTGCTCGGCGAAGCGGCCTCCGCGGAATACCTCTGGCCGGCCCCCAGCCGTCAGGAGATCCTCGCCTCCCAGGACGACTTCGGCGTGCTCTTCGTCCCCGACGCGCTGCTGGACGAGACTGCCGCCGTCGTCGGTGACGTCGCAGGCGCTGTTCACCTACGCGCCCGGCGCCGACCGCGCTGCGCTCGATGCCCGGCTCGGCGAGATTGCGCGGCAGCAGGGGGCCATCGACGCGTTCACCCAGGCCGATCAGCCCTCCAATGCGGCATTGAGCGAGGACATCAACGGGTTCGGCGAGATGGCCGTCATGTTCCCGATCCTCTTTCTCGGGGCGGCGGCAATGGCGACGTACATCCTGCTGACCAGGCTGGTGCTCTCGCAGCAGGCACAGGTCGGCCTGCTGCTCGCCAACGGGTTCGGGCGCGGTACGGTGTTCCGGCACTTCCTCTCGTTCGGCCTCGCGGCAGCGCTCGCCGGCGCCGTTCCCGGCCTCGTCGCCGGCATCGTGCTGGCGCGCTTCGTCACCAGGCTGTACACGGACGCCGTGTCCGTCCCCATCCACGTCATCCAGTTCCACCCGACCACCGTGATCGTCGGACTCGTCTTCGCCGTTGTCGTCGGGCGCCCTCTCGACTCTCGCGCCGGCGATGAGGGCGGCTCGGCTCGCGCCCGCCGCGGCGATGCGCGGGCAGATCGGCTCCGGCCACGGCGGTCGCAGCCTCCTCGAGCGCATCGTGCCCCCGCTTGGCTGCGCTGCCGACGCGCTGGAAGATGGTCGCTGCGCGGCGTCGGGCGCAACCGGCGGCGGTCGCTCTCCACGGTCCTGGGCATCGTGCTTGCCGCGACGCTGATCCTCGCCTCCTGGGGCATGCTCGACACCACGACCACGCTCCTGCAGCGTCAGTTCGTCGACATCCAGCGGCAGGACGCGGAGGCGTACTTCGCCGGCGCCGACGGCGCGGGGGCGACGGCGGCGTCGGCCACGCGGGACGTCGCCGCGGTGGCCGCCGTCCCCGGCGTGGCTCGCGCCGAGGCGCTCGCCGACGTCCCGGCCGCGATCAGGTCGTCGTCGGGCATGTACCGGACCGAGCTCGCAGGCCTACGAGCCGGGGACGCGCATGCACGGCTTCTTCGTCGCCGGCCGTCGGACGCGTGTCGCCGCCGGCGACGGGTCTCTACCTGGGCAGCTCGCTGCGCGACCTGCTCGATCTGTCCGTGGGGGACGAAGTCGCCGTCGAGCTCTCGTCGCTCGGGACGACCATCCACGAGCGCGTCGCCGGGTTCGTCGACGAGCCGATGGGTACCTTCGCCTACCTCTCGCTGCCGCAACTTCGGAGCGCCCTCGGCCCCGGGGCACCGGACCCGGTCAACGCGGCGTTGGTCAAGTTCTCGCCCGGGGCGGACGGCGCGGCCGTGCGCGCCCGCATCGCCGCGCCTCCCGGAGGTGGCCGCCGTGGTCGACGCGCGCGCGCTGTACACGGCCGCGCAGTCGTTCATGGGGCTGTTCTACGCCTTCGTCGGTCTGATGGTCGTTCTCGGCGCCGTCATGGCCCTCGCCCTCATCTACACGACGATGTCGGCGAACATCTCGGAGCGGCTGACGGAGCTGGCGTCGCTGCGGGCCGCCGGCATGGGCCGTCGCCAGCTGACCCTCCTCGTCTCCAGTGAGAACCTGCTGCTCACGGTGATCGGCATCGTGCCGGGCCTGGTGATCGGCTACTACGCGGCAGCTGCGTTCATGGCGTCGTTCAGCAGCGACCTCTTCTCGTTCGACCTCGCGCTGCGGCCGTGGACGCCGGCGCTGGTCGCGCTTGCGCTCATCGCGGCGGCCCTGCTCTCGCAGTGGCCGGTGCTGCGCGCCGTCGACCGCATCGACGTCGCCGTCGTCGTGCGCGAGCGGTCGACCTAGGCGCGGCCGAGCGCCGGCGAAGAGGTGCGCACGCGCCGGCGGCGAGGCGTCTGCCGCACGGAGACGCGCGGCGCCGGCTCAGCGCCGCAGGAGCCGCTCGGTCACGCCGGCGACCGTCTCCTTGCCGTAGCTGGACGTCGGGTTGTGGTCGGTGAACACGGCCAGACCGATGCGGACCCGGCCGCGCTCGAGGCGGGCCGCCTCGTTGGCCAGCGTCCACGCGCCGAGCCAGCCCGCCTTGCAGTACACGCGGTAGCCTCGTCGCTCGGCCGCCGCGGGGATGCCCCAGCGCTGCCAGGACACGACGTGCGCGAGCAGCCCGTTGGCGAAGCGGCGGTGCTGGCTCGGCACGTACCTCTCCATGTCGCGGAAGAAGCGGGACATGTCGGCCGCCGAGACACGGCTCAGGATCCAGGCGTCGCCGGCGCGGAACGTGCGCATGCCCGCCGTGCGCGCGAGGCGCGTCAGGCGCCGTTTGCCGACGCTGCGGTAGACGGCGTCCGCGGCGGCGTTGTCGGAGACGGTGATCATGCGCGTGAGCGTCGCGCGCATCGCGGGTCCGACGCTGCGGTGGCTGCGGAGATAGGCCACGAGGAGCATCGCCTTGACGACGCTGGCGGTGATGAACGGCCGCTGCTCGCGGTAGCCGTACAGCCGACCGCGGCTGTCGACGACCGCGACGGCGACGTCCCCGGCGCGCCGGGCCGCCCAGGCGAAGGCGGCACGCCGGGCGCGGGCCGTGGGCACGAGCGGCGGCAGAGGCGCGAGCACGCGGAGCGCGGCGGGCGTTGCGACTGCCTCCGAGAGGCCGCTCGCGTCCACGGCGTGCGCGACGAGCAGGTAGCGGCCGCGGGGCAGACGCAGGCGGCCCCTCCAGATGCGCTCGACGCCGACGGCGGTCACTCGGCCGGTGACCAGGCGCCGGCGCACCTCGCCGGCGCGCGTCGTCACCACCAGGTCGAGCGTCACGGTGCCGCCGACGTCGTCGTCGGCGCGGTACCTCACCCGCGCCGTGGAGCCAGTGTGCACGGTCACGGCGCGCGCCACGGTGGTCGTCAGCGTGTCGCTCACGCCGCCGCTCGGGGACGGCGAGGGCGAGGCGTCGGGGACGGAAGTCCTCATCGCCGCGGATGATGCCGGGGTCATCGCCGCCGCGCTGCTCAGAGTGAGAAGCGCCGCGGCGGCGCAGACGAGGGCCGCGCGCAGCTTCCACGACTGTCCTCGGACTACTTCCACAGCGGCATCTTACGCGGGGAGGGAGTCCGTGTCGCCGTCAATCCCCTCGCAGTCGCGCGCCGGCGGGGTCGTAGAACGGCCGGGCGTCGAGTCGCGCCGGCACCCGCACTCCGGCGATCTCGATCTCGACCTCGCCGGAGACGACGATCTCGTTCGCCACGGCCGGCTCTCCCTCGATGGCGGCCAGCCCCACGGCGGCGCCGAGCGTGTGGCCGAAGGCTCCCGATGTGACCCGGCCCACGACGCGGCCGTCGTGTACCACCGACTCCCCGTGGTAGAGCAGCGGCTCCGGCTCGGCGAGCAGCACGTGCGCGAGCCGCCGCCGCGGCGGCTCGGCCGCGCGTGCGACCAGCGCTTCGCGGCCGATGAACCCGCCGGGCTTAGCCATGGCGACGGTGGAACCGAGCCCGGCCTCGAAGGGCGTGTCCGTGGGGCCCATGTCCGCGCCCCAGTGACGGTAGCCTTTCTCGGAGCGCAGGCTGTCGAGGGCGTGGTAGCCGGCGTGCCGCAGGTCCAGCGCGGCGCCTGCTTCGATGAGCTGGTCGTAGAGCGTGGTGAGCGACTCGACCGGGGCGTACAGCTCCCAGCCCAGCTCGCCGGCGAACGAGATCCGCAACGCGAGCGCGGTCGCCCAGCCGACGTCGATCTCCCGCGCGGTCGCGAACGGGAACGCGGCGTCGGAGAGATCGGCGCTGGTGAGCAGGGCCAGGAGCTCCCGCGACCGCGGGCCGGTCACGGCGAGCGTGCCCAGCCCGGACGTGACGTCGGTCACCACGGCGGCGGGGTCGCCGTAGCGGCGCAGCCAGTGAAACGTCTTGGCCTGCGCCGCCGTCGGCGCGACCACCAGGAAGACGTCGGCGGCGAGCCGGGTCACCGTCGCGTCGAGCTCCGTGCCGCCGCGTCCGTTGAGCATCGACGTGTACACCACCGTTCCCGGCTCCCGGTCGAGGTCGGCGGTGAAGACGCGCTGGACCGCGGCGAGCGCGGCAGGCCCTTCCACGCGCAGCTTGGCGAACGAGGAGAGGTCGAAGAGCGCGACGCCTTCGCGGGCCGCCCGGTGCTCCTCGGAGGCGGCGCCGAACCAGTTCTGGCGGCCGTACGAGTACTCGTACTCCGGCCGCGAGCCGGCCGGCCCGTACCAGTTGGCCCGCTCCCAGCCGGCCGTCTCGCCGAAGCACGCGCCGGCGGCGGCGAGGCGGTCGTACAGCGGCACGCGCCGCAGACCGCGCGCGGTGTCGGGCTGCAGGAACGGCCAGTGCATCGCGTACAGGCGCCCGAGCGACTCGCGCGTGCGCTCGAACAGGTAGCCGGCATTGGCCTGCGCCGGCGCGAAGCGGCGCACGTCGAGGTCCGAGGCGTCGATCGTCGGTGCGTCCTCGTCGATCCACTCCGCGAGGGCGCGACCGGCTCCGGGGCCGAAGATGATGCCCTGCGAGTTCATGCCGGCGGCGACGAAGAGCCCCGCTACCTCGGCCGTCTCGCCGAGCAGGAAGTTGGCGTCCGGCGTGAAGCTCTCCGGCGCGTCCAGCAGGTGCACGAAGCGCGCATCCGCGAGCGCCGGCACGCGCCGCCGGGCCTTGGAGAGCGGGAGCTCGAAGTGCGGCAGATCGGGCTCGAACTCCCCGAACGAGAAGTCGTCGGGGATCGACGCGGTCGTCCGCGGGCGCCCGTCGGGTTCGAAGGCGCCGACGAGCAGCCCGCCGCGGTAGTGCCGGACGTAGAAGTAGCCGTCCAGGTCGCGGATGATGGGCAGGTCGCGGCTCGCGCCCTCCACCGGCTCCGTCTGCGCCCAGTAGTGTTCCGCCGCGTGCAGCGGCAGGCGGGTCCCGGCCAGCAGGCCCAGGTCGCGCGACCAGAGCCCCGCGGCGATCACCGCGACCTCGCATTCCACCGGTCCGTGGTCCGTCGCGACGCCGGTGACGCGGCCGCCTTCGAGGCGGAAGCCGGTTACTCGGACGCCTTCAACGACGCGCACGCCGAGGTCGAAGGCTGCCTTGGCGGTGGCGTACGCGGCGATGCCAGGGTTGACCGTCGCATCCTGCTCGAAGAGCACGCCGCCGACGAGATCGTCGACGGCGAGGAGCGGCGAGACGGCGGCGATCTCAGCGGGTGACAGCCGTCGCGCCGGCAGGCCGTGGTGGTGCGCCATCGTGAGCGCGTAGCCGAGCTCGACCATGCGCTCCGGCGTGCGCGCCACGGAGAGGGAACCGTTGGGGTGATAGCCGATGTCGACGCCGGAGAGCGCCGCGAGCCCCTTGTAGAAGTCGCGGCTGTAGCTCGCGAGCTCTGTCTGCGCGTGGGTGCCTCGGGTGCGCGTCATCAGGCCGGCGGCGTGCCAGCTCGTGCCGCTCGAGACCCTGCTGCGCTCGAGGACGACGGTATCGGTCCAGCCCAACCGGGCAAGGTGGTAGGCGACGGAAGCGCCGATGATGCCGCCGCCGATGACGACCGCCCGCGCTCGCGCGGGCGGTCCCTCGGCGGCCCTCGGGTCGAAGTCCGTCGCCGTGGGCGACGCGTCGCGCAGCCGTTCCTCTGAGGCCATGGACGTCCTCCTCGCAAAGAGTGTCTCGGCCCCTGTAGTACCCCCTACGGACCGGGGCGAAGCGACGGGTGGTCAGGGAGCGGAGCGGTTCGCTCCGGCGGATGCCGGCCGTCGCGTGAGCGACGCTGGGCACCGCCGATGGGGCTGCCCGTTCGCGCCTGTCGTGCGTCGGATCAACGAAGTGCTGTCATCTGGTCAACGAAGTACAGTTATCTGGTCAACGAGGCGCAGCTATCTACAGTCTTGTGCCCTTGTACACATGGGGCTTTAACCTTAGAATGCGCACGAGGGTCGCCGGGGTTTTGGGGACCGGCCTCGCTCGCGCAGGGAGCCGACAGCACAAGCCCGGGGGCCGCGTCGCGGCCCGCCGTCGGCACGCCCATCGCGCGTCGAGCGCACCGGATCAGCCTCACCTCGCCGGCGTATCGTCACGTCAGCATCGAGCCGCCGAAGGGGGTGCACGGAACCAGGACCAGTCTGCAGATGCATCAGTTCGGAGGAGCTATGGGGAAACGGATTTCAGTTCTACTTGCGGTCGCCATCGCGGGCATGTTGCTCGTGCCTGCGCTGGCGTCCGCCACGCTCGTCAACGAATACGGCATGCACTACGCGGGCCAGGGCACGTGCCTGGGCTGTCATACTGACGCGCAGGCGCTTCACGGCCGGTTCGCGACCGAGGGCATCTCGCCGGAGACACCGGAGGCCTGGACGGCCTTCCAGTCCGCCGGCGCGATCGAGCCTGTCGAGGGCACCGGTCAGTCCATGTACGAGGCCGGCGGCATCTACAGCCTCACCGAGCTCGATTGGGTGACGCTGGGCGACGCCAGCGAAGAGGGGAACTCGGCCACCGAGTACCTCTTCTTCAGGGGCAGCGAAGACCCGACCGTGCTGCCGTGGAACCTCGTCGAGGGACTCATGTGGGAGCCCGCGCACGGCGGCGAGTGGGTGCTGTCCGCCGAGGAGGGCCTCTTCGACGAGACCTATTCGTGTAACCGCTGCCACATGTTGGGCAGCACGGTGCCCGGCACCGGCGTGGTCCCGAACCCCGCCGCGACGATCGACCCGAGCGAGACGACGGCGCGTCAGTGGGCTCGTGACGAGAGCACGACGGTCGAGGACTTCATGAGCGACGCCTCGGCATCCATGGCGGGCCTCGGCATCCAGTGCGAGCAGTGCCATGGGACCGGCCAGGAATCCGCCTCCGGTCACATGGGCACGGGCGTCGACGTCTCCACGACGCTGGACGTCCTCGGCCAGTCGCAGGTGTGCGGCCAGTGCCACGGCAGCTTCACCGACGTCGAGGGCACGATGGGCATCTACGGCTACACGGTGAACCTGCCGATGCGCGACTTCGTCGACGTCAACGGCGTCAGCCGTGGCCAGTCCTACACCAAGATCCCGACGGAGGAGGAGTTCGCCCTCGCCCCGACGGAGTACTGGATGTTCCCCAACGGGAGCAACGCCAAGGCCAACCACTACTACTACGACGAGTGGGCCGCATCGGCGCACTCGTATCGCTCCGCGCTCGCGATGGACGACCCGGACGCCATGGCCTACCAGGCCGCGGGCAACGGTCACTACTCGCCCAACTTCGACCCGAGCTTCACCAACGGCTGCTACAAGTGCCACACCGGTGAAGGCTACCTGCAGACCAAGGGCGACGACCTCGCGGCAGATATCGTCCCGGCCGCCGACACCGTCGGCAAGATGGGCCAGGAGTGCGTGACCTGTCACAACGGGCATCCGTCCGGCGTCGGTGCATCCGACGTCGTCCGCGACCCGGACATGGCCGGCGAGCGCAGCGCCGCGGGCCTCACCGCCGACAACGCCAGCATCTGTGAGGACTGTCACAACTGGCAGGTGGAGGTCCAGGGCCAGAAGCCGGCCCCGAAGCCGATGGATGACCTGGCTGCTCATGGCAGCCCGAGTCACCCGCAGCGTGAGACCCTCCACGCCCGCAGCGCCATGTACGACACCGCCGACGGCGCCGAGTTCATGCCTGGTGCGGCGTGCGAGGACTGCCACATGCCCAAGACCAACAAGGGCGCCACGCGAATCTCGCACGGCATGAAGCCCATGCTCCCCGGCGACGCCGAGGAGTGGAGCGAGCTGGCAGGCGCCGGCTACGAGGGTGAAGACTCCTGCACCGGTTGCCATCCGAGTCAGTCTCGCGAAGAGCTCCAGGCTGAGATCGACGAGTGGCAGGAGGACGCGACGGCGCAGGCGGCCAAGGTCGTCACGGCGATCACCAAGGCCAAGACCCGGAGAGAGTTCTCCAACACCGTGACCACGAACGCCGGCTACATCCTCGTCGGCAGGGCCACGTGGAACTACAAGGTGTTCGAGAACGACGCCTCCGAGAGCGTTCACAACCCGACCTACATCATGGCCGGCCTGGTCAAGGCCGAGCAGATGGCGAAGTCGGTCGGCGGCAAGTACGCGCAACGCGCCGCCCCGAAGTCGGTCCGCAAGAACCGCAAGGCCCACGTGTCCGGTCGGGTCGTCAACGGCGACAACTCCGCCGCCGCCGGCGCCAAGGTCAAGCTCCTTCGCGGTAAGAAGGTGCTCGGAACGACCATGTCCGATGCAAAGGGCAACTTCGCGTTCTCGTTCAAGGTCACGAGGACCTACAAGAACTACAGGTTCAAGTGGGAGCGTTCGAGCTCTTCGCGTACCAACAAGTACAGCCCGTACATGACGATCAAGGTCCGCCGCTAGTCATCGGCGCCACGATCGCAAGACACGCCCGGGAGCCCCACGCCGGGTGAAGACACGGGGCCGCGGTGGACGTCGTCCACCGCGGCCCCCTCAACGCCATCGACCGACCAGGCAGGATCGGGGGAGCACATGAGATACAGACGCATTCGCGGCGGCCGGCCGCTTCACCTGATCGGCTTCGTCGTCGTCGTTGCGGCGTTCGCGCTCGTCACCGCGCTCTCGCCGCTGCCGGCCCACGCCCGTGCGTCTTACATCCACGGCGGCCTCACCCTCGCCGATTGCGAGACCTGTCACGTCAACGCACACACCTGGTGGACGCCGACGAACGAAGCCTGCCTCGGCTGTCATCCCGGCTACAAGGTACCCCTGCCGGACCTGACCTGCTGGACGTGCCACGCGCCCGGTCAGGACATGAGCGGGGCGCGCCTCGATGCGGCGTGCACGTCCGCGTGTCACCTGCCCGACGGGTCGACCGTCACCCACACCGCCCATCCGGACCGCTCCAGTGCCTGCACCTCATGCCATCCCGTCACGGCATCTCCCTCTGACCCCGCCGGCAGCGCGCATCACTCCATCGCCGCGCCCACGCTCTCCGGACTCACCCCGGGCGCGGGCGTGCCGGGCACCACGGTGACCCTGACCGGCCAGCACCTCGACCGCGCCCGGGCCGTCATCTTCAACGGTGTCTGGGCGGCGTTCGTCGTCGACTCAGACACGCAGATCACGGCGCTCGTGCCCGCAGGCGCGACGTCAGGCCTCGTCTCGGTGCTCACGCCGGGCGGCAAGGTCTCGAGTGCGACGGAGTTCGTCGTGACCGTCACTCCTTCTCTGAAACTCAAGGCCAGGCCGACGAGAGTCGCCGTGCGCCGGCGCGTCAGGATGAGCGGCCTCCTGGCGCCGGTCAGCCTCGGCGGCGCCAAGATCGCAGTGGTCGTCCAGCGCCGCAAGGCCGGTGTCTGGAGGACCGTGAAGAAGGCGTCGCCCGCCACCACGGCCGCCGGCGCCTACACCTGGTCGTATCGGCCTCTCCGGAGGGGCGCGTACCGCGTGCGCGCTTCGGTCGGCCAGACGCCTGCGAACACCGCCGTCCGGACGCCGTGGAGAGGCTTCAGGGTCAAGTAGCGGGTTGACGCCCGCCGCTGCGGGTCGTGACAGGTGGCGCCGGAGGGCGGAGCTCAGTCGGCGCCGAGATACGCCTCGCGCACGTGCGGGTCGCGCAGCAGGGCCGACGCCTCGTCGGTGAGCGTGACGCGACCCGTCTCGAGCACGTAGCCGCGGCTGGAGATCTCCAGCGCCACATGGGCGTTCTGCTCCACCAGCAGGATGGTGGTGCCTTGGGCGTTGATCTCCTTGACGATAGCGAAGATCCTTTCGACCAGCATCGGCGCCAGGCCCATGGACGGCTCGTCCAGCATGAGCAGCTTGGGGCCCGCCATCAGCGCTCGGCCCATGGCCAGCATCTGCTGCTCCCCGCCCGACAGCGTGCCGCCCGGCTGCGACTCACGCTCCCTGAGGACCGGGAAGAGGTCGAAGACGCGCTCGAAGTCCGCCTTGAGGTCCTGGCGCGGCCGCGAGAAGGCGCCCATCTCGAGATTCTCCCTGACCGACATGCGCGGGAAGATCTTGCGGCCCTCGGGCGCCTGCGAGAGCCCCCTGGTGACGACCTCGTACGCCGGCACACCGGCGAGGGCCTGACCTGCGTAGCTGATGGTGCCGCTGCGCGGGCGCAGCAGCCCGGAGATGGCGTTCGAGCGTCGTCGTCTTGCCGGCGCCGTTGGCGCCGATGAGGGTCACGATCTCGCCCTCGCGGATCTCGAGCGAAACGCCCTTGATCGCCTCGATGTTGCCGTAGAACACGTGGAGGTCCCGGACCTCGAGGAGCGCGCCGGATTCCTGGGGCGCCGCTGCGGTGCTCATGCGGCGCCCTTCCCGAGATACGCCTCGATCACCTTGGGGTCGCTGCGCACCTGGTCCGGCGGTCCTTCGGCGATCTTCTCGCCGTGGTCCAGGACGACGACGCGGTCCGAGCTGCCCATGACGACCTTCATGTCGTGCTCGATCAGGATGATGGTCATGCGCTCCTCGCGGATCCGGCGGATCAGGCCCATGAGGGCGGCGGTCTCCTGTGGGTTCATGCCGGCCGCCGGCTCATCGAGGAAGAGCACCGTGGGCTCAGTGGCGAGGGCGCGGGCGATCTCGAGTCGTCGCTGCGAGCCGTAGGGCAGGTTCTTGGCGAGTTCCCCGGCGTGTCCGGCCAGTCCCACATACTCGATGAGACCCATGCACTTGTCGCGGACCGTCTGTTCCGCGCGCATCGCTCCCCGCGTGCGCACGACGATGCTCAGCATGTTCGTGTGCGACGCGGCAGTGCTGGCCGACCATGACGTTCTCGAGCGCCGTCATCTCGTTGAACAGCCGGATGTTCTGGAAGGTGCGTGCGACGCCGAGCTTGGTCACCTTGGACGGGAGCATGCCGGCGATGTCGCGTCCCTTGAAGCGGATGGTTCCCGAGGTGGGTGGATAGACGCCCGTGATGGCGTTGAAGAGGGTCGTCTTGCCGGCGCCATTGGGACCGATGAGGCCGACGATCTCGTTCTCGCTTGCGTGGAAGTCGACCTTGTTGACGGCGACGAGACCACCGAACGACTTGACCAGCTGGGTCGTCTCGAGCACGCGCTCGGCGCTGCTGGGGGCGGGCGGGCCCGCCTTCGTGGCTGCTTCGCTAGTGGCTGGCATCAGACCAGACCTGGCGTTCGTGGTCCGCCTCGTCCTTGCTGCTCGGTCGCATCTCGAGCTTCACGCGCATCGATCCGAGCAGGCCTTGCGGACGGAAGACCATGAGGAGCACGAGGACGAGCCCCAGGGCGATCCCGCGCGTCTCGGGGTGAGCCTGCACGAAGGGGAAGTCGCGCAGCCACTCCTGCAGACCCATCCAGACGATCGCACCGAGCACGGGGCCGGCGATGTTGCCCATGCCGCCGAGGACGACCAGGCTCAGGATGAGGAACGACTCCATGAGCATGAAGCTGCTCGGCGAGATGTAGTTGAGGTAGTGGCCGAAGAACACGCCCATGGCGCCGGCGAAGAAGGCCCCGGTGGCGTACGAGAGCAGTTTGTACCGCGAGGTGTGGATGCCCATGGCCTCGGCCGCCACTTCGTCCTCGCGGATGGCCGTCCAGGCGCGGCCGATGCGCGACCGCACGATGCGCGAGATCGTCCACAACGAGAGCAGCGCCAGGGCGAGCCCCAGGAAGTAGAGGCTCTTCTGGGTGCTGAGCTCGAAGCCGAGAAAGGCCGGCTTGGGGATGCCGGAGATGCCCGACGGCCCGCGCGTGAGCCCGACCCAGTTGAGCGCGACGATGCGGATGATCTCGCCGAAGCCCAGGGTCATGATCGCGAGGTAGTCGCCGCGGACGCGCAGGGTCGGGTAGCCGATGAGCACGCCGGCGACCGCAGCCATCAGGCCGCCGACGACGAAGTTGATCCACGTGAGCCACCAGTAGGCGTCGATGTCGACGCCGAACTTCACCTTCAGGACGTTGTTGAAGATGATCGCCGTGTAGTAGGCGCCGATCGCGTAGAAGGCCACATAGCCGAGGTCCAGAAGGCCCGTGAAGCCGACCACGATGTTGAGGCCGGATGCGAGCACGATGTAGATGACGACGACGGTCATCAGCGTGATCCACCGGTTGGACCCGACCAGGAACGGAAGGATCACAGCGATGCGCGAGCAGTACGGCCAGGAGCGATGCGCTGGGACCTCGTGGTCCCGTTGCCGACGAGCGCCGACGGCGATGGGGTTGAGCTTGGTGCGGTAGCCGCCCGGGCCGGTGCTCTGGCCGTCGGTCTCGTTGTTCTGCGGAGTGCCGGTCACGTCAGGCCTTCTGTCCCACGGTGGAGCCGAGCAGGCCGGACGGCCTGAACGACAGGATGAGGATCAGGATCACGAAGGCGATCGCGTCGCGATACTGCGAGCCCATGGGCAGGTAGGCTGAGCCGAGGGCCTCGATGACGCCGAGGAGGAGGCCGCCGAGGAAGGCGCCGGGGATGTTGCCGATGCCGCCGAGCACCGCGGCGATGAAGGCCTTGAGGCCGGGGTTGAACCCCATCAGCGGCCACGCGGCGTGGTACACGCCCCCATAGAGGCCGCCTGCCAGCGCGCCCATCGCCGAACCGATGAGGAAGGTGAGCGCGATGACCTTGTTCACGTTGACGCCCATGAGGGCCGACGTGCTCTTGTCCTGAGCGGAGGCGCGCATCGCGCGGCCCATGCGCGTGCGCCGCACGTAGAGGTTGAGCAGCAGCATGGCCGTCACGGTGACCACGACCACGAAGACCTGGAAGTAGGTGATCTGGACATCGCCCAGCGCGAAGGCCTTGGGTGCCCCGGCCGCGGTGGTGAACAGCGGGATGTCGGGGAACGGGACCTGCTGGGATCCGAAGATGGCCTGGGCGACGTTCTGCAGCAGGATCGAGACGCCGATCGCCGAGATGAGCGCCGCCAGGCGGGGGGCGTTGCGGAGGGGCCGGTACGCCAGCCGTTCGATGATCACGCCCATGACGGCGACCACCGCCATCGCGATGAGGATGGCGAAAAAGAAGCTGAGACCGGGCATCGGGACCGTGGTGCCGAAGAGGGAGATCTCCGGGACCATCATCATGATGGTGATGAAGGCGCCGAACATGAAGAGCTCGCCGAAGGCGAAGTTGATCAGCTCGATGATGCCGTACACCATCGTGTAGCCGACCGCGATCAGGGCGTACAGACAGCCGATCATGAGGCCATTGACGAGTTGCTGTCCGAGTTCGCTCATGAGGTCCTCGGATCTGTGCCTTGGGTGCTGAACATCGGCTTGGGGAGGGGCGGGTGGCGCCGTGCCATCCGCCCCTCCCCGGCCTCAGTGCGGGGTCGCTACTCTGTCGGCTGCTGTGGAGCGGTGGTCAAGGCGCCGTCCTGCACGATGACGATGGTGAGCGGCTTCACGACGTCGCCGTTCTCGTCGAACGTGATGGGGCCGGAGATGCCCTCGTAGGTGCCGATCGCACCGAGAGCGTCGTTGATGGCGGTGCGGTCGTTGCTGCCGGCGTTCTCGGCTGCCTGGGCGGCCAGCATGATCACGTCGTAGGAGTTGGCCGCGAACCAGTCGGGGTTGGCCCCATCGTTGGCTGCCTTGTAGGCGTCCACGAACTTCTGGACCGCCGGGTCGTCGTTCGTATAGTCGAAGAACGTGGACACGAGCATGCCCTCGACCGCGGCGCCGCCGAGCTTGGGCAGTTCGTCTGATGCGTAGCCGTCAGAGCCCAGCATCTGGACGTCCATGCCGAGCTCCTTGGCCTGCTGGGCGATCTTCGAACCCTCGGGATAGTAGCCGGAGAGGAACAGCAGGTCGGGGCCGGCGCTCTTCAGCTTCGTCAGCTGGGACTTGAAGTCGGTATCGCCGGTGGCGTACTGCTGCTTGCCCACGATGGTGCCTCCGGCGCCGGTGACGCCGCTCTCGAAGGCGTCCGCCAGGCCGCGGCCGTAGTCTGAGCTGTCGTACATGATGGCGATCTTCTGCTTGCCCAGCGTGGAGACGCTGTATTTCGCCAGCCCTTCACCCTGGAACGCGTCGGTCATGCAGATGCGCCAGATGTAGGCGCCCAGCGGTGTGATGTCCGGGTTGGTGGCGGACGGTGAGATCATGGTCAGGCCGGCGCTCTCGTACTTGGCGCCGGCGGCGATGGTGGCGCCGGAGAACATGTGGCCGTCGACGAAGACGAGCGAGGTGTCGTCGATGAACTTCTGGGCCACGAGCACGGCCTGCTTTGGGTCGCCGAGGTCGTCGCCGAGCTCTGTCGAGACCTGACCGCCGTTGACGCCGCCGGCGTCGTTGAGCTCGGCCATGGCGATGTCGGCGCCCGCCTTGTGAGACGCGCCGTAGGTGGCGTAGTCGCCGGTGAAGGGTGCGGCGAGGCCGACCTTGAACGGCGCGCCGCCCGTGTCTCCGTCGCCTCCATCGTCACTGCCTCCGCAGGCGGCGAGTGCCACCGCCCCGAATGAGAGCGCCAATACGATGATCAGCGCAAGAGAGAGCTTCCTGCTGGTCTTGTTCACTGTGTTTCCTCCCCGGATGAATGTACGACACGCCCAGGACTGCGTGGCACGGGCTGCCGGAACTGCGAGCAGTGCCGGCAGTCGTTAGGGGCGCAGTGTAGAGGTGATGTGAGCTGGCCGTCAAGGGACTGGGAGATTGCCGCCCCCCAAACACCGGTGCGGGACGGCCTCATCACTCCGGTCGACGGCCGGTGAGACCCAGCAGCCGGTCCTGCAGCGGCGCGTTCTCGGGCACCGGGACCGCCGCGCCGAACACGCCCATCGCCCGCCACGTGTCGGCCTCGGGCGAGATCTGGTCCCAGAGCCCTTGGACCATGTCCGGCGGTAGCGTCGTGCTCGCGCGTCATGTCGTCCGCGGTCTTCCCGCGCGCGCGACCTGTTTGTGCGCGTCTCTTGCCGGCCTCGGTCGCAGACGAGCTTGTGCGCGGGTCGGGCCGTAAGCCCGCTTCCCGTTCGCCTCACGCGGTTGACCAGCGTCAAGACTCGCCAGGGGGCGTTGCGGGAATCTCTGTCGTGACCGATCCTGGCCCATCGCGGCCTCTCCCGACGAACGGAGACTCCATGCAGACCATCACCGCCGACCAGATCCCCGTGGCCGACAACCCGCACGGCGTGGACGTGCGGCACCTCTACTCGACGCCGCACGTCGTCGTCAGTCAGATCACCCTGGAGCCGGGCGAGGTCGTCAAGCCGCACAAGGCGCCGGTGGACGCCCACTTCTACGTTCTCGAGGGGACGCCGACCGTGGAGATCGAAGGGGAGTCCGTGACGGCGGGGCCGGACACGCTGGTCCCCAGCGCCGCCGGCCACCTGCACGCGATCCGCAACGAGAGCGCCGCCCGCGTCCGCTTCCTCGTGGTGAAGACACCGAATCCGAAGGCTTGAGCCCGCGCGGCCGTCAGCTCACTGAGCCGGCGGACTGACGGCGATCAGCGCCAGGCCCAGCTCCTCCTCCGCGGCGCGGATGCGCGTGAGCTGGTCCTCGTCAGGTCGGGCCGGCGGCGTCTGCAGCTGCGGACCGAACTCCTGCATCATCTTCTGCAGCTTCTCTTCGCGCGCCGGATCGAGCGACCGGCATGAGAAGGCCACGAGAGTGAGGCCGAGGTCGTTCTCAAGGGACTGGATGCGCTCGAGGTTCTCGCCTTCGAGCTTCCTCGCGATCTCGCAGATCATCGTCTGCCACCTCCCGGGTGTCCGCCGTTCGGGGAGAGTGTACCGGAGAAGGGCGCGGGCGGCGGCGAGGTGCGCTCGCCCGGACGTCACGCTCAGGCGACCGGTACGTCCGCGGAGGCCTCTTCCGGAAGATCAAGAAGCACGGGCTGATCTCGCGTGCGCCGCGCGATCACGGCGAACAGCGCCAGGGCGGCCACCAGCGACAGGGCGATCATCAGCGCCATCGGGAAGGCACTCACCGTGCCGCCGAGTGCCACCAGGGGTGTGGCCAGCGCGCCGAGGCCGAGGCGCATCGTGCCGAAATAGGCCGCGGCGGAGCCGGCGACCTCAGGGTGCAAGGAGAGGGCCAGCGCCGTCGAGTTCGCGTAGATGAAGCCGAGGCTCGTCACGAGGACGAAGATCGGCGCCGCGAAGGCCCAGATCCCCAGCCCGCCGATCAGCACCACCGCCAGGAGCGTCGCACCGGCGGCCGCGTCCGCCACCAGCGCGGCGGCGAGCAGCTGCCGGGGGGAGAAGCGTGCCAGCAGCCGGTGGTTGACCTGGGTGGCCGCCAGCATGCCGACGGCGTTCACCGCGAAGAGCACGCTGTAGAAGGTCGCCGAGACGCCGTAGACCTCCTGATAGACGAACGATGACCCCGTCAGGTAGGTGAAGAAGGCGACGAAGACAAGAGCGGTGGTCACGGTGTAGCCCATGAAGTCGACGTCGCGAGACAGCATCGCCATGGAGCGAAGGGCGGGACTCAACCCGCGCGCCGAGCGCTTCTCTTGAGGCAGGCTCTCGGAGAGCCCGATGGCGACGCTCGCGGTGAGGATCAGACCGATCACGGTCATCGCGACGAACGGCCCGCGCCAGCCGGAACGGATCAGGAGCTGGGCGCCGAGAAGCGGAGCCACGATCGGCGCCACACCGCCGATGAAGGCGACACGGGAGAACAGGCGAGCCGCGTCGCGCCCGCGGGAGTAGTCGGTGATGATCGCGCTGGGGATGGCCAGACCGAACGCGCCCGCGACTCCCTGGATGAAGCGCACCGCGATGAGCATCTCCACCGACGGCGCGAAGACGCACACCAGCGCCGACACCGTGAACACGAGGAGGCCGGCGAGCAGTGTCCGCCGCCGGCCGTAGATGTCGCTCAGGGGGCCTGCGAGCAGCTGGCCGAACGAGAGGCCGATGAGGAAGGTGGTCACGCTGAGCGCGACGGCCTGCGCCGAGGCTCCGAGGTCGCTGGCCGTCGCAGGCATCGCGGGCAGGTAGAGATCGGTTGCGAAGGACCCGATCGTCCATAGTCCGCCGAGGATCAGGATGATTCCGGCTCTGCGGCCGGAACTGAAATCGACGAATCGCGAGGGCTGGTCCACGTTGCGCACACTACCGCGCCACGTCTTTCGTCACCAGCCGGAGAGACTCCCGAACGGGTGGAGTCAGTAGTGCCGCGGCATCACCGACCGTGACGAAGGGCGCGCTACGATGCGGATCCTTCCGGCGTGGCGGGGGAGGGCATGGGCCACGTCACGCGCTCGCGCATGAGGACAGCGCCATCCTGCACCGGGAGACAGTGGTCACGAACCTGCACGGCCGGCTCGTCGACCCCGCCGGTCAGCTGTGGGCGCCCAGCCCCTCGAACTTCTCGCGCAGGCGGCGCTGGTGCTTCTCGGTCTGCTCGCGCAACGTGTCGATGACCTGCGCGATCTCGGGCGGGTCGCCCTCGTAGACGACGAGGATCTGCGACTCGATCAGCGAGTCCTCCAGCTTGAGCGCTACACGGAACGCCTCCTGCAGGGGGAAGCCGGCGACCGGTGTGATCTGTGCGAGGTTCCTGAGACGCGCCGTGTCCGCCTGCACTTCGGCGAGGTCGTACCCGCGGTTGGCGACGAAGGGGGCGAGGTCGTCGGTCCGTCCCGACAACGAGCGGAGCAGCGCCCCGTGACCGTGCTCGTCGCGCGCGAGAGACGTCCACAGCTCCCCGACCTCCGGAAACTCCTTCGCGTAGGCGGAGTACAGGGCGCTCATCGCCTCTTCGTGCTCCGCCAGTGCCAGCACGACGTCGCCGGGATCATCTGTCGCTGCCATCGGTCTACCTCCGTGAGTGGGTCACAACGGTGTCTGAGGGCCGTCTTCCCGGGTCTGGTCAGACTCAATCACGCGGTCTCCGCTTTCCACGATGCGGTCAATATGACCGTTCCGCGGAATGGTCCGAGCGCTTGACACGCTCTGCCACGGCCTGTAGGGACCGTCTGTGAACGCACCTCCGGATTCGACCCAGGTCAGCGGCGCGGGCGGCGGCATGAGCCGCGGCCTGATCCTGCTTTTCGCCGTCGCGACCGGTCAGGCGGTCGCGAGCAACTACCTTTCCCAGCCGCTGCTGGACACGATCCGCGACCGCTATGGGGTGACTGCCGCGGTCGCGGGACTCATTGTCACGACCGCCCAGATCGGCTACGCGGCAGGCCTGATCCTGCTGCTGCCGCTCGGCGACCTGTTCGAACGGCGCCGCCTGATCGTGACGCTGGCCGCGATCACCGTCGTCGGCCTGGCCGCGGCCGCGGCGGCGCCGTCGATCGGCTTCTTCATCGCCGCCGTGGGCGTCATCGGCGTCACCTCCGTGATGGCGCAGATCCTGGTGCCGTTCGCGGCGACGCTCTCGACGGAGGCCGAGCGCGGCCGCGTCATCGGCTCCGTGATGAGCGGCCTCCTCCTCGGCATCCTGCTGGCGCGCACCTTCTCCGGCCTCGTGGCCGAGGCCGCCGGGTGGCGCGCCGTGTACATCGTCGCGGCCGTCCTGATGGCCGCCCAGGCCGTGCTCCTGTACGTCAAGCTGCCGCGCTACCGCGAATCCGCCGGTCTCTCGTACCCCAGGCTGCTCGCCTCCGTGGTCGAGATCGCGCGCGCCGAGCCGATCCTGCGCCGGCGTGCTCTGTACGGGGCGTTCTCTTTCTCGGGGTTCAGCGTGCTGTGGACAACGCTGGCCTTCCTTCTCGCCGGCGCGCACTACGGGTACAGCGACGGCGTGATCGGCCTCTTCGGCCTCGTCGGCGCCGCCGGAGCGCTCACCGCCACCGTCGTCGGCCGCTTCACCGACCGCGGCTGGGCGTACTGGCTGACCGGCGGTTCCGTCGGCCTGATGTTCGCCGGCTTCGGGCTCCTGTGGCTCGGCGGCGAATCCCTCGCCGCGCTCCTCGCCGGCATCGTGGTGCTGGATATCGGCACGACCGGCCTTCACATCAGCAACCAGAGCGAGATCTACCGGCTGCGGCCGGCGGCGCGCAGCCGGATCAACGCGTTCTACATGACGTCGTGCTTCGTGGGGGCGGCCGTCGGCTCCGCCATGGCCGCCCTCGTCTACGAGCACTGGGGCTGGACCGGGTCCTGCGTGCTCGGCATCCTGATCGCTGTGGCTGCCGTCGCCCGCTGGGCGACCGACCGCGAGCGACCACTCGCCGAGAAGAATCCGGTCTGCGAAGCGCCGCCTCCTGCATGACCGCCGGCCAAGACGTGACCGGCTGCCACGACGCGACCAGTAGTCATCCATCACGAGAGGGAAGGGAACCGGCATGAGATTCATCGACGCGCACCTGCACACCGACATGATCGAGGACGTGCAGCTCCAGAAGCTCGTGATGATGGGGATGGAGGCGGCCGTCATCCCGAGTCCGCACATGTTCATCGGCACGCACGACGCCGACACCGTGCTGCTCCTCTGGGAGCGCTTCCTCACGATGGAGGCGACGACGGCCACGACCCTCGGCTATGAGGCATACACGTCGATCGCGGTACCGTTCTTCGGCGTCAACCGCGCCGACGCCGAGCAGATGCCTCGAGCGCATGCCCGAGTACCTCGCCAACGACCGTGTCGTCGCCATGGGCGAGATCGGGCTCGACTGCGGAACCGAGTTCGAGGAGTGGCTCTTCCGCGAGCACCTGCGCCTGGCCAAGGAGCACGACCTGCCGGTGATCCTGCACACGCCGATCCGCCTGGCGCCCCAGGGCCCCACGGTCACCCCGCGCGTGTTCGAGATCATCAAGGAAGAGGGGTTCCCGGTCGAACGCTGCGTGTTCGACCACGCCGGCGAGGAGACCATGGAGTTCCGCATGAGCACCGGCGGCATGGTCGGGCTCTCCATCTGCTGGGACAAGATGCCGCCGGAGGCCGCCGCGCGGATCGTCGTCGACCGTCCTGATTGGCGCGACCGGCTCATCATCAACTCCGAGCTCGGCGGCATGGGCAACGACTACTTCATGGTGCCGCGCGTCATGCTGGCCATGAAGCTCATGGGCCTCGACAAGGAGACGATCGACCAGGTCTGCTTCCAGACGCCGCGCGACTTCTTCGCGCTGCCGGTGGACTGAGCCTGCCATCGTCCTGGAGGTCGTCATGCAAGATCCCGAGGTCGACGAGTGGTTCGCCGGCTACGACAACCCGCAGCGTGACGTGATGCTCTTCATGCGCGCGGCGATCCTCAGGTCAGACGGGCGCATCGAGGAGTCCATCAAGTGGAAGAGCCCCACCTTCTCGTACAAGGGCAACATCGCGAGTTTCAACCCTCGTGCGAAGAAGCACGTGAGTCTGATGTTCCACACGGGGGCGAGCATCCCCGGTGACTTCCCCCACCTCGAGGGCAGCGGCGACGTCGCGCGCTTCCTCAAGGTCGAGGACCTGGCTCAGGCCGAGGAACTCAGGGCTGAGCTCGTGTCCATCTTCAGGGCCTGGTGCGATATGAAGGACGCCTCCGAGGATCGCTGACGACGTCGGGGGAAAGGGGCCACGAGGAACGCAGCGCGCGGGCCCGGCGGAGGCGCTGTGCCACCGCCGGGCCCGTTCGGCTTCGAGCTTCCGGCCTCTCGCCGGGGCTGGCCTACATCCGTTCCACGAGCGAGCCGCGTCCGTCGGCGACGAAGTACGCCGCGGAGATGGTCGCGATCGTGAACGGCACGGCGATGATCGCCAGGGGTCCGTCGGCGACCGCGTTCAGCGCGAACAACAGAACGGCGAGCGCGAGATGCTCCCAGAACCCGTTGTCGACCACCAGGTGGTAGCTCGCGGCCATCGCGTCGTAGATGCCCATCTTGCGGTCGACCATCAACGGGATCACGTACATCCAGATCGTCGCGAGCAGCACGCCACCGATGATGGTGAGTGAGGCGAGCCCGATCAGCACGACCAGAACGATGGCGGCGCCGAAGAAGCTCCAGAAGCGGTCCATGCAGGAGAACACGTCGCCGATCTCGGCCCTGCGATCGTCGCGGATGCGGCCGACGACCATGGAGTACAGCCCCGCGACCAGCGGACCGGCGAGGATGCCGAGCGTTACGACGGACAGGATGCCGGCGATCAGGCCGCCGACCAGCAGCGGGACGATGTCGGCGGCGAAGGCGTTCCAGCCGCTCCTGAACGTGAGACCGACGTCGAGTCGCGGTGTCGCGAGTGCCGGCGTGGCTTCGATGGTCGTCATGGTGGGTTCCTTTCCCCGCAGTTGTGTTGACCTGAGAAGAGCCTACGGCGACGGGCCTGCGCGGTCGTCACCCGGCGGGCTGAATCAGGGGTCAACTGCGGGAGGAACCTGAACGCCGGCGGCATGCCCCTGCGGGGGGACGCCGCCGGCGCGGGAGAGAGATGCCGCTAGGGGACCAGCACGAGCTTGCCGAGCGCCGGCCGCTCCATGAGCAGGCGGTGGGCCCGTGGCGCCTCTGCGAGCGGCATCTCGCGTCCGACCACGGGCTTCAGCACCCCGCTGCGCAGTCCGGCGTCCACGGCCGCGCGCGCCGCGGCGACCTCGTGCGGGCGCGCGTTGGGCATCCGCATCCCCAGAATGGCGCCCTCGCTGTTCATGAGATCGCGAGCGTCGATCTCCACGGGTCCGCGGCTGCCGACGACGATGACGCGGCCACGCGGCGCCAGGGCCTTGAGGTCCGCCCCGAGGTTCGCGTTGGCGAGGAACTCGACGATGAGGTCGAACCCGCCGCCGCGCCAAGGCAAGCGCCGCCTCGAGGTGATTCGGGTCACGATGGTCGAGCACGCGCACGTCGCCTTGTGCCGCGACGAGGTCGCTGCCCGCCTCGCTGCCGGCAGTGCCGGTGATGTCGAGCCCGGCGGCGACGGCCAGCTGGACGGTCGCGAGACCCACGCCGCCCGAGGCGCCGTGGATCAGGACGCGCTCGCCGGCGGTCGCGGCGGCGCGCTGGAACAGCGCACGGTACGCGGTGCCGTAGGCGATGCCGAGGGCCGCGCCCTGGGCGTACGAGAGATCGTCCGGCAACGGCCGCACGTCCTCTTCGCGACAGAGCGCGAACTCCGCGTAGGTCCCGCTGAGCGAGCCCGTCAGGTAGACGCGTTCGCCGGTGTCGACGCGGGTGCCGGCGCCGTCGGCGCCGGGAGTGTAGGGGAGGGCGGGCAGTTCGCTGTAGAGGCCCGCCCGCACGTACGTCTCGTAGGGGTTCACACCCGCCGCCTGCACACGGATGAGGACTTCGCCCTCGATGGGCGCTGGCTGCGGCAGTTCCTCGACGATGAGGACGTCGGGGTCACCGAATTCGTGGACGCGGATCGCACGCACGGCTCAGTCTCCTATGGGTCGAAGCGAACCGGCGACGCGCGCCAGCTCATCTCTGGTGAGATCACCGGCGACGCTGATCGAGACCTGGCGGTCGTGGCCGGTGCTGACGTAGATGTGTGGCCAGTCGGGTAGTCCGAGGACGATCCTTGCCGTTTCTCCGCGCAGACTGCCGGACGAGATGGACAGCCTGGTGGATTCCGTGAGCGCCACCGAATTCTCGTCGAAGGGATCGTCGGAGCCGGGAGGGTTGTCGTGACGCCAGCGGCTGACGATGCAGAAGCGGTCGAAGCCGCGCCGGTAGGTGAGCACCACGGTGAGTGAGCCGACGTTGCCATCACGGACCGGTCGGTACCCTCCCATGAAGGCTCCGTTGACGGCGCCGGTGACGCCACTCAGACGGTAGCCCTCGGGGACCCACCGCGTCTCGTAGGGCGAGAACCCGGTCGCGGCGCGCCGGCCGAGGGCGGCCGCCTGTCGGAGGCTCATGCGGCGGAAGCGCTCGCTCACCGGTAGCAGCCTGTCCTGGGCCTTCGTGGGGATCGTGAACCGGCTGCGCGGCACCGCGCCACCGACGCGCACGTTCTCGATGCGCGTGCCGCTGACGTCGCCGTCGGCGGTCCAGTGCTCCACAGTCAACGGGTAGCCGGACTCTGCGTCGACGACGATGTGCGCCGACCCGTTGTTCCCGCCCCCCGAGAGAGGCTCAGGCACCGTGATCGACCAAGCGGTGCGACCCTCGTAGGTCACCGGGCTGACGGGCACGTCTGGGTCAAGCTCCGCGATGACGGCCCTCGCGTAGGCGGCGACGCTGCGGTCGAGCACCTGCGAGACGCCCATCCACGGGCCGAAGAACGGGCCGGGGTCCGGCAGGTCGCGGGAGACCTCGGAGTACAGCGTCTCGCCGTCGCGGAAGACGTAGCGCCGCGCCACCCGTTTGACCGCGTCGTAGGTGTAGGCGACGTTCTGCCCCTTCTGGACGATGCGATAGTCGCCGCCCGAGGTGAAGGTGAACGAGCCCAGGTGATGAGAGAAGGGCCTGCCGCGCGCCGTGCCGTACTCGACGACGTCACCGCTGATGCTGCCGAGGCTGGCGAGGGCATGCTGCACACGGGCGAGCACCGTATCGGCGGTGGCCTGCGCGGGCTCGGATCGCTGGATGCCGGGGACGCCGGACCAGGTGACCACCACGGCGGCCACGACAGCTGCGGCGACCGCCGCGACGGCGGCGGCACGGATCGTACGGCGTCGGCGCGGCGGCGCCGGCGGGACGCGCCGGGCCCGTGCGCGGATGGGCGCGCCGGGTGGGCGTTCGTCCCGACCGGAGAGCTCGCGCACGCGCTCGCGCACGCGCTCGAAGTGGTCCGGCTTGTGGGCCGGGATCGGCGACTCGCGCAGCTCTCGACCGAGGTCGTCGTTCCAGGTGCACAGCGGCGCACCTTCGGCGGGCTCTTCCGCGGCGACCGTTCATGACGTCTGCTCCCGCACGTAGGCCGGCTCGCAGAGCAGGCGGCGCAGGCGCGCCCGCGCCGCCGCGAGCCGGGACGACACGGTCCCCTCGGGGATGCCGATCACCTCGGCCGCCGTGCGGTAGTCGTAGCCGTAGTGGTGTACGAGGACGACGAGCACGCGCTGCTCCACCGGGAGGCGGCCGAGCGCGTCCTCGAGGTCAGCCCATCGCGTCACGATGTCACAGGGGTCGTCGTCGCAGGCGAACTCGGCGGGCGCGTCCTCCGGCGGTGAGCAGCTGGAAGCGGCGTTCGCGACGCAGGTAATCGAGGCAGGTCGTGTAGGCGATACGGTAGAGCCACGTGCCCACATCGCTGTCGCCGCGGAAGCTCCTGAGGGCCTGATAGGCCTTGATCGAGGCGTCCTGAAGCGCGTCGTCCATGAGTACGGGGTCGCGGAGCATCCGAAAGGCCAAGGCGCGCAGGCGGCTGTCGTAGTGTTTGAGCATCCTCATGAACGCCTCACCGTCGCCGCGCCTCGCGGCGGAGACGGTCTGCTCGTCTATCTCGCGCTCTGCCGGATCGAACGTCACCCGCACCCATCCTGCCCCTTGCCGTCGCGTTGGGGCCGCCGTGACATTAGACGCCGCGGCGACCGCGATCCGTCGTTCGGGTCGTGCGCCGCGCAGTGTGGGGGGATTGTATCGCTCTCGGCGATGGGCCGCCCGCCGGGAGGCGGGCGGCCCATCGCGTCACGGGACTGAGTAGGTGAGGCCGTTGCTCAGGTAGCCGGTGAGCTTGTAGCTCTGGCCGCCGCCGAGCTGCTCGTACACGTAGCTGCCCGGCGCCGTCCCCGGCGTCATCGGCTGGCCGGTGAACGGGTTGGTCGGCCACGGGTCGGTGTATTGGGAGATGCCGCCGCCTTCGACGACGTCCTGAGGCGGCGGATAGAGGTTGTTGTTGCTGCTCGCCCACGTGACGATGCCCACCTGCAGCTTGGCGATGCCGTCGACGACCTGCTGGTCCGCGGTCGGCGACCCGGAGGCGCTCGGGCTGGGGCTGACCGACGGAGACGGCGAGGTCGTCGGCGATGGGGAGGCCGTCGGCGTAGGGGTCGGCGAGGGGCTCGCCGGCAACAGGACGTCGACGCGTACGAACGTCACGGGAGCGCTCTGCACATCGCCCGACGAGAACGTGAGCAGGAGCTCGTCAGCGGCGTCGTTGTGGGACAGGGTCCCCTGCACCGTGCCGGTGACGCCGGTCAGGCCCATCGCCGTGGCCTTGACGCTGGCCTGCAGTGTCCCGTCCACGAGGTCCGCGGTGGTGGAGCCGACCTGCTGGAGCTGGCCGTCGTACTGCGTGATCTTGAACTGCTCGGCGCCCGCCTCGGCGATCACGAGCCCACCGCCGGCGCCCGCTGCCGTCGCCCAGTTACCGACGAATGCCTCGCCGCCGGTGGAGGTGTCTGTGGGCCGCAGATAGAGGAACCAGAGCGCGGCCGCCGCGGCGATGACGACGAGTACGACGATCAACCAGACCCACCAGGGCACGCCGCCGGAGCCCGAGCTCCTGGAATGCGACATGAGGAGAGTCGGCTGGGAGGGAGGCGGCGGGGGCGGAGCTTCGCCCGCCGCCGGCATCACCCGCGTCGCGCCGGCGTCCTGGCTCGGCATCACCTGGGTCGCGCCCTCACCGGCCGCCGGCATCACCTGGGTCGCGTCGTCGCCGGCGGGGGGTGTCACGCGGGTCAACTCGGTGTCGTCGGGCACGTTGCCCGTGATCTCGTCGTCCATGCTCGCCCTCCCGGCCGGGTGACGTTGGGATGCTTGTCAGTACTGCTCTTCCCCTATTTGCCCAGTTGGGCCGATTCCCTGTTCCAGCGCGGTCCAAAGGTCGAAGAACGTCGGGCAGGTCTTGCCGACGCACGCGGGATCGTCGACGACGATTCCCGGGCACGCGGAGACCGAGCACCGAGAACGCCATCGCGATGCGGTGGTCGCCGTGCGGGTCGACGTGAGCGCCACGAGGAGTGGCCGGGAACACGCGGAGCCAGTCCACGCCGGACTCGGTCCGGACCCCCAGCCGGCGCAGATTGTCTTCCACGGCGGCGATGCGGTCAGACTCCTTGAGGCGGACGTTGCCGATGCCGGTGATGGTCACCGGCGAGGTGGCCAGGGGGGCGATCGCCGCGAGGGTCATGAAGGTGTCCGAGATGTCGGCCATGTCGACCGTGAGGCCGGCCAGCGAAGCCGGGCCTGCCACGCGCACACCCTCGGGCTCGTCGGTCACCGTGCAGCCCATCGCCTCGAGCACGTCGAGGAAGGCCACGTCACCCTGCAGAGCGCTCTTGCGGTGCAGGCCGAGCACCTGCACGCGGCCGCCGGTCGCGGCGGCGGCGAAGAAGTACGAGGCCGTCGAAGCGTCGGGTTCGATGGTGTAGTCGCGGGCCGCGTAGGCGCCCGGCGTGACGACGAAGCGGTCGGCGCCGGTCGCGGCCGCGTCGGCGCCGAACTGCGCCATCATCCGTAGGGTCATGGTCACGTAGGGGCGGCTCACGAGGCCGTCCACGCGCAGGTCCAGGGTCGCGCGGCCCAGCGGCGCCGCCATGAGCAGCGCCGAGATGAACTGGCTCGAGGTGTCGCCGGGGAGTCGAAGGCTGCCCCCTGTGAGGCCGCGAGCCAGCAGCGTGAACGGCATGCCGCCGGCGTCCTCCGGCTCGGTGCGTGTTCCCTGGGCGCGGAGCGCGTCGAGCAGGAGCGCGAGCGGCCGGCGCCGCAGCTGCGGCGCCGCGTCGAAGCGGTAGACGCCCTCACCGGTGGCCGCCGCCGCGACCAGGAACCTCGCGGCGGTGCCCGCCTCTGCGCAGAAGACATCGGCCTCCGTGGCCGGGATGCGGCCGCCGCCGGTCACGCGCAGATCACCGGCCTCAGCCTCTACCGCTATCCCGAGGCTACGCAGGCCGGCGGCGAACGCCAGCGTGTCGCCGGCCGTCGAGGGCGCCGCGGAGTACGGACGTGCCGTCGGCCAGGCCGGCCAGCAGCATCGCCCGGTTGGTGACGCTCTTGGATCCGGGCAAACGGACGCGCACATCCAGGTCAGGGCGAGTCGGATGAATCGGTCTCGGGCCGGTGCGACGAGTGTCGTCCATCGCCCGGATGATACCGCAGCTCCTACTGCAGCTCGGTCGTCACGTACTCGGCGAGGGCCTCGATCTGGTCGGGAGAGAGCTGACCCGAGAAGGCCGGCATGGCGCCGCCGCCGCTCTCGATCTGGCTCTTGACACCGCCGGCGTCGTCCTCGCCGCGAAGGTCCGGCCCGCTCCCGCCGCTGCCGTCGGCGCCGTGGCAGCCGGAGCAGTTGTCGGCGAACAGTGCGGCGGCGTCGGGCGCCGTCTCACTCGGTGTGCTCGTCTCCGCCGGCGCGGCCTGGGTATCGGCAGGCGCGGGCGACGCCCCGGTCGAGTCGCTGGCGGTCTCACCGCCGCACGCGATCAGCGTGATGGCCAGAACGGTCGCGAGCGCGAACGCCATGAGCATGCGTCTCATGCGCACTCCTTTCGTCGAGATGGTTCGTACGGCGCCTAGTCTAGCCCGTCTGCCGCGCACTCGGTGACCGCCTCGATCTCGGCGGCGCTGAGGGTCTCGGCGAACCCGGGCATGCCCTCGGCTCCGTTTGCGGCCACACTCTGGATCTCGGCCGCATCGTCTTCGCCGGCGATGCTGTGCTCGCCTCCGCTGCCGTCGGCGCCGGGCGCGCTGAGCGAGGCGGTCTCGCTGGGAGTCGCGACGGGCGCGGCGCTGGTCGCGTGATCCGTCGTCGTGCCGCCACAGGCGATGACGGTCGCAGCCAGGACGACGGCGAGCGCCAGCGCGACGACGAGACGTCTCGTGCAGGCTCCTTTCATGAGGATCGGATGGGCCGGTCTCCCCCGCGCTGCGGCGACGTGAATCGTCGACGGTGACGATACGCGGGGCCGGAGAGTCCGGCCGCGCGGCGGCCGGTTCAGCCGGCCAGACGCTTCGCGTACAGCTCGTACGCGGAGCTCGCCTGCATGCCCGCCTGCGCGTAGACACGTTGCGGCGCCGATCCGCCTTCGGCGTCGACGCCGAGATCGACGCGCTGCCGGCCGCGGCGGGCGAACTCGGCGAAGGCGTGGGCGAGAAGAGCGCCGCCCAGACCGCGCCGGCGCCACGGGCGGCGCACGCCGAGTTCCTTGACCCAGCCGAGATCGCCGTTGTCGTAGGCGATCAGCGCGCCGGCCGCCGCCTCGCCGTCCCACGCCAGCCACCAGAGGCCCGGATCGAAGTCGGCGTGGGCGAGCAGACGGGCTCGCCACGCGTCGAAGGGCTCTTCGCTGTGGCGGACCTGGTCCACGAACGCCTCGTTCATGGTCTCGTACAGGACGCGCTCATCCGCCTCGAGCCGGAAGGGCCGGATCTCGAGGCCCACGGGAACGGGGAGCTCGCGCGCCCCGCCGGCCAGGTCGACGGTCATGCGGAACACCGTCCGCTTCAACTCGTAGCCGTGCCGGCGGAGGAGATCGCGCTTGGCGCGGTTCGCGGTGATGCAGAAGACGTCGAGGCTCGGATCCGTGTAGCCGCGCTCCACCGCGAGCCTCGCGGCGCGGCGCTCGGCGAGTCCGAGGAGCCGGGCGCCGAGGTCGGGTTCGTGGTGGTCCGGGTGCACCCAGAGGTCGGCCTCCAGCTCGCCGGTGCGGAACTGATCGCCGGCATACGCGTAGCCGACGAGCGCCCCTCCGAAGTCCTCGGCGACCCAGGCGTCTCTCCCCGGGTCGAAGCCCTCCGCCGACCAGTCGTCGTCGAGGTCCTCGATCGTGCTGTCCGGCTCGCCCACCTCGGCGACGTCGCAGGCGTTCAGGAGGTCGACGACCTCTGGTCCGTCGCCGCGCGTGGCCGGGCGGATGCGGCTCGGCGTGCTCATGTCGTGCCGGGCGGCCTCCTGCACGAGCGGGATCGTCTGGTCGAAGTCCTGTCCCGCGGCCGACGTGCCGACGATGCGCAGGTCCAGGTGGGTGGCGTCGACGCTCGTGAACACGATGCGGAAGTCTCCGGCGAGCGCCTTGAGCGCCTCCTTGAAGCCCTCGGAGTTGCCGTCTCCTGCGATCTGCGAGAAGTCATCCATGGTGATGACGAGCTCGGTGCCGTCGAGACGGGCAGGCACGGCGACCGTCTCGGACTGGTTGGACCCGCTGAGTGTCACCAGGAAGGCATCGTCGCCCGTGCGTTCCACCACGGCTGTGCCGATGCCCTGTTGCGCGGTCGCCGTCCACGTACCGAGGAACTCGTCGCCGGTCGTACCCGGGCCGCGGAGGACGAAGAACCACACGGCGACGATGGCGATGATCGCGATGACGGCGATGATGACGACCAGGCGAAGCAGTCCGGATGGGCCGGCGTCCGCCGGAGCGGCGGCCGCGGACGCAGGCTGCGCCGCGTACTCCGGCGCCCATCCCGACGAGGGTCCGTATGGATCCGGCCGAGCGTCTGCGCCGCCCCCGTCGTAGTCGCCGCCGGGAGCGGCGCCAATGCCCACTCCCGCGACCGGCGCGCCGCAGACCCCGCACGTCCAGTCTCCATCCTTGAGCGCCCCGCCGCAGCTCGGACAGTCCGCCATCCCGTCCCCCTCAGAACTCGAGCTTCTCCAGCCGATCGAAGATGACGTCGCGACCGGCCCGATACTGATCCGGGTCCATGGCGGCGTCGACCTCCTCGGACGTCATCACCGCCATGGCCTCGTCGTTCTGCTTGATGAGCATGCCGAAATCCACGCCCTCGCGCCACGCGTGCATCGCCGAATCCTGTACGACGCGGTAGGCGTCATCGCGCAACATCCCCTTGTCGACGAGGGCCAGCAGGACCGCCCCGCTGAAGACGAGGCGGTAGCTCTGGCCCAGGTTCGCCAGCATGCGCTCCTCGTTGACGACGAGGTTGTCGATGAGCTTCGTGAACTTCTGCAGCATGTAGTCGAGCAGGATGGTGCTGTCGGGAAGGACGACCCGCTCGGCCGAGCTGTGGCTGATGTCGCGTTCGTGCCACAGCGCCATGTTCTCCATGCCGACGATCGCGTTGCCGCGCAGCACGCGCGCGCACCCGGCCATGCGCTCGCTGAGGATCGGATTGCGCTTGTGCGGCATCGCGGAGGAGCCCTTCTGGCCCTTGCCGAAGGCCTCCTCGGCCTCGCGCACCTCGGTGCGCTGCAGGTGCCGCACCTCGGTGGCGAACTTCTCGATGCTCGAGCCGACGATGGCGATGCACGAGAGGAAGGCGGCGTGTCTGTCGCGCTGCACCACCTGGTTGCTGATGGGCTCACGGCCCAGCCCGAGCTCCTCGCACACCAGGTCCTCGACTCGCGGATCGATGTTGTTGTAGGCGCCGACGGCTCCACTGATCTTGCCGACCGACGGCATTGACGGTGACCATGCGCATCCGCTTGAGGTCGCGACTGACCTCGAATGCCCACATGCCGAGCTTCATGCCGAACGTGATGGGCTCCGCGTGGATGCCGTGCGTGCGCCCTACCTCGACGGTGTCCCGGAACTCGAAGGCGCGCCGCTTGAGCACCTCGCCCAGACCGACCAGGTCGCGCTCGAGGAGCAGCCCGGCGCGCTTGATCTGCAGCGCCAGCGCCGTGTCGAGCATGTCGCTGCTCGTCATGCCGTAGTGCACGTACTTGCTGGCGTCGCCGATGTACTCGGCCACGTTGGTGAGGAAGGCGATGACGTCGTGGTTGGTCGTCGCCTCGATCTCGTTCACGCGGGCGACGTCGAACGCCGCCTTGGCCTCGATCTCGGCGACCGCGTCGCCGGGGATCTTGCCGAGCTTGTTCCAGGCCTTCACGGCGGCGATCTCGACGTCGAGCCAGGCCTGCATCCTGGCTTCCTCGGTCCAGATCGCGCCCATCTCAGGGAGCGTGTAGCGCTCGATCATGGCGTGCCCTCCGCCGCCGCGGGCGTCACGGGCCGGCCGGGCCCCGGCCGTCTCCGTCTGTCGTCGCCACGATTCTCTCACACCAGCCAGGGTGAGAGGCGGACGCCGGCAGGGCCGTGCCGGCCCGGCGCTCCTCTGGCGCGGCGCGCGCCGGTGGTGGACAATCCGGACGTAGAGCGACGACGCCGACGACGACGCGAAGGGGTGACGAGATGGCGACCGACGAGGAACTCCGCAAGCAGGCGATCAAGGGGATCAAGAAGAAGCGCGACTTCTGGAATCACGTCATCGCGTACTGCATCATCAACGTCTTTCTGATCGTCATCTGGTACTGGAACGGCGCCGGCTACTTCTGGCCGGGATGGGTGCTCGCCGGCTGGGGTATCGGCCTCGCCTTCAACGCCTGGGAGGCCTACGGGCGCGGGAGCCGGGCCATCACCGAGGACGAGATCCAGCGGGAGATCGACCGGCAGCGGCGCGGCTGAGGCCGGCCACGCCGCTGCCGGCGTGCGCGCTGCCCTCGCGGTGCCGCGGCTCAGGCCGCGAGCGCCCGCGGGGCGGGCACGGTCACTTGCCGATGCTGCTGCCGTCCGAGAGGTACCCGACCAGCGAGTACTCCTCGCCGCCGGCGACCAACTTGTACGTGTAGTCGCCTTTGCCTTCGCGGGGCTGCATCGGCTCGCCGGTGAACAGGTTGATCGGCCACGAGACCATCTCGCTGAGCGCCCCCGTAGGCGTCACTTCTGACGCGGGTGGGTACTTCTTGCCGCCGCCCTCTTTCCACATGGCGAGACCGCGCTGGATGCTGCCGAGGCCGAAGCCGACGGCCGCGTCGGCGTACTGCGTCTCGCTGACTCGCTTCAGCTCGGTCTGCTCAGGCGCATCGAACGCGTCGCCCGAGAGGTCCATGGTGAGCTTGTCCGTCCCCGCGGGAAGGAAGCTCATCGTGGCCGCGTGCGTCTCGACGACCAGCGCCTCGCCGTCCATGGTGGGTGCTGGGGCCTCGTAGTTCGGGTTGGCGAAGACCTTGTAGGTGTCACCTTCCTTGACGATGTGGACGAGCCTCATCCCTGCCGCCCCGCCGCCGATCCAGTACCCCGCGAACGGGTCGTCGTCCTCGGCGGACCCGCCGCAGCCGGCGAGGAACGCCGCGAGCATCATGGCCGCGACGAGGAGTGCGAGACGCGCGCCTCGCGTGGGAGCGGAGCTTGGGCGCGCTTCAGCCACGGTACGCCACTGCTTCGATCTCGACGTGGAGGTCCTTGGGGAGGCGAGCCACCTCGACGGTGGAGCGCGCCGGGTACGGCTCCGAGAAGAACTCCCCGTACACCTCGTTCACGGCGCCGAACTCGTCCATGTCCTTGAGGAAGATCGTCGTCTTGACGACGTGAGCGAGCGTCAATCCGGCGGCCTCCAGCGTCAGCTGGAGGTTCTCCAGTGCCTTGCGCGCCTGGTCCTTCGGGGTATAGCCGTGGATCCTGCCGTCCGGGTCGAGTGCGATGTGGCCGGAGGCGAAGACGAAGTCGCCGACGCCGACGGCGGGCGAGTAGGGGCCGACGGCCGGAGCGCCGTCGGGCGACGCATAGACCTGCTTCTCCATGGGGTCCGTCCTTTCTGCGTGCGGGTGGGTCAGCTGAGCAGCGCGCGCACAGCCACGTACCCGGGAGCGATGGCGCTGGCGAGGAAGCCTGAGATCGTCCTCGGGCTCGGCGGCTTGTCGTTCCTGTGCACCGGTGAGCCTCAGTAGCGTTGCGCGATGGCGGCTACCTGAAGCCGCGCACCGCCGGGCAACCATGGTACACCGGACAGCGTCACGGCGGGATACGGCACCGCGAAGCGGCCCTCGAGAGCCTCGTCGACAGCGGCCTGGTCGGCCGGGTCGACGAGGTGGATCTCGAGGCTGACGACGTCGTCCAGCGAGAGGCCCGTGGATCGGAGCTGGTGGGCGAGGTTGTCGAGCGCGCGCTCGGCTTGCCCGGCGGCCGTCCCGCCCGTCGGCTCACCGCGGACGTCCAGGGGCAGTTGCGCCGAGATGAAGACGAAGTGCCCGCTGGAGACGCCCGGAGAGGCGGCGCCGAGCGGCGACGGCGCCATGGACGACCTGATGGCACGTCTGTTCATGCCTTGGTTCTTCCCGGCTGGCGGCGATGCTGCACGAACCGAGGGAGCGGCCGTCGCCGCGGTCGGTCCGCGCTGCTTGTAGGGCCGCTGAGCATCTGAGATGCTTGCCGAGTGTGGGCGCCGAGGTGGGCGCGCCTTCCCTTGGAGGAGCAGAAGGGGGCCAGGTATGGCAATCCGCTTGCGTCGGCTCGCATTCCTCACCAGTGTGGTGTGGCTGACGGTCCTGGGGGGGGTCGCCGCGCCGCACGCCCATTCCTCGACACTCCCAGCCGGAGCCGAGACGCGCCTGGCGACGACCGTGGGCAGCAACCAGGTCATCGCCGTTCCCTACAGGGCCTGGAACAACAAGGCGCGATACGCCACGGTGGTGTTGCCGCGCGACTACGCTCCCGGCTCCGACGAGGCGCTGCCCTGCATCGTCCAGCCGCACGGCAGGAAGGCGTCGCCCCTGGGGCCTGCGTCCAGGTGGGGCGATCTACCCACTACGGAGCGCTTCATGGTCATCTGCCCGGACAGTTCGGGCAGGCGCGACGCATACAACTCCTGGGCGGTCGCCGGCCAGCTCCAGGACATCTCCGAGATCGTCGACGTCGTCGAGAGCAGCCTCCCCTGGGTGCACGTCGACCACCAGCGCATGTACGTGGTCGGCATCAGCATGGGCGGACATGAGGCGCTCTGCACCATTGCGCGCTACCCGGATGTCTTCGCCGCCGGCATCTGTGTCGACGGCAATGCGAACCTCGCCGCGCGCTACCGTGAGTTCGCGAAGGTGGACATGGCCGATGTTCGTCCCCTGATGCGCCGCGAGGTCGGCGGTACGCCGTCACAGGTCCCTTGGTTGTACCAGCGGCGCAGTTCGACGCCGTTCGCAGCCACACTTGCCACCTCCGGCGTGCCCATCGCGATCTGGTGGAGCAAGGACGACACCATCGGCTTCAACCAGGCCAAGACGCAGACCGGCCGTCTCTACACCAGGATCAGGAGCCTGGCGCCTGACGCGCCCGTCGTTCAGGTCATCGGGCGGGGCGCTCACGGCACGATGCTCTCCCAGCACCCGGAGGCGGGCCTCGAGTTCCTGCGCCCCGGCGGCGTGTGGCGCGCGCTTCCGCCGGCTCCCGCCACCTGGGACTACCGCAGCTGGCTTCCGTCCGCCAACGTTTGGGGGTATGGATTCAGTACGAAGGCGGGCCTGCACAAGCTGTGGCGAGTGACGATCGCGCCGGGCAGGATCGCTGCCTCGTGCCCTGCGGCCCTGACCGTGAAGGCTCCGTATGACGGCACGCTGCCGGTGCCCGCCGTCGTCACCGTCAACGGTGTCGTGCGGCTGCTGACGCCGGTGGACGGCCACATCAGCATCCGCTTCCCAGCGGGGACGTCGACGGCCACCTACACTGGCACATGACGACCAGCGGACATCCAGCGACGAGGGTGACACGGTGCCTGCTGCCGCTCGCCGGCCTGCTCGTCTGTCTGCTCGTCGCCGCGGTCGCCGCCTCTGCAGCCCGGGTCGAGGCCCAGCCAGCGCCGAAGGTTGCCGCCGCGTCCGGCATCCTCATTGACCGTGTCACCGGCCGAGTGCTGTGGTCCAAGTACCCGGACCGTCGCCTGCCGATGGCCTCCACGACCAAGATCATGACGCTGCTCATCGTCCTCGAGCAGCGCCGCGACGTCCTGGACGACTGGTTCGTCGTCTCGGACGCCGTTGCGGGCAGCACGGGCATTGGGCTGCAACCTGGGGACAGGATCCGGTATCGCGAGGCCATCACCGGCATGATCGTGCGCAGCGCTACCGACTGCTCGGTGGCCTTGGCGGCCGACGTGGCCGGCAACGAAGACCGCTTCGTCCGGCTCATGAACCAGCGCGCCAAGGCCTGGGGGTTGAGACGCACCCGCTACACCAACGCCTCGGGAGCACCCAACGACCCGAAGCACGTGACGACGGCGCGCGACTTGGCCAAACTGGGCCGACGCGCCATGCGCGATGCCACTGGTCCGGGAGTTCGTCACGATCAGAGAGGCGCTCGTGACCTGGGAGGGAGGGAGCTACCAGTGCAGCTCCAGGAACTGGGTCCTCCGATACTCCTGGGGCGAGGGCATCAAGCCGGGGTACACGCCCCTCGCCAAGTACTGCCTCGCGGCCGCCGGCCAGCCCGGGCTGCGTCCGCTGATCAGCACGACCCTGCGGGAGCCGTCGCGAGCGCGCAACATGCGCGACAACGTCGACTTGCTGCTGTACGGCTCGTCGTTGTATGGGCGGCGCGCTGTGATCCGCAGCGGCGACGTCGTCGCGCGGAGGACCATGCCCGACCGGAGCGTGCTCACCTGCGTGGCCGGTTCGTCGCTGACCGGCGTCGTCGTGCGCAGGCGGGCCGCCGTGAAGCGCACCCTCGCTCTCACCCCCGGCCTGACCACCGCCCCGGCGCCCGGCACCGCGGTGGGAACCGCGACCTATCGCGCGGATGGGGAGGTACTCGGCACGGTGGAGGTGTATGCGACGGCGTTGCCCACGACGTCCCCGGTCGTCACGTCCACGAATGCGCTGAGCCTGGCCGCGCTCGCCGGGCCCTGAGAGGACCAGCCCCGCCTGGCCTCAGGGCGCCAGGCGAATGATCAGCGCGTCGGCGCCGGCTCCGATCGCCCGACCCCAGCCGGCGACGTACGCGCCGCCGTCGGCGGCAGGCTGGACGGCGAGAGCGCGGCCGGCCCGTCTGGCGGCGTAGTCGTAGCGCCAGGTCAAGCCGGAGGCCGGGAGGTAGTGCAGAGCGGAGAAGACCGCGCCCGTGTTCCCGACTATCCACGCGCCGTCGCCGGGGGTCGTCGCTACGAGGTCGCCGCTGCAGCCGGAAGCGTCGTTCCACACGAGCGGGGACGTGACGGGCACGCCCATCGGATCAAGCTGGACGACGAGACCCTGGTCCACGCCACCCGATGTCGCTCGGCCGACGGCGATCGCTCCGCCGGCCCGCGTGCCGCCCACATCGTTGAGCTCGTAGGGCGACGCGAGTCCCAGGTCCGGCCCCCACCGCTGCGCGAACTCCGTGTACGGCGATGCGAGCACTGTCCCGTGCCCGAGTTGGGCGGCGGCGTCCGAAGAGTTCATGGTCCAGACGATGCCGCCGTGCCCGTCGCTGACGGCGCTCGCCCTGGTGAAGGCGGCGTCACCGGGCACACGGACGGCCCAGCGACGCGAGCCGCCGCGGGAGAAGGAGTCCAGCTCCGCCTCTGACCCGGTCGCGGAGCCGGACCAGCCCGAGAGATAGAGGTTGTCGCTGGCGTCCGTCGCGACGTCGGATACGCGCGTTCCCGTCGGCAGCGCCGCCGTCCAAACGCGTGCGCCGAGGCGGGAGTACCGCAGGATGCGCGTGCGGAAGGCGGTGCCCGACCAGCTCTCCACGACCACGAAGACCCCGTCGCCGCCGGCGAGGCCACGCGCGAAGCGGGCGTCGTCCTGCCAGCTCGAGCCGGCGTTGAAGCGACGCGACCAGACCAGCCGGCCGCTCGACGAGTACCGCAGGATCACCGCGTCGCCGCCGCGGCCGGCCGTGCGGCCGACGAGGTACAGTCCTCCGCTGCGGTCGCGGGCCAGGTCCCAGCACTGGTCGCTGCCCGACGTGGGACCGTTCCACCGCCGCACCCAGGTGCTGGTGCCGTCGGCGGCGTATCGGACGAGAAGCACATCCGAGCGGTTGGCCGTACTGACGGCGGTGTAGCCGGCGGCGTAGACAGCGCCGCTCGGGGCGACGACGACCGAGGTGAAGGCGTCGCTGCCGTGCAGCGGGCCGTCGTAGACCCGCTGCCAGCTTACGCCTTCGGCGCCGGCCACCGGCGCGACCACGAACCCGGCAGCCACAGCGAGCGCGGCGGCCACGATGATGAAGATGACGGTCCTCACGCGCAGGTGCTCCTTGCTGACGCGCGCGCGCCGTAGAGGATGCCACAGGCGACGTGCCGCGAGTGTATCTTGTGGCTCCGGTCGGTCAAGCGAGCGCGGACTGGACGGGTGAGCCGTCGACACGGATCAGACGTCGAGGATCTTCGCCGCGAGGATGGCCGCGTTGCGCGCGCCGTTGATGGCGACGCAGGCGACGGGCACGCCGGGCGGCATCTGCACGATGCTCAGCAGCGAATCCAGACCTCCGAGGTCGCTCGTCTTGATCGGCACGCCGATGACGGGGAGGTTGGTGTAGGCGGCCAGCACGCCCGGGAGGGCCGCCGCCTTTCCGGCGCCGCCGATGAGGACCTTGAGGCCACGGCTCTGTGCGGTCTTCGCGTAGTGGGAGACCTTGTCGGGATCGCGGTGCGCCGAGAGCACGTTGATCTCGTATCGGATCTTGCGCTCGTCGAGCTCCCTGGCCGCCTTCTCCATGACCTCGCGGTCGCTCTCGCTGCCCATCACGATGCCGACCAGCACTGGCTCCAGCTCGATGCCTTGCAGAATGGTCTCGACCTCGGTTCGCGTCTCTTCCACGTCATCTCTCCTTTGCCGGCGGCGCAGCGCGGCCGCGCGGGGATCTCAGTCCTCCAGCGCGATCTCGTCTGTCTTCTGAAAGTCCCAGGTGTTGTCTTGGCCGGCGAAGGTGAGCGTCGCCGTTCCGTCGCCGGTCGACGTCAGGATCGCGTCGGTCGGCATCTCCTCGCTGATCGGGATCGCGAAGTTCAGCGCCTCGCCGCTCTCTGTGGCCGGCAACGCGTCGCTGCGGGCCCCGCTCTTGCCCACGAGCGTCACGGTGAGCGCCGCATCGGCCTCGACCACCTCGAGACCGCCGCCGCTCCCTCCGGACGAAAGCGAATACGAGCGGCTGCCCTCGTCCCAGGTGATGTCGAACGAGGCTTCGACCGGCTCCCAGAGCCCGGCGAACGGGCTCTGGGAGCCGCCGTCGTCCGCGGGGGCGGAGTCCTCGCCGCAGGCCGCCAGGGCGCCGCCGGCGAGGGCGAGACAGAGCACGAGCACGCACGTGATCGTCAGCGGTAGAGGGCTACCGCATCGCTTGCTCATGTCGTCCTCATCACGTGCGGCCGAATCCGGCGGGGAACAGATCGAGCTCGCCGGCTCGCGCCTTGACGGCGCGCTCGGCGATGTCGGGACGCACCTGCATGCCCTCGAAGCCGATCTTGCCGATCGCCTCGTAGGCGCGCTCGCGGGCGGCGGCGAAGCCGTCGCCGAGCGCGCTCACCGCGAGGACGCGGCCGCCGGCCGTGACGACCTGGCCGTCCTGCAGCGCCGTACCGGCGTGATAGACGGTCACGTCGTCGGTAGCGGCGGCCTCGGAGAGCCCGCTGATGACGTCGCCCTTGTGGCTGCTCGCCGGGTAGCCGGCGGAGGCCAGTACCACCGTCACGCAGTCCTGCGGCTTCCAGAGGACCTTGGAGCCGCCGAGCTCGCCGTTGGCGGCGGCCGCACAGTGCTCCAGCAGGTCGCTGTCCAGGCGCGGCAGAACCGCCTGCGTCTCGGGGTCGCCGAAGCGGCAGTTGAACTCGAGGACCTTGACGCCGGCCTCCGTCACGATCAGGCCGGCGTAGAGGACGCCGCGATAGGTGATGCCGCGCTTGCGGAGCGCCGTGACGACGGGCTCGACGACGAGCTCCATCGCGGCGTCGATGGCCTTGCGTTCGAAGCCGGGCACGGGACAGTAGCTGCCCATGCCTCCGGTGTTGGGACCCTGGTCGTCGGCGAAGATGCGTTTGTAGTCCTGCGCCGGAGCGAGCGGCACGGCGTCGGCGCCGTCGCAGAGCACGAGCAGCGAGACCTCGGAGCCGGTGAGGTACTCCTCGGTGATGAGCACGTCGCCGGCGTCGCCGAACTCGCGCGAGACGAAGCAGGCCTCCACGGCGGCGCGGGCCTCGGCCTTGTCCTTGCAGATGAGCACGCCCTTGCCGGCGGCGAGGCCGTCGGCCTTGACCACCAGCGGGTAGTCCTCGCGCCCCTCGACGTCGGCGATCGCCGACTCCAGGCGGTCGTGGCGCCGGTAGGCGCCGGTAGGCACGCCGCCGGCCGCCATGATCTCCTTGGCGAAGACCTTGCTGCCCTCCAGCTGCGCGGCCTCCTTGTTGGGACCGAACACCGCGAGGCCATGCTCCTCGAAGAGGTCGGTGAGGCCGACGACCAGTGGGGCCTCGGGGCCGATGACGGTGAGGTCCACCTCTTCGCGGCTGGCGAAGTCGAGGAGCGCCGGCAGATCGTCGGCGGCGACGGGGATGTTGTCGGCCTCGGCGTCGGTGCCGGCGTTGCCCGGGGCGCAGAAGATGCGCTCGGCGAGTGGGGACTGGGCGAAGGAATGGACGAGGGCATGCTCCCTGCCGCCGCCGCCCACCACGAGCACGCGCATGAGGCCTCCGAAGGACGTGGTGATGGCGCCGGGCGGCGCTGCCGCCGGCCCGGCCCGACGCCCGCAAGTGTACTCGGGCCGGGCACGCCGGGGAAGGGGCGAAGACACGCCGCGGGGTGGCGTCGCGCCGGCGCCGCCGCACCGGCGAACCGGCCGCGCACGGCTCTTCCGGCCGCCCGCGGCGCCGCCGGCGTATGACCGGTCGCCGCGCTCTGACGGATAGTCAGGCATCGCGGCCTTCGCCGCGGCGAGGGCGCCGGCCGCCGAAGGGGGCTGTGGGTGCGGATTCTGAGGCGACCGGCTTCGAGACCTTCTCCTTCTCTTCCCGTCCGGCGCGCTGGGTCCGGCTGCAGAGCTACGGCACCACGACCGGATCGATCAGCCGAATCGCTGAAATCGAGGTGTATCCGGCGTTCTGACGCGTGATCAGGTCGGGGCAAGCGGTAGCACGAGGTTGCTCGGCCGCTCGCCGTCGTGCCACACGGTCTGGTGGGCCAGGACCATCTCCGCGTCCTGGCCGGCCGGCCGCCCGGTGTTGAGATTGCGGTCCCAGCGGCTGAAGGCGCTGCTGGAGACCTCCACGCCCACGCGGTGGCCGGCGGCGAACTGGTAGCCGGTCGCCGCCATGTCCACGCGCAGCTCGTAGACGGCGCCGGTCGCCGCCGACGGCCCGGCGTGCTCGCCGTCGCCGTCGCGGTAGCGCAGCCGGCGGATGCCCTCCTGCACCAACTGCGCGTAGCCGTCCGGCCAGATGTCGACGAGAGCGACCGTGAAGTCGGTGTCCGCCGCCGAGGTGGAAACGTACAGTGTCGCCGCGAGCGGGCCGACGACCTCAAGCGACTCCGCGAGGGGAGGAGTGACGTAGCCGGCGACGTCCGGGCGGGCGACCAGGCACCGCCGGTCGACGAGGCTCCGGGCGGCCGACCAGACCGCTCTGCCTACCCAGTAGTCGACCGGCCGCGCCGGGTCGTAGGTGAACTCGTCCGGCGATTCGGCGCCGGGCGGGTCTGTCGACAGCAGGCCGGGACGTTCGACGGGCTCGCCGGCGGCGACTGCATCGGCCTCTCCGTCGCCTGCTCGCCCGTCGTCGCCCGGAGCGGCGCCGCCCGAGGGGGGCGCGGCGTGCAGGTAGTACGTCGTGAATCGCGTTCCCGGCAGCGGCCAGTCGTCGGCCTCACGCCAGCGGCCCGCGCCGGTCACGTAGCAGCGCACCCGCGGCGACTTCCCGAAGTCGTCGCTCTCCGGACGCAGCCAGTGATCGAAGAAGCCGAGCACGCGGTCGTTGGTGATGCCCTGGCCGCGGAGCTCGTGGCGCCCGGCCGTGGCGGTCTTCTCCGTCGTGAGCTCGTGGTCTGCCGGTCCGATGCAGAGCCACTGACTGGCGCGGACCGTGTCGTAGATGTTGCGCCGCTGCACGCCGTCCCAGGTCTCGAGCGAGGCACGAAGGAAGCAGTCGTACCACCCCGTCCAGTGGAAGGCGGGGATGTCCAGCTTCTCGAGCACGTCGGACAGGTCGTAGGGCTCCCAGGTCTGATCGCGGTCCGGGTGCTGCACGGCCTGGTCGAACAGTCCGCTGGAATACCCGGCGTCCGACGGATAGTCCTTGAGAGGCAGCACCCATGGGTCAAAGCGCAGGTAGTTGATGTAGCGACGGTGGCCCTGGTCGCAGACCCACGTGCCGGCCGTGTCGAGCGCCAGGGCGCCCCCCTCCCACATGAGGCGGTAGAGGTCGACGCCCATGCAGCCGGGGGCGATGCAGCGCAGCGCGGTGTGGAAGCGGCTCGCGGCGGCCCACTGGGTGAGGGCGAAGTAGGACTCGCCGATCATCCCGACCTGGCCGTCGCACCACGTCTGCGACGCGACCCAGTCGATGGCGTCGTAGCCGTCGTCGGCCTCGTACAGCAGTGGTTGCCACTCGCCCTCGCTGGCGAACTTGCCGCGCACGTCCTGGATGGCGCAGACGTAGCCCTTGCGCGCCCAGTAGCGGCCGTGCGCGGGCATGCTCGCGTAGGGGTCGTCCTTGCCGTACGGGAGGCGGATGAGGACGACCGGCAGGGGCGTCTCATGCGCCCGGCCGTCCTCATCCGCCGGACGATAGACGTTGGTCGACAGCCGCACGCCATCTCGCATAGGCACCATAAGGCCGCGCTCCACGTGGCAGCGGGGGAAGCGGTCTGGCGTCTCGGTGGGCTGCCGGCGACGTGGCAGGAGCAGGCGTTTGGCTGCCTGGTTGAGGGCCATGACACCCAGCCAGCGCACGTCTGCCTTGAGGTGCCGCGGCAGTACGCGCCTCACGCTTCTCCCTTCGCGCCGACGACGATCGTCACCGCCGAGTATCTCACCGGCGGCGATCGGCGTCGCGGATCTCGTCAGACGGCCCCGCCGCGCCCGATGCTTCGCGGCAGGACGATGGTCTCTTCGCGGCTCGGGCCGACGGCGATGAACTTCACCCGCGTCTTGGTGAACTCCGCGATGTACTGGACGTAGTCGCGGGCCGCCTGCGGCAGGTCCTGCCACGTCTCGCACTCGCGGATGTCCTCGGTCCAGCCCGGCAGCTCCTCGTAGAGCGGCTTGGCGTGGTGGAAGTCGGTCTGCAGCATGGGGAAGTCCTCGAGCACCAGGCGACCAGCCTTGTAGTGGGTGCACACGCTGAGCGTCTCGAGGCCGGTGAGCACGTCGAGCTTGGTGAGCGCGAGGTGGGTGATGCCGCTCAGGCGCACGGCGTACTTCAGCGCCACGAGGTCGAGCCAACCGCAGCGGCGCTCACGCCCCGTCGTCGTGCCGAACTCGTGGCCGACGTCGCGCATCGCTGCGCCGACCTCGTCGAAGAGCTCGGTGGGGAACGGACCCTCGCCGACCCGCGTCGTGTACGTCTTGGCGACGCCGATGACGTGGTCGATGCGCGTGGGGCCGACGCCGGCGCCGGTGCACGCCGCCCCGGCGATCGGGTTGCTGCTGGTGACGAAGGGGTAGCTGCCGAAGTCGATGTCGAGCAGCGCGCCTTGGGCGCCCTCGAAGAGGACGTGCTGGTCCTGGTCGAGGGCGGTGTTCACGAGGAGGCTGGCGTCGCAGATGAAGGGCTCGAAGCGCTCCGTGTAGCCCAGCAGCTCGTCCGTGACCTGGTCCGGGTCGAGCACGCCGATGTCGTAATGCTGCAGCAGGAAGTTCTTCTCCTGCAGCGCGGTCTTGACCTTGCGGCGGAGGATCTTCTCGTCCAGCAGGTCCTGCACGCGGATACCGATGCGCTTGTACTTGTCGACGTAGCACGGCCCGATGCCGCGGCCGGTGGTGCCGATCTTGTACTTGCCGAGCTGCTGCTCGTTGGCGCCGTCGAGGAGCAGGTGATACGGCATGATGAGGTGGGCGTTGCCGCTGACGCGCAGGTTGTCGCCGCTGATTCCTCGGGCGCGCAGCGCCTCGAGCTCGCCGAACATGATGCGCGGGTCGATGACCACGCCGTTGCCGATGACGCAGGTCTTGGCCTCGTACAGGATGCCGGAGGGGATGAGATGGAGCTTGAACTCCTCGCCGTCGCGGACGATGGTGTGGCCGGCGTTGTTGCCGCCCTGGAAGCGCGCCACCACGTCGGCCTTCTCGGCCAGCAGGTCGGTGATCTTGCCTTTGCCCTCGTCGCCCCACTGGGCGCCGACTACGACGGTGCCGGGCACGATGGTCTCCCTCCGTTGTGCTTGTCTGCACCGGCCGTGGGGGTGCGTGTCAGGACGCGCGGTGCCCAGAGGCGGCCGGGGGGGTTGCTGAACAAAAGGACGGTCCCTTTTCCAAATCATAGGAGGACGGCCAGGCTTTGACAATCGAGCCGCCGTCGCCCGCACGTGCGGTGTGCGCCGCCGGCGGCCGTCTCCGGTCCGTGGTCGCCTGTATGATCGGTGTCGGGAGGTCACTTGTACGAGATCCTCGATGACACGCTGGACATGCTCGAGACAGGACGCCAGTTCGCCCTGGTCACGCTGGTCGCCGACCAGGGCTCGACGCCGCGCGCCGCCGGCGCCGAGATGCTGGTGCGCCGCGATGGCACCATCGCCGGGAGCATCGGGGGCGGCTTGCTCGAGCACGCCATGATGCAGGCCGCCGCAGAGACGCTTGCGGCGGGACGCTCGCGCTGGGTGCGTACCGAGCTCAGCGGCACCGACGTCCGCAGCGCCGACAAGATGCTCTGCGGCGGCGCTGCGGAGGTGCTGGTCACGTACGTCGCGCCGCACGACACGGCGCTGCTGGAGGTGTGCAGGGCGCTGCGCGAGGCGCGCGACGCGGGGCGACGGGCCTGGTACGTCACCGTCCTGGCCGACGGCGCGGCCGGTGACGACGCCGTCGTCCAGCACTGCGCCGTCGATGCGGACGGGCGTCGCGCCGGCGCGGCCGCGTGCGCCGCCGCGGAGCTCCGCTCGCTGGCCGGCGCCGCCGCCGTGCACGGCGCGACCCGTCTCGCCGACGGCCGCGCCGCCGTGGTCGAGCGCCTCGACCCGCCCGCGCTCGCCGTCGTCTGCGGCGCCGGGCACGTCGGGCGGGCCCTGGCGCCGGTGCTCCTCGGTCTGGGCTTCCGCGTGGTCGTCATCGACGACCGCGAGGAGTTCGCGGCGCCCGCGCGGTTCCCCGGGGCGACGGTGGTCGCCAGACCGTTCGATGGCGCCCTGACGGCGGTGGGGGTGGACGCGAACGCCTACGTCGTGATCGTGACCCGTGGCCATGTCTACGACATGGAGGTGCTCGAGCAGGCTCTGCGTGTCGGCGCCGGCTACGTCGGCCTCATGGCGAGCCGCTCCAAGCGCGCGCGCATGGACGCTGCGCTTCGTGAAGCGGGCTTCAGCGACGACGACGTCGGCCGGATCCACTCGCCGGTCGGCCTCGCCATCGGCGCCGAGACGCCGGCGGAGCTGGCCGTGAGCATCGCCGCCGAGATGATCCTGGTCCGGTCCGGCGCGGGCGGCTGAGTGATGGAGCGCCTGGCGGCGATCGTCCTCGCGGCCGGCCGCTCGTCGCGCATGCACGAGCTCAAGCCGCTGCTCGAGGCCGGCGGTCGCACGCTCGTGGAGCGGGCCGTCGGCGCGTTCACCGCGGTGGGCGTCGACGACGTGGTTGTCGTTACCGGGCACCGCGGCGACGAGGTCGCGCCGGTCGCCATCCGCGCAGGAGCGAGCGTGTCGCCCAACCCGAGATTCGACGAGGGAATGTACTCGTCCGTGCGCTCCGGGGTGGCGGCGCTCCACCCCGGCGTCTCCCGGTTCTTTCTGCTGCCGGCCGACGTGCCGCTGGTGCGGCCGGAGACCGTGGGCCGGCTCGCGAGGTCCGTCTGGTCGGCCGCCCGAGCGGCGGGCGTGGCTGCCGGACCGGCGGTCGTCTACCCGGCGTATCACGAGTCGACGGGGCACCCGCCGCTGATCTCCGCGAAGCTGCGGGAGGAGATCGTCGGCGGTGATCCTCCCGGCGGACTGCGCGAGCTGCTGATGCGGCACGTCGCATCGTCGCTGCTGGTCGAGGTGGACGACCCGGGGGTGCTGCCCGACGCGGACACGCAGGACGACCTCACCCGCATCCGTGCGCTGGCGGCGGGCGAGGACCTGCCGGACGAGGCGCGGTGCCTCGAACTCCTGCGGGAGCTCGGCACGCCGCACGCGGTCGTCTCCCATTCTCGTGCGGTGGCGGCGGTGGCGGCCGCGCTCGCCGCCGCCTTGAACGAGCGCGGTCAGCATCTGTGCGCGCCGCTCGTCGCCGCCGGCGCCCTCCTTCACGATGCGGCGCGGGACCAGTCGCGGCACGCCGAGGCAGGCGCCGACGTCCTCGAGGGCCTGGGCTACTCGCGCGTCGCCGCGGTCGTCCGCCGGCACATGGCTCTGGGTGATGACGGCGGCGACGTCGGCGAGGTCCAGGTCGTCTACCTCGCGGACAAGCTGGTCGCGGGGGTTCGGCTCGCCGGCATCGACGAGCGCTTCGCCGCGCGACTGGAGCGGTTCGCCCGCTACCCCGCGGCGCTGGCCGGGGCGACCGCGCGCAAGCAGGAGGCGGAGGGCGTGCTGGCTCGGGTCGAGAGCGTGTTGGGGCGATCGATCGGTGAAGCCATGCCACCGGAGTGGCGGCTGGGGAGCATCATCGCGGACTGAGCGGTACGGTACTCTCGCCGGCCGGCCCGAACCTCAGGCGCCCGGCCGGCCGCCGTTCAGGATACTGCGCGCGGCGATCACGCCGGCCGCCGAGGCCTGGATCAGGCCGCGCGTGATACCGGCGCCGTCGCCGATGGCGTACAGGTTCTTCACCGGTGTCTGCAGGCCGTCGTCCAACTCAGGACGCGCCGAGTAGAACTTCACCTCCACGCCGTACAGCAGCGTGTCACGCCCGTTGACGCCCGGCGCGATCTTGTCCATCGCCTCGAGCATCTCCAGGATATCGGTGAGGTGCCGGTACGGCAGCACGAAGGCGAGGTCGCCTGCCGTGGCGCCCTGCAGCGTCGGCTGCACGGTCCCGCGGCGGATGCGGTCCATGGTGCTGCGGTGACCCTGGTGCAGGTCGCCGAGGCGCTGGACGATGATGTCCTCGCCGAGCACGTTGGCGAGCCGGGCGATGCTCTTGCCGTAGGCGATCGGATCGTCGAACGGCTCCGTGAAGTCGGTGCTCACCAGCAGCGCGAAGTTGGTGCGGTCGGTCTTGAAGTCCGCATAGCTGTGGCCGTTGACGGTGACCACGTCGCCGTAGTTCTCCAGGGAGACGGCGCCGTACGGGTTCATGCAGAAGGTGCGCACCGGGTCGTCGAAGCGGGGCGTGTAGTAGATGAGCTTGCTCTCGTACAGCGCGCTCGTGAGAGGTTCCATGACCGCCGCCGAGACCTCGACGCGCACGCCGATGTCCACCGGGTTGGTGCGCATGGTGATGTGCAGGCGCTTGCACTCCTCCATGAGCCAGGCGGCGCCGTCGCGGCCGGGCGCCGCGACGACGGCGTCGGCCGTGTGCCGCGTCCCGTCCTCGAGGACGACGCCGGTGGCGCGCAGCTCCGTCTCTCCGGCGGGCTTCTCCGCGAGGATGCGGTCGACGCGGCAGCGCGTGAGCACCTCGACCTTGGTCTCGAGTTCGGCGCGCATGCGCGTGAGAATGTCGTAGGAGCGCTCGGTGCCCATGTGGCGCACCGGCGACTCGACGAGGGTCATGCCGTGCAGGAGCGCCTCGCGGCGGAACTCGTCGAACTTCTTGCCGCCGCCGTGGACCTCCTCCGGCGCCCCGTACTCCCGCCAGACGCCGTCGACGTACCCGATGAGCTCAGTGAGGCGCTCCCTGCCGACGAAGCGGTCCAGCCAGCCGCCGACGTCCGGAGTGAGGGTGAGCTTGCCGTCGCTGAAGGCGCCGGCGCCGCCCCAGCCGCAGGTGATGTCGCAGGGCTCGCAGCCGGCGCAGACGCCGCTCTTGCGCGCCGGGCAGCCGCGGCGGCTGATGTCCGGGCCGCGCTCGACGATGAGCACGTCTGGCGCCGTTGCCGCGCACGAGCTCGAGCGCGGCGAAGATGCCGGCGGGACCGGCGCCGACGACGATCACGTCGTGAGTGAGAGCGTGCAGCAGTCATGGCAGTCAGGGAGGGGGAGGTCGACAAAAGGGCGGATGGTTCCCTTTTCGGGATGATAACGGCGCGACGAACGCGTGACAAACGTGGAGCGTCTCACAGATTGGGAGAAGGGGAGAGGCCTGCCCCGCGGAGAGGACACGGAGGACGAGATGGAGACCCGGACGCGCAGAGCACTGGCGATAGGCGCGGCTGACGCTGGCGTCGGCCGCGATCGGAGCCGCGCTGCTCGTCGCCTGCGGCGGGAGCGGCGATCCCGTGGAGGCGAGCTCGCCGGCCACGATCGCGGTCACGCCGGCCGCGGCGACGGGGACCACGGTGCAGGCCAAGGTCGGCGACACGGTCGTGGTGACGCTCGAGGCGAACGTCACGACCGGGTACGAGTGGACCTTCACGGCCGGTGACACGTTCACCATCGAGAAGAGCGACTACGTATCGGACGACGACCCCGAGCAGACTCGCCGGCAAGGGCGGCACCCAGGTCGTGGCGCTCAGGGTCACCGAGGCCGGCTCATCCGACCTCACCGGCACCTACGCGCGCAGTTGGGAGTCGCCGTCGCCGGATGCGCAGCCGGACCTGACGCTGACGGTCGAGAGCACAGACTAGACGCCGCGAGCCACGTCGCGCCGGCCGGGGGCGCGCCGGCGTGACACGCGGGTGGGGGGCGGGACGAGGCGGGGCGGGCGGCCGGAAGGCCGCCCGCCCGTTCCCGCTCCGTGGGGGATCGGGGGCGGCCGCCGTCTTGTCAGCCGGGCCGCCGGGCCGATACCCTGCCGGGGTACGTCGTACCCCCAGTGAGGTGAGCATGGACGACCCGGTCCTCAGCCGGCGCAGCATCCGCGCATACACCGCCGATCCCGTCGACGACGACACGGTCGAGCGGCTGCTGCGCGCCGCCATGGCGGCGCCGTCCGCCGGCAACCAGCAGCCGTGGCAGTTCGTCGTGCTGCGCGACCGAGAGACGCTGCACGCGATCACGGGCTTCCACCCCTACGCGCGCATGCTGCCGTCGGCGCCGGTCGCGGTGCTCGTCTGCGGCGACCCCACGGCCTGCAAGTGGCCCCAGATGTGGGAGCAGGACTGTTCCGCTGCGACAGAGAACCTGCTGATCGAGGCCGAGCACCTCGGCCTGGGGGCCGTGTGGCTCGGCGTCCATCCGCTGCAGGAGCGCGTCGAGGGCGTCCGCGCCCTCCTCGGCATCCCCGAGAGCGTGGTGCCGTTCGCCATCGTCCCGTTCGGCTGGCCGGCGGAGCACAAGGAGCCCTCGGACCGCTACGACGTCGACCGCGTCCACGTCGAGCGCTGGTAGCGGCGGCCGGCCGGCGCCCGGGCCCGTCACTCCTGTCCCCCGCCCATGGCCGACAGTTTGCCTCGCTCCCGCTACGGGTATCTTTGCCATCCGACCCGTGATGCGGCGGGTGCCGCCCTCCGGCCCGGCGCCGGCGAGACAGGCTCCGCCCCACGGGTCGCCATGCAGCGACAGAGCCGGAGTGAAGGGGTGAGCCGTGACAGGACCTGCTTGGGTCCCGACCATCGACGACGCAAAAGTACGTGACGGCGCATACGTCGCCGTCTATCCCAAGGGTCTCGGGGTGCTGGTGACGCGGATCGACGGGGACCTCTATGCCGTCGCCAACAAGTGCGCGCACATGGGTTGCCCGCTGGAGAGTGGCAAGCTCGAGGGGGCTGTCCTCACCTGCCCGTGCCACGACTGGCGCTTCGACCTGCGCACCGGTGTGTTCCTGGACGCGCCCGAACTCGCGCTCGCGACCTTCCCGGTCAAGGTGGTAGAGGGCAAGATCCTCGTCGAGATCGAAGGGGTGTGAGGGATGGTCGATGAGGTGTACATCTACGCGCTCAGCACCTGTCCGTGGTGCCGCAAGACCAAGCAGTGGTTCGACGACAGCAGGATCGCGTACGAGTGTTACGAGGTCGACAAGCTGCCCGACGAGGAACAGGATGCCGTCGCCGAAAAGGCCTACGAGCTGAGCGGCGGCCGCCGCTTTCCCGTGGTCGTCATCAACGGCGAAGTGATCGTCGGCTACAGTCCCGACAAGTTCCTCGAACACCTCAAAGGGTGGGGAGGGTGAGCATGGGCAGCGAAGCACGCAAGGAGTCCCTCCGCTACCTGTTCGAGCGCGTCGTCACGCCTCTGGGCTACAAGTTCACGCCCGACGAGGAGCTTGCCGACTTCCTGCTCGAGCAGGAAGTCAAGCTGGAGCAAGACCACGGCGCGCCCTTCTGTCCCTGCCAGGGGCGCAGCGGCGTGCGCGCCGAGGACATGCTGATCTGCTGTCCGTGCATCCCATACCACCGCGAGCACTTCGACAAGATGAAGCGCTGCTGGTGCGGCCTCTTCGTCCACCAGGACGTCACGGACCCGGACAGCCTGCCCCAATTCCCGCCGGACGAGGTCTGATCATGTGGCAAGAAGTAGCGAAGCTCGAGGACATCGCCCGCGGCGGCATGAAGTACGTTCGCGCCGCCGACCGCGAGATCTGCCTCTGCGAGTACGACGGCGGCATCTACGCCGTGAGCCGGCGCTGCGGTCACCAGAACGCGCCGCTCGATCAGGGTGCGCTCGAGGGATGGGTCCTCACCTGCCCTCTGCACGACGGGCAGTTCGACATCCGCAGCGGCGTCAACCTCAGCTGGCCGCTGGACCACGACATGGGCTCCGACGACGAGATCCCCGAACCCGTGCAGCGGTTCTTCAAGCTGGAGAAGCGGCTGCAGTGGAAGACCCGGGTGCACGACCTGCACACCTACGAGGTGCGCGTGCGGGACGGCGCCGTCGAAGTCGACGTGTGACCACCACCACCCGGCCCTCCGGGGCCGTAGCTTCACGGTAGAGACCCCACCCGACGACAAGGAGGAACGATGGCGTTTGAACTGCCGCCGCTCCCGTACGCGGAAGACGCGCTCGAGCCGGACTACACGGCGCGGACGATCAGCTTCCACTATGGGAAGCACCACAAGACGTATGTCGACACGCTGAACAAGCTCGTGGCCGGCAGCGATCTCGAGGGCAAGGGCCTCGAGGACGTGATCATGGCCGTGGCCGGCAAGCCCGACAAGCAGCCGGTCTTCAACAACGCGGCGCAGGTGTGGAACCACACCTTCTTCTGGAACGGCATGAAGGCGGGCGGCGGCGGCGCGCCGACGGGCCCCATCGCCGAGAAGATCGCCGCCACCTTCGGCGGCTGGGAGAAGTTCGTCGAGGACTTCAAGGCCGCCGCCGTCGGGCCGCTTCGGCTCCGGCTGGGCCTGGCTCGTCTCGGACAACGGCGAGCTCAAGATCGTGAGTACGCCGAACGCCGAGATGCCGGCGGCCCCAGGTGTCACGCCGCTGCTCGTGGTCGACGTGTGGGAGCACGCCTACTACCTCGACTACCAGAACCTGCGGCCGGTGTACGTGCAGACCTTCTTCGACAAGCTCGTCAACTGGGACTTCGTGAACGCGAACCTGGCGAACGCGAAGTAACAGGCTCAAGCACGTCCGCCGCGCCGGAGTGCGGCGCGCGGTGGCTTCGGAGACCGAGAGGGCCGGTGGGTGCGCTGAAGGCGCATCCGCCGGCCCTCTCCGCATCCGGCGTCGCCGGCCCCGTCCTGGCATGTCGTGCAGGACCGTATCCGGGAGTCTCGACCCGGCGCTGGGCCCTGTCCTCGTCGGCGCCTCGCCCGTGCCCGACTCTTCGTTGGGAGCCGGCGGAGCGCGGGTAGACTCGGCAGGAGCGGGCCGCATCAGGCGCGACCCGCTCGTCGAAACAGGGAGGGCCACATGCTCAAGGGATTCCGCGAGTTCGTCATGCGCGGCAACGTCGTCGATCTGGCGGTGGCGGTCGTCATCGGCGCAGCGTTCGGTGCCGTGATCGCGGCCTTCGTCGCCAACATCATCACGCCACTGATCGCGGCCATCTTCGGACAGCCGGACTTCTCGCGGCTGACCTTCACGGTCAACGGCAGCGTGTTCCGGTACGGATTGTTCTTCAACGCCGTCATCGCGTTCCTGCTGGTCGCGGCCGCCATCTACTACGTCGTGGTCGTGCCGATGAACAAGATCAAGGAGCGGCGCGAACAGGGTCAGGACCCGACCGTCAAGGAGTGCCCCGAGTGCCTGAGCGAGATCCCGCACAAGGCGCGCAAGTGCGCGTTCTGCGGTTCCGAGCAGACCGACGCAGCGGTGGCATGACGGCGAGCTGAGGGTGCGCGCCGGTGCGGCGCCGGCAGCCGCCGGGCGCTCTGCTGTGGTAATCTCCGGGCTCGCCCGCAGCAGCCTTGTGGCGAGCCCACAGACCTCCGGAGGCCGAGTGTCCCTGCAGCGACTCGACGTCGACGACCACCAGGCAGTCATGTACTCGGAGGGCTCCGTGTGTGCGAGCACGCAGGAGCTCGTGGAGAGCGCGACGTTCGCGCGCGTCCTCAATCTCTACGTGGATCACCTCGAGGCGGCCAATCCCCGGGCGCTCGACGAACTCGGTCTGGGCGTCGGCTCCGCGAACGAGTCGGGGGACCGGCCGGAGGTACAGGACCGGGGCTTGCGAATGGCGCCGACCCCCGCCGCGAGCGGCTGCTCGATCTGCTCCGGCTGCTCGCCAACAACCCGCTCGAGCGCGTCGTGTCGTCCATCGCGGAGCCCGGCGACCTGCAGGCGCGTCGAGAGCTGCTGCACGAGTTCGTGGAGGGCCTCTACGACTTCTGGCGCCGCTGGGACCGCTTTCTCGTCGTGCGCGCCGAGGCGCCGCCGGCGCCGGGCGACAAGCGCCCGCTGCGCGGCTTCACCGAGGCCGTCGAGGCGTTGGCGCGCCTGGTCCGCGCCCTCTACCGCGACGTCGCCGAGAGCATCACCGGGACGCGGCCGCGCGTCCTTCGCCAGGTCGCGGCCGGCGCCGAGGTCAGCGTCTACGCGGTCCGCCACAAGTGGCCGGTCCCCTCGCGCTACCGCGATCTCCTCTCCGGCATCCCCTTCGTCCGCGACCTGCTGCTGTATCCGCCGCTCCTGCTGGACCCGCCGATGAACACGCGCACCGGCCAGTTCGCCGAGGTCGAGGACAACCCGCTGGACGGGCTCAAGCTCGAGCGCGAGGACTGGCTCTGCTACCCGGCGCTCGTCGGCCGCCTGGTGGTCTTCATCTACTTCCACCGCCGCTTCATGGGGCTGGGCCTGAGCCTCGCGAACCTGTTCGAGGTGGCCTCGGACGAGGAGATCGCCGCCGGTCCCGACGCCGTGTACCTCTACGGTGTCCCGCCGGCGGCGCTCGCCCGCTTCGGCGACCTGCCCACCGTGTTCCACGACGACCGCCGCAGCCGCGTGCTGGTGGCGGCGGTCCCGCTCGAGGACCGCTTCGGCTACTTCGGCTACCTCAAGAAGATGGTGCTCACGCTGCACAACGTCGCCACCATGGACCGTGGCGTCATGCCGTTCCACGGCGCCTACGCGCGGCTCGTTCTCCAGGACGGTTCCCGGGCCACGGTGCTGCTCATCGGCGACACCGCGACCGGCAAGAGCGAGACGCTCGAGGCGCTGCGGGTGGCCGGCGACGGCCGCATCCGCGAGGTGCGCATCATCGCCGACGACATGGGATCGCTCGAGGTCGGCGCCGGCGGCGAGCTGCTCGGCTTCGGCACCGAGATCGGCGCCTTCGTCCGTCTCGACGACCTGCAGCAGGGGTACGCGTTCGGCCAGCTCGACCGCTCCATCATCATGAGTCCCAACCGCGTCAACGCGCGCGTCGTCCTCCCCGTCACCACGCTCGAGGACGTGCTGCGCGGCTACCCCGTCGACTTCCTCCTGTACGCCAACAACCACGAGGCCGTCGACGACGAGCATCCCGTGGTCGACCGGCTTCAGGACGAGGAGTCGGCGTTGGGCGTGTTCCGCGACGGCGCCGCCATGAGCAAAGGCACGACCACCTCGACCGGCATCACCAACAGCTACTTCGCCAACCCGTTCGGCCCGGCGCAGCGCCGCGAGCAGCACGATGCGCTGGCCGCCTCGACCTTCGCGGCGGCCTTCAAGGCCGGCGTGTTCGTCGGGCAGCTGCGCACGCAGCTGGGGCTGCCCGGCCAGGAGTCCGACGGCCCCGCCGCCGCCGCCCAAGCCCTTCTCGACCTCATCGCCGCGAAAGGAGCGAGCCGATCATGACGACCCTGTACGAGTCCAACGAGACCGCCTGGAACCTCATCGAGCCGGGGCAAGGTGCGCGACGTGTACGAGTACGCGCCCAACCAGATGCTCATCGTCACAAGCGACCGGCTCTCGGCCTTCGACGTCATCCTGCCGACCCCGATCCCGGACAAGGGCATCGTCCTCACGCAGATCGCCAACTTCTGGTTCGAGCAGACCGACAGGATCATCCCGAACCACCTCGTGGACCCCGATCCCTTCAGCACCGACGCGGAGCGCAGGCACCTCGCGGGGCGCTCGATCGTCGTTCACAGGGCGGAGGCGCTGCCGGTGGAGGCCATCGTCCGCGGCTACCTCACCGGGTCGGGGCGCAAGGACTACGAGAAGACCGGCAAGGTGTGCGGCATCGAGCTGCCGGCCGGCCTCGTCGAGGCGAGCCGGCTGCCCGAGCCCATCTACACCCCGTCGACGAAGGCCGCGATCGGCGACCACGACGAGAACATCTCGTTCGACAAGACGGTGGATCTGATCGGCAAGGAGATGGCGGAGAAGGTCCGCGACGTCGCCCTCGAGCTGTACCGGTTCGGCGCCGAGTACGCGCTCGAGCGCGGCATCATCATCGCCGACACCAAGTTCGAGTTCGGCGTCCTGGACGGCGAGCTCATCCTCATCGACGAGATCATGACGCCGGATTCGTCGCGCTTCTGGCCGGCCGACGGCTACGAGGCGGGCAAGAGCCAGCCGAGCTACGACAAGCAGTACGTGCGCGACTACCTCGAGACGCTCGACTGGGACAAGACGGCGCCCGGTCCCGAGCTGCCGTCCGAGGTGGCCGCGAAGACCTCCGAGAAGTACCTGGAGGCGTGGCGCCGCCTGACGAAGTCGTGAGCGGCGCGGCGGCGGGCGGGGCCGGCGGCGGAGGCCGCGGCGACGCGCGCCGGCCCGCCGGCGGCGACCCGTTCCGCCGGCCCGTCCCGGACATCCCGCAGGCCGCGCTCTATCTGGGACCGCCGGTACGCGGCCGAGGAGCGCATCTGGGGCGACGGACCCAGCGAGCTCGCTCGTCTCGCCGTCGCCCGCCTGCGTCCGTACGCTTCACCCGAGCTCTCGATACTCGACGTCGGCTGCGCCTACGGTCGCGACTCCCGGTACCTCGCCGCCGAGCTCGGCTGCCGGGTGCTCGGCCTCGACCCGTCGCCGGCGGCCATCGCCGCCGCGCGCAAGGCGCGCTCGGCCGGGCTCGAGGTAGAGTACGTGGCCGGCGACCTCGGGTCGCTCGCGAGCGACCCGGACCACGGCGGCCCCTACGACGTCGTCTTCGTCAGCAACGTCTACCATCTGCTCGGGCCGATCGGCCGCCGGGAGTTCACGGGGGCGCTCGCCGCCGCCGTGCGGCCCGGCGGCCTCCTCTTCTTGAGCACGCTCTCGCCGCGCGACCCGCAGCACTATGCGGTCGGCGAGCCGGTCTCCGGCGAGGAACGGAGCTGGGTGGAGCACGTCTACCTGCACTTCGTCACCGCCGAGGAGCTCACCCGCGACTTCGCCGCTTTCGAGGTCCTCGACCTGGAGGAGCGCAGCTACGACGAGGCGCAGGAGGGCGGGAAGGCGCACCACCACGCCGGCTGGTTCCTGGAGGGGCGGCGGCGCTGAACCCTGCGCGTCCCCGGGGCCCGTCCCGGGCGGACGGGCGAGCGCCGCGCGGAGGTCTCCGTCAGGGAGCCGGGACGATCCGGTAGACCCGACCGGCAAGCGAGACGATGTACAGTTCGCCGGCCGCATCCTGGCCGAACGACGACACCTGGCTCACCTTTCCGTCCGCCCCGGGGAGCGCGCTCCGCGCGCCGCCGGGCCCCTTCTTCACCCAGACCCTCCCCGAGCCGAAGTCGGCGAAGAGATAGAAGCCGCGCAGCGCCGGAATGGCCGAGCCCCGGTACACGTAGCCCCCGGTCACCGAGACGCCGGCGCCACGGCCGTACTGCGCCACCGGCCGGGTGAGCGATCCCTTCTTGAGCTTCGCGGCGACCGCCGCGTCGTAGATGCGCGTGCCTTCGTAGCCGTTCCAGCCGAAGTTGGCGCCGGCGGGCCGGCCGGGCCGCAGGTAGTCGATCTCCTCCCGGCTGCTCTGCCCGACGTCGCCGATCCAGAGCGCGCCGGTCGAGCGGTCGAAGGAGAAGCGCCACGGGTTGCGCAGCCCCTTGGCGTAGATGCCGACCCTCGCCGGCGAGACGTCGACGTTGAGTCGCAGCAGCTTGCCGAGCCGGCTCCGGGAGTCCTGCGCGCGGCGTTGCGGGTCGCCGCCGCTGCCCCCGTCGCCCATGCCCACGAAGAGGCGGCCGCCCGGGCTGAACTGCAGCTGTCCGCCGTTGTGGTTGGCGTACGGCTGGCGGACGCGGAGCACGACCTTGGCGGTCGACGCGATAGCCACGTCGGGGTCCGTGCGCGAGACGCGATAGCGAACGACGCGCGTGTCACCCTTCAGGTTGGTGTAGTCGACGAAGAACCGGCCGTTGGCGGCGTACCGCGGGTGGAACGCCATCGAGAGCAGACCCTGTTCGCCACCCTTGGTGACCTTGCCCGAGATGTCCAGGAACGGTCTCGCCAGCAGCGCCCCGTCCTTGACGATGACGATGCGCCCGGTCTTCTCCACGACGAACAACCGATGCGGTGTCGCCCGGCGGCGCCGTGACGTAGACGGGCTGCTCGAACGTGTACGGCAACTGCTGGAGCGCCACCGCCGGGGGCGTCGCGGCGGCGCGCGCCGCCGCGGTGTCGGCGCCGGCTGCCGACTCGGCGCCGGCCGCGGTCGTGCTGTCCCTTTGCGCGACCAGGAGCATGCCCAAGGTCGCCAGGACGACGAGGATCACTACGATGACGGCGGTGCGTCGCATGCAGCGATGATTCCGCGCAACACGCCGCAGGTAACCCCGGGGACGCCGGCACACCCTCGCCGGCCGCGACGTCGGTGTTACAGGTAGGTGTCGCGGAAGGCGTTCGTGCTCGCGGCCTCGGCCTCGCCGACCAGCGAGCGTACCTTCGTCAACTCCATCTCGTGCACGAGCAGCCGCACGTCATCAACGCGCTCCACGGGCGCGATGCCGCGGACGCTGCTGGTGAGCAGCACACCGTCGTCGGGGCGAAGGTCGGCGACGCGCACCCACGCCTCCACGACGGGGATACCGTCAGCCGACGCGAGCTCCTCGACCTTGGCGCGGAGCACGCCGGGCAGGATGTCGCCCTCGGCGGGCGGCGTGATGAGGCCGCCGGCGCGCACGAGGAACACGTTGGATGTCGCGCCCTCGAAGATCTGGCCCTCGCCGTCGACGAGCAGCGCGTCATCCACGCCGGCGGCCTTGGCCGCCTGCTGCGCCAGGTACGACTGCATCACCGTCATCGCCTTGTACTGGGCGCTGACGCGCACGCCGCGGTAGGTGATCACGCGCAGCGGCCGCTGTGGGAAGATGCGCTGGTCGGTCTGCACGAGCAGGGACGGAGCGCCTTGCGGCGCTCCGGCGGTGACCAGCAGACGGCAGGCGCCGTCGCGCACGCCGTTGGCCTCGCTGACGCGGCATATCTGCTCGGCCAGCTCGGGCCTGTCGATGTGCTTCTCGAGCCCGAGCGCCGCGATGCCCTGGACCAGACGATCGACGTGCTCCTCGAAGAACACGGGTACGCCGTCGACCAGCTTGAGCGTCTCGTAGAGACCGAGGCCGTGCGTGAGCGCTCTGTCGGTGGCCGGCAAGGTCGCTTCGACTTCGGAGATGAGCACGCCGTTGAGGAGCAGCATCGTCACGGCGCAGAGTGTATCGCGCCTGAGCGCCCGGCGTCGCCCGAGCGGTGCGCGCGGCCGGCGCCCGCTGCGCTCAGCCGGCCCGCTCGGCGATGCTCGCGCTCACGGCGCGCAGCATGCCGGCGGCCTTGTGCAGGGTCTCGCGGTACTCACGCACCGGCACCGAGTCGGCGACGATGCCGCCCCCGGCTTGCAGGAACAGCCGGTCGCCCTTGCGGACCAGGGTCCTGATGATGATGTTGAGGTCGAGCCGCCGCTCGGCGATCCAGCCGAAGGAGCCGGTGTAGGGACCGCGTCGCACCGTCTCCAGCTCGTCGATGATCTCCATGCAGCGCACCTTGGGGCATCCGGTGATGGTGCCGCCGGGGAACATCGCCTTGACCAGGTCGACGGCGTCGCGCGAGGAGTGCAGGCGGCCCCGGACGTTGCTGACGATGTGGATCACGTGCGAGTAGAACTCATTGATCATGAGCTCGTTGACGCGTACCGTGCCGTACTCGCAGACCCTGCCGAGGTCGTTGCGCTCGAGGTCGACCAGCATGATGTGCTCGGCACGGTCCTTCGGGTCGAGGTTGAGCTCGTCGGTGAGGTCGTCCGGCGTCAGCGAGCCTCGCGGGCGCGTGCCGGCGATCGGCCTCGTCTGGGCCCAGCCATCCGCGTCGAGCGAGACGAGGCGCTCGGGCGACGAGCTGATCAGCTCGTAGTCGCCGAAGTGCAGGTAGCCGGCGAACGGGCTGGGGTTGACCGTGCGCAGCGTGTGGTAGAGGTGCAGGCTCGGCAGGGCGTAGCAGAGGTCGAGCCGCTGCGAAAGGTTGGCCTGGAAGATGTCGCCGGCGAAGACGTACTCGCGGGTGCGGCGCACGACCTCTTCGTACTCGGGACGAGTGAAATTGCTGCGGAACACGGGCAGGTCGTTGCCGTGTAGCGGGGCGGGGGAGGGGTGGCGCGCACGCTTGAGGGCCGCACCCACGAGCGCCGCCTGAGTCGCCGCCGCGCCCTCGCTTGCGGCGAGGCGGTCGACGAGCAGGGCCTCGCCGGACTCGATGTCGTAGCGCAGGAGGCGTCCCGGCAGAAAGACGTCGATCTCGGGGATGCCGAGGTCGTCGCGGACGGTGTCGGGCAGGCGCTCGAGGTAGCGCACCGCGTCGTAGCTGAGCAGCCCGACCAGCGCTGCGGCCTCGGGGAGGTCGGCGAGGCCGGTGCGCGGGATGGCATCGCCGGCCACCGGCTCCGTTGCTGCGCCCGCGTCGGCCAGCGCGGCCAGCCGCGTCGCCTCCCGCAGCGCCTCGAACGGAGCCCGCGAGCTGAGGGCGTCGGCGCGCTCAGCGAGGGCGCGAGCCTGCGGGCCGCCCTCGCGCCGCACGCCGGACCCGGCCGTCACGTTGACGACCCCGCGCCGCGCACGCAGCCGGAAGACGGGATCCCAGGCGAGGTAGTGCCTGCGCGCGAGTTGCGCGGAGCCGCCGGCCGAGTCGAGCAGCGCCACCGGAGCCGCGCCCTCGAGGCCGAGCGCGCGGATCAGCGCGACGGGGTCGAGCGCCGGCGTCTCGAAACGGGTGACCTGCGGCGTCATTCGAGCCCCTGACTACTCGTCGTCGCCGTATCCGTATTCCTCGGTCTGGCGCAACGTGCGGAACTGCGTGTAGTCGCGCACGAAGCCGAGGCGGATGAGGCCCGTGGGGCCGTTGCGGTGCTTGGCGATCTTGACCTGGACGACGCCCTTGGAGGCGGGGTCGCTGGCGTCCTCGTAGATGAACATCACCATGTCGGCGTCCTGCTCGATGGCCCCCGATTCACGCAGGTCGGAGAGTTGGGGCACCTTGTCGGCGCGCGCCTCGGGAGAGCGGTTGAGCTGCGAGACGGCGATGACCGGCACGGAGAGCTCACGCGCGAGTTGCTTCATCGAGCGCGAGATGTTGGAGACCTCCTGCTGGCGGTTGTCCGCCCTGCCGTCACCGGCCATGAGCTGGAGGTAGTCGACGATGACGAGGCTCAGCGGCTGCTTGGCCTGCAGGCGCCGCGCCTTGGTGCGGAGCTCGAACATGTTGAGGCCGGCGGTGTCGTCGATGAAGATGTCGGCCTTCTCGAGGAGGCCGGCCGCCTGCACGAGCTTGGCGTGATCGTCCGGCGAGAGGCTGCCGGTGCGGAGCTTGTGCGAGCTGACGCGCGCCGAGGAGCACATCAGGCGCTCGCCCAGCTCCTCGGCGCTCATCTCGAGGCTGAAGATGGCGACCGCCGGCCGGCTGCCGTCGGCGAGCACGCCCTCCGTGGCGATGTGGTGGGCGATGTTGAGCGCGAGGCTCGTCTTGCCGACGCCGGGACGGGCGGCGAGGACGATGAGGTTGGCCTTCTGGAAGCCGCCGGTCAGATTGTCGATGCCCTCGAAGCCGGTGGCGATGCCGGTGACGCCGCGCTCGCCGTCCAGGGTGGCCAGGTGCTCGAAGTTGCGCACCAGGACCTGCTTGATGTGCTCGAACTCGCCGACGTTGCGCTGCTGCTGGATGGCGAAGACCTTCTGCTCGCAGCGGTCGAGCAGGTCGTGTGTGTCGCCGGGGTGCTGATACCCGAGCTCGGCGATCTCGTTGCCGACGCGGATGAGCGAGCGCAGGACGCTCTGCTCGCGCACGATGCCCGCGTAGTGCACCGCGTTGGCGGCTGCCGGCACGAACTCCGCCAGCGTGTGGACGAAGTCGCGCCCACCGGCGCGCTCGAGCATGCCCTCGCGCTCCAGTTGGGCGCTCAGGGTCACCACGTCGACTTCCTCGCCGCGCTCGTACAGCGTGAGCGCGGCCCGGTAGATCAGCCGGTGCGTGTCGCGGTAGAAGTCGTCGCCGGTGAGGACTTCGGCGACCGCCGTGATCGCGTTCGGGTTGACCAGCATCGCGCCGAGCACCGACTGCTCCGCCTCCAGGTTGTGCGGCGGCAGATGTGGACTTGCTGGTGGCTCGATGCGCTCGACGGCCATGGCCCTCCCGGGCGGCTTGCGATGGCGTGGGACAAGGAGTCTAGCGGGTCCGGATGGTGTTCACCATCGCTGTTGCGACGTCCCATTCTGGACGACACGCGGGACGGATGAGCCGTTGCCCGGAGGCGCAGGCGAGACCCTCTCATCGCCCGGTCGCACATGCGCGAAGCCCCGGGAGACGCGCTCTGCGCGCGTCGCCCGGGGCTTCGGGGTGCTTGTCGTCTGGGCGCCCGCCGGCGCGCCGGCGTCAGGCGGGTGCGACGATGGTCTTGACGGTAGCGACGAAGCCGTCGGCGACCTCGACGTCGACCATGAAGGTGCCGATCTCCTTGATCGGCTCCTCCAGAAGGATCTTGCGCTTGTCGATGGTGATACCGCGCGCGTCCTTGATGGCGTCGGCGATGTCGGCGTTCGTGACGCTGCCGAACAGGCGGTCGCCCTCGCCGGCCTTGGCGGCCAGCGTGATGACGGTCTTGTTGAGCGTGGCCGTGAACTCGTCGGCCTGTGCGGCCATGCGGGCCTCACGCGACTTGCGCTCCTCTTCGCGACGGCGGAACTCGGTGATCTTGCCGGGCGTCGCGACCTCAGCCATCTTGCGCGGGATCAGGTAGTTGCGGGCATAGCCGCGGGCCACGTTCGCCAGCTGGCCCTTGTCGCCGAGATTCTCGACGTCCTGGAGCAGTATGACCTCCATGGCGTCCTCCTCAGCGGTTGACGTAGGGCAGGAGGGCCATCTCGCGCGCGAACTTGATGGCCGACGCCAGCTGGTTCTGATGACGCCGGCACGTGCCGGTGATGCGGCGCGAGCGGATCTTGCCCTTGTCGGACATCATGCGACGGAGAGTCGAGTGGTTCTTGTAGTCGACCTCTTCGATCTTCTCCTTGCAGAAGTAGCAGTAGCGGCGGCGGGCCTGGCCGAATCCGCCGGCCTTACCCTTCTTCTCGCGCCGCGGCTTTGGCTTGGAGCTGGGCATGCGTGTTCTCTCTCCTTACAGCGCCCGGAGGCGCCATGCTCATCGTGTTCAGAACGGGATGTCGTCGTCGCCGGCCTCGGCGTAGTCGCCCTTGGGCGGCTCGAGGCCGGCCTTGTTGAAGGCGGGGCTCTCCTGGCGCGCCTGCTGGCCGCCGCCGCTCTCGCGCGGGCCGATGAACTGCACGTTGTCGGCCATGATCGAGACGGCCTGACGCTTCTGGCCGTCCTGGGTCTCCCACTCGCGCCAGCGCAGCCGGCCGCTGACGGCGACCTGGCGGCCGCGGGCGAGGTACTGCGCGCAGCGCTCGCCCTGCCCGCCGAAGACGTCGACGTCGAAGTAGTTGGGCTTGTCGCCCCACTCTCCGGTGGTCTGGTCTTTGACGCGGTCGTTGACGGCGACGCGCATGCTGCACACGCTGGTGCCGCTCGGCGTCGCCCGCAACTCGGGGTCGCGCGTGAGGTTGCCGACGATGACGACGCTGTTGATGGACCCTGCCACGTTGGGCTCCCTTCCCTCAGTCGTGCCGCTAGGACTTCAGCCGCTTGGTCCCGAAACGCAGGACCTCGTCGGTGATGCTCAGCACGCGTTCGCTCTCGCTGAGAGCCTGGGGTGTCGCCGTGAACGTGATGACGGTGTAGACGCCTTCGGATTCCTTCTTGATCTCGTAGGCCAGCTTCTTCTTGCCCCACTCGTCGATACCGGCAACGGTGCCGTTGTCCTTCTCGACGGTGGTGCGAAGGCGGTCGACGATCTCCTTCTGGCGATCCTCATCCGTGTTCGGGTTCACGATGAGCATGAGCTCATACCTGTTTATCCCAATCACCTCCTGTGGTCTGCGCGGCCCCAGCCCGTATGCTGGAGCAGGGGTGAACAGTCGCCTTGCGGCGTCGTGAACGGGCACCATACCAGCCCGGACCCTGCGACAGCAACCGTAGCGCGGAGGCCGGACGGCGCCAAGGGTGACGCGGGCGGGAGGCGTTGACGTTGGCCGGCAGGCGTGCCGCGGATCAGGTCTCGGCGATCAGCTCACTCGCCACTGGGGGGCCGGTCCGGACCTCCTCGAGGACGATCTCGCCGCCGGCGAGCTCTTCGACGCTCCAGATCGCCGCCAGGCGCGGCAGGCCCTTCTCGTTGCTGTGCATGTGCACAAAGACGGGCTTGACGCGCGCGACGAGCTCGCGCGCGTGCTCGGCGTCGCCGCCGAAAGCCGCGACGACGCCGTTCACCGCGCGGTGCACCGTCTCCGCGCGCAGCGTGGCGAGGCCGCCGACCCGGGGATCCTCGGCGAGGAAGCTGAAGAACTCGCGGACCTCCGGGGCGTGCATCTCGCCGATGACGAGCCGGCCGGGATCCATGCGCCGAGCCTTGGCGAAGAGGGCCGGGACATCGGTGTCGCCGTCGACGCGGAGGCGGACGCAGAACGAGCGTTCCTTGAGCGCCGGCAGGTCGGGCCCCCGCTCGACCGCGACGAAACGGTCGTCGATCGAGACGAGCTCGAAGAGCGAATTGAGCAGCGTCGACTTTCCGGTCGCGCGGTCGCCGAAGATGATCAGGCTGCGCCGGTCGTTCAGGAACTCGGCGAGCTTGGCGCCCTGGCCGCCGGTCAGGGTGCCGCCCTCGAGCAGACCGCGGAGGGTCGTGGAGATCACGCCGGGCGCGCCGACCTCGCCGGCGTACATGACCGAGGTGTGCGAGAAGAGCGTGGCGCGGCGCGCGACGAAATGCTCGAGGTACGCCGTGACCTGCGCCTTGAGCAGGCTGCGGAGGATCTCGAGATGCTCGCGAGTGCTCTCGCCGATGCGCGCCCGCTCGAGCTTGCTGATCGAGGCGTCGATCTCCTTGATGAGCGCGACCTGGACGGCACGCAGCGCGGCGTCGCGGCCGCCGGCCGCCAGGCCCTGCTGCGCGCCGTCCTGGCTCGCGCCGTCTTCCGGTTCGCCGGGCGTGCCTTGATCTCCCTCGAGGGGCGGCGCTGCTGTGATGTCGTCGTCGTGGGTCATGGCGATGCTCGTCCGCGCGGGCTTGGACCTCCCGCGTCCGTGCTCCGTATCGGCAGACTGGTTGGCTGGGATGAGTGGTATCGTCGAGTCATGACGGATGCGGCAGGCAGGATCAGCGTGAAGGTGTTCGCGGGCCTCGAGTCGCGCACTCGCGAGCAGCGTACCACCTATGACTTCTCGCTCGCTGACGCGCCCACCGTCGCCGCCGTCACCCACGCTCTCGGTCTCGCGCCGGGCGCGGCCGGGCTGGTGCTGGTCAACGGCCTGCACGCGACGGCGGACCACCGGCTGGACGTGGGCGACGAGGTCGCGCTGTTCCCACCCCTGGGGGGCGGCTGAGCGTGACGGGGTCGGGAGGGCCCAGACCGTTCGACGGCGCCATCCGCCGTGAGCCGCCGGTCGCAGGCTCCGGTCCGGGCTCCGCGCTGGGCGAGCCGGCACCCGAGCCACCGCCGGCGACCGCTGCTGCGGGCCACGGGCCACAGACGCACCCGCGCGGCCGACACCGCTTCGCCTACGCGATCGTCGGGCTGCTCACCGCCGCCACGCTGGTCTGCGCCGGGCTCTTCGTGGCCCGCGTCTGGTACTCGCATACGTACCACTACTGGTTCTTGCTCTGGAACCTCGTGCTCGCCTGGGTGCCGCTCGTCTTCGCGGCGATCGCCTACAGCCTGGCCTCGGCCCGCCGCGCCGTCCTGTACGTCCTGATCGTTGCGGCCGCTCTCGTGTGGCTCGCCTTCTTCCCCAACGCGCCGTACATCCTCACGGACTTCCTCCACCTCGGCAGCATGGGTGACGTCGTGCCCGGCTGGTACGACGTGCTCATGCTCTACTGGTTCGCCTGGACAGGGCTCATGCTCGGCATCGTGTCGCTGTACCTGATGCAGGAGATCGTCGCCCACGGGCTCGGGACGGCAGCCGGCTGGGTGTTCGTCGCGATCGCCGCCGGTCTCGGCAGCTTCGGCATCTACCTGGGCCGCTTTCTGCGCTGGAACAGCTGGGACCTCGTGCGCCGACCGGGGCCGCTCGCCGACGAGCTGCTCGGCCGCGTCACCGACCCCGCCTCGCAGCCGCGGCTGCTCGGCTTCACGCTGCTCTTC
>CAVOGK010000022.1:0-130274 GCA_963695395.1 uncultured Thermoleophilia bacterium | reverse complement strand
CGAGGCCGTTGTCGGCCATCTCGCCGGCGTCCTCGGCGCCCACGTAGACCGGGATGTCGAAGTGCCGCGCGATCGGCGCCACACCGCCGAAATGGTCGAAGTGGCCGTGCGTGACGAGCACCGCGGCAGGCGCAAAGCCGAACTCCGTGAAGGCCTCGATCACGATGTGCGCCTCGTCGCCGGGATCGATGACGAGTCCCTTCTGTCCCTGGACGACGATGAAGCAGTTGGCCTGGAGCGGGCCGAGCGGCAGGGCGAAGACTTCGGCGGGATCGGGCATGGTACCTCGAGTGGTCGACGTTCGGCCCCAGAGAGTATCAGACGGCGCCGAGGACGGTCGACCGCGCCGCGCTCGCCGGGCCTCGTGCTCTCGCGGCGTGGCGAGAGTCTCTGGTTACCCCCCGACGACGCGGTACGCGTCGTAGACCGTGTGGATGCTGCGGATATTGGCGATGATGTTGTCGAGCTGGCGCACGTCGCCGACCTCGAGCGTGAAGCGGTCTCGCACCACGCCGTCCGGCAGCGTCTGCATGCTGCCGCCGATGATGTTCACTCCCGAGTCCGAGAGCGTGCGCGCGAGGTCCTCGAGCAGGTGATTGCGGTCGAGCGCCTCGACCATGATCTCGACGCGGAAGGCCATGCCGCCGAGCCCCTGCCAGCCGACTTTGGTGAAACGCTCAGGGTTCTTCATGAGCGCGCGGGCGTTCTTGCAGTCGTGGCGGTGGATGGTGATGCCCTTGCCGAGAGAGATGTAGCCCACGATCTCGTCGCCCGGGATGGGCTTGCAGCACTTGGCCATGCGCACCATGATGTCGCTCATGCCCTCGACGGCGATGCCGAACTGGCCGGAGAGCGCCTGCGGCTCGTCGACCTCGCGTACCGGTTGCGACGGGAGCATCTCCGGCGGCGGCGTGGCTTCCTTCATCGTGCCGGCGCGCTGCATCACCTTGTTGGCCACGGTCTTCACCGGCAGGCGGCCGGAGCCCAGCGCCATGAAGAGATCGTCGGGCTTGTTGTAGCCGACGTCCTTGCAGATCTGGGCGAATACCTTGGAGCTCAGGATCTTCTGCGCCGGCAAGCCCTCCCGACGCAGCGCCTCCTGGAGGAGGTCGCGGCCCGAATGCTCCGAGTCCTCGCGCTGCTCGCGACGGAAGTGCTGGCGGATCTTCTGGCGCGCCCTCGGCGAGTTGACGATGTCGAGCCAGTCACGCGACGGCCCGTGGCTCGACTTGCTGGTGATGATCTCGACGATGTCGCCGCTCATCAGCTTCGTGTGCAGCGGCACGATGCGCCCGTTGACCTTGGCGCCCACGGTGTGGCTGCCGACGTCGGTATGCACGGCGTAGGCGAAGTCGATCGGCGTGCTGCCCGCGGCCAGGCTCTTGACGTCGCCCTTGGGCGTGAAGACGAAGACCTCGTCCTCAAAGAGGCCGACGCGGAGCGTGTCCATGAACTCGCGCGAGTCGCCGGTCTCCGACTGCCACTCCATCATCTGGTGCAGCCACGCGAGCTTGTCCTGGTCGCGGTCACCGCGCTCCTTGTAGAGCCAGTGCGCGGCGACGCCGAACTCGGCCGTCTGATGCATGTCGAAGGTGCGGATCTGGATCTCCAGCGGCTTGCCGCCGGGACCGATCACCGTTGTGTGCAGCGACTGGTACAGGTTGAACTTGGGCATCGCGATGTAGTCCTTGAAGCGACCCGGGAGAGGCTTCCAGACCGAGTGGATGATGCCCACCGCGCCGTAGCAGTCCTTGATGGTCTCGACCAGTATGCGCAGCCCGGTGAGGTCGAAGATCTCGTTGAACTCCTTGCCCCCGCGGCTCATCTTCGTGTAGATGGAGTAGAAGTGTTTGGCGCGGCCGCTGATGTCGGCCTCGATGCCCGCCTCCTCCAGCTCCACGCGCAAGAAGCCCGCCGCCTCGTCGACGTAGTCCTCGCGGTCCGCGCGCCGCTGCGCGACCCACGTCTGGATCTCCTGGTACTTGCGCGGATGGAGCGACGCGAAGGCGAGGTCCTCGAGCTGCCACTTGAGGTTGTGGATGCCGAGCCGGTGCGCGAGCGGCGCGTAGACCTCGAGCGTCTCCTTGGCCTTCTGGATCTGCTTCTGCTTGCTCAGATAGCAGAGCGTGTGCATGTTGTGCAGACGGTCGCAGAGCTTGATCAGGATGACCCGGATGTCGGTGGCCATCGCGATGATCATCTTGCGGTAGTTCTCCGCCTGCTCCTCTTCCTGGGAGTTGAAGTGCATCTTGGTCAGCTTGGTGACACCGTCGACGAGCATGGCGATCTCCTCGCCGAACTGCTCTTCGATCCAGGAGAGCGGCGTGCCGGTGTCTTCGACGACGTCGTGGAGGAGCGCCGCGGCGATGGTGACCGGGTCGAGCTTGAGCTCGGCGGCGTTGAGCGCCGTGCCCACGGGGTGGTGGATGTACGCCTCGCCGCTCTTGCGGCTCTGCTGCCCATGCAGGAAGGCGGCGGCCACGAACGCACGCGTGATCAGTTCTCGGTCGGGCTCGGGATTGTAGCGCTCGATGGCCGCGAAGAGGTCGTCGAGCAACGGCCCGTACTCGCCGGGGACCTGCGTCAGAGCTGCGCTGTCAGGCAGGTCCGCAGGAAGTCTGGTGTCTGATACCTGTTGTGCCATTCTCTGTGAGCGTCCGTCCGGGTGACGTCGACCTTACTCTGTGGCCGTTCGAGATGATAGCCGCCGTCCCCGCCGGGGACGAGCAGTCCAGCTTCACGGAGCCCTTTCACGGCGGCGGCGACGGCAGCCACCGACGCGAGGACGGCTCCTGTACCGAGGAGTTCCTGCTCGAGGGCGTGGTCAAACCGGCCGGAGCCGGCGGCCAGCGCCTTCCAGACGCGCCGCATGGTGGCGTCGAGGTCGAGCTGGCTCTCGCGGACGCGGCCGGCGAACTCCGCCTCGCCGGGTCCCCAGAGCGCGTGCAGCCACGCGTCTGACGCGACGGCGGCGGCGAGGCCCGCCCACATGGCGCCGGTGTGCGGCGGATCGAGCAGGACCACGTGCGCGAAACCACGCGCCAAGGCCGGATGGTCGAGCACCAGATCCGGCGTGGTCATGACGACATCGGCGTCCCGCGCGGCCTCGAGGCGCGGCGCACAGGCAGCCTGCACGTAGGCGGCGGAGCGCGCGAGGCCGGGGGTCAGCACATCGCGCGTGAGCAGCGGCCGGCGCCGGCCGACGTCGCCGACCAGCACCAGCGTCCGCTCGCCGGTGGTCAGCAGGGACGTGAGCGCCGAGGCCGGCGGACGGCCGCGACGATCGACGAGGCGACCCTCAGCGCGTGCGGTGATGAGGGCCGCGGCATCGCCGTCGCCGTCGCACGCCCCGACGGCAGACCCGTCGTCGCCGGCGATGAGCGCAGTCCACAGGTCCTCCCCCTGCAGGCGATCGCGACAGCGCAGGTCGCACGGCGTGGCGCAGAGATCCATCTCCGGCGGTTCGAGCCGATGCAGGCTACGCACCTGCACCTGCGCGCTCACGGCGCCGTTGTACTCGTTCTTGGAGAGCGCGAGGGCGACGTCGTGGCGCCCCGGCGTGGTGAGCTCGGCGAGGTCGGCGAAGCCGAAGTGGATGGCCTGGCACGAGGCGCCGTGGCAGCGTACGCGGTACTGCGCGTGCCGCTTGTCGCGAGTGAGCCTCGGCGAGACCACCTCCGCATCGTGCAGCAGGAGCGTCACCTGGCGGTTGCCGAATCCGTGCGGCGCGAGCAGTTCGAGCTCGTCGGCGAGGCCCAAGGTGAGCTCGTCGCCGCTCACGACGGCGTCCACGTGGCGGAAGCGCGTGAGATCGTCGGGACTGAGCGTGTCCGCGGCCGCGGACACGAACGCCTCGCGGAACGCGGGGATCGCCGCGCGCCGCAAGCGCAGCCCGCACGCGGCGCGGTGCCCGCCGAAGGTGATGAGATGAGCGGAGGAGCGCTCGACGGCGCCGAGCAGGTCGAAGGCGGGGATGCTGCGGCCGGACCCCTTGGCCTCGTCGTCGCCCTCGCTCAGCAGTATCGCCGGCCGATGGAAACGCTCGGCGACCCTCGACGCGACGATACCGACGACACCTTCGTGCCAATCCGGCGACGACAGGACGAGAGCAGGCGGTGGCGGGTCGGGCACCATGGCGACCGCCGACTCGAGCATCGCCGCCTCGATCACCTGCCGCTCCCGGTTGAGCTCATTGAGCCTGAGCGCCAGTGGCAGGGCAGCGTCACGATCGGGAGCTCCCAGGAGCTCGAGCGCGATGGAGGCGTCCTCGAGGCGTCCGGCGGCGTTGAGCCGGGGGGCCAGACGGAAGCCGACGGCTCCCGCATCCACAGCCCCCGGGCGGCCGCCGGCGACCTCGAGCAGCGCGGCCAGCCCCGGCCGCGGCGCGCTGCGCAGCCGGCCGAGACCGATCGCCGTCAGGACGCGGTTCTCCTCGACGAGAGGGACCACGTCCGCGATCGTCCCCACGGCGACGAGGTCGGTGTACGGACGGAGCGCCAGCGGGAGGTCGACGAGCTGGTCGCCGGAGTCCTCCAGCAGGGCGTGAGCCAGTTTGAACGCGACGCCCACACCGGCGAGGTGCCGGCACGGGTACGCACCCAGCTTCGGGGTGACGACGACACAGCCGGGCACCTCGCCCTCGAGCTCGTGGTGGTCGGTCACGATGACGTCCATCCCGAGCGCCTGGGCGCGCGCCACCTCGGCGCGCGCGTTGATGCCGCAGTCCACGGTGATCAGCAGTTTGACGCCCGCCGCGCCGAGCTCGTCCACGGCGGTCGCCGAGACGCCGTAGCCCTCGCTGAAGCGATTGGGAAGGCGCCAGCACACGTCGGCGCCGAGCTCCTCCAGGACGCTGACGAGGAGGAAGGTCGCGGTGATGCCGTCGGCGTCGTAGTCGCCGTGCACGGCGATGGGCTCACTGCGGCGCAGCGCCTGGTCGATGCGGCGCCGCGCCTCGGCCATGCCGCTCATCAGGTAGGGGTCGTGGACGCGGAAGTCCGGATGCAGAAAAGCCCGCGCCGCGGCGGGATCGCCGAGCCCGCGGCGCACGAGCACCTGGGCGAGGACCTCGCTCACCGCGAGCTCCTCGGCAAGTCGCCGGATCTCAGGGAACGGCGCCGGCGAGATACGCCAGGAGCCAGGATCAGTCACGAGTACATCACTCCGGCAGTGTACCGCCCGAGGACGACGGACGCGGAGGCGGAAACGGAAGCAGAAGCGGGCGGGTCAGAGTCAGGTGGCGGCCGTCGGAGGATCGTCCCCGGCGTCGTCCGCCTGGGCCGCCGCGACAGCCTCACCTGGCGCCTCCGCGCCGGACCCACCCGTAGCGTCACCAGCCATCGTCACGGCGGTCGTCTCGCCGGCCTCCCCGGCGTCCCGGGCGCCGACATCCTCGGTCGTCTCAGACTCGGCCTCGCCGAGGTCCGGGCCGGCGATGACGGTGTCCGCGTCGGCCGCGGCCACGGTGACGTCTCCGTCATCCACCACCACGGTAGCCTCCTGAACGACTTCGGCCACCAGTGCGACCTCAGCGGTGTCGACCACGGTCTCGGCCTCGTCGGTGTCGACCACGGTGGCGGCCTCCTCAGCAGGGGCCACGACGGTGGCCTCCTCGGGGGCAGGGACGGGCGCGAGCCGCGCCGCCAGGGATTCAGCCTCACGAAGGCGCTCGTAGGTCGTCTGGAGCTCCGCCTCGAGCTTGCGTCGCTGGTCGAACACGGCCGTCCGCGCCAGATACGCGGCGATGAGGCCGACGACGAACACGAGGGCGGCGATCACCGTGGCGACCCACAGCAGCGAGACCCCGGTGGCCGTGCCGGCGACGTAGTCCACGTCGAAGACGACTCCGTTGTTCAGCGCACCGCCGACCAGGATCAGCAGAGCGACGACGGCGAGCAGGATGAGCGCGTTGCGCACGAGAGGACCTCCGGTAGTCTGTGTCGCCGGGAGTATAGCAACCTCGCCGGCACGACAGGTCATCAGGGTTCCGAGATCGTCGCCTTCTCGCGGGCGCCGTCCAGCCAGTCGTCGAGCGCCTTGAAACGTCGCCGCCTCGTCAACTCCTCGACAATGAGGGCCTTCGCCTTCGCGAACGGGGTGATGCCCGCCTGCCTCCGGGCGACCACCTCGAGAAGATACCAGCCCCCCGGACCGGGAACCGGCTCGCTCACCTCGCCCACCTTGGCGGCGGCGGCCGCCTTGCGCAGCGGCTCGGGCAACGAGTCGAGGGTGACCCAGCCGTTGTCACCACCTTGCGCCTTCGCCTCGGGGTCCCTCGAGAACTGCCGCGCGACCTCTTCGAACGGGCGCCCCGTGCGCAGGCGGTCGAGAGCGCTCTCCGCGATCCGCTCTGCGGCGACCAGGATGCTGCGCAGGTGGATCGCCGCAACCTGCTTGAACTCCTCCCGATTGTCGTCATAGTAGGCGCGCGCCTGCTTGCCCGTCGCCGAGAGCTCCGCGAATCTGGTGTTCTGCAGCCGCTCGTAGAGAACCCCGTCCTCGAGGCTCTGGAGAAGTTGGGCGTCGGTCATGCGCGCGCTCTCAAGCGCGGCCTCAAGCGCCGCGTCCCCGCCGAGTTGCGCGGCCAGGGCCGCGCGCCTGTCGGCGACCTCCGCGGTATCGACCTCGATGCCGAGGCGGGCGGCCTCTTGGCGCACCAGTTCCCGCCGAACCGCCTCCTCCGCCACCTTCGACTCCGTGCCAGAGTCGCCGCCGAGGCGAAGCTCCGCCTGGACGGCGTCGATGTCGCTGCGATGCACTGGCCGACCGTCGACGAGAAGTACGACCGGGTCGGGCGACGACGAAGCGGCGACCCCCTGCTGCTCGCCGCCGCAGCCTCCGAGTGCGAGCCCCAGGAACGCCGCGAGAAGACCGCACGACACGGCGATGGCGGTGATGCGAGACCGGTGACTCATGCCACGGCGACGCGCCCGGACACGCAGCGCGTGCTCAGGACGGCGGCTCGGTGCAGGCGTCGAGGAACGGTTGTTCCGCGACCGTGCGCCCGCCGTCCGCAAAACGCGCCGGGAAGTAGCAGGCGACCTCGTGTCGCTCCCCGGCGTCGCCGGTGACGGTGAGTCGCGGCATGGCCGTGGTGCAGATCTCCTGGGCGCGCGGACAGCGCGGGTGGAACACGCATCCTTTGGGCGGGTTGGCCGGGCTGGGCACATCGCCCTCGAGGACGATGCGCTTGCGCGCCCGCTCCGTGTGCGGGTCGGGGATCGGCACGGCCGAGAGCAGCGCCTCCGTGTACGGGTGCTGCGGCTGCTCGTAGAGCACGGCGCTGTCGCTGATCTCGACGATCTTGCCGAGGTACATGACGGCCACACGGTCGGAGATGTGCTTGACGACCGAGAGGTCGTGGGAGACAAAGAGGTACGTGAGGTCGAACTCGTCCTGCAGGTCCTCGAGCAGGTTCAGCACCTGGGCGCGGATGGAGACGTCGAGCGCGCTCACCGGCTCGTCCAGGACGATGAGCTTGGGGTTGAGCGACAGGGCGCGTGCGATGCCGATGCGCTGGCGCTGCCCGCCGGAGAACTCATGCGGATACCGCTCGGCGTGCTCCGAGTTGAGGCCTACGGTCTCGAGGAGGTCCGCCACGCGCTTCTTGCGTTCGTCCTCGGTGCCGATGTCGTGGATCTTGAGAGCCTCGCCGACGATGTCGCGGATGCGCATGCGTGGGTTGAGGGAGGCATACGGGTCCTGGAAGACGATCTGCATGTCCTTGCGCAGCGTGTTCATCTCAGCGCGAGAGGCCCTCATGACGTCGATACCCTCGAAGGTGACGTCGCCGCCGGTCGCCTCCGTGAGGCGCAGCACGGTGCGGCCGACCGTGGACTTGCCGCCGCCGCTCTCCCCCACGAGGCCCATCGTCTCGCCCTTCTCGACACTGAAGCTGACGCCGTCCACGGCGTAGACGTGGCCGGTGGTGCGCTTGAAAACGCCGGTGCGGATCGGAAAGTGCTTCTTGAGATCGCGGACTTCGAGGAGGCTCATGCGGCCGGCTCCTTGAACAGCGGGAGCTCGGCGCGCAGGGCGAGCCGTTCCTCGAGCGGGATCCAGCAGTTCACGCCGTGGTCGGGTCCGACGCTCTCGTGCTGCGGCCAGGTGTCCCGGCACTCGGCGCGCCGGTGCGGGCAACGCGGGGTGAACGGGCAGCCGGCGGGCAGCGTGATGAGGTTGGGCGGCTGCCCCTCGATCGGCGTGAGCCGCGTCTTCTCCGTCTCGTCGAGCCGCGGCAGCGACGCCAGCAGCCCCCACGTGTACGGGTGATGGGCGTTGTAGAAGATCTCATCGACGGGGCCGTACTCCACGGTGCGGCCGCCGTACATGACCATGACCTTGTCGGAGATCTCGGCGATGACGCCCGAGGTCGTGGGTGATCAGGATGACGCCCGAGTCGAACTGCGCCTGCATCTCGCGCACGACGTCGATGATCTGCGCCTGGATGGTCACGTCGAGCGCGGTCGTCGGCTCGTCGGCGATCAGGACGTCGGGGTTGCAGCTGATCGCCATCGCGATCATGGCACGCTGGCGCATGCCGCCGGAGAACTCGAACGGGTACTGGCTGACGCGCTTGTCGGCATCGGGGATGCCCACGCGTGCGAGCAGGTCGGTGGCCAGCTGCCACGCCTCGCTCTTGGACTTGCCCTGATGAAGCACGATCGCCTCGCCGATCTGCTTGCCCACCTTCATGACCGGGTTGAGGCTGGTCATCGGGTCCTGGAAGATCATCGCGATGTCGTTGCCGCGCACGTCGCGCATCTCCGCATCGGAGAGCGTGCGCAGATCGCGGTCGCCGAGCATGAGAGAGCCCTCGACGACCTTGCCCGGCGGATCCGGGATGAGGCGCATCAGCGACATGGCCGCGACGGTCTTGCCCGACCCCGATTCGCCGACGATGCCGAGGGTCTCGCCGCGATCGAGCGTGAAGCTCACACCGTTGACGGCCTTCACGACGCCAGCGTGCGTGAAGAAGTGAGTCGATAGGTCCTTGATGGTGAGAAGGCGCTCGCCCATGCCTACTCCTTGAGCTTGGGGTCGGTGGCGTCACGCAGGCCGTTGCCGAACGAGATGAAGCCGAACACGGTGGTCACGAGGGCGATGCTGGGGAACAGCAGCCACCACCAGTTACCGCCGGCCAGGTAGTTGACGGCATCGGCGATCATGAGACCCCAGGACGAGTTCGGTGGCTGGATGCCGATGCCGAGGTAGCTCAAGGCGGCCTCGGTGGCGATGGCGCCGCCGATGGCCATGGCCACGGCCACATACACCGGCGCCATGCTGTTCGGCAGCACGTGACGGAAGATGATGCGCAGGTCGCCGGCGCCCTGCGCGCGCGCGGCCTCGACGAACTCCATCGACTTGACGCTGAGGATCTGGCCGCGCACGATGCGCGCGAAGGTCGCCCAGCCGAGGACGCCGATGGCGATGAAGACGTTCTGGAAGCCCTGCCCAAGCACGCTCATGATGAGCAGCACGAACAGGATGTAGGGGAAGGCGAAGAAGATGTCGGCGATGCGCATGATCACCGAGTCCACCGCGCCGCCGTAGTAGCCCGACACCGGCCCGAGTAAGAGGCCCAGCGTGAGCGCGATGGCGACGGCGATGATGCCGACGAGCATCGCGACCCGGGTCGCGACCAGCGTGCGCGACAGCACGTCACGGCCAAGATAGTCGGTGCCGAACGGATGCGACCATGACGGAGGCGAACCCAACCCGGCCGGCGACAGATCGTAGTTGACCTGGTTGGGATCGTACGGCGCCAGATACCCAGGCGCGTCGGAGGCGGTCGCCTCTTCGCTGGCGCGCACGTGCCAATGCATCTGGTAGAAGACGGTCTCGACGCTCCCCACGCAGATGAAGATGATGATGATGGCGAGTCCCACGAGGGCCAGGTGGTTGCGTTTGAGGCGCCGCCACGTGTCGGCCCACAGGCCGAGTGGCTTCGCCTGCTCCTCGACGATCTCGTCGACGACCTCGGCAGTGCGCCGTGCGTCGACCTGGTCGGGCTCGGTGACCCACGCGGAGCCGTAGACGTCCCGCTCCTGCTGCGGCTTGTCATCCCAGTCGGGCATCAGTCTTCCAGCCGCACACGTGGATCGACCCAGGCGTAGCCCAGGTCGACGAGCAGATTCGCGAACACGAAGAAGAAGGTGGCGAAGAGCACCCCACCGGCGATCACGGCGGTATCGCGCTGGTTGATGGCCTGATAGATCATCTGGCCGATGCCGGGGCGGTTGAACACGGTCTCGGTGATGATCGCGCCGCCGATGAGGGCGCCGAGGTCGATGCCGGCGATGGTCATGACCGGGATGACGGCGTTCTTGAAGCCGTGGCCCCAGATGACCTTGCGTTCGCTCAGACCCTTGGCTCGGGCCGTGCGGATGAAGTCAGAGCGCGAGACCTCCAGCATGGAGGCGCGCTGCATGTACGAGATGTAAGCGACTTCGATGAGGCCGAGCGTGAGTGCGGGCAGAATGAGGGTCTGGAAGCTCTCCCAGCTGGACGGAATGATGCCAAGCACGGTGGGCCCGATGCCGCCAATCGGTAACCAGTCGAGCTTGAGCCCGAAGATGTACATGGCGAAGTAACCGAGCACGAAGACCGGGATACCCCACAGGATGAGGGCGCCGGTAGTGAGCGCGGTGTCCCAGAAGGAGTATTGGCGCAACGCCGAGTAGACGCCGAGTGGGATGCCGAGGAGTTCGATGAGCACAGCCGCGACAGCGAGCTGGATCGTGACCGGCGCCGCCTCTCTGATCATCTCTCCGACCGGTCGCGCGGTGTAGAGGGACTCACCCAGGTCGCCACGCACGAGTCGCTCGACATACCTGACGTACTGTACGTAGAAGGGTCGGTCGAGGCCGCGCTCGTGGCGCACGCTGGCGATCTTCTCCGGCGATGCGCCCTTGCCCGCAAGGGCGACGGCTGGGTCGCCGGGAACGAGCTTGAGCATGCCGAAGGTGATGAGCGTCACGCCGAAGAGCACGATGACAAGCTGAAACAGGCGCCGGATGATGTACGCGATCAAGAGATGGTCCTCACAGGAGCCGCACCTCGCGCGCCCGCCAATGGCGCCCTACGTGTTCAGGACGCGAAACGGTCCGCGACATCGGGCGCGGACCGTTTCGCGTGTATCGCTGCGTGAAGTCTACTCAGCCCTACACGCAGGGGCAAGCTGGTGCGGGGCCTATTTGACCCACACCTCCCACATGTTGACCAGACCGAACGAGTTGTACGTGAAGCCGCCGATGCGGTTATTGCTCGCGCGGTCGTCGCGATAGGTGTACACAGGGACGCACGGGGCGTCGGCCAAGATGAGCTTCTGCGCCTCGTTGTAGGTGTTGAAACGCTCGGTCTCGTCGATCGTGCTACGTGCCTGCTCGAAGAGCTTGTCGACCTCGGGGTTGCTGTACCAGCTGTAGCTGCCGTACTTGCCGCCATCGGTCGTGAACAGGTAGATGAAGTTGTCGATCGACGGGTAGTCCGCGATCCAGCCCAGGCGGAGCATGCCGGGGGCCTTGTTCTCGCCGGCCTGCGTCCAGTAGCTGTTGGTCTCGATGCCGTTCAGCTTGAACTTGAGCGACGGCATGGCCTTCTGCCAACCGGCGACCAGCGCCTCGGCGATCTTGTCGTGACCGGCGCCCGAGTTGAACCAGTACGGGATCTCGGACGGGATGGTGCCGCCGGACGACGAGAGCTTGTCGAGCTCAGCCTGCGCGTTGTCGGGATCGTAGGGATACGGATTCAGGTCCGGAACATAGCCGGGGATGGTGACCGGGACGATCGAGTCCGACGGGATCGAGATGCCCTCGTTGACGATGTTGCAGACGGCGTCACGGTCGGCCGCCATGTTGAGGGCGGCGCGCATCGGGAGGTTCTCGTCGCCACCCATGAGCGGCTTGTTCATCGAGAAGCTGATGAAGTAAACGGCCGTGCTCGGGTACGCCTCGACGGTCCAGCTGCCGTCCTTGGTGCTTGGGTCGTTCTGGGCGGCCTTGAAGTTGCCCGTTGGGATGAAGGAGTAGTCGATGTCGCCCTTCTGGAAGGCGAGCCACATCGTGTTGTCATCCGCGTAGATCGGCAGCTTGATGGTCTCGACCCAGCCGGGCCCAGCCGAATTCTCGGACGCGCCGTCCTTGTTCCAGTAGTCAGCCCATTGCGTGAGGGACACGTACTGGTTGTGCTTCCACTCCTCGACCATGTACGGACCCGTGCCGACCGGCTTGTCGAAGAACGCCTTGCGACCGACCTCCTTGGCGTAGTCCACGGGGAACACGTGGGTGATCGGGTGCACCACAGTCGCCGGGAAGTCGGCGAAGGGATACTGGAGGGTGACCTCGAGCGTGTAATCGTCAAGAGCCTTGACGCCACTCAGGACGGGGCCGGCGGCATAGCCGGTCTCAGGGTCGACGCCCTCGATCGGCGCGATGATGTATGTGGTGGCCGACTTGTTCTTCGCCTGAGCGTTGTAGCTCCACGCGTCGACGAAGTCCTGCGCCTTCACCTCGCGGCTGACGGGCGGCTGGAACATGACGCCTTCACGGATCTTGAACGTGAAGACGGTCGCGTCGTCGTTGGCTTCCATCGACTCGGCCAGGTCGGGCACCGCCTTGGTGGTGCCGTCGGGCTGCAACTGCATCACGTAGAGCCCCTGGAAGACCTGGTGCTCCACGTTGGCGCCCTCGGACTCCTGGGTATTGAGCGGCTCGATGCTGATGGGCTCGGCGCCGATTCCGAAGTTGTACGTGCCGCCGGCCGTCGGCGCGCCGTCGGAACTCGGACTGGCATCGCCCGATGATTCGTCGCTGCCGCACGCGCCGAGCAGCAGCGCGGCGGTGGCGAGGATCGCGGCCAGGACGACCAGGCCGCGCCACCTCCTCATGGGTTTCTTCACAATGACCTCCTTGATGACTGACAACGCCAGACTCCCCCCGGAGTCTCTTGCGCTCGCCGCGTGGCTCGAGCGGCGGCGATCATACGTACTCCCTACCTTCAATAGCACTGTGTCGTGCCCTGCGCTCGCTTGTCAACTTTACTCCGTTATGCAAGCGCCTGCAGCAGTCTCGCCTACTCGACCCACACGGAGCGCATGTCGGTGAGCCCCATGGGGTCGACGGTGAAGCCGCGGATGCGGCCGTCCACGACGCGGAAGTACCGGTAGAAATAGAGGGGTACGGCCGGCATGTCGGTGAGGATGATCTTCTCGGCCTGCGCGTAGAGATTGAAGCGCTGCTGCGTGTCCATGGTCGCGCGCGCCTTCTGCAGGAGCTCATCGACGCCCGCGTTGGCGTAGAACGTGTAACTGCCGGAGGGCGACTGGTCGGACTGGAAGAGCGGGTAGAGGAAGGCGTCCATCGCCGGGTAGTCGGCGATCCATGCCATGCGGAAGAGTTGGCTGCCACTGCCCTTGTTGCCTCTCGAGAGCTTGTCCAGGAACGTGCCCCACTCATACTCACTGGGGGCCACCGTGAGACCGGCCTCATCCCAGCCCGTGACCAGTGTCTCTGCGATCTGGCGGTGATCCTCGTCGGCGTCGTACCAGTAGTCGAGGGTGGGGACGACGCCCTGGCCGGCGACGAGGTCCGTGGCGCTCTCCAGGTCGTAGGCGTAGGGGTTCTGGGCGGCCTTGTGACCGGGGATGCCCTCGGGGACGTAGCCCTCGGCGACCTGCGCCACACCCTGGCTGACCTCGTCGACCACGGTCTGCGCGGCCGTGGACTGCGAGATGGCCTTGCGCAGATCGAGATCAGGTCCGAGTGCGCCATCGGTCATGTTCATGCCGACGAAGTACACGGCCGCGGCCGGCCAGGACTCGGCCATCCAGGTACCTCCAGCCACCTCGGGACTGGCCTCGACGGCCGCGATCTCGTCGGTGGGGACCCGCGAACAGTCCAGGTCGCCGCGCGCGAAGGCGGCCCACATGGACTCCGCGTCGTCGAAGATGGGCAGCTCGACGGCGTCCACCCAGCCGGCGTTCTCGGTGTCCCAGTACGCGGTATTCCTGATGAGCTTGATGGCGCGCCCGCGACGCCAGGAGGCCACCGCGTACGGGCCGGTGCCGACCGGCCTCTTCGCGAACGCCTTCTCCCCCACGTCGTCGACGTACTCGGCGGGGGTGACCGCGGCCACGGGGTGACCGAGCGTCGCGGGGAAGTCCGCGAACGGGTAGCGCAACGTCACTTGGAGCGTCGCGTCGTCGATCGCCGCGACGCCGGTCAGGCCCAGCGCCGGGTCGGTCTGGTAGCCGCGGTCATCGCAGCCCTCGAGCGGTGACAGGATGTACGCCACGTAGGACTGGTTGACGGGGTCGGTCACCCTCGACCATGAGTCGACGAAGTCCTGCGCGGTCACGGGCCTGTTCACGGGCGACTGGAAGGTCACGTCGGGCTTGAGGTGGAAGATCCAGGTCTGCGCGTCCTCGGACTCCCAGGACGCGGCGATATCCGGCTCTGTGATCAGCCGGCCGTCGTCGAGCACCCACTTCGTAAGCCCCTGGAAGACCTGATGCGCGACCTGCAGGCCGGAAGCGTCCTGCGCGTTGAGCGGCTCGATGGACATGGGCTCGCCCGGCAGGGGAAAGGTGAACGTGCCGCCGGGCGTCGGCGTGCCCTCGTCGCCGGAGGGCACATCCCCCGCGCTCGAAGAAGCGCCGCCGCACGCCGCCACTGTGATCGCCGCCGCGCAGAACAGGGCGGCGATCGTGAGCAGGACGACGAGTCTGGGCGGGCGCGACGAGATCATGGGCCTAGCGCAGGCGCATCTCGGCCCGTCCCGGCGGTGCCTCGAGTCGACGATCCCTCGGGACGGTCGTGAGGCGGTCGTGAGTGCCTCCCCGGATGGTGCGCGCTACGCGCGCTCGGCGTCAGCCCAGCCTCCACACCAGCACGAAGGTGTTGATGAAGAAGAGCACGCCCACGATGATCGTGTAGCGCGTGAGATTCTTCTCCATGACGCTCGCAGATGAGGCGAACGAGAAGCCGGTGACGCTGGCCATTCCGGCATCCTTGCCGGAGTGCAGCAGGATGAGCACGATCACGAGGATCGCGAGGACGAGCTGGAAGGTGACGAAGATGGCGTTGAGCAAGTCTGTTCTCCCCCTGGAGGCGAACGTGGACGAGTGCGAGCATATCATTCTTGCACTTCACCCGGTCTCCGCCAAACGTGGCCGACGGAAGGCGCACGCTGACGGCGGTGACCGGCGCCGGCAGCGTCAGGACTCGAGCAGGTCCCGGCCCGTCATCTCGGGCGGCTGCTCCACGCCGAGCAGCGCCAGCACCGTCGGCGCCAGGTCGCAGAGCCGGCCGCCCTCGCGTACACGCGCGCCCGGCACCGTCGCCACGAAGGGCACCGGGTTGGTGCTGTGCGCCGTATTGGGGCTGCCGTCCGGCTCGAGCATATGGTCGGAATTGCCGTGGTCGGCGGTGATGAGACAGGCGCCGCCGAGCCGGTCGACCGCCTCCACCACCCTGCCGAGGCAGGCGTCGACGGTCTCGACCGCTCTGACCGCGGCGGGAATGATACCCGTGTGGCCGACCATGTCGGCGTTCGCGTAGTTCACGACGACGAAGTCGAACGCGTCCGCCGCCAGCTGCTCGACCAGCGCGTCGGTGACGCCCGGCGCGCTCATCTCGGGCTTGTGGTCGTAGGTGGGCACCTCACGCGGGCTGGGCACCAGGATCCGGGTCTCCCCCTCCGCCTCGCGTTCGACGCCGCCATTGAAGAAGAACGTGACGTGCGCGTACTTCTCGGTCTCGGCGATGTGGAGCTGGCGGAGGCCGTTCTCGGCGAGGACCTCGCCCAGCACATGCTCGGGGTGCTCGGGCGGGAAGGCCGCGGGGAGCGGGAACTCCTTCTTGTACCGGGTCATGGTGACGAAGTCGACGGCCGGTGGGTGGGGGCCGCGGTCGAACTCGGCGAAGTCCCGTTCGGTGAAGGCGCGCGTGAGCTCACGGGCGCGGTCGGGACGGAAGTTGAAGAAGAGGCAGACGTCCCCGTCACGCACGCGCGAATCGTGTTCGGGAGCGACGATCGTCGGACGCACGAACTCGTCGTTCTCACCGCGAACGTAGGCGGCCTCCACCGCCGCTTGGGCGTCTGCGGCGAAGAAGCCCTCGGCGTACGCCAGCGCGTCGTAGGCAAGCTCGACGCGATCCCAGCGCGTGTCGCGATCCATCGCATAGTAGCGGCCGCTGATCACGCCGTAGCGGCCGACGCCGAGTCGGTCCATCGCCTCCTGGATGGTGGCCAGATAGCCCTTCGCGCTCCGCGGCGGCGTGTCGCGGCCGTCGAGGAAGGCATGCACCACGACATCGTGGACCGTCTCGCGACGGGCGAGTTCAAGACATGCCTCGAGGTGGCCCATGTCACTGTGGACGCCACCGCCGGAGACGAGGCCCATCAGGTGGAGGCGGCTACCCCTCCCCACCGCCTTGGCGCAAGCCTGGCGCAGGACGCGGTTCGCGTAGAAGCTGCCGTCCTCGATGGCGACACTGATCCGCGTGAGGTCCTGGTGGACGATGCGGCCGGCGCCGATATTGAGGTGCCCGACCTCGGAGTTGCCCATCTGGCCCGGCGGCAGTCCCACCGCCGGGCCCGAAGCGTCGAGGACCCCGTGCGGGTACTCATCCATGAGACGGTCGAACACCGGCGTCGCCGCGAGGCTCACGGCGTTGTCCGGGCCCGGCGGGGCGACCCCCCAGCCGTCGAGCACGACGAGGACGACCGGTCGGTAGGTCCGGGCGTCGGCGGCGCCCGGATGGGTCACGACGGACCCGCGAAACGGACGATGCGGGCGAACTCCTGCGGGTCGAGGCTGGCGCCGCCGACGAGCACGCCGTCGATATCGGGCTGCGCCATCAGCGTGTCGATGTTGGCGGCCTTGACGCTGCCGCCGTAGAGGATGCGCACGCCGTCGGCGGCGTCACCGAAACGCTCACGCACGCGCCTGCGCACGAAGGCGACGGTCTCCTGCGCCTGCTCCGGAGTCGCCGTCACGCCGGTACCGATAGCCCAGATGGGCTCGTAGGCGATGGCGACGCCGGCGAGCTCGGCGGCGCTGATCTCGGCGAGGTCGGCGTCGAGCTGGCCGCCGACCCTACCCTCCGTCTGGCCACCCTCGCGCTCCTCCAGCGTCTCGCCGCAGCAGAGGATCGGCCGCAGGCCGGCGTCGAGCGCGGAGCGCACCTTGCGCGCCAGGTCGGCGTCGTTCTCGGCGTAGTACTGGCGCCGCTCGGAGTGGCCAAGGATCACGTACGGGACGCCGAGCTCGACGAGCATTCCCGGCGCCGTCTCGCCGGTGAAGGCGCCCTCCGCGGCGAAGTGCATCGTCTGGGCGCCCACCGCCACATCGCTGCCGGCGGTGGCGGCGAGAGCGGTCTCGAGGCACACGTCCGGTGGGCAGAGCAGGACGTCCCGGTCGTCGACCCCAGCCACCAGCGGGACGAACGCGTCGAAGAAGGATCTCGTGTCCGCACGCGTCTTGTACATCTTCCAGTTGCCCGCCATGAGTGGACGGCGACCCGACGTCGCCGGGGCCGTGGTGCGTTCCATGAGCGCCTCCACGCCGGGCAGCGCCCGGCCCTCCAGGAATTCCATGGATGCCCCGCCGCCGGTCGAGACGTGGGTGAGGCGGGCCTCCAAACCGAATGCACGCACCGCGGACACCGTGTCGCCGCCGCCGGCGACGGTGACGGCGACCCCGCCGGCGATGGCCTCGCCGACGGCGCGCGTGCCGGCGCTGAACTCATCGATCTCGAACAGACCCATGGGGCCGTTCCAGTAGATGGTGCCGGCTCCGCGCAGCTGGCGCACGAACTCGGCCGTCGTCACGGGGCCGACGTCGAGGGCCATCTCGTCGGCGGCGATGCCGTCGGCCGCGACGACGCGTGACGGCGCGCCGGCCACCGCCTCACGTGCCGTGACGACGTCCGTCGGGACGACCAGATGGCCGCGGGCGGCCCCCGCCTCGGCGAGGATGCCGGCGGCGACCGAGACGTCATCACCGGCGCCCTTGGACGCGCCGATCTCATACCCCTTGGCGGCAAGGAAGGCATTGGCCATGGCGCCGCCGATGAGCACCGTGTCGGCGATGGTCAGCATGTGCCGGATGAGGCTGATCTTGTCGGAGACCTTGAGACCGCCGAGCACGACGACGAAGGGCCGAGCCGGGTCACGGAGGAGGCGGCCGAGGATCTCCAGCTCCTTGGTCATGAGCAGCCCGGCGACCGACGGCAAGTAGTGCGTCACGCCCTCCGTGGACGCGTGCGCGCGGTGCGCGGTGCCGAAGGCGTCGTTGACGTACACATCGCCGAGCGCGGCGAGGTGGCGGGCGAAGCCGTCGTCGTTCCCCGTCTCTTCGGCGTGGAAGCGCAGGTTCTCGAGCAGGAGCACGTCGCCGGGCCGCAGGGCGGCCGCCGCCTGCGCGACCGCGGGGCCGACGCAGTCGTCCGCGGTCGCGACAGGGCGGCCGAGCAACTCCGAGAGGCGCGCCGCCACCGGCGCCATGCGCAACTCGTCCACGACCGCGCCCTTGGGGCGGCCGAGATGGGACATGAGCACGACCGCGCACCCCTGGTCGAGCAGGTACGCGATCGTCGGCAGGGCAGCGCGGATGCGCGTGTCGTCGACGACCCGGCCGCCCGCGAGCGGCACGTTGAAGTCGACGCGCACGAGGACACGCTTGCCCGCGAGCGGATAGTCGGTGAGCGCACGCTTCATGGCGTCTTCAGCCTCCCGTGAGGGCGAATGTCAGAGGACCTTCTGCACGAGGTCGACGAGGCGGCACGAGTAGCCCCACTCGTTGTCGTACCAGGACACGACCTTGACCAGCTTGCCCTTGGCCATGGTGAGCGCCGGGTCGAAGATCGACGAGTGGCTGTTGCCGACGACGTCGATGCTGACGATGGGGTCCTCCTGGTACTGCAGGATGCCCTTCATCGGGCCGCTGTCGGCGGCCGCCTTCATGGCCGCGTTGACCTCTTCCGCGGTCACTTCGGTCTTGAGCTCGGCGACGAGGTCGGTGGCCGAGCCGTCCGGCGTCGGCACGCGCAGCGCGAAGCCGTCGAGCTTGCCTTCGAGCTCGGGGATCACCAGGGCGACCGCGCGGGCGGCGCCGGTGGTGGTGGGGATGATCGACAGTGCCGCGGCGCGAGCCCGGCGCAGGTCCTTGTGCGGGAAGTCGAGGACCTTCTGGTCGTTGGTGTAGGCGTGGATCGTCGTCATGAAGCCCTTTTCCACGCCGAAGTTGTCGACGAGGACCTTGGCCATGGGCGCGAGGCAGTTGGTGGTGCAGCTCGCGTTGGAGATGACGTCGTGGGTGGCCTTGTCGTACATCTCCTCGTTGACGCCGAGACAGATGGTGACGTCGGGGCCCTTGGCCGGCGCGGAGATGATCACCTTGCTGGCGCCCGCCTCGAGATGCTTGGCGGCGGCGGCGCGCTCGGTGAAGTGGCCGGTCGACTCGATGACGACGTCGGCGCCGAGCTCGCGCCACGGGAGCTTCGCGGGATCGGTCTCGGCGGTGACGTGGACGCGCCTGCCGTCGATGACGAGCGCGTCCTCTTCGACGTCCACGGTCCCCGGATACACGCCGTGGACGGAGTCGTACTTGAACAGGTGACCCAGGGTCTTGGAGTCCGTCAGGTCGTTGATGCCGACGAACTCGACGTCCGCGCCGTGCCGCAGCGCGGCGCGGATGACGAGCCGCCCGATGCGACCGAAGCCGTTGATACCTACCCGCACGGTCATTGCTTCCTCCCGATTGATTTGACCCTGACAGCTTACCAGAGGCAAGCGTCCGAGAACGGAGCTAATTGTTCACTTCTGCGCGACAGCGCGGAGTCGCAGTCCGCGCGCGGCACACCACGCACCAGGCGGGTCGTCAGCGGACAGGCGGGAGCGCAGGTTGCGCGACCGTCGGGATGCGTCCGAGGAAGATGTTGCCCGTACGGCCGTCGATGGACACCCAGTCGCCCACTTCGATCGCCTGTCCGGCCAGACGGACCGTCCCCAGCGCCTCGAGGACCTCGAGATCCTCGCACTCGACGACCGCGGTCTTGCCCAGGCGCTTGGCGGTGACGGCAGCGTGCGACGTCGTGCCGCCGCGGGCCGTCAGGATGCCGCTGACACGCGTGATCATGCCGATGTCTTCCGGTACCGTGTCCGGGCGCAAGAGCACGATGTTCTCGTCCGGAGCCTCCGCCAGCAGACGGTCGATCTGCCCGGCGTCGACTGCGGCACGGCCGGAATACGCACCGCCGGCGACGCCCATCCCCACGGCGATCGGCGGTCCGTAGTTGGGCGATGCCGTGTCGAAGTAGGCGGCGTCGCGCGTCTGCTCCTGCACGGCCGATCGCTTCTGCAGTACGTACAAGTCCGACGCCGCCGGTGATTCGAACGTGAACTCGATCTCCTGGGGATCGAACTCGCGCTCGCCGACGAGGTCGCGCGCCACAGCCAGGAGTTGCTGGTAGATCTCGGGAAAATCCCGCTCCAACGAGTGCTCGGTGCCACGGTAGGTGAGGCTGCCCAACCGCTGCGCCTCCGAGATCGGCCACGGGAACACAAGACCGCCAACGAGGTCTTCACCCTGGCTGCGAACGGCGAAGTCGCCGAAGAGGCGTACTTGACGGCTGTGGGGCTCGAGGGGGTTGTTGGTGAAGGTGACGCCCGAGCCGGACTCCCGGCTGAGATTGCCGAACACCATGCGCTGCACGACCACCGCCGTCCCCCACTCCTCCGCGACCCCGATGTACTGCCGGTAGAGCCGGGCCGGCGCCGAGTCCCAAGACTCGAGCACCTTGCGCATGCAGGCGACGACCTGAGCGAAAGGCTCGTCGACGAACACGACGCCGTGGTCGCGGGCGCGCGACTTGTAGGCGAAGGCGATCTCCTTCATCTGCTCGGGCTTGAAATCGACCTTCTGCCCGACCCCGTAGCGTGCCTTGAACTCGCCCATGATGGCGTCGAAGAAGTCGCGGTCGATGCCGTAGGACATGGCCCACGACTGCAGAAAGCGGCGGTAGCTGTCCCACGCCGCCCACGCCGTCTCTGGACGCCGCGCGAACGCCTCGGCGAGCTCGTCGTTGAGGCCGACGTTGACGAACGTGGTCATGAGACCGGGCATCGAGATCGCCGCGCCGGAGCGGATCGAGAGCAGCAGCAGCCGGCGCGGATCGCCGAGCCGCAGCCGGATCCGCCGCTCGAGCGCAGACACCGCCACCTGCACGCGGTGGATCGTGTCGTCGTAGAGCGGCGGATACGACATGGCCGGCAGCGCGAGAAAGAGCTCGTTGCTCAGCACGAAGCCCTCCGGCACCTTGTGGCCGTACGCGGCCATCTGCTTGAGGCCGAGCCCCTTGAAACCGAGTGTCATCTGGTCGTCGGTGCCGGGCTTGGCCCTGTGGATGGGAGAGACCAGCCGCTCAGGGTCATAGTTCATCATCCGCGTCAGCCCCCGTCCGTCCAGACGGCCGTTGAGCATCGAGATCTGGCGCAGCGCCGCGGAAACGTAGCGGTCGAGCGCCTGCAGCCCGAGGCCGGAGACGAGCACCTCGCGCAGCACCATCTCGGCGACGGCGTCCACGGGCAAGCCACGCTCCTCGCACTGGCGTGGATCGTTGACGAGCACAGCGTGCAGGACCTGCTCGTGACTGAGGATCGAGGTCGACGAGAGCTCGGTCACACTGTGGGCGAGGAACTGGAACACGTTCTGGTACTGCCGGAAGGTGAAGTTGCGGCTGGCGAAGGTAGCCTCGAGCATCGCCAGGTTGGCGCCGAGCGCGCGCGAGTCGACGCCGTCGACGGCGAGCGCGCGCTCGAAGCGGCGCAGCGTCGTCGCCATGCGGCGCAGGGACGCGCGCGTGACGTAGAGCTCGATGCCCTCGGCGACGACATCATCGAGCAAACGGGCGACGAGTGTCTCGACGCGGAAGGACAGCCCGAGGGCGTCGAAGCGCGGCTCGCTGTAGTTGCCGTAGATCGAAGGGATGCCGGCGGCGATGTGCCGCTTCTGATAGAGGTTCTCTGTCGCCGACGAGGCCGTCGGGCCGAGGATGATGGCCTTGAGCTGCTCCAGGATCGCCAGCGAGGCGTCGAGAAGGGCGTCGCGCGTGCGCGGCGCCGGCCGGTCCTGCCAGCGCGCCAGCGCGATCTCGAAACGCTGCCGCAGCTTGCCGTCGATCTTGAGGTCGCGGCCGACTGCCACACCGACGTCGTCGGCTGCGAGCGAGTACTTCCGGGCGAGCAGCTGGTAGGTGCGGATGAGGAGCGCCACACGACGCCGGGCCACGCTGTCCGGAGAACGCTCCTCCACGCGGCCCCTGCCCTTCGCCGACAGGCCAAGACGCTCCTCCAGACGCGCGGGCGGAAGCGCCAGCAGCCTATCGAGAAGGTCGCCGGCATCGTCGCGCGACTCCTTCGCGAGCACGGCGAGCACGTCGTGCGGCCCCTCGGCCCATTCCAGCTCGCCGCGCACCGCGGCAAGCGTGTTGGCCGACACGTAGGGCTCGAGGCCGCCGGGGTCGAGCGTCAGCCAGTAGTCCAGAACGGCGCGGCTGAACGCGACCATGCGGTTCGACGACTCCGCGTGCACCTGCTTGCGCAAGAAGTGCATCAGCGTGTCGCGCCGCCCGCAGATCTCGTCGATCTGCGTCGAGACGGAGCGCAGCTCCCCCTCCGCCCCGACCTCGTTGAAGTAGACCGGCAGCGTGCGCAGGAGTTGTTTGGCGACGAAGTAGATGGGCCGGATGTCGGCGTTGAGAAAGCGCGTCACCTCACGCTGGAACAGGTCGGTGTCGGCGATGAAGACGCCGCCGAGGCGCAGCTGGACGTTGAGCGCCGCCGCCAGGCGCTCGAAGAGAGCAGGGTTCGACTCGATGATGCGCATCCAGCAGCGGATCTTGGGCAGGTGGTACGGGTTGACCACGGTCTCCCAGTCGTCCGTGGCGCCGCGGATGTCGGGGTACTGGAACTTCCAGTAGAGGATGTCCTCGATGAGGTGGTCGGCGGCCTGGACGTTGCCCGACTCCCCGATCGCCACGCCGATCGCCTCGTAGCATTGGAAGCGCGTGAGAAGGAACTCGTTGTCACGGTCGCGGAAGAAGGCGGTGAGGCGGGTGAGAATGCGCTCCGCGTCGGTGTGCCGGTCGGGGCGCATCATCTGCTTGACCACGCCGAGGAGGTCGGACATGACCTCCTTCTGACGATACCCCAGGGTCTCGTCCTTGAGGAAGAAGAGACAGACGGCAAATCGGTCCTCGAGGTTGTCGACGCGGAAGACGAGCGTCGATGGCCGCGCCGAGCATCGTCGAGAACAGGCGGAACGCCGGCGTGAGCAACTTCTCGTCCGGCGCCGCCTCGAGCGCCTGCAGCAGCGTCGTGACACGTCGCTCGCTGAGAAAGGTGAACTGCTCGGCGACGGCGCCGGGGTCGGTCAGGTTCTCACCCTGCGCGAGCGCCCAGGCAGGCACGTCGAGGGCGTCGCGCACGCGCCGGTAGCTCGCCGCGAGAAGGCCGCGGTAGACCGCGTGGTACCCCGCGGCGAACCCTGGTCGCGAGGCGGCTCGCTCGACGAGGTTGCGCACCAGCGTGTCCCGCTCGAGGAACTCGGCCTCGTGCTCCGGCAGCAGTCGCTGCAGCGCGTGGGCCAGCCCCTCGAGGGCCGCGTCGTAGGCGTCGTGGTGCGGTCCCTCCAGCACGTCGGCCGACCAGGTGAGCAAGGCGCGGAGGAGCAGCGAGAACTGCTCGGGCGTCAGGTCGGAATCGAGCAGGCCGACGACCAGCTCCGCGAGGAGGCCGAACAGCTCGAGCCGATCCGGCGAGCGCTCGAAATACGACCAGTTGCGCAACAGCGTCGTCTGGAAGCCGTCCACGAGCAGGTCGGCGTTGCGGTACGTGTGGAAGTACTCGCCCATCGTCTCCGCGAGCGCGACGCGCACGCCGTGGAGACCATCGACCGCCGCCAGCAGCGGCACGTAGCGGTCAGGGATGATCACGTCCTGCGCCGTGTTGGCGAGGTTGGCGCGCAGGGCGTCGGAGTCGAAGGGTGCGGGCGAGGTCCTCACGCGTGCCATGATACCGCGCCGGTCGTCATCCTTGTCCGGACCGGCGGCCACCTGCCGTTTGGTCCTGCGCTAGGATGCACTCGACGGCACACGCAAGCGGTAGTCGGAGAGGCCCGTCCGACGGGGAGGTCCGGCGCCGCGACAGGAGGCACCGCAGAGATGGGCGCACAACGGACCCTCGGCATCAACGGTATCGGCCGCATCGGCAAGCTGACGCTCTGGCACCACCTCGGACGGGACGATTTCGACCGCTTCGTCGTCAACACAGGCCGCCCCGTCGGAACGTCGCTCGAGTCGGTGGTGCAGTACCTCTCCAAGGACTCCACGTACGGGCCGCTGCATCGCTTCCTGTTCGGCCGTTCCGGCGTTCGCGACATGAGCGTCACGGATGAGGAACACGGCTTGATCAGCGCCTACGGCAAAGAGATCGTGATCCTGCGTGAGGCACGCAACCCCAAGGACATCCCGTGGCGCGACAACGGCGTCGCCCTGGTCGTGGACTGTACCGGCACCTTCCGCGACCCGCACGCCGACCCCGACGCGGCGCGCGGCGCGCTGCGCGGCCACCTGACGGCCGGCGCCGCCGTCGTCGTCCAGAGCTCGCCCTTCAAGAGCAAGCAGAAGGGCGCCCCGCTCCCGCCGGACGCCGCCATCCTCATCCACGGCATCAACGACTACGAGTTCGACCCGGCACAACATACGCTGGTGTCGGCCGCCTCGTGCACGACGACCGCACTGGCGCACATGATCCGGCCGCTGCTCGACCGCGACCTCACCAAAGACATGATCACCGCCGGCATGAGCACCATCCACGCGGTGACGAACTCGCAGCCGGTCCTCGACTCCGTCCCCAAAGCCGGCGCCACCGACCTGCGCAAGACGCGCGGCGCACTGGGCAACGTGGTGCTCACGTCCACCAACGCCGCGGCGGCGCTCGAGCAGGTGATGCCGGAGATCGGCGCGATCGGCTTCATGGCCGACTCGGTGCGCGTGCCCACCCAGAGCGTCAGTCTGATCATCCTCAACGTAACGTTCCAGAGCGAGACGCTGCCCGACGGGACCGTCTCGGTGGAACGCGAGGCCATCAACGCCATCTACCGTGCTTCCTCCGAGGGTGAGGCGAGGGGCCTGCTCAAGTACACGGACGAGCAGAACGTCTCCGCGGACATGCTGGGCGAGGACGCCGCGGTCGTCATCGAGGGCGCCGAGACGCACACCCGCACCGGCTTCATGAACCTGCGCCTGCCGCCGTGCGAGCCGGGTGAGCCGAAACGCGCGGACACGGTGCGCGTGCCGCTCACGCACGTCAAGGTGTTCGGCTGGTACGACAACGAGATGGGCAGCTACACGTACCGGCTCGGCGAACTCACGATCCGCGCCGCGCGCAGTATGTGAGTCAGCGGGGCGCCGCGCCCACGATGCCGGCGAGCCGGCGCAGACGATGATTGAGCGCCGACCGGCTCAGCGGGGGGTCCGCGACGGCGGCCAGCTCCTTCAGACTCAGGTACGGGTACTCGACGCGCAGCTCAGCGACCTCTCGGAGTCCCGCCGGCAGCCCGGCCCATTCCGGAGAGTCCATGAGGGCGCGCATGGCGGCGGCCTGCCGGGCGCCTGCCGTCGCCGCCCGCCCCGCGTTGGCGGCGTCGCAGTTGGCGAGCCGGTTGGCGCTCTCGCGCACGGTCCCGAGCACCGCGTGTTCCTCCCAGCGCAGACACGAGTCGTGCGCGCCGAGCACGGCGAGCAGATCCGCCGCGGTCTGCCCCCGCTTGGTGTAGCAGGCGACGTTGCGCTCGCGCGCCGTCAGGGAGAACGCGAGGTCGACTCGGGCGAGCAGGCGCTGCGCCTGCTCGGCGAGGCCGGCGTCCTCCACGGTGAATTCGGCATGCACCGGCGCGCCGGGAGCCGATATCGACCCGCAGCCGAGGAAGAGCCCGCGCAAGAAGGCCACGAGACAACAGCGCTGCTCGACCAGCCGCCGGGGCACGGTCATCTGCACGGTGAGGTCGTCCGAGAGCACGCCGAGGTCGTTGAGCACCTGGAGATCGCGGCCCTCGTCACCGAGCAACACCTCGTAGCGCAGTCCGATGGGCGCGCTTTCGACGGTGCGAAGCTCGGAGTCCACGTCGAGCGGCTTGAGCAGCGCAAGCACGTGACGCGCGATCGCGGGCAAGGTGACCGAGACGCGGACTCCGTAGTGCCGTCCGGAGCCGATCTCGAAGACGCCGGCGCCGAACAGCAGCCCCGAGAGCTGCGCCCGGCGGCAGTGCTTCGCCGTGGGAAGGATCATCCCCAGCTCGAGCTTGACGTCGCGGGTGAAGCCCACGGTCTCTACTTCACCAGGCGCAGAAGCGCCTGTGACAGGCGTTCGGAGTCGTGCCGGACGACGCCGCTCTCGGCGGCGACCGGCGCGCGGACGACCTTGACGCCGAGCGCCCTCAGGCGCTCGACGTCGACGACGACGGGCCGGGCGCCGAGGCGTCCATAGCTGGCCAGGAGCTCCTCCGAGACCGGGGCGTCGTTCACGAGGATCGCATCGATCACGCCGGCGAGCCCGTGACGCTGAAGAGCGTCGAGGTGATCGCCCGCCGTGTAGCCGTCCGTCTCGCCCGGCTCGGTCATGACGTTGCAGACGTAGATGACCCAGGCGCGCGTGTCGGCGAGCGCCTCGCGCACCTCGGGCACGAGCGCGTTGGGGATGACGCTCGTGTACAGGCTGCCCGGGCCGAGCACGACCAGGTCCGCCCGGGCGATCGCGGCGATCGCCTGCGGCACGCCGCGCGGCGCCTCCGGCGTCAGCCAGACGCGCCGCGGCAACCGCTCGGCGGCCGTGATCGTGCTCTCGCCGGTCACGTGGCCGCCGTCTTCGAGTTGCGCGTGCAGCACCACATCGTCGAGCGTGGAAGGCAGTACGCGGCCGCGGACCTTGAGGACGCGGGTCGCCTCACGGACGGCGTGCTCGAAGTCGCCGGTCACCTCGGCGAGCGCCGCCATGAAGAGATTGCCGAAGCTGTGTCCCTGCAGGCCCCCCTCAGCCGGGAAGCGATACTTGAACAGCTGGCTCATCATCGACTCGTCGTCGGCCAGGGCGACCAGGCAGTTGCGCAGGTCGCCGGGCGGCGGCATCCCCATGTCCCGGCGCAGCAGCCCTGAGCTGCCGCCGTCGTCGGCCATCGTCACCACGGCCGTCAGGTTGCTGGTATGCGACTTGAGTCCGCTGAGGAGCGCCGCGAGGCCGCTGCCTCCGCCGACCGCCACCACGCGCGGCCCTCGCGCCAGGCGGCCGGCCGCACGTATCTCGCTCGCCGTCTCCGGCGTGGTCTTCCGGAATATCCAGACGCGGCGAGCGCCGTAGGCCAGCGCAAAGGCGCCGACCGCCATCCCATCGATCGAGAGCAACAGGGCCGCCGCGTGCCGGTTCTCGAGCCAGCCCATGCCGAGCCCTCGCATGAGCTGCGGCGACCAGACCACGCCTACGGCGAAGATCGCCGAGTAGACCAGGAGCACCCCGCCGGCGCCGGCGAGAAGGACCCAGCGTTTGATCCCCAGACCGGGGACGAGCCAGTCGAGTGATCGTGGCATCGGTCAGTCCATCAGTTCGTCACGCGAGGGGCCCTTGCGGGCCGCGAGTCGCTCACTAGTTCTACGTTCATCAGTTCCGGGCGAGGTCCCGGTGACGTACGACCGTGTAGTAGCCCTGCTTCGCGTAGCGCTGGCCGATGAGCTCCGCGATGCTGACCGAGCGATGCCGGCCCCCCGTGCAGCCGACGCCGATGGTGAGGTGCGCCTTGCCTTCCGCCGCGTAGCGCGGGAAGAGGAAGTCCAGTAGCGGGAACAGCCGCTCGAGATACTCGTTCGTGCCGGCCGATTCGAGGACGAAGTCCCGGACCTCCCCGTCCAGCCCGGTGAGCGGACGGAGCCTCAGGTCGTAGTGCGGGTTGGGCAGGAAGCGCACGTCGAACAGCAGGTCCGCGTCGATGGGGATGCCGTACTTGTAGCCGAACGACACGACGGCGAAGACGATGTTGGTGCGCCGCGTGTGGTTGATGAGGTCCTCGTTGAGGCGCGCCTTGAGCTGATGGATCGAGATGTCGCTCGTGTCGATGATCAGATGCGCGCGCTCGCGGAGGCCGGCGAGGCGCTGACGCTCCTTGCGGATGCCGTCGATGACGCTGCCGCGCTCCGCCAGTGGATGGCGGCGGCGTGTCTCCTTGAAGCGACGGACCAGCGCCTCGTTGGATGCCTCGAGAAACACGAGGGTGTACTCGACGCCGCGCTCGTGCAACTCGTCGAGCAGCTGCTCCAAGGCGCCGAAGTACTCGCCGCCGCGGACGTCGCTGACCACGGCGACACGGTCGACCTTGCTGCCCTCGCGACGGAACAGGTCGACCAGCGTCGGCACCAGCTCCGGCGGCAGGTTGTCGACACAGAACCAGCCGGCGTCTTCAAAGGAGTCCATCGCCTGCGACTTCCCCGCTCCCGACAGACCCGTGATGATCACGAACTGCAGCGCCTCGGTCACGCCACCCTCCCCTCCCTCACGCGCACGCCCTCGAGCGCCAGCAGGCGCTCCTTCCAGGCCGGGTCGTCGCCGTAGGAGCCGAGCCGGCCGTCGTTCTTGATGACCCGGTGACACGGCAGAACCACCGGGAGCTCGTTGCGCGCCATGGCAGAGCCCACGGCGCGGTAGGCGTTCGGGCGTCCCGACTCGCGGGCCAGATCGCGATAGCTCACGACCTCACCGTACGGGACGCGCGCCAGCGCCCGGTACACGTCGCGCTCGAACAGCGTGAAGCCACGCGCCGCCGCGTGAGCGTCGACGTCGAGCGTGAATGTGACGGGCTCTCCGGCGAAATAGCGCTCGATCTGCTGTACCCAGTGACTGCCGGCGCGGCTGGCCGGCGGCGTCCGCGCCTCGGGGTCCGGCAACTCGAGTTCGAGCGGCAGATCCCCGGCGCGCACCAATCGGCCGACGCCCAATGAACAGACGTAGGACTCCTCGGTGACGCGACCAAGGCCGGCGTACACGTCAGCCAGTCTTGTGGAGGTGCGCATAGATCTCCCTCGCAACCTTGTGCGGCAGTCCCGGCACGCGCTCGATCTCTTCCCGGCTCGCGCTCAGGAACCGCTCGGGACTGCCGAAGTGCTCCAGGATGCGCCGCCGCCGCACGGGGCCGACCTGCGGAAGTTCGTCGAAGACCGACGAGCGGCGCAGGTCGGCGTCGCGCCGCTGCCTATGGTACGCCACCGCGAACCGGTGTGCCTCGTCACGTACGCGCTGCAGCAGGAGCGAGCCGGGGTCGTCGGCAGGAAGGGGAAGCGGGTCCCGGCGCCCGGGCACGAAGACCTCCTCGCGCTGCTTGGCGAGGCTGACGACCTCCACGGCGGCGCCGGCGTCCCGCACTGCCGCGACGGCCGCCGAGAGCTGCCCCTTGCCGCCGTCGACGACGACGAGGTCCGGCAGCGCGGCGAAGCTCTCGTCGTAGTCGCCGGCGTCATCGGCGCGGCGCTCGAAGCGTCGCCGCAGCACCTGGTTCATCATCGCGAAGTCGTCCTGCCCGGTGGCGTCGCGGACGGAGAACTTGCGGTAGTGCGCCTTCTTGGGCACGCCGCCCTCGAACACGACCATCGAGCCGACGGGGTGCTGCTCGCCGAGGTTGGAGATGTCGTAGCACTCGATGCGAAGCGGAAGGCGGTCGAGGGCGAGGCCGTCGCGCAGGCTCTCCAGCGCCTCGATGCGCGAGGCAGACCGCCGCGCGAGGCGATCCGACTCGGTCTGTGCAGCCAGCTCGGCATTGTGCTGCGCGAGCTCGAGGAGGCGCCGCTTCTGGCCGCGTTTTGCGGCGCGCACGGATACGCGCGAACCGCGCCGCTCTCCGAGCACGGCGCTGAGGCCGGCGCCGTCCTCGAGCGGCGCGACCACCTCCGGCGGGATCACGGAGCCCTCCCAGTAGAACTCGAGCAGGAACTCCTCCAGCACGTCGCCGGCTTCGCGGCCGGCCGCGTTCTCGAGATAGAAGGACTGGCGGTCCACCACGGCTCCGTCGCGCACGCGAAACACCTGGACGTTGGCGCCAGGATCCTCCTGCGAGAGGCCGACGACGTCGAACGCCTCGCGCTCGTCCACCCGGGCGGACTGGCGCTCGTGGACGTGGCGTACGGCGGCGAGCCTGTCACGGAGCAGCGCCGCCTTCTCGAACTCCTGCGCGGCGGCGGCAGCCGTCATCTCCCGTTCGATCTGCTTCTCGACGGCGCCCAGGCGACCGCGCAGGAAGTCGACGGCCTCGGTGACGGCCGCCATGTACTCCTCACGGGTGACGCGGCCGTCGCACGGGCCGAGCGAGCGCTTGATGAAGTACTGCAGGCAGGGCGAGCCGCTGGGCCGTCCCGGCTGTGCGCCGCGGCACTTGCGGTACGGAAAGATCCGGCCGATGAGCTCAAGGGTGTCGCGGACCTTGCGCGCGCTCGAGAAGGGTCCGAAGTAGAGATTGCCGGGCACGCGGCGGCCGCGGAAGAAGCGCACCCGCGGCCACTCGTCGTTGAGCGTGATCTCGATGGACGGGTAGCTCTTGTCGTCGCGCAGCCGCAGGTTGTACGGCGGTCGCTCCTCCTTGATGAAGTTGTCCTCGAGGAGGAGCGCCTCCGACTCGGAGTCCGTCACCACCCAATCGATATCCGTGGCCTGCGACAGCATCTCCCCGGTACGACCGTGCAGCGTGCCGGCGGGACGCAGATACGACGCCACGCGCTTGCGCAGCGCCTTGGCCTTGCCCACGTACAGGACCGAGCCGGCGGCATCACGGAAGCGGTACACGCCGGGCTCGTTGGGCATGCGCTTGAGGATCGCGCGAAGGTGGTCGAGGTCGCTCGTCTGGCGCGCCGCAGGGGTCATCATCGTGATTGTACCCGCCACTTCGGCGGCGGGTGGTCCCGCGACGGGCTCGCCAGGGGCTCAGTCCTCGGCGTCGAGTTCCGCCAGGATCGCCAGGGCTTCTTCGGCGAAGGTGCGTGGCACCAGCACCTGGACGGCTCCGAACCCCCCGAGAGCGCCCGGGGACAGCCACCCCGACTGCCCGCCACCGCGCACCTCGACCGGGATGCCGGCCGACTCGAGAGCGGCCGCGACGACGGACCCGCTGAAGCTGTCCGGCGGCGGCGCGACCACGACGGCGTCCGGGTCACCGCTCATCCGCTACCGGCCGCGCGCGGCGCGGCGGCGTGCGCGGCGAGCGCTCTGGCGAGGAACTCACCGGTGTGCGAGAGCTCCGGGATGCCGGCAAGTTCCTCCGGCGTGCCGGCCGCGACCACGCGGCCACCCTCGTCCCCGCCCTCGGGGCCGAGGTCGATGACCCAGTCGGCGCTCTTGATGACGTCGAGGTTGTGCTCGATGACGACGACCGTGTTGCCCTGGTCGACGAGCCGCTGCAGCACCTCGAGAAGCTTGTCGATGTCGGCGAAGTGCAGACCGGTGGTCGGCTCGTCGAGGATGTAGAGCGTCTTGCCGGTGGCCACCTTGCTCAGCTCGGTGGCGAGCTTGACCCGCTGGGCCTCGCCGCCCGACAGCGTCGTGGCCGGCTGGCCCAGCTTGATGTAGCCGAGACCGACCTCGTCGAGCGCCCTGAGGCGACGGGCGATGCGCGGGATGTTGGCGAAGAACTCGACGGCCTCCTCGACGCTCATCTCGAGCACCTCGGCGATGTTCTTGCCCTTGTACCAGACCTCGAGCGTGTCGCGGTTGTAGCGCTTGCCGTGGCAGCTCTCGCACGGGACGTACACGTCGGGCAGAAAGTGCATCTCGATCTTGATCTGGCCGTCGCCGCGGCAGGTCTCGCAGCGGCCGCCCTTGACGTTGAAGCTGAAGCGACCGGGCTTGTAGCCGCGCAGCTTGCTCTCGGGGGTCTGGGCGAACAGCTGGCGGATGTGGTCGAAGACCCCGGTGTAGGTGGCCGGGTTGCTGCGCGGCGTGCGACCGATGGGCGACTGGTCGATGTCGATGACCTTGTCGAGCAGCTTGGCGCCGTCGATGCCGTCGTGCTCGCCGGCGCGCAGCTTGGTGCCGCGGTTGAGGCGCGCCGCCATACCCTTGTAGAGGATCTCGTTGACGAGCGTGGACTTGCCGGAGCCGGAGACGCCGGTGACACAGGTGAAGGCGCTCACCGGGAACGAGACGTCGATGTCCTTGAGGTTGTGCATGCGGGCGCCGCGCACCGTGAACCACTGCAGCGGCATGCGGCGCTGGCCGGGCAGCTCGATGCGGCGACGGCCGGCGAGGAAGTCGCCGGTGAGCGAATCCGGGTCGGCCATGACCTCCTCCGGCGTGCCCTCGGCGACCACCCTGCCGCCGTGCTCGCCGGCGCCCGGCCCCATGTCGACGATGTGGTCGGCCGAGCGCATGGTCTCCTCGTCGTGCTCGACCACGACGACGGTGTTGCCCAGGTCGCGCAGGCGCAGGAGCGTGTCGATGAGGCGGCGGTTGTCGCGCTGATGCAGGCCGATGCTCGGTTCGTCGAGGATGTAGAGCACGCCGACGAGCGCCGAGCCGATCTGGGTGGCGAGGCGGATGCGCTGCGCCTCGCCGCCGGACAGCGTGGCCGAGGCGCGCTGCAGCGTGAGGTAGCCCACGCCGACGTCGTTCAGAAAGCGGAGGCGCTCGCCGATCTCCTTGATCACGCGGCCGCCGATGAGGCGCTCGGTGTCGCTGAGCGACAGATCGTTCAGGAAGTCGAGCGACTCCCGCACGCTCATCAGCGTGAACGCGTGGATGTTGCGCTCGCCGACGGTGACGGCGAGGCTCGTCGGCTTGAGCCGTGCCCCCTTGCACTCCGGGCACGGCCTGTCGGCCATGTACTCCTCGATCTTCTGGCGGACCTGCTCCGACTCCGTCTCCGCGAAGCGGCGCTGCAGGTGCTTGACGATGCCGGGAAAGCTGGACGTGTAGTGGCGCATGCGCCCCTGGTAGTTGCGGTAGCTCAGCGGGATGCGCTCCTTGCCGGTGCCGAAGAGGAAGAGACTCCGCTGCTCCTCCGGCATGTCGTCCCACGGCACGCTCGTGTCGACGCCCAGCGTCTTGGCGATGCTCTCGAAGACCTGTTCCAGCCAGCCGAAGGAGAGCTGCCCGTACGGGAGAAGGGCGCCCTGGTCGATGCTGATGGACCCGTCGGGGACCACCAGGCCGGGATCGATCTCCTGGGTGAATCCCAGGCCGTGACAGTCCGGGCAGGCGCCGTGCGGGCTGTTGAAGCTGAAGATGCGCGGCTGGATCTCCGGCAGCGAGATGCCGCAGTGGATGCAGGCGAACTTCTCGCTGAAGGTGAGGGTGCGCGCGTCGGGGCCGGCGAGTTGGACGTCGACGAGGCCGTCGGCGAGAGCGGCGGCGGTCTCGACGGAGTCGGTGAGCCGCCGCCTCAGGCCTTCCTTCATCACCAGGCGGTCGACGATGACGGCGATGTCGTGCTTGAACTTCTTGTCGAGGTCGATCTGCTCCTCGAGCTCGCGCACCTCGCCGTCGACCTCCACGCGCGTGAAACCGTCGGCGCGCAGCTGCTCGAAGAGCTTTCCGTACTCGCCCTTGCGGCCGCGCACGACCGGAGCGACCACGCTGAAGCGCGTGTCCTGCTCGAGCTCGGAGATGTGGTCGACGATCTGCTGCACGCTCTGACCGGAGATCGGGCGGCCGCACTTCGGGCAGTGCGGGTGGCCGACGCGTGCGTACAGCAGGCGCAGGTAGTCGTAGATCTCGGTGACGGTGCCGACGGTGGAGCGCGGGTTGCGGGACGTCGTCTTCTGGTCGATGGAGATGGCCGGAGAGAGGCCCTCGATGGAGTCGACGTCGGGCTTGTCCATCTGGCCGAGGAACTGGCGCGCGTAGGCCGACAGGCTCTCGACGTAGCGGCGCTGGCCCTCGGCGTAGATGGTGTCGAAGGCGAGCGACGACTTGCCCGAGCCGGAGAGACCGGTGATGACGATGAAGCGGTCGCGCGGCAGCCTCAGGGAGATGTCCTTGAGGTTGTGCTCGCGGGCGCCGTTGACGATGAGGTCGCTGGTCATGCTCTCACTCCGGCAGTCTTGGCAAGGGGCTAGTCAATGAGCAGCAGTCCGGTCCAGGCGGGGTGGTCCTCGGCCGGCAGTTCCACGCTGAGGCCCGCCGCCTCGGCCGTGGCGACGACGTCGATACCCACCGCCTCCATGGACGGGCGCGCCTCGAAGGGATGCCGGCACTTCTCGCCCGACGCCTGGCCCACGCACTCGTCGCAGAGCACGCACTCGCCGCCGGAGAAGGCCGCCGCGTAGCGGTAGCCGAGCTTGAACGCGGCGCGCTCCAGGTCGGTCATCAGGTGAGCGAAACGATTCTGGCTCTCCTTGAGCCCCGAGATCTGCTGGGCTTCCGACGCGGACTCCGCGTAGGTGCGCCCCTCGAGCTGATCGTCGACGCAGTCCTGAGTGAGCGCGATGTCGAGCTGCACTACCAGCGCGTCACCGTACTTCGCCAGCACGCCGCGGGTCTGGCCGGCGGGCATGACGGCGGGCGGGCACATGAGGTTGTGGCCGTAGCTCGAACACAACGGCACGCGGCACTTGAGGTTCACGCGCTCGTCGATGACGACGGCCGCGGCCGGCACCGGCGCCGCCCTGTCGGCGCCGAGGTCTTCCGCCGCGGCGATGAGCCGCTGCAGGTGCATGGCGTCAGCCAACTGCTTCTCCTCTCCGAACGAGCTCCTTGCTGAGCTCCTTGATCTCGTCGCGCAGCTTGGCTGCGTACTCGAACTTGAGCTGGTCGGCCGCCTCGAACATCTCGGCCTCGAGGCTCGTGAGGAGCTTCTCGAGGTCGGCGCGCGGCATGGCCATCTTCTTGGCCACGGCCTTGGCGGCGCGGCGACCCTTGGTAGGGACGGCCGCCGCGTCGCTCATCATGGTGGAGATGTCGCTGACGCCCTTGATCACGCTCAGAGGCGTGATGCCGTGCTCCTCGTTGAACGCGGTCTGGCGGACGCGGCGGCGATCGGTCTCGCCGATCGCCGCCTCCATCGCCGCCGTGACGCGATCGGCGTACATGATCACGGTCCCGTCGATGTTGCGCGCGGCGCGGCCGATGGTCTGGATGAGGCTCGTCTTGCCGCGCAGGAACCCCTCCTTGTCGGCGTCGAGGATGGCGACCAGAGTGACCTCGGGCAGGTCGAGCCCCTCGCGCAGCAGATTGATGCCGACGAGGACGTCGAACTCCCCGAGGCGCAGGTCGCGAATGATCTGGATGCGCTCGAGTGTGTCGACCTCGCTGTGCAGGTAGCGGACCTTGAAGCCGTTCTCGAGCAGGTAGTCGGTGAGGTCCTCGGCCATGCGCTTGGTGAGCGTGGTGACGAGGACGCGCTGGTCCTCGTCGGCGCGCCGCCGGATCTCGTTCATGAGGTCGTCGATCTGCCCATCGGTGGGGCGCACCTGGACGACGGGGTCGACGAGGCCGGTGGGCCGGATGATCTGCTCGGCGATGTTCAGGCTGTTGGCCAGCTCGAAGTCGCCCGGTGTGGCGCTGACGAAGACGAGCTGCGGCACCTTGGCGAGGAACTCGTCGAAGCGGAGCGGCCGGTTGTCGAGCGCGCTCGGCAGACGGAAGCCGTAGTCCACGAGCTGCTGCTTGCGCGACTTGTCGCCCTCGGACATGGCGCGGATCTGCGGCAGCGACATGTGCGACTCGTCGACGAAGCAGAGGAAGTCGTCGGGAAAGTAGTCGAGCAGGCAGTTCGGCGTGGCCCCCGGTTGCTTGCCCAGCAGGATGCGGGAGTAGTTCTCGATGCCGCCGCAGTAGCCCATCTCGCGCAGCATCTCCATGTCGTACTGGGTGCGCTGGCGCAGGCGGTGCGCCTCGAGGATCTTGCCATGCTCCTCGAACCACGCGCAGCGCTCGTCGAGCTCACGGCGGATCTCGACGAGGGCGCGCTCGATGGCAGGGTCGTTGGTCACGAAGTGCGTCGCCGGGTAGATCGCCACGTGCGCCGGCTTCTCGAGGACCTCGCCGCTCACCGGGTCGAAGCTGACGATCTGCTCGACCTCGTCGCCCCACATCTGGACGCGGATGGCGGTGTCCTGGGCGGCCGGCCAGATCTCGACCGAGTCGCCGCGCACGCGGAACTTGCCGCGCGCAGGCTCGAAGTCGTTGCGCGCGTACTGGATGTCGACCAGCTTGCGCAGCATCTCGTCGCGCTCCACGGACTGGCCGACCTGGAGCAGCACCATCTTCTCGAGATAGTCCTCGGGCGAGCCGAGGCCGTAGATGCAGCTCACGCTGGCGACGATGACGACGTCGCGCCGCAGGAACAGTGAGGTCGTGGCGGCGTGGCGCAGGCGGTCGATCTCGTCGTTGATCGACGAGTCCTTCTCGATGTAGAGGTCCTGCGCCGCGACGTAGGCCTCCGGCTGGTAGTAGTCGTAGTAGCTGACGAAGTACTCGACCGCGTTGTCGGGCAGGAACTCGCGGAACTCGTTGCAGAGCTGGGCGGCCAGCGTCTTGTTGTGGGCGATGACCAGCGTGGGCTTCCGCACCTTCTCGATGACGTTGGCCATCGTGAAGGTCTTGCCGGAGCCGGTGACACCCAGGAGCGTCTGGTAGCGGTCGCCGCGCAGGACGCCGTCGGCGAGCGCGGCGACCGCCTCAGGCTGGTCGCCGGTCAGGCCGTAGGAGGCTTGAATCGTGAACTCACTCATGCGCCCTCGACTCTACCAATACGAACAGGTGTTCGCAACGGCCGATGGACCTGTCGCAGCCCGCTCGCGCCTGACGGATCACCCGGGCTCGGACGGCGCCCGCAGGCGTTCGCCGTATGTCTCACGGTATACCCGGCGAGCCGCCAGGACCGCTGTGACGTATGCCCTCGTCTCCGGGTAGGGTATGTCGGCGATCCGCAGCGGCTGCCGGCGCGCGGCCCGCCACTCCGTGACGGCGCCCATGCCGGCGTTGTACGAGGCGACGGCGGCGCGCAGGTCGCCGTCAAAGACATCGAGAGCGCTACGCAGGTAGTAGCACCCGTACCGCACATTGACCTCGGGGTCCTCGAGGTCGGCGGTGGTGAAGTCGATGCCGCCGGTCTCGCGGGCGATCTGCTCGGCGGTCGCGGGAAGCATCTGCATGAGTCCCACCGCGCCCTGCGACGACCGCGCGTGCTCGTTGAACCGGCTCTCCGTGTAGATGACGGCGGCGACCAGCGCCGGGTCCAGACCATTGGCCCGTGCAGATGAGCGGATCGCCCCGACATGGTCGAGCGGGTAGACGACCTTCGCGTACCAGGTCCCGCTCTCCGACGCGCCGAACAGCGGCGCGGCCCAGCGGGCAACGCCGATCACCGCGCCGAGCGCGGCCACGAGGACGACGACGAGGACGAGGCGCCTCACGAGTCGCGCCCGCCGGCGCCGCCCCCCGCGGAGGGTCGTTCTCCGGCGAGGATGCTCGCCATCGTCTGCCCGACGAAGTCCCGCAGTTCCTTGCGCGTGCCCGTGTTGGCGAACACGAAGTGGCTGCGGGCCTTCTTCTCCTCCTCCGGCATCTGCTGCGCAAGGCGGCGGCTGAACTCGCTGTCGGTGAGCTTGGCCGTCAGGCGCCGGCGGCGTTCCTCGTCGGGCGCCGTGATCAGCATGATGAAGTCGAAGCTGTCGGCGAACCCGGCCTCGAACAGGAGCGGCACCTCGACGACGAGGAGCGCAGGCCGCGGCCGGACCCCATGCTGTGCGGCGACCCAGTCGGCGACGGCCCGGCGGACGTACGGGTGCAGGAGGTCTTCCAGCCAGCGCAGCTCCGCCTGGTCGGCGAAGACGATGCCGGCCAGCGCCGGCCGGCTGACGCCGCCGGCTCCATCGACGACCGCATCGCCGAAGTGCTCGCGAATGCGGTCGACGATCTCGGCGGTCGCGTACAGCCCGTGCACGATGTCGTCGCTCGAGATGACGGCGGCGCCGAGCTCGTGCAGGTAGGCGAGCGCCGTGGACTTGCCCGAGCCGATGCCGCCGGTGAGTCCGAGAAGCGGGATGTTGGTTCGCGATGCGGTCATTCTCGTCCCGGACGCAGGCCGGGGGCGGCGGCGGCGCCATGCGCCGCCGCCGCCCCCGGTCCTCGCGGTCAGGCCTCGGGAGACTCCTCGGCGGCGTCGGCCGCAGGCTCCTCGTCGTCCTGGGCGGCGCCGGCCGGGAAGACGTCGTCGCTGAGGCCGAGCTCGGGCTCGTGCTCCGCCACGAACTCCTCGGCCGCCTCTTCGACGACCTCTGCGGCGGCGGCCACGAGGACCGCGTCCTCGACGGCCTGTTCCACCTCTTCGGGCGTCTCCGCAACGGCGAGTTCCGCCTCGACGACGGCCGCGGCCACTTCGACCTCGGCCTCGGCCTCGAGGATCTCCTCGGCCTCTTCGATGGTCTCGGCGGCCTCGATGATCTCCTCGGCCTCTGCCTCGACCTCTTCCTCGGCCTCTTCCTCATCGCCCGGCTCGGGGGCGATCGGGCGCAGCGGCTTCACGTTGTCGCCGTCGACGCGCTTGATGCTGAGACTGAGGCGACGACGCTCGGAGTCGACCTCGATGATCTTGACGCTGACGCTCTGGCTGACCGAGACGACCTCGTCGGGACGCTCAACGTGGCGGTTGGCCAGCTCGCTGATGTGCACGAGACCCTCGATGCCCTCGTAGATCTCGACGAAGGCGCCGAAGGCGACGATCTTGGTGACGCGACCGTCGACCACGTCGCCGACCTTGTGCTGGGCGACGATCTTCTGCCACGGATCTTCCTGGGTCTGCTTGAGGCCGAGGCTGATGCGCTGGCGATCGCGGTCGATGTCGAGGACCTTGACCTTGACCTTCTGGTTGACCTGCAGCACCTCGGACGGATGGTTGATGTGCGTCCAGCTGAGCTCGCTGATGTGGATGAGGCCGTCGATGCCGTCGAGGTCGACGAACGCGCCGAAGTCGACGATGTTGCTGATCGTGCCCTCGACGATGTCGCCCACGTTGAGCTCGTCGATGATCTGCTGGCGGACCTCCTTGCGCTCCTCTTCGAGGACGGCGCGGCGGCTGAGGACCACGTTGTTGCGGTTGCGGTTCATCTCGATGACGCGGCAGTTGAGCTCCTGGCCCACGTACTCCTGGAGGTCTTGCACGCGGCGGATGTCGACCAGCGAAGCGGGCAGGAAGCCGCGCACGCCGAGGTCGAGGATGAGGCCGCCCTTGACGACCTCGATCACGGTGCCGGTGACCGGCTCGCCGCTCTCGAAAGCGGCCTCGATGCGCTTCCAGGCCTTCTCGAACCTGGCGCGCTTCTTGCTGAGGATCAGGCGGCCGTCGGCGTCTTCCTTCGTCATGACGAGGGCGTCGATCTCCTCGTCGAGGCCGACCTCCTCGGAGGTGTTGACGTTCTTGCGGATACTGAGCTCGTTGACCGGGATGACGCCTTCGGACTTGTAGCCGATGTCGACGAGGACCTCGTCCTTGTCGACGCGGACCACCCTGCCGGTGACGATGTCCCCCTCGCTGAAGTTGGTCAGCGTCAGGTCGTAGTTGGGGATGACCTCGCCGTCTACCTCGATGAGGTATCCTTCGCTGCCCTCCACGATCCTGGGGTCGTTCGCTGCTGCGAGCTGGGTGTCGATGGGTTTGTCTGCCATGTGGTGTCGTTGCCTCCCGGTCACGTATGCGGTCCGTCGTTGTCAGAAGGCAACGGCCCGCGGACCGCAGCGGGCCGAAACTACGGGAGTATAGCACGGAAGCGAGGCCGAAAGCGAAGCTGGCGCGCCCTGCGGAGGGGCGGCGCGGCCGTCAGGCCTTCGCCGCCACCCAGTCGTCGCCGACGCCGATCTCGACCTCGAGCGGCGGGTCGAGGTCGAGCGCGCCGCACATCGCGTCGCGAAGGAGCGGCAGGCACGCGTCGACCTCGCCCTCGGGGCACTCGAGCACGAGTTCGTCGTGGACCTGCAACACGAGCCGCGACGCGAGGCCGCGGCGCTCGAGCTCGCGGCTCACGGCGACCATGGCCACCTTGATGATGTCGGCGGCCGTGCCCTGCAGGATGGTGTTCACCGCCAGCCGCTCGCCGAGCGAGCGGACGCGGAAGTTCGACGCGCGGAGCTCGGGGACCGCGCGGCGGCGTCCGAACAGCGTGGTCACGTAGCCGTCCTGGGCGGCCTGGGCGATGACGCGCTCGCGGAACGCCTGCACGCGCGGGTACTTGGCGAAGTACGCCTCGATGAAGTCGCGCGCCTCCTCGACCGGCATGTCGACCTGCTCCGAAAGGCCGAAGGCCGAGAGCCCGTACATGATGCCGAAGTTGGTCGCCTTGGCGCGCTCCCGCTGCTGCTTGGTGACCTCCTCCACGGGGATGCCGGCGACGGCGGCGGCGGTGACGCGATGCACGTCCTCACCGCGGTGGTAGGCGTCGAGGAGCGCCGGCTCCTGCGAGAGCGAGGCCATCAGCCTCAGCTCGATCTGCGAGTAGTCGGCGACGACCAGCTTGTGACCGTCCTCGGCGATGAAGCACCCGCGGATCTCGGCGCCGAGCGCCGTGCGCACGGGGATGTTCTGCAGGTTGGGGTTGTTGCTGGAGAGACGGCCCGTCGCGGCCACCAGCTGGTTGAAGGTGCTGTGCACGCGCCCGGTCCGGGCATCGATGTGTTCGGGCAGGGGCTCGAGGTAGGTGTTGAGCAGCTTGGTGAGCTCGCGCCACTCCTCGACGGCGGGGACGATGGGGTGATGGTCGCGCAACCCCCGCAGCACACGCGCGTCGGTGGAGAAGCCCGTCTTGCCCTTTCTCGCCGGCTCGAGGCCGAGGCGCCCGAAGAGCACCTCGGCCAGCTGCTGCGGCGAGCCGATCGTGAACGGTCCGCCGGCAAGTCTCAGGATCTCGTCGCTCAGCTCGTCGATGCGGTCGCGGACCCGGGCGGTGATCTCGCCCAGCCGGTACGGGTCCATCTTGACGCCGGCGGCCTCCATTTGGGCGAGCACGCGCACGAGCGGCAGCTCGATCTCGCGGAACAGCCGCTCGAGGCCGAGCTCGACGAGCCGCGGCCGCTGGGCCTCGGCCACACGCCACGTGAGGGCGGCGCGCGTGGCCGCAGCGGCATCGGCCGCCGGCCCCTCGACGAGCAGCGCGCCGTCGTCGGCGCCGGCGAGCGCGAACAGCCCGCGCTCCTTCTCCGGGCGTTCCGGCGTGAGCAGATAGGCCGCGACGGCGGTGTCGAAGGCTGGACCGACCGGCGCATGGACGAAGCCGGGCTGCGCCTTGGCGTCGTGCACGACGGCGTGCCCGGCCAGCAGCCACAGCGCCGACACGCGGCCGGCATCCGCGGGCGCCACGAGACAGACGTCGCCGCCGGCGTAGGCGGCGACGGCCAGGCTCTCGCCGGGTTCTCGTGGCTCGAAGGCCACGGCGGCCTCGCCCTTCTCGAGCAGCGCGGCGACGGGGCCCACATCCGGCTCGCCGGCCAGCCGCACCAGCGGGCCGCCGACGGCGCCGGTCTCGGGCTCGGGCGGCGGCGCCTCCGCCCCGGCGATCTCACGGAGACGCCGCTTGAGGTTGCGGAATTCGAAGCGCTCGAAGACGGCGTCGACGCTTTCCACCGGCAGCCGGTAGCCGCCGCGGGTGACCAGTTCGACGAGATCGTGCTCCAAGGGGACATCGAGCACCATCGTCGCCAGCTGCAGCGAGAGCCTCGCGGCGTCCTCGTGCTCGCGCAGCACGGCACGCCGCTTCTCGGACTTGACCTCGTCCAGGCGCGCGTACAGCTCGTCGATGGAACCGAACTGCTGCAGCAGCTGGGCGGCCGTCTTCTCGCCGATGCCGGGAACGCCCGGGATGTTGTCCGAAGAGTCGCCTTTGAGGCCGATGTAGTCGGGGATCTGCGCCGGCGTCACGCCAAAGCGTTCCAGCACAGCCGCCGGCGTGTAGATCTTGACGTCCGTGACCCCGCGACCGGTGCTCATCACCCAGATATCCTCATCGACGACCTGCATCGCGTCGCGATCGCCGGTGACGACGATGGAGCCGATGCCCTGCCGCTTGGCCTCCTCGGCCAGAGTGCCGAGGATGTCGTCGGCCTCGTAGCCCGGCTTGACCAGGTTGGCGATCCCGAAGCCATCCATGAGCTCGGGCAGCAGGCCCCACTGCGCCGAAAGCGGCCTCGGGCATGTGCGGGCGCTGCGCCTTGTACTGCTCGTACAACTCGTCGCGGAAGGTCTTCTCACGAGCGTCCCAGGCGACGACGATGCTCGCAGGACGATACTCGGAGACGATCTTGAGGAGCATCTGGCTGAGGCCGAAGAGCGCGTTGGTGGGCTGCCCGGCCTGCGTGGCGATGGATTCGGGCAACGCGAAGAAGGCGCGAAACGCCAGGCTGCTGCCGTCGAGCAGGAAGAGTCGGTCGTGGAGGCGAGGGTCGGCCATGCCGTGATTCTACGCCACGCGGCCACGGAGCCGGTCACGGCAGTGTCCGCAGGCGCCACGACCGACGAGGGTCAGATCACTCGCCGTCCAGTCGCCGCGGTCCAGTCCCCGCCGTCCCCCGCCGCCCGTCACGACCGCTGCTTCACCAGCAATACCCTCGTGCCGTGCGGCCCGCACGAGTATTGGACCTCATCGGCGAGCGCGCGCATGAAATGGATGCCGCGGCCGCTGGTCGCGGCGGCCGACGGCAGGCAGATCGGCGTGGCCTCCATCCCGCCGCCGCTGTCGACGACCTCCACCGCGACCTCGTCCTCGTAGCAGAAGAAGCGCACATGCACGTCGTCGTCGGACCCGTGGGGAGAGCCGTGCACGACGGCGTTGGCGAGCGCCTCGGCGACGGCGATGGTGAGCTCGAAGAGGTCCGACCCCTCGAGGCCGGCCACCTCGGCGAAGGCGGTGACGCGCCGTCGCGCCGCACGCAGCTGTCTCGTCGTCGCCGGGAAGGTGAACTCGTGCTCCCAGCGCGGGTGGTCGTCGCGGCGAGCCGGCACGTCGGGCTCGCCCTGCGGCGGGCCCGGCGCCGGCGGCACGGCGCGCATGAGTCCGGCGCCGGCCAGCGCCGCGCGCGCTTCGGGCTCCTCCACGGCCATGACCAGCTCGCCGCCGGCCTCCCTGAACGTCCGGGACGCGTTCCGCAGAGCCTCGAGCGCCTGGTCGTCCATCGGCGCCCAGGGGTCGAGGTCGACCACGACGGCGGTGGCGCCCGTCCCCAGGCAGCGGCGGAGCTCACCGGGCAAGTCTCCGGCGAGGCTCTCGCCGTCGACGCCGCCGCAGTGGATCACGCAGACCTCGCCGCGCACTTCCGTACTGACTCCTCGGCCGGAGCGCGTCACGTGCGACTCACCGATCCGGTCAAGGCCGGGCGTCGCTCTCATATGCCGCCGGCGGCTCGAACCGGCACGCTTCCTGCCCCGGCCATCCGCCGAACGGGTAGGTGCAGTGCATCTGGTGCACCTGTTCGCCCACGTCGTCGAAGCGTGCGTGGATGCGCTCGACGATCTCGTCCGTCATGGCGAACGACCGGACGCCGTCGGTGAACGCCTGTCGAAGCGCGTCCATGCGCAGTTCGAGCTCGTCGAAGTCCGCACGCCACTGCTGCACGTCATCCGTTCCCGGGTGACGGGGATTGCGCGTCTCGCTCATGGTGCCTCCGTCGTCGTCTGACCAGGCCTCACTCACGGCCCGAGGTGCTCATACCCTGCAAGATGAGGCGTCACACGAGGGGCGGCGTCACCCGGCGGTCGCGCCGCCGTCCGGAGTTGTACACTCGCGCCGGGAAGCCGGCATCCGGCCGGCCGGCGCGATCGGGGAGGACACCATCATGGGAGCACGAGAATACGCGCGGGGACGCCGCGTCGTCGCCCGGCTCAGGCACGGCGGCGACCTGCTGGAGGAGATCGCCGCAGTCGCTGACGCCCACGGCATGGAGGCGGCGGAGCTGCGGGCCATCGGCGCCCTGCAGCGGGCCCGCCTCGCCTTCTACGACCAGACGACGCACGAGTACGGCGAGTTCGACGTCGACGGTCCCGTGGAGCTCGTCGGCCTTCTCGGCAACATCTCGCGGCGCGACGGCGCGACGGCCGTGCACGCACACGCGACGCTGGCCGACCACGACGGGGCCTGCGTCGGCGGACACGTCGCGCCCGGGTGCGTCCTCTTCGCCTGCGAGCTGATCCTGCAGGAACTCGTCGGCGAACCGCTGGAGCGAGAGCTGGACGAGGTCACCGGTCTGCCGCTGTGGAGGAACCTGTAGGCACGGCGCGCTCGGCCGGAGAGCGGGCCTGCGGACGGGAGGCGGTACCCTCCGGCCGCGCACGGCGGTCAGTCACCGGGGGCGAACGAGCGGAAGGAGAGAGTGGTGTCGGAAGGGGGACTTGAACCCCCATGAGGTTAAACCCTCACTAGGCCCTCAACCTAGCGCGTCTACCAATTCCGCCATTCCGACACTGAGGGATTGCGAGTATAGGCGGTGCCGCCCGGTGTGGTCAACGCGTGCGCCGAAAGCCCTGCCGACGCCTCGCATGACGATGGGCGGGCCGCAGATATGGTAGCCCGCCCATCGGCGGCGCCCCCTTCATCTGCCTCCAGGATCTCGAGGCCGTGGTCTGCAGAGACCGTGGCGCCGACTGAGTCGTTGGCCGCAGTATATGCCCGGCGCAACGGTGGTACAACGTTACTGCACCGCGCAACCACCGCGACCCGGAGGACACCATGGCCGCGCGCATCCTCGTCGGCAGCTGCTCCTGGACGGATCCCACCCTGATCGCCTGTGGCCGCTTCTACCCGCCGGGTGTGACGAGCGCCGAGGCGCGGTTGCGCTACTACGCGGCGCAGTTCGGCATCGTCGAGGTCGACTCGACGTACTACGCGCCGCCGTCGGCACGCAACAGCGTGCTCTGGGCGGCGCGCACGCCGGACGACTTCATCTTCAACGTCAAGGCGTTCGGTCTTCTCACGCATCATCCCGTGCGCGTCGACCGTCTCCCGGGCTGGCTGCGGGAGGCGCTTCCCGAGCAGGTCCGCCTGAAGAAGAACCTCTACATCCGGGACGTCGATGCCGCCCAGCTGCAGCGACTGTGGGACGTGCATCGCGTGGCGCTCGAGCCGCTCGCGGCCGCCGGCAAGCTCGGCGCGGTGCTCTTCCAGTTCCCGCCGTGGTTCGTCCGCTCCACCGAGCACACCGAGTATCTGCGCTCTCTTCCCGAGCGCCTTCCGGGCTGGCCCCTCGCCGTCGAGTTCCGCGGCGGGAGATGGATGGACGCGGAGTCCTCAGAGAGCACCCTCGATCTCCTCGAAGAGCTGGGGCTCGCGTACGTCAGCGTCGACGAGCCCCAAGGCTTCGTCTCCAGCACGCCAGCGACCTGCGGCCGCCACCGCTCCACTCGCCGTCGTCCGCCTGCACGGCCGCAACGCCGACACCTGGGACGCGAAGACGCGGGTCGCCTCCGACCGCTTCAAGTACCTCTACGCCGACGCCGAGCTCGAGGAGTGGGTGCCGCGCGTGCGGGAGCTCGCCCGTCAGACACAGGCCGTGCACGTCCTCTTCAACAACAACTACGAGGACTGGGGGATGCAGAACGCCCGGCGCATGGCCCACCTGCTGGGCGTCGAGATGCAGTCCGCACAGGCACGGCTCGAGCTCGGCTGACGGAGAACTCCCACGGGAGCCGGCCGCTGCGTGCGCAGGCGGCGCCGGTGACCCGCGGCGAACCGCGCCGCCTCACGGTCTCGTCCCGTGCCCGACGCGCTTCAGCCGGGCGCGGCCAGGAGCTCGCGCATCTGGGCGTCGACCGTGACGCCCCAGCGAGAGAACTCGGCGAAGAACGCCTCGCACGGCACCACCTGCTCGGGCACGAACACGCCGGGCCCCGAGATGTCGCCCCGCGCCAGCATGCGCGCGACGATCGCCGGCGGGATGCCGGTGTCGATATCGCCGCCGCAGGCGCCGTGCTCCTGATGCGCCGGCACCACGGCGCGCACGCGCCACTCGATCCGGCGCCCGTCCTTGAGACCGCGCACCACGCCGACGAGGAAATCGACGTCGTCGAGCACCACCTCGGTGGGCCGCTGGATCTCGCTCACGAGCTTGAGCAGCAAGTCCCGCGGCCGCACACTCACGCCCTTGACGTCCACCTCGTCGGTACGCGTCATGCCGATCGAGTCGAGGAAGCGCATCTGGCCGGTCAACGCGGGAGGGAGCGAGAGCTTGAACGTGGCGGCCCGGAGGCCCTGGTCCTTCCAGGTGTGCCAGAAGGTGAACGGCTCCGAGTGGATGGTGTAGTGCGCCTCGAGCGTACCGGCCGGCACACCGAAATCGACGTCCTCGCAGCCTTCGCCGCCGGTGATGTCCGTCACCCAGTGGCCGTCGATGAACTCCGGGGCGACGACGCTGAACTCATCGCACAGCGTCTCGAGCGAGTAGGGCACCACCCAGCCGTCGTAGCTGCTCCAGTCGGTGTCGTCGACGCTACCGAGGAATGCGTGAGCCTCCTCGACGACGTCGAGCCGCTCGGCCCCGTAGCGGGCGAGGATATTGGTGACGCCGGGCGCGCCGCCCATGGCGATCACCGCGGTGACGCCGGCGCGGCGGAACTCCTCGTCGAGCTCGACCTGCTGCTTGGTGACGTGAAAGAGGCCGCCCATGTCGGTGTAGTGGACGCCCGCCGCGGCAGCCGCGCGCATCACCGTGATGTTCCAGAAGTGCTGGGTCGCGTTGACCATCGCGTCGCAGCCGGCGATCGCCGCCTGCACGCTGCCCTGGTCGCGCGCGTCGACGAAGCGCGCCGTCGCCTTGCCGCCACCGTGGCTGGAGACCACCTCGCGCGCCCGCGCCTCGTGGTAGTCGCCCACCACGATCTCGGAGACCTCGGGGCTGAGTCCGAGCTCCTTGACGGCCCAGCGGCCCATGGCGCCCGCGCCCACGACGGCGATCCTCATGTCCCCTCCCGCACCCTCGAACGACTGCTCCATCGGGAGCGAGCCTACAGGGGTTCGCAGGCCGAAGTACAGACGGCTATCATGACCGTGCGGAAGCTCGTTCCAACCCCCTGCGAAGGATGGTGACCGTGGTCGGGTACGGCCTGGGTGAGCACGACTGGCAGACGCTCGAGGATGAGGTGGTCGGGCTGCTCACCGCTCTCCTGCGCGTCGACACGACCAACGGCAACGAGACCGCCGCCGCCCTCGTCCTGCAGGAGTACCTGGCCGGCGCCGGCATCGACGCTGAGCTGACCGGCGAGTTGCCGGACCGGCAGAGCCTCGTCACCCGTCTCGACGGCGACCGCCCCGGTCCCACGCTGACGATGATGGGCCACCTCGATGTCGTCCCCGCCGACGCGAGCGAGTGGAGCGTGCCGCCGTTCGCCGGTGTCGTGAAGGACGGCTACGTGTGGGGCTGCGGCGCCACCGACATGAAGAACCAGGTGGCCGCCGAGGCGGTCGCCCTCACCCGCCTCAAGCGTTCGGGCGCCGGCTTCGCCGGCACGGTCAAGTTCGCGGCCACAGCCGATGAGGAGGACGGGGAGTTCTGCGGCGTGCAGTGGTTGTGCGAGCACCGGCCCGACGCGCTGCGCGCCGACTACTGTCTCAACGAGGGCACCGGGGGGCTCTGGCTGCCGGTCGACGGCCACAAGGTGTTCCTCCTCGCCGTCGGCGAGAAGGCGTTTGCCCAGTTCCGCATCCGGACCCGCGGGCGCGGCGGGCACGGATCCGTTCCCGAGAAGGCGCGCAGCGCCGTCATCGACCTGGCCCGGGCCGTCACGACGCTCGGCCTCGCCGACCCGCCGGCGATCGTCTCGGGCACGACGGCGCGGTTCATCGACGTCCTCGTGCCCGACGCGGGGTTGCGCGCGCGCCTCAAGGATCCGCGCACGGCGCGCGCGGCCGGCGCCGAGCTGCGCCGGCTCGACCCGGTCGTGGCCGGACTGATCGAGCCGCTTCTCGGCGCCACACTCACTCCCACGGTGCTGGCGGCGGGCAAGGCAGTGAACGTCATCCCCACGCGCGCCGAGGCCTGCATCGACTGCCGCATCCTCCCGGAGATGACCAAGGAGGACGTGCGCGACTACGTCGGGAGCCTGCTCGACCCGCTCGGCATCGAGTGGGAGTTCGAGTGGGTCGACGTGACCACGCCGAACGCGTCGCCGGAGCCGACCGCCCTCAGTGAGAGCATCGAGCGGGTCCTGCGCCGCGACGTTCCGGAGGCCGTCCTCGCGCCCATGTGCTCCGGGAGCTTCACCGACTCGCGCTGGGTGCGCGAGGCGTTCCCGGACTGCGTCGCCTACGGGTTCGCGCCGTACGTGGCCGAGAGCTTCCACGCCATGGACGGCGGCCGCGACCACCAGCCGGACGAGCGCATCCTCGTGGAGGACGTGACGTACCAGGCGCTCTTCTTCGAGCGCCTCGCGCGGGACCTGCTGTCGTGAGCTCCCCGACGCCCGACGTGCTGCGCGACCGCTACCGCGGCGCGCTGCTCGGCCTCGCCGCCGGCGAGGCGCTGGGCGCACCGGCCGAGTTCCTCACCGCCGAGCAGATCGTCGAGAAGTACGGCGTCATCACCGACATGATCGGCGGCGGCGTCTACGATGTGGCGCCCGGCGAGATCACCGACGCGACCGAGATGATGCTCTGCCTCGCGGAGAGCCTCGCCGACAACGGCGGGTTCGAACCCGAGGACATCATGGCGCGCTACAGCGCGTTGCTCGAGAGCCAGCCCCGGCACGTGAGCCTCACGGTGCGTGTCGCCCTGATCAGCTACCGCTCCGGGACGCACTGGGACGTCGCCTCGCGGCGCGCGTTCGAGATCCTGGGGGGGCCGACGGCGGGCAACGGCAGCCTCATCCGCTGCACGCCGGTGGGGCTCCTGTACGCCGGCGATGCCTCCACGCGGCACGAAGTGTCGCACCGCGAGTCGATGCTGACCCATTTCGACCAGCTCGCCGGCTGGTCGTGCGCCGCCTTCAACGATCTCATCGCGGCGGCGCTTCACGGCGACCTCCGCAGCGAGGTACCGGCGATCGCCCACACCTTCGATGAAGAGGACAGGCGGGTCAGCGCAGTCCTGCGCGAGACCCCGGCCGCCGAGGTCGAGGAGATCGTGAGCTCATCGTTCGTCCGCGACACACTGCAGGTCGGCCTGTGGACGGCGCTGCACGGCGCCGATTTCGAGCACGCCGTGACGATGGCCGTGAACATGGGCAACGACGCCACGGCCGCCGGAGCCGTCACAGGCGCCCTCGCAGGAGCCGTGTGTGGCGAATCGGGCATTCCCGCCCGCTGGCTCGACGAGCTCACGGTGCGCGACCGCGTGACCGTGGTCGCCGACCGGCTCGCCGACCTCGCCGGCGTCGGCTGAGACGGTCGACGGGGACCCGACCGGGTCCAGCCCGTCGCAGACACCGCCGCGGCCGGGTTGCCGGGCCGACGTTCACTCGGTAGTTTACGTCGCTGACGTTGTGTATCCGGCGGCGGAGGCGAGCGTGGACGAGGGCGAGAGAGCCGCGACGACAGCGATTGCTGGCCGAGGAGTTCGGCCTCCTCTTCGAGGAGATGGGCCGCACGAGGATGGATGGACGCATCGCGGCCTGGCTCCTCCTCGCCGACCCGCCCGTCCAGTCCCTCACCGAGATCGCGCAGGCCCTCGGCGTGAGCAAGGCGGCCGTGAGCACGGCCGCCCGCTCCCTCCTTCAGGTCGAGATGGTCGAGCGCGTGAGCGAGCCCGGGCGGCGCGGCGACTCCTACCGCTCGCGGCCCGGCAAGCTCGAGAACGTGCTGCAGGTCGACCATATCCAAGTCCTCCAGCGACTCGTCGACCGTTCCCTCGCGCTCGTCGCCGACAAGGACCAGTCACAGTCCAACTACGCGCTGCTCCACGAGCTGCGCGACTTCCTCGAGTTCCTGCAGGCGGAGATCCCCGGGCTGATGGCCCGCTGGCAGACCCGGCGGGCGGCGATGCCGTTCGCGAGCGCCCCAGACCGAGACGACATCGCCGAACGACGGAGGCAACCTTTGAGCTGGCTGACCAAGATCTCCTTGCGCAACCGTTCCATCGTCGGGCTGGCCGTGCTCACCGTCCTCCTCTTCGGGGCGTTCGCGATCCCGTCGCTCAAGCAGGAGCTCATCCCGGACCTCACCTTCCCGTTCCTCACGGTGCTGACCGTCGACCAGGGCTCCTCGCCCTCCGATGTGGAGCGCAACATCACGACGCCGCTCGAGCAGGCGATCAAGACCTCGAGCGGCATCAAGGAGTACGACTCGTTCTCCAACGACGGCCTGAGCATCATCACCATCCAGTACGAGTTCGGCACGGACATGAAGGCCAAGGAATCCGAGGTGCAACAGGCCGTGTCGGGCGCGCAGCAGATGCTGCCCGCCACGGCCCTTGCCCCCGAGGTCGCGGTGCTCAACTTCGGCAGCATGCCGGTCGTCCAGCTCGCGGTGTCGTCGTCGCTGCCCCCGGAGGAGCTGGCCACGCAACTCGGCACGCGCGTCGTGCCCCGCCTGCAGGCGATCGAGGGCGTGCAGGCGGTGACCCTCTCCGGCGTGCAGCAGATGCAGCTGAACATCCAGCTCAAGCCGGAGCAGATCGCCGCGCTCGGCGTCACGCCCGAGCAGATCATGACCGCGATCACGCAGGCGAACGTGACGACCGGCGCCGGCAGCGTCACGTCAGGCAGCATCGTCTACCCCATCACGGTGAGCGCCAAGGCGGAGACCGAGAAGGCGATCGCGGACGTGGTGCTGCCGACGCCCGACGCCGCGCAGGCGCCCATCCGCCTCGGCGACGTCGCCACGGTCAAGATCGCCCCGGCGCCGCTCACGGCGATCACCCGTACCAACGGTGAGGCCTCGATCGGCATCTCCGTCAGCAAGGCCAGCAGCGGCAACACCGTCGACATCGCCGCCGCCGTGGCCGACGAACTCCCCGCCATCACGCGGGACCTCGGCGGCGAGACGACGATCACCACGGTCGTCGACCAGTCGGTCTTCATCGAGGAGAGCATCACGCGCGCTCTGGCGCGAAGGCCTCCTCGGCGCGCTCTTCGCCGTGATCGTCATCTGGGCGTTCCTGCGCAGCTGGCGCTCCACGGTCATCGCCGGGCTCTCGATCCCCCTCAGCGTGATCGGGGCGCTGATCATCCTGGGCTCCCGCGGGGAGTCCCTCAACATGCTCACGCTGGGCGGCCTCACCATCGCCATCGGCCGCGTCATCGACGACTCGATCGTCGTCATCGAGAACACGTACCGGCACCTGCAGGAGGGCGACAGCGTCCGACGCGCCGCCTACACGGGCACCCGCGAGGTGGCCGGGGCGATCACGGCGAGCACGCTGACCACCGTCGCCGTCTTCCTCCCGCTGGGCCTGGTGCACGGGCTCGCCTCGGAGTTCTTCCGGCCGTTCGCGCTCACGGTGACGTTCGCGCTGCTCTGCAGCCTGGCCGTCGCCCTGATCGTGGTCCCGGTCGCCTCCACCTGGCTGCTCTCGAAGCGCCAGGTCGGCCACCGCGACGAGAAGGAGCTGACACACCTGCAGAACGCCTACCTGCCGGCGCTCCGTTTCGCCCTGGACCACAAGGCGATCACGCTCGTCCTCGCGACGGCGATCTTCGTCGGCACGATGATGCTGACCCCGCTGCTGAAGACCAACCTCTTCGACAGCTCCGACCAGCCGACCATGACCATCACCCAGACCCTCGCCCCCGGCACGAGCCTGGACGCCACCATGGCGGCTACCGCCAAGGTCGAGGCCGTCCTCAAGGACACACCGGGCGTCGAGATCTACCAGGTCACCGCCGGCAGCACCGGCAGCCTCTTCGGCGCCGGCGGAGGCACCAACGCTTCGTCGAGCCAGGCCACCTTCGCGATCGCGACCGATCCCGACGCGGACAAGAACGCGATCATGGATGACGTCCGCGAGGGCGTCTCGGCGCTGACCGACGCCGGCACCATCAGCGTGACCGGCGACGACTCCTCCTCGTCCATGGGCGGCATGTCCCTCATGGAGGTCCGCGTGTCGGCGAGCGACCCCGTGGTGCTCAAGGAGGCCAACGACATCGTGCTGGCCGAGGTGAAGACGGTCGAGGGGCTTGCGGACGTCACCTCGAACCTCAGTGAAGGCCGTCCGTCGGCGACGATCGTCGTCGACCAGGAGAAGGCGGCCGCTGCCGGAGTGACGCCGGCGACGCTGAGCCAGTACACGACACTGGTGCTCAACGGCTACCCGATCGGCGCCGTGCCGACCGCGGCCGGTCCGCTGCCCGCCCAACTCACGGTCGGCGAGATCGTCGTGCCGCCCCTGCCGGGGGCCGTCAGCCAGGTGCTCGCCAAGCTCCCCGTGGCCGGCACCGCCGGTATGGTGCCGCTCGGCGACATCGCCAAGGTCGTCGAGGTGAAGGCGCCGGTCCAGGTGACCCACGTCGACGGCTCCCGCACGGCAAGCATCACGGCGACGGCGGTCAACAACAACATCGGCGCCGCCTCCACCGCCGTGGACGCTGCCCTCGCCGACATGACGCTGCCCGAGGGCGCCACCTGGGAGCTGGCCGGCGCCACGGAGATGACCAACGACGTGTTCCGCACGCTCGGCATCGCCATGCTCGTCGCCATCCTGCTCGTGTACATCATCATGGTGGCGACCTTCCGCAGCCTGCTCAACCCGCTGATCCTCCTGGTGAGCATCCCCTTCGCCGCCGTCGGCGCGGTGTTGGCTCTCATCATCACCGGCACCAGCCTCGGCATGCCGAGCCTCATCGGACTGCTCATGCTGATCGGCATCGTGGTCACCAACGCGATCGTGCTGCTCGACCTGGTGGAGCAGTTCCGGCGCAAGGGCATGGACGCGCACACCGCCGTCATCGAAGGCGGCCGGCGGCGCCTGCGGCCGATCCTCATGACGGCCGTCGCGACGATCCTCGCGCTCACCCCGATGGCGCTCGGCATCGGCGGCAAGGGCGGCTTCCTCTCGACCCCGCTCGCGGTGGTCGTCATCGGAGGGCTCTTCACCTCGACGTTCCTCACGCTCATCCTCGTCCCGGTGCTCTACCTCGCGTTCGACCGCCTGCGGCCTGCGAGCGCCTACGCCCAGGACGATGAGGACTACCTGTCGCCGCTTCCGGCCCCGGCCCCGGCTCCGGCGAGTGACGAAGGCGCCGCCCGCCGGGCCCTGACGCCCGGCGGGCGGCGCCGTTGCGCTGCGGTACTGTCTTCCCATCGGCCGCGCGTACGTGTCGCGGCCCGTCACCGACACGACGAGAGGGAGAAGCCGTGGCCAAACCATCCGCCAAGAAGCCTGCCGCCAAGACCGCCGCGAAGAAGCCGCGCACGGCGGCCGACATCGACCGGCCCGCTCCGCGCGCGCTCACCCGTGCCGAGCTCATCGACGAGCTCAACAACGACCTCGCCAAGGAGTTCCAGGCGCTGGTGCAGTACGTCCAGCACGCGGCGGCGATGACCGGCCCCCACTACGACGCGATCACGGCTGAGTTGGTCGTCCACTCCAACGAGGAGCACGCGCACGCCATCTCCCTGGCCGACCAGATCGACTTCCTCGGCGGCGTGCCGGGTGTGGACGTCGCCCAGGCGCTCATCTCGCCCGACTCGAAGACGATGCTCGAACAGGACCTCGAGGGCGAATTGGATGCGATCGCCCGCTACCGCGAGCGTATCGCCCAGGCCGAGCGGCTGCAGGAGTACGGCCTGCGGCGCGCTCTCGAGGACATCCTCATCGTCGAGGAGGAGCACGCCCGCGACCTGCAGGACGCGCTCTCCCTGTAGGACCGATGGGCAGGCCCGGGGGCGCCGGCTACGCCGTCGCCCGGGCCTGTGTCATCTCGTTCCTCCGCCGTCTCCAGCCGGGCGCGAGCGCGAGGAACAGCACGGCGCCGGCGAGCCCGACGACGAGCAGCGCTCGCGAAGGCCTCGCGGCCGCCGAAGGTGTCCATCGCCCAGCCGCCGAACGCCGGGCCCAGGGCCGCCCCACCGTTCCACACCACCGTCCACACGCCCATGTAGCGGCCACGCACGGCCTCCGGAGCGAGGTCCGCGACCTCCGCCGCCGCCACCGGCGAGAGCAGCATCTCCCCCACGCTCAGCACCGAGATGAGGATCACCAGCGACCAGAGCGGGCCGGCGAAGGCCGAGCCTCCGAGACCCAAGGCGAGCAGGGCGCTCGCGATCGCGAGCAGCACCATGCGGTTGCGAAAGCGGAGGGCGCTGACGAGCGGGTACTGGACGACCGCGACGATGCCGGCGTTGAGCGCCAGCAGGTATCCCCACTCGCTGTTCGAGACGCCGAGGAAGGTCGTGATGTAGACCGCGTAGATGGAGCCGAAGTTGCCGAAGCAGAAGACCGGGAGCACGGCGACCAGGCAGAAGATGACGAAGACCCTGTCGTGGAAGACACGCCGGTAGCCGCTGCGGCCCTTCGCGTCGACGTGTTTGACCGGCAACAAGGCGCTGGCCGGCCTGCTCTCGCGGATCCAGATGGCCATCATCACGACCATGAGCGCGCATCCTGCGGCAGCGGCCAGGAACAGCTCCCTGAAGGTCGCCCCCCAGCCGAGGGCCAGGCCGGCCAGCGCCGGTCCGATGACGACACCCAGATTCATGGCGACGCGGGTGACGCCGAATCCCTGCTGGCGGCGGTCTGGCAGGCAGGAGGTCGGCGACCATCGCGTTGCTGGCCGTCTGGAACAACGGCCAGCCCAGAGCGCTCTCCAGGGCGACGAGCGCCGCGACCTGCCAGACCTTCGTCACGTAGGCGAAGCCCACGAACCACACGACGCCGACGAGCACGGACAACATGATGACGACCCGCCGCCCGAGTCGGTCGGTGAGCTGGCCGCCCCAGAACTGCACGGGCATGACCACCAACGGCACCAGCCCGAAGACCACGCCGATCATGGTCATCGAGGTCCCCAGATAGCGGCGCAGGTAGATCGCCTCGAACGGGAAGGCGAGTGCAGCCGCCGCCACGTAGATGAAGATGCCGAGCGTGAGCACCCAGAACTGGTCGGGCATGCCCCTCAGGTCACGCACGGACTGTGTCAGGCGGCCGGGCATGGCCCCATGCTATCTGAGCGGCGGCGAGGGGCGCTCGGGCCCGGCGGCGCCGCTGTACGCCCGTGGCGCCTCAGCGGGCGGGCAGGTCCACGCAGCCGACGGACAGCCCGACGCGACCCATCTCGGCCATGAACGCCGCGGGATCGAGTTGCTCCGGCGCGACCACGCCGCGCAGGGCGATCTCGCCGCGCGCGAACTGCCTGACGGCGCACGCCGCCGACGCGCCCGTCTGCCACGCCGTCCCCTGTACCCCCTTCTCCTTCCACGCCTCGTCGTGCGACGTGAGCTGGTACAGGAAGCGGCGGACCGGACGACCGGCGATGGTCCCCTCGGCGAGGGTACCGACGCAGACCTCGCCGTGGATCTTCCCGCCCAGATCGACGGGCCGCGGGAAGCGCGACGCGACGAAGCGGATCGGCGAGAAGGTCGCGCCCTCGAACTCCACGGGCTCGCGCCGGTTGAGCCCGAGCACTTTGAACGCGCGCAACGTGTCGACGAAACGGGGGTCCAGTGCGATGTAGAAGGTGGCGTCGCGCAGCCCCTTGCCGGCGAGGAACATCGGCATGAGCTGCGATTCCTCGTGATCGACGTTGCAGAGTGTGAGCTCACCGACCGGCTCCGGGAAGGCGAAGTCCAGGAACACCGAGAGCGCCTCGTTGCGGTCCTCCCGCCCGTCACGGAAGACGGTGGGCGGGAGCAGGCACTCCTCGATCATGGTCTCGACCGAGAACGAGCAGGCGAGCTCGTAGCCCTCGACGGTGGCGTTGTCGCCGTCGAGCACCAGCAACTTCTCCAGCGTGTCGAACTGGTCGTAGAGCGCCCGCGCGAACACGTCGCTCACGCCCGGGTCGATGCCGAACGAGACGAGCGCCGCGCGGTCGCGCTTCGCGAACTCGTCGTGCAGCGCGAACTGCTCGTCCAGGTCGGCCGTGCCGGTGATCTCGCGCGGCCCGCCGGTACCCATGTCGAGGTAGTGCCGTCGCGCGTCCAGGCAAGCCTCCATGACCGGGATGTCCCAGGCCGTGGCCAGCGCGTTGAGCACGAGGTCGGCCTCGCCGGCGGCGGCGACCAGAGCGGCGTGGTCGCCGGCGTCGACGACGCGCGTCTCAGCCTTGCCGGCCGGAAGCTTGCCCGCCACCTCACGGAGCCGGTGCTCGTCGACGTCGGCCAGGATGACCTTCTCCACCGCCGGCTCCGCGGCGGCCACCCGCGCCGTCACTTCCCCTACCGCCCCGACGCCCAACTGCAGCATGCGCATGGAAAGCCCTCCTTCCGGCGAGCGCGAAGCGAGTCACCCCGCAGCTCGCACACCATCGCCCGGTGAACTACCACGAGACTGGCAGGATAACGGGCGCTTTTCCAGCGAACATCTACCATCGAACTTATACGCCGCGATACGCAGAACTTGCTCGTTATTGACTTGCCACCGACCAGCCGCTAGGTTCTGGCCATGCTCCTGAGCGTGCAACAGGCGGCGCGCCGGCTGGGCGTCTCGCCGGTCACCATCCGCCGCTGGACGGCCACCGGCTTCCTTCCGTGCGCGCGCACGGCCGGCGGCCACCGGCGCATCGACGAGCGCGACATCGACGACCTCGCCAAGGCGATCGGGGGCAGCAACCACCTCGCCGCCCAGCTGGCTCGCGAGCGCGAGGTCGACGTGCTCATCAACACCTCCGTGGCGCTGGCCGTGAAGCTCGACCTCACCGAGCTGCTGCTCGAGATCGCGATGCGCATGACGAGCCTCCTCGACTGCCATTTCTGCGCCATCTCCGGATACGATCCGTCGACGGACGCGACGCGCACGCTGGCCGAGTACGACCACGCCGGACAACGCCTCCCCGACGCCAGCCCCTACCGCCTGCGCGACTTCCCGCTCACGAAGCGGGTGCTCACCGAGCAGACGGCCGCCGTGGTCAATGTCGACGACCCGCATGCCGATCCCGCCGAGGTCGCGGAACTGCGACGAGAGGGCGACCGCAGCTCTCCTCATGGTGCCGTTGATCGTGCAGGGCCGCAGCATCGGCCTCCTCGAGGTCGTGGACCAGAAGCGGTCGCGACAGTTCTCGCGTCAGGAACTGCGCCTCGCGGGGGCGATCGCCGGTCAGGCGGCGGTCGCGATCCAGAACGCCAGGCTCTTCGCCGAGCGCCGGCGCAGCGAAGAGGACGTCGTCAACCTGAGAGAGGCGCTCTCGCGTCTCACCACCTACGTCCCGGAGCTTCGGGAGGGAGAGGGCACAGCCGACGTGCTGGCGACGGTCGCCCAAGCGGTGTGTGAGGCTCTCGGGGCCATCTCCTGCGTGGCCAGCATGGGCGGCGAGAACGCCGGCGCCTTCGGCGCCGGCCAGGTCGCCGCTCGCCAAGCCGCCGGCGACGAGCGCGACACCAGCGCCGACCTCGTCGTCGCCCGCGACCCCTCGGGGCACACCGACCTCACCCTCGCCGTCACGCTGCCGCACCCGCCGGGCGAGGGCCAGATCGAGCTGCTCGACTTCATCGCCGCCACCACGGCGGCGCTCGCCGCCCGCTGAGCGTGGCGACCCGAACCTCTGCCCATCCCTGGTGCAGCGGCGGTAGAACCGTCGTGGTGTTGGTCGCCCGCTCCGCTATGGAACAGACCTCTGTGCTGGGATTTCCTCCCCGCCGCCGGCTTCATGAACTTAGGAGAACCACTCCGAGAGAAGTTCGCGACAGTTGACGCTGGCGCGCGTGGCGGCTACGGTTTGCACATGTATTTGAGCGTCCAGTACGCGGCGCGGCGCCTCGGCGTCTCGCCCCACACCATCCGCCGCTGGACCGCCTCCGGATTCCTGCCGTGCACGCGCACGGTGGGGGGACACCGCCGCATCAAGCAGGAGGACATCGACGAGCTCGCTCATCTGATCGGTGGTCGCAACCACCTGGCGGCGCGGCTCGCGCGGGAGCGTGAGCTGGAGACGCTCGTCGCCACCGCCATCGCCGTCTCCAGCCAACTCGATGTCACGGCGCTGCTGCGCGAGATCGCCGAGCGGATGACGACCCTCCTCGACGCGCACCTCTGCGTGATCTCGGACTACGACCCGGCGACGCACACGGTCTCGGTCAAGGCGGAGTACGACAACCTCGGCAATCGCCACAAGGACACCATGAGGTACACGCTGAGCCAGTTCCCCATGGCCCGCCGGGCCATCGAGGACCACGAGAGCATCACCGTGAACGTGAGCGACCCGCACGCCGACCCCGCCGAAGTGGCGATCATGCGCCGCGACGGGGACAAGTGCCTGCTCATCCTGCCGATGGTGCATCAGGGGCAGAGCATCGGCCTCATCGAGGTGCTCGACCACCAGCGCGAGCGCAAGTTCGGCCGCCAGGAGATGCGGCTCGCCAACGCGGTAGCCTCACAAGCGGCAGTCGCGCTCCACAACGCGACTGTCTTCGCTCAGCTCAAGCGCAGCGACCATGATGCGCTCACGCTGTGCCACGCGATCGAGACGATCTCGTCCGGCTACGAGACGCTGCAACGTCAGACCACCACAGCCGCAGTCCTGCAGACGGCCGCGGACGTCTCGGCCCGCGCGCTCGGCGCGATCTCGTGCGTGGCGAGCCACGGCGGCGAGAGCGCCGGCGCCTCGTGCCTGCGGCCGGGCGACCAGCCGGCGGCCCAGAGCGGCGCGGCGCACGTCATCGTCTCCTCGGCGCCCTGCGGCGATGACGAGGTCACGCTGACGTTGACGTTGGGCGGCGACGCCGGCGACGGCCAAGCCGAGCTCCTCACCCTCGTGGCCACGATGGCCGCCGGCGCCCTCGGGAGCTCCCACCCCGACTGACCCGGTGTGGCTGCGCGAGCGCGCCCCCTGCCTCTGCTATTCTCGGCGCATGCCGAGCCCCCGCCCCCGCTTCGTGGTGGTCGACACCGAGACCACCGGCCTCGATCCCCTGAACGACCGCATCATCGACGTCGGGGCCGTGCGGCTCGACGAGACCTTCCGTGTCACCGAGCGCTTCACGACGCTGGTCGACCCCGGAGTGCCCATCCCGCTCTTCGTCACCCGCCTGACGGGCATCGCGGACGCCGATGTCTCCGGCGCTCCGGACATGGCCGAGGCCCTGGCCGAGCTGCGCGCGTTCGCCGGTGACGCCATCCTCGTGGGCCACAACGCCGCGTTCGATCGCGAGCACCTCGCGGCGGCCGCGCGGCGCAGCGGCACCGCGGTCCTCGACAACGAGTGGTTCGACACGCTCGAGGCCGCGCTCCTGCTCTATCCCGAGCTCGACCGCCACGCGCTGCCGGTACTGGCCGAGGAGCTGCGACTCGAGACTCGCGCGCACCGGGCGCTGCCCGACGCGGAGGCGACGGCGGAGGTGCTCGACCACCTCGCGCGGCGGGCCGCCGGTCTGGCCGAGGTGGAGCGGCGGCTGTTGGAGGCGATCTCCTGGGCCCCGCTACGACTGCTGGACACCTGCGGGGCGGCGCCCGACGAAGCTCCTCCGCCCCTGGTCGCCGACGAGCCGCCGGAGTCGCCCGGTCCTTTGGCCATCCTCCCCGCCGATCCGGGCGGCTGGAGGCACGAGTTGGATGGCGGCACGCGCGATGAAGCCGACGAGGGCGCGGAGGGCGCCGCGGCCCCGGGTCTCGCAGACCGCCTCCCGGGCTTCCGCCGGCGGCCCGGCCAGGTGGACTACGCAGAGGCCGCCGCCGACATCTTCGAACGCGGCGGTATCGGCGTCTTCGAGGCGGGCACCGGCATGGGCAAGAGCCTGGGCTATCTGTTGCCGGCGGCGTTCGCCGGAGCCGCCTCCGGCCGCCGGCTCCTCGTAAGCACCAAGACCAAGGCCCTGCAGCGCCAGCTGGCGAGGACTGAGCTCCCGCTCGTGGCCGCCGCGCTGCCTCCAGGCTGGCGGTGGGCGCTGCTGATGGGGCGGGAGAACTACCTCTGCCGCCGGCGCACGGACGAGGCCGTGGCCGCAGAGTCCGAGACGCTCCCCGATCCCGACCGCACGCTGGCGCTGGCCTACCTCGTGGGGCGGGCGCGTCGAGGCGATGTCGACCTCTCCGCCCTGCCGTACCGCGCCACACTGGTGCTGCCCGCGCTCGCCGACCTCGCGCGGGAGCTGCGCTCGTCCCGGTCGACGTGCCTCGGGCGCTTCTGCCCCGCCCGCCGGGGATGCCACTGGCGGCTGGCGCGCACCCGGGCCGAGGCGGCCCACCTGGTCTGCGTCAACCACGCCCTCCTGCTCACGGGCAGGGAGACGCTCCCCGCCTTCGAGGACGTCGTGATCGACGAGGCGCACCTCCTGTATCACGAGGCCACGGAGGCGTTCAGTGACCGGGTCGACGCGCGATCGCTGGACCATCTGTTGGGCGACCTTGGAGGCAGGCACCGGCAGCGTCCTCTCGCCCAGCGGCTCCGCGCCGCGGCGCGGAGGCTGGGCGCCGACCAGGCGCGTGCGGTGCTGGCTGCCGCTGATGCCTGCGACGTCGCCGCGGAGGAGGCGCCCGCCCTCAGCCGGGCCCTCGGCGAGGCCGTGGCCGGCCTCGCCGCCGCCGGCGCCGACGCGGATGGCGAGCCCGCAGGCGGAGGCAGCCGGCCGGGAGGCGAGTACAACACCACCGTGTGGCTCACGGCGGGCCTGCGCGACCTCCCGGAACACGACCTCTTCGAGGTCCGTGCCGGTCTGCTCGCGGAGACGCTCACCAGACTTGCGACCGCCGCAGCCACCGGCGCGGAGGCGCTGCCCGAGGACCACCGTGAGCGCGCCGCCCTGGTGGCGCTGACCGACGACGCCGCAGCGGCGGCCGAACTGCTCGGCGACCTGCCGGGAGGCGGCGGACCGGAGTCCGTCGCGTGGGCCGAACTGGAGAGCGCTCAACGCGCCCCGGGCGGGCCGCGTTGGGCGCTCACTCGCTCGCCGGTCACGCCGGCCGCGGGCATCCGGGAGATCCTCTGGGACCGGCTGCGCAGCGGCATCCTCACCAGCGCGACGCTCACGGTCGCGGGCTCCTTCTCCTACTTCCGCGACATGACCGGGCTCGCTCGGGACGTCGACGTCCGCGAGCAGGTGTTCGCGTCACCGTTCGACTACCGCCGCCAGGCGGTGCTCGTCCTGGAGCACGATCCTGGGGGCGCATGGCGTCCCGATGCGCTGGCCGAGCGGCAGGGCGAGCGCCTCAAGCGCATCGCGGCGGTCACCGGCGGCCGCACGCTGGCCCTCTTCACCAACAAGCGCGACATGCAGCGGGTCGCCGCCGTCGTCGGCGAGCACGTGGAGGACGACGGCGTCCTGGTCCTCGCCCAAGGGCTCCACGGAAGCGCGGCCAGCCTCGCGGAGGAGTTCCGCACCCACCCGGACACGATCCTGCTGGGAGTCGACACGCTGTGGACGGGACAGGACTTCCCCGGGGACGCGCTCACCTGTCTGGTCATCGCGAAGCTGCCGTTTCCGCGCCTCGACCCGCTCTTTCGCGCCCGCAGGCGCGCCTGCGAGGAGGCCGGCGAGCGCTGGTTCGAGCGGTTCTACCTGCCCGAGGCCGTGCTCAAGTTCAGGCAGGGGTTCGGCCGGCTGATCCGCACCGAGAGCGACGCCGGCGTCATCGTGGTGCTCGACCACCGGCTCACGCAGAAGACCTACCGCAAGGACTTCCTCGGCAGCCTGCCGGACATGCACGTGGTCGAAGCGGCGCCCTCCGAGCTCGCCGCCGTGGTGGAACACCATCTGCGACGACTCACGACGGGCGCCTGAGTCCGCGACCGGCAAGCGGGACCTCGGTGCGCGAGTGGTGTGCGGCGCTGACCCTCGTCGACATCAAATCGATCTTCCGTGAACTGACTCGCCGCGTGGCGTGGGGTCGACCGGGAAACGACGGGTGAGGTGACTGATGACCGCGCGTTCATCCACGCGCCGGCCGGCCGTTGCCCGCCTCCCGACAACGTCGCGCCGCTGCCGCTCGAGGTCGGCCTCGACCCCGCGGCCGACACGCTCGCCGCACGCGTGAAGGCGCTCGCCGACCCGGTGCGCCTGCGCATGCTCGCACTGATCGCCGCGGCAAGTGGAGCTTCTCCACGCTTGACTCCGAGTCTGCGCGCGGCCTCCTCGCGCGCCTCGGCGCGTGATCCCCTACTTGAGCATCCTGCCGCTGCCCTTGGCGGTCTCGGCGCCGACGCGCTTGACCAGCCGCGCCTTGCTCTGCTTGCCGCAGTAGGGGCACGTGAGGTTCTTGTAGCTGTAGTAGGTGCCGTCCGGGTTCTTGCCGACGGCGGACGTGGTGAAGAAGTTGATCGTCGTCGGCAGCTGGAAGGCCTTGCCGCACTTGGCGCACAGGTAGCCCGACTTGCGCGAGACGAGACTGATGTACATCCACAGCCCGGCGACGATCATGATGATCGTGGGCAGGAAGCCCCTCCATGGGTAGATCACGAGGATCGCGAACAGCACGATGGCGACGAAGACGGCGAGCTTCCAGATGCTGCTGAACCAGTCGTGCCGGGTCCTCTCGATGAAACGCGCCACGCGCGATCCCCTTCCTTCCTAGTCCCAGCGCCAGAAACGCCGGGCGACAAGTCCCGGCGTGCCGGTGACGATGAGCATGACGACGTGACCCCGGCACGGCGACCACCGGCCTGCGCCGGCGGCGCCGGGCAGCGGTGCGTCCGGCGTCACCCTCCGACCGGCCCGGCCAGGTAGCTGACCAGGGTGAAGATGCCGAAGAGCACGACCAGCACGACTGCGACGAACGTCAGCGTGATGAAGAACCCCGCGAACAACTCCCTGGTCATGTGTGCTCCCGTCGCATGGTTGCCGGGCGGCCGCCCGCCGGGAGGGCGGACAAGCGTCAAGCAGAGTATGCCACTCCGGCCGCGGAGGAGAAAGCGCGAAACAGCCGCGCGCGCCCTCGCGAAGGGTCACGGCGCGCCACGGCCGCCCGGATCACGACTCCTGCTCAAGCCTTGCCGGCGTCCGAGCCGATGGTAGGGTGGGTCGGCCTCGGCCGGTCCGGAGGCCGATGGCACCCAGATGGATCCCAAGGAGGAAGCCCATGGAAGTCGAGTTCCAGAACGCCCCGGCCTTCACCGTCGCCGTCGTGAAGCTGGCGCCGAGCGAGCAGATCCGCACCGAAGGCGGTGCGATGCTCAGCATGACCACGGGCACGCAGATCGAGACGTCGACACAGGGCGGCGTCCTCAAGGGCCTGAAGCGCTCGCTCTCCGGAGAGTCGTTCTTCATGAACACATTCTCGGCGCCGGCGACGGGCGGCGAGATCGTGCTCGCTCACTCCCTGCCCGGCGACATGTCGTACATCGACCAGCAGGGCGACACCTGGCTCTACCACCGTGACGGCTTCGTCGCCTGCGAGATGGGGATCGACCTCGACACCAAGTGGGGCGGCCTCAAGGGCGCGTTCGGGGCCTCGTCCTTCTTCGTCGTCAAGTGCAGCGGACGGGGCAAGGTCATCTTCGCGACCTACGGCGCGCTGCGGCGCGTCGACCTGCAGGCCGGGCAGCAGTACACGGTGGACAGCGGGCACCTCGTCGCGTGGCATGAGGCCATGCCCATCGATGTGCACAAGGTCGGTGGCCTCAAGTCGCTGTTCTTCTCGGGCGAAGGCTTCGTGGTCACGCTGACGGGACCGGGCACGTTCTTCACGCAGACCCGCAGCGAAGGTGCGTTCGTGAGCTGGCTCGTCCCCTACTTGCCCAAGAGCGGCAACTGAGGCGACACGGGGGCCCGTGCGGCCAACTGTTACCTTGCTGAGCGGCGGGGTACGACCCGGGGTGGAGCCTTCGTCACGGGAGGTCGGCACATGAGACCGGACGACCGTCGGCAGAAGAGGCCGGCAAAGAAGACCCGCCACGAGCGCGAGTCGTGGTCGCACGAGCAGCGGGCGACCGCGCCGCCGCGCGCCTGGACGAACAGGACGATGCACCATCCCGCGACCCGGATCGGCGAGCTCAAACACGGGAAGTCGTGACCGAGGCGATCGCTCGCCGACGAGGGACGCGTGCTGAGGGCCCGGTGGCCGACAGGCCGCCGGGCCCTGTACGCACGGAGTGAGGCGCGGCGCCGTGACCGCGTGGCGTCAGGCGGAGAGCTTCTTGAGCACCCAGGCCATGTTGCGGCCCAGATTCGTCATCGTCGCCATGCCCTCTTCGTCCCGCTCGACGTCGCCGACGTCGAGGCCGATGGCGATGTTCCAGTAGCTGGACCCGACGACGATCATCTCGTTGATCTGGAACCAGTGGTTGATGCTGTCGAAGGCGTGGATGGCGCCGCCGCGCCTGACGGCGACCACGGCGGCGCCCACCTTGCGCGCCAGCGGGTTGCCGGACTTCCGCGTGGCGTACCCGGCCCGCTCCATCAAGGCCTGCGTCGTGGCCGTGCAATTGGCGTAGTACGTCGGCGAGCCGATGAGGATACCGTCCGCAGCGAGCATCTTCTCGATGCAGGCGTTGAGACCGTCGTCCTTGAGCCCGGAGCAGCGGTTGTCCTTCGTCTCGGCGCACTTGAGGCAGGCGGTGCAGCCACGGAACCGTTTGTTGTGGAGCTGCACCAGTTCGGTCTCGATCCCCTCGGCCTCGAGCTGCTCCAAGACCCTCCGCAGGAGGATGGCCGTGTTGCCGTCCTTGCGCGAGCTGCCGTTGAACGCCACCACTCTCATCTCACCGTCTCCCTATTCGACGTCGAGGGACCGGGCCAGATCGGCCATGTGCCGTCGCGCCTCGCGCGCCGAACAAGCCGCGCCGGGCAGCGGAACGGCGAACACCCGGCGCCCGAACGTGCGCATGAGGTCGTCGTTGAACCCGTACTCGCTCTCGTGCTCCCACCCGAACGAGTAGCCGAGCACCTTGTCGAGTGACCCCTTGTACACGAACACGAGTATCCGCGGCCGCAGCCGCTGGGCGATGCCGGCGACGCGCTCCCAGCCGGCTTCGTACTCGTCGCGGCCGGGCACATCGCCGACGGGCCGCGGCACCTTGCACAGATCGGTGACGCCGAAACCCGCGTCGAGCAGCGCGTCGTCGGCATAGCCGCCCGGCGGCGCGCTGAAGATCTCGGCCTCCTCGAGCCGCATCCACAGCCCCCTGCCCGCGCGACCCTCGAAGTAGTGGCCGACCTCGACACACGCCGGCGAGGGCGTGTCGCCCACGAAGAGCGCGCGCAGGGTGCCCTTCTCCGGAAGGATGTCGGCGAGAGTGGGCACGCCCCGGCCGTCGACGAGGATCTCCGCGACGTGGCTCACGGCGCCTCCTCCACAGCCGCGAACCGGTGCGCCACCCGCACGAGCGCCAGCGTGTCGAGGGCGCAGTACTCGAGCAGCGAACGGCGGAGAGCCTCCCGGCGTTCCTCGGTCGTCTCGGGGTCGATCGCCTCGTGGTACGCCGCCTGCGCCGAGAGACCGTCCTGCACGTCGTCGAGCAGCGCGTGGTCGAGCTCGGCGTCGACCGTCGGGAGTACTGCCTTGAGGGAGTACGAGCCGTTCAGGGCCGGGTGCTCGTAGTGGTCGCGCGTGAGCCGCAGCAGGTCCACGAGCCGTCCCGCCACGGCGTCGAGAGCGGGAGCGAGGTCGGGGAACATGCGTGCCATCTCCATGATCCGCCACTTCTCGAAATCGTGATACACGAAGATGGGGCCGCGCTCGCCCAGCGCCGCCAGCAGAGCCTCGGCGGCCGCGCGCATCGGGGCCTCGGCGCTGGTGTCCAGGAACTCACGATGCGTCGTCTCGCCGAGCGCCTCCTCCACGTGGCACGACCACTGGAAGACGACCTGCTGGAAGGGGCTCGTGCCGGGCCAGACGGGCACCGCGAACTGTACCGTCTCGAAGTCGAGGTAGTAGCGCGGGTACGGCAGCGTCGCGAGGAAGGTAGTAGCCGCCGGATCGAGTCTGCCGAGGGCGGGGTCAGGCGCGACGACGCAGGCGCCTGCCTCATCGCGCTCCTCACCGGGCGCGCAGCGCGGCTTGCCCTCCTGGCCTTCGCAGAAGCCGATGAACGGGCACTCGAAGGGCCGGCGGCACTGAGGGCCGGTGCGGATCGCCGGCAGCGGGCCAGCCAGCAGCTCGTTGAAGCCGCGCACCCAGCCGGGGATGTGCGCCATGAGCGGGCGCGCCTGGTCGGCGACGGGGATCTCGCGTAGCAGGCCGCGGTAGTCGTCACCGCCGGGGTAGACGTAGTCCGTGTCGATGACGGCCACGCTGAGCCCGTCCAGCGGCACGCCGGCGCCCTCCGTCACCCACCCCTGGATGGCGATGTCCTTGAGGTGATACTCCTTGAGCCGCGTCGCCGACTTGACCTCGACCATCCGGCAGCGGCCGCCGCGACGCTCGAGCACGTCCGCCCGAATGAGTACCCCTCGGTGCCTGAAGGTAGCCTCGTACAGCGTGACGTCGCCGGGCTGCGCAAGCGCGTGCTCGGTCTCGCGGAGCGCTTGGCTCAGCGACGTTCCGTCACCGATCAGCACGCCATCGCCGTAGAGGTCGCGGGCGACTTCGCCGACGCCGTGCCCCGCCGCGAAGCGGCGCCGGGTGTCGGCGCTGTAGACCTCGAGCTCCGGGCGATGCACGGCGAGCCAGAGACGCTTGCCGCACTGGAGACCGGCGGTGATCCGTGACTTGGAGAGGCGGAAGGTACGCACTGGCTCCATTGTATCCCGCGGGGAGCCTTTTCGCGGCCTCCGGCTCCGTCGAGGCCCTGTGGTAGTGTCGCCGGCATGAGGCTCATCCACACGGCCGATTGGCACCTCGGCCGGCTCTTTCACAACGTCCACCTCACGCGCGACCAGGAGCACGTACTGCGGCAACTGGTCACACTCGTCGCCGAAGTGCGGCCGGCGGCCCTCATCGTGGCGGGCGACATCTACGACAGGGCCGTCCCCCCCACCGAAGCGGTGGACCTGCTCGACCACGTGCTCACGGAGATCGTCGACGGCCTCGGCGTCCCCGTCGTCGCCATCGCCGGCAACCACGACAGCGCGGCGCGAGTCGGCTTCGCGTCCGCCCTGCTCCGCCGGCGCGGGCTGCACCTGGTCGGCGAGCTGCCGCAGGCGGCCTCGCCCATCGTCCTGCACGACGAGCACGGCCCCGTCCACGTGAGCGCCCTCCCCTTCGCCGACCCGGCAGAGGCCCGCCACGCCTACGGCGACGCGGCGATCCACGACCAGCAGGCCGTCATCGCGGCCGGGGTCGCGCGGGCCCAAGCCGCCACGCCGGAGGGAGCGCGCCGCGTGATCGTCGCCCACGCCTTCGTCGCCGGCGGCCTGGAGAGCGAGAGTGAACGGCCGATGAGCGTCGGCGGCGCCCAGCAGGTGCCCGCAGCCGTCTTCGGCGCCTTCGACTACGTCGCCCTCGGTCACCTGCACCGCCCGCAGGCCTGCGGCTCCGAGACGGTCCGCTACGCGGGCTCTCTGCTCAAGTACTCGTTCGCCGAACACGCGCACGACAAGTCGGTGAGCATCGTCGACATCGGCGCTCCCGGGAGCGCCGACGGCGCTGCCGGAGCCGCGGGCCGCCCCCACGTCGCCGTCGAGACCGTCGCCCTCACCCCGCGCCGCGACGTGCGCCGCCTCGAGGGCACCCTCGCCGAACTGCTCCAGCGCGGCCCCGCCGACCCGGGCCGCGACGACTATGTCCTCGCCTCCCTTCTCGACGACGGAGCGCTCTACGATCCCATCGGACGCCTGCGCGCCGCGTACCCGAACGCCCTGGCGATCGAGCGGCCGGCCTACGAGCGCGCGGGCGCGGACGGCCCGCGACGGCCGCGCCCCGGCTCAGTCAGCGACGTCGAGCTCTTCGAAGCCTTCTACCACTACGCCACGGACGACGACCTGGGAGACGAGCGTCGCTCCGCGCTCGCCGACGTCGTCGACAGGCTCGAGCGCCGGCGGCGTGAGGCCGCGTCGTGAGGCCGCTCCGCGTCGCGATGCAGGCATTCGGCCCCTACGCGGGCGACCAACTGCTCGACTTCGCCGATCTGCGCGGGGCCGGCTTCTTCCTCATCACCGGCCCCACCGGCTCCGGCAAGACCACCGTCCTCGACGCGATGTCCTTCGCCCTCTACGGTGTCACCAGTAGCGGCCCCGAGAGCGACGGCGGCCGCTCCGGCGCGTCCATGCGCAGCGACCACGCCGATCCCCACGTGCTCACCAGCGTGGCCTTCGACTTCGCGCTCGGCGAAGACCTGTATCGCATCCAGCGCGAGCCGGAGCAGGAGCGCCCCAAGCTCAAGGGAGAAGGGACGACCACCCACCACCAGGCGGCGACGCTCTGGCGGCTGCGAGACACCGGCGTTGGACCTCCCGTCGAGGACGGCGGACCGCTCGCCACGGGATGGACGAAGGTCAGCGCGAAAGCGGAGGGACTCCTGGGCTTTCGCTCCGAGCAGTTCCGCCAGGTGGTCATGCTCCCCCAGGGGCGCTTCCAGAAGCTGCTCGAGGCCGACTCCAAGGAGCGCGAGCAGATCCTGCGCGCGCTCTTCGACACCGGCCACTACACGGCGATCGAACTGGCGCTCAAGGACGCCGCCAAGGGTCTCCGCGACGAGGCTGCGCGCGTCGCAGCGCAGTGCGCCGAGGCGCTGCGGCAGGCCGAGGCCGACTCCTCCGACGACCTCACCGAGCGCTGCGCCAAACTCTCGGTGGCGGCCGGCGAGGCCGCCGCGCACGCCTCGACGACGGAATCCGCGCGTGACCAGGCACAGGGCCGCCTGCAACGCGGCCGCGATGCCGGCGCACGCCTCGAGGAGCTCGCTCGAGCGGAGCAGGCCGCGGTCGTCGTCGCCCAGCGGGAGGACGAGATCGCCGCCGCAAGGAGCGAGCTCGATGCCGCCACGCGAGCCGCGACCGTGGTCGACGTCGCCGAACACGCGCTGGCCGCCGGGAAGGAGGCCGCTTCGCGCCGCACGGCGGCCGACGCCGCCGAGGTCGAGAGGCTGCGCCTTTCCGAGAGCTCGGCCAAAGCCGCGGCCGTCCTGCGCGACCAGGAGGACCGGGCCGTTGAGCGCGAGGCCGGGGCAGCCGAGGTGCTCCGCCTGCGCAGCCTCACCGGCGCCACCAGCGACCTCGCCGCCGCACGCACGGCTGCCGGGCAGACCGCGGCGACGGCAGACTCGGCGCGCCGGGCGGCGGCCGACGCCGAGGCGGCTTGGACGGCGGCCAGGGAGACGCTGGCCGCCGCTGAGGCCGCCACCCGAGAGGCGCAGGCGGGGCTGCTCGCCCACGACCTGCGCGACGGCGAACCGTGCCCGGTGTGCGGATCCACGGCGCATCCCTTGCCCGCCGCCCTGGCCGAGGATGCGCCGGCCGCCGGCCGGCTCGAGGAGTTGCGCCTCGCCGGCAGCGAGGCCTCGGACGTTCGCGATGCGGCCAACCGGGTGCTCCGCGAGGCTGAGAGCGCGGAGGCGGCGGCGGCGGCCCGCCTCGCGGAGCGCGAGAAGGCTGCTCCGGAGTTCACCGACCCGGCGGAGCTGGAGACGGCCATCGCCGCCGCGGAGACGCGAGCGGCAGCGCTCGACGCCGCCCTGCGGGAGGCGACGACCCTCGCGCACAAGGCCGAGACCGCCGCGGCGACCGCGGCCACCACGGCGGCGGCGGCTGTGGAGGAACTCGCCAAGGCGAGCGCCGCGGCGTCCCAGGCGCGCCGAGACCTCGACGCGCGGTTGACCGCGGCGGGGTTCCCGGACGAGGAAGCCTGGACCGCCACCCGCCGTGGACCCGCCGAGATGCGCGAGATGCGCGACCTCGTGAGCGCGCACGAACAGGAGTCTCTGCGGGCGGCGGAGCGCCTTCGGCTTGCCCGGGATGCGGCGGAGGGCGTCGAGCCGCCGGACGTAGGCGCCCTCGAGGCGGAGGCCGCGACGGCCGCGGAGGCGGCGCGCGACGCGCGCACCGCCGCGGCCGAGCTCGCCACCGCCGCAGCGACCGCCGTCCGCCAGCTCGACCGGCTCAGCCAGCTCCGCGACGAGGCCGCGGCGATCGACGTGCGCTACCGCGTCCTCGGGCGTCTCTCCGATGTCGCGAACGGCGACAATGCGCGCCACCTCTCCTTCCAGCGCTACGTGCTCGGCGCGTTCCTCGACGACGTGCTGGTCGCCGCATCCCAGCGCCTTCATCTCATGAGCAAGGGCCGCTATCGGCTCGAACGCACGGAGCGCCGCTTCGGGGGCAAGGCCGCCGCCGGCCTGAACCTCGAGGTCTACGACGCCTGGACCGGCATCGCGCGGCCGGTCGCCACGCTCTCGGGCGGTGAGACCTTCATGGCCGCGCTCTCTCTCGCGCTCGGCCTCGCCGAGGTCGTCCAGGCGCACGCCGGCGGCATCCGCCTCGAGACGGTGTTCGTCGACGAGGGCTTTGGCTCGCTCGACGACGAGTCTCTCGACCTCGCGATCGCTGCGCTCATGGGTCTCGGCGAGGACGGGCGGCTGGTCGGCATCATCTCGCACGTGAGCGAACTGCGGGAGCGTATCGACGCCCGCCTCGAGGTCACGGCGGACAAGACCGGCAGCCGGGCGCGGTTCGTCGTCTCGTAGACGGGCACACTTCACCTATGTACGTCTACCGTCGCCACGCCGCCGTGATCCTCTTTGTCGTGGCGCTCGCGGCCGTCACCTTGTTCGCCCTCGGTATCACGCTGTGCATCGACTGGGGCGGCGCGAGCGCATCGCCACACGACTTCGGCCAGCCGGCGGCGACACTCCTCCGGCTTCTCTGACACCGGCGTTCGATCGGCGCAGTCCCGGCCGCGCCTACGACGCGCGGACGCACGCCACCGTCGTCCGGTACGATAGCTCGATGACGTCCCGCGAAGCCCTCCGCCGCCTCAACCGCAACCGCGAGAAGCTGCGCACGCACCATGTGCGTCATATCGCCGTGTTCGGCTCCACGGCGCGCGACCAGGCCACGATGCACAGCGACGTCGACCTCCTCGTGGAGTTCGACCCGGAGGCGCGTGTCGGCCTCTTCGCCTACGTACGCCTGCTCGAGTTCCTCTCGGACGTCATGGACATGCGCGTCGACCTGGCGACGCCGGACGCCCTGCGTCCCGAGATGCGCGACGCGATCGTGGGAGAGGCGATCCGTGCCTTCTGAACCACGGACAAGGGAGCCGGGATACGTCGAGCGCCAGGCCAAGCTCCGCTTTCGCGACTGGCGCTTCCGCGTGCGCGACATTCTCGCTGCGCTGGAGGCGATCGCCGCCTACACGGACGGGATGACGTTCGCCGCCTTCGTGGCCGATGCCCGCACCCGTGACGCCGTCGTCCGCAACCTGATGACGATGGGCGAGTCCGTGCGCTGGATCCCGGACGAGATCCTCGATGCGCACCCCGAGGTGCCGTGGCGCACGATGCGCGGGGTGCGCAACGTCGTCGTGCACGAGTACTTCGGCATCGACGACGCCATCCTCTGGCAGACGGTGCGCGGCGACCTGCCGCCGCTGGCCGAGCCGCTCGAGGCCGTGATCCGCTCCTGACGCGGCGGGGGGCGACGGTGGGCGCCCGCCGCGCCCGCGACGGCAGCCACGGGCGTGTACAATCGGCGCGGCCATGCAGCAGATCACCACACAGGAACACGTCGAGTACGCGAGTCTCGGCTGGCGCTTCGCAGCCGTGCTCGTCGACACGGTCGTGCTCGTCGGACTGCTGATCATCGCGGTCATGGTGTATGTCGTGGTGCTCGTCGCCCAAGGCAAGATCGACCTGAACGACCCGGCGGCGGTGCAGACCCTCAACACACAGCTCCAGCTCCCGAACTGGGCGGCCAACCTCATCGTCTTCGGCGGGCTCTTCGTCTACTACTTCGTACTGGAGGCGATCTTCAGCGCCAGCGTCGGCAAGCTCGTCCTCCGCATGCGCGTCACGCTGCCGGACGGCTCGCGACCCGGCGGCGCGGCGGTGCTCGTGCGCAACCTCGTGCGCATCCCCGAGGCGTGGCTGCTCTATGTGCCGTCCGGCGTCTCCTGTCTCGCGAGCGCACGGCGCCAACGCCTCGGCGATCACGCCGCACGCACCGTCGTCGTGCGGCGGCGCAGCGCGACCGGCGCGGCGGCGTACCGGCCGGCGCCCCAGAGTGGCCCACCCGGCTTCGCGCCGCCTCCTTCCGCGGCGCCCCTGGCGCCGGTGACCCCGGCGCCGGCCTGGCCCGTCGTCCCGGCCGCACCCCCCGCGCCTGCGGCCCCCAGCCTCGACGACGCGCTCAGGCGACTCAAGACGGCGGCCCTCGCGGCGCGAGGCGCCCATCTCAACTACCTGCGTTTCTCTGAGCGCGAGCTGGCGTCAGCAGCGCAGCACAGCGAGGACGCCTACTCTGAGGAGTACGTCAGCGCCTGGTTCACTCTCGTGGAGGCCGTGGCCGAGCTCGTCGCGGCGCGAGACGCCGCGACGGCGGCGGCGACAGGCGGGACGCTGGACGACGCTTCCGTGGCTCAGCCGGACCTCGCGCACCTCTTGCGCGAGCTCGGCCCCTACTTCCCGGCGCGCTCCGACGAGGACATCCACGAGGCATTCCTGGTCGTCGCCAGGTCCGAGGCGACGCCCTCCTCCTGACGCGGCGACAGGTCCGCCGGCGTCATCTTGCGGGAAGGCCCGGCGCCGGTCCCGATCCGCGACCCGGGCCGCGAGCCCCTGACCCCATGACGCATCCGGCTGCGCCCCGACCACTCCGGCGCGGCTCGCGGCGACTGAATCGGGGTACGATGCCTGCAGTGATGCTCGACAAGGAGGGGTGGTCATGGCCGGGATGTCGTCACGCAGGTCGTCGGGGGCCCGCTCTGTCCTCGCGGTCCTGGCGGTCGCCGCCGCGGCGGCACTGCTCGCGCCGGCCGCCGCCGCGGCGGCTCCGAGGCCGTTCCCCGTCAGCACCCAGTTCGGCGGCCAGGCCGGTCCTGATATCGCCGGGGCCATGGCGGTCTGGACCGACAACCGCAAGGGCAATCTCGACATCTACGGGCGCAACCTCAGCACAGGCCGCGACTACGCCGTGTGCACCAACGGGTCCCAGCAGGACAACCCGTCCGTCACACGCTACGTGACGTCGGGCGGCAAGGTCCGCTATGTCGCCGTGTGGGTCGACAAGCGCGATCACGCCGACGACGATGCTTCCGACATCTACGGGCGCGACATCACCGGGCGCCGCAACTTCGTCGTCTCACGCAGCGCCGCCATCAAGTGGTTCCCGGAGATCGTCGACCGCTGGGTGATCTGGATCGAGGCCGACGACGCCAGCCGGGCCGTATCGCGTCAAGGCCCGCGACCTGGACGCCGGGAAGACCTACAGGGTCGCCACGAGCTCCGTGCTCAGCCCGGCCGGCATCGACAGCCGTACTGTGGGCTCGCGGAAGGTCTACACGGTCGTCTACGCATCCGGCAAGGGCAACATCAGCGGCCGCAACATGCCCGGCGGCAAGCCGTTCGTGATCTCGCGGCGCAGCACGTTCGAGTGGATGCCGGACATCAGCCACAACCGTGTGGTGTGGTGGGAGTCGGGCGGCCGCATCATGATGCGCAACCTCAAGACCCACGTACGCAGTTTCGTCCACCGGGGCTCGCGCCCGCGTATCGACGGCGACTTCGTCGTGTGGGACGGCGGCGGCTACGGCGGGACCTTCGTCACGGAGTACGTCAAGGGCTCCAGGATCTACGTGCGCAACATCGCCCGCGGCACCAGCGCCGTGGCCATCGCTCAGCCGAACCTGACCTGCCTCTTCCCCGCCATCAGCGGCCGTCGTCTGGTGTGGGAGTCCGGCCCCGCGCTGCGCATCCTGAGCCACATCCACATCTACGGGGCTCGCCTGTAGCGGCAGTTCCTCCCGCCGGCGGACGGACCGTCAGTCGGCAGGAGCCAGGAACGCCTGGGACTTCTCCATCCAGGCAGGGATCGCGATGCCCTGCGGGCACTTCTCCTCGCACTCCCCGCAGGCGGTGCACGCATCGGCCCGCTCCTCATCGGAGAAGAACACCCGGTAGGCCATCTGCTGTCGCGGCAGATTGTCGTACATGTGGGCGTCGTTGTAGAGCTCGAGGATGTCCGGGATCGCCACGCCCTGCGGGCAGGGCATGCAGTACCGGCACGCGGTGCACGGGATAGGGCTGAGCTCGCGATAGACGTCGCGCACGCGCGACACCAGCGCGAGCTCGTCGCCGGTGAGCAGCCCCGGGCGCGAGCGGCCGGCGAAGGCCAGGTTCTCTTCGACCTGCTCCATCGTGTTCATGCCGCTGAGCAGAAAGGAGACCCCGGGCTCGTTCCAGACCCACTGCAGCGCCCACTCCGCCGGCGAGCGGGGCACGGGCGCCTCGTCCCAGATCTCCTGGACCCGCGGCGGCAGGTTGCGCGCGAGGGCGCCACCACGCACGGGTTCCATGACGATCACGCCGAGGCCTTTGCCGGCTGCCAGCTCGAGCCCGGCGCGGCCCGCCTGATAGTCCTCGTCCATGTAGTTGAACTGGATCTGGCAGAACTCCCACAGGTCGGTGGCGGCGAGGATCCGCTCGAAGTCCTCGTAGATCCCGTGGAAGCTGAAGCCGAGGTGGCCGATGCGCCCGTCGGCGAGCGCGCGCTCGGCGGAGGCCAGCTGGCCCTGCTCGAGCACCATGCGCCAGTGGTCGGCGTCCAGCGAGTGGAAGAGGTAGAAGTCGATGTGGTCGTCCTGCAGGCGCTCGAGCTGGATGCCGAGGATGCGATCGAAGTCGTCCGGCTTCTCGACGTTCCACACCGGCATCTTGGTGGCCAGCTTCACGCGCTCCCGATACCCGCCCTTGAGCGCCTCTCCGAGCCACGTCTCGCAGGTGTCTTCGTGGTACATCCAGGCGGTGTCGACGTAGTTCACGCCGCCGTCGATGGCGCGGTGCAGCATCTGCGTGGCCAGCGGATAGTCGATCTGCTTGAAGTCCGGCTTGCCGTCGGCGCCCGTGAGCACCGGCAGGCGCATGGCGCCGAAGCCGAGTGCCGACGGGCGAAAGTCGAGCTTGCCGAAGTCGCGATACTGCATGCCACCATGCTACCCGATTGACCCACGCAGCGGAGTCGACTGGCGGTGCGCCGAAGGCACTCCGGCTGTAGACTCTGCGCCAGTCGTCCCAGGAGCAGCCCATGTCCAAGCGTGTCCAGCACTCCGAGATCCTCGTCCAGGCCCGGCGCGGCGCCACCGTCGAGAGCCTGCACAGGGCGTGCGCGGCGCTCGCCGCTCCCGACGGTGAGATCGTCGAGCGCTGGGGCGACCCGGGCATGGTCACCTTCTGGCGCTCCTCGGCGAAGCCGCTCCAGGCGCAGGCATGGCTCGCCGACGGCACCATCGACCACTACGGCTGGGGCGCCGAGGAGCTCGCCATCATGAGCGCCTCGCACGAGGGTCTGGATTTCCAGGCGGACCTCGTGCGGCGGATGCTGGCCGACTGCGGCCTCACCGAGGCCGACCTGCGCTGCGACGCCAAGCTCAAGGCGCGACACAACTGCTCCGGCAACCACACGGGTTTCCTCGCGGCCTGCGCGCATCACGGCTGGGACGTCGCCTCCTACCAGCAGCCCGGGCACCCGGCCCAGCAGGCCGCGTTCGCGGCGTTCGCCGCCGTCACGGCCCTGGAGCAGACGACGATCCCCACCGGCGTCGACGGTTGCGGCATCGTCTGCTACGCGACCCCCGTCACCGTGGCCGCCGCCACCTTCGCGCTGCTGCCGGAGCTGCTTCCCGAGATCAGCGCCGCCATGCGCGCGCACCCGGAACTGGTCGAGGCGCCGGGCTGGATCGACACGGAGGTCATGCGCGCGATCCCCGGCGCAACCAGCAAGTGCGGCGCGGAGGGCCTGTGCTGCATCTCGCTCCCCGATGGGCGCGGCCTGGCCGTCAAGGTCGTCGACGGCGCCGACCGCGCGCTCGAGCCGGCGGGCCTCGCCGCTCTCGAGGCCGTGCTCGGCCCCGAGGTGATGACCGATGCCCTGCGCGCGCTCGCGCGGCCGCCGATCAAGAACGACGCCGGCGACGTCGTCGGCGAGCTGCTGGCGGTCGTCCCCGGCTGACGCCGGCCCTCAGCGCCACCCCGTACGTGCAGCGAGGCGGGGCGCCGCCGGCGCCCCGCCTCGCTGCGTTCACGGCCGAGCGCCGCCGAAGCGGCCCCCCGCTCAGCCTTCCTCGGCCCTCGGCTTGCGCCGCAGGACGATCATGACGATCGCGACGACCACGACGATGGCCGCCACGACGATGATGAGGAGCGTGGTGTTCGAGCCGCCCGAGTCGGAGGCGGTCTCCGCGACCTTCGGCGCCACCTTGTAGTAGTTGCTCACGTTGTCGCTGATGTAGGCGATGGCTCCGTCGGGCTGCGGGATGCGCTGCCAGCCCTCCCACCTGTCGGTGTTCCAGGCCTGCAGCGTCTTGGGATACGTGAGACAGATGTAGGGCGACTCCTCGTAGAAGATCTCCTGCATGCGGTAGGCGATCTCCTTGCGCGCCTGCGGGTCGAGCTCCTGCGACTGCTGGGTCCAGAGGCTGTCGTACTCCTCGTTGGACCAGCAGGCGTCGTTCTGGTTCTCGATCTGCACGCTGCGGAAGTAGCCAAGGCGCCGGCCCGGGTCCGAGCCGCTCGGCTGCCACGCCCAGATGTAGATGTCGTAGTCCGGCTTGAAGGTGTCGCCGGCGTAGTTGTAGCCGCCGTCGATGAGCACGCCGTTGTCCTCGACGGAGTACTCGATCTTGAGGCCCAGATCCTCCCACCAGCCGGTGATGAGCTTGCCCATGACCTGGCTCTGCGGCGACTCGACGCGCGACCAGAGCCGCAGCTTGATGTTCTTGTCGCCGTTGTTGGGGTCGTTGAGGATGCCGTCGCCGTCGGTGTCCGTGTAGCCGGCGTCGGCGAGCAGCTGCTCGGCCTTCGCCGGATCGAACGTGTACTCGACGTCGGCCGGCGGCTGCCAGTGCCAGTCGAGCTCGGGGTCGTAGAAGTCCACTTCGAACATCGAGGTGGCGGGATCCGCGTAGCCCTGGTAGGCCAGCTCGGTCATCTTCTGCTTGTCGACGGCCCAGTTGAGCGCCTGCCGGAACTTCACGTCCTTCAGCACCGGGTTGCCGAGCGAGGGGCCTTCGTAGCAGTTGAACGACAGGTAGTCGAACGCCTTCTGCGAGCACCCGTCCGCCTCGAGGCCCTCCTCGCCCTGCAGCGCCTTGACCTGCGCCGGCGGGATGTTGATCGCCAGATCGATGGTGCCCAGGCGCAGGTCCTGGGCCAGCGTGTCCTGGTTCTTGTAGACCTGGAAGATGACCTCGTCGACGTTGGGCGCCCCGTCCCAGTACTCCTGGTTGGCGACGCAGCGCACGAACTTGCTCTTCTGCCACTCGACGATCTGGAACGGGCCGGAGCCGACGATCGGAGGCTTGTTGACGAACCCGGTGATCTCATCGTACGTCTTGAACTCGCCCCAGATGTGCTCGGGGACGATCGGCACCCACATGGCGAGGACGTCCGCCTTGGGGTTGTCGCACTCGATCACGACCGTGGTGTCGTCGGGCGCCGTGACCGTCTTGATGCCGTCGAGCGCCGAGAGGAAGTTGCTCAGCTCGAACTCTTTCTGGAAGTTGTACGTGAACGCGACGTCGGCCGCCGTGAGGGGCTCGCCGTCCGACCACTTGACCCCCTCGCGGATCTTGAACGTCCACGTGAGCCCGTCTTCGCTCGTGGTCCAGCTCTCGGCGAGGCCGGGCTGGGTCTCCAGGAACGCATCGCCGTAGTTGGTCAGGAAGTCGTAGCCGATGTGGTAGAGCTCGTAGCTCGACTGCTCGATACCGTTGAACGGGTTGAGGTTGTCGGGGTCGGTCGTCCAGCCGACCTTGAGCGTGACCGCGCCGCCCGCAGGCGATGGGCTCGTATCGGCGGCGAGAGCGCCGGCGATCCCCCAGATGAGTCCACCGGCGACCATCGCCACGATGAGGAGCAGGAGTAGTCTGGATGAGAATCGGTGAGGCACAGCCATGAGCCCTTCCTTTCCGCGCTGGCACACTGAAGCGACCGCCCCCCCGGGGTCTGCGTCGCGCGACGCTTCAATGCGCCGTGTCGGAAGGGTATTCAATGAGGCGTCCGGCGCGCAAGGGTCGCGCGCCTGCGCGCCTGGCCTTCGGCCTGCGATAGACTCGCGCTCACGCCACGGAGAGGCTCGGGAACCGGTCCCGGCCGCGGCACGATGAGAGGAGGGCGACATGAGACTCAAGCTCGGACTGCCGAAGGGGAGCCTGGAGCACGCGACCATCGAACTCTTTCGCCGTGCCGGCTTCCTGATCACCGTCGCGGAGCGCTCCTACTTCCCGGCGATCGACGACCCGGACATCGAGTGCATGATGGTGCGCGCCCAGGAGATGGCGCGCTACGTCGAGGACGGCGCGCTCGACTGCGGCCTCACCGGCCATGACTGGGTCGTCGAGGGCGAAGCTCAGGTGCACACCGTGAGCGACCTGGTGTACGCCAAGCAGAGCTTCGGCAAGGTCCGTTGGGTACTGGCGGTGCCGGACGCATCACCCGTGCGCACGGCCGCCGACCTCGAGGGCCGGATCGTCGCGACAGAACTGGTCGGGGTGACCAAGCGCTGGCTGAAGGAACGCGGCGTGACCGCCAAGATCGAGTTCAGCTGGGGAGCGACCGAGGCCAAGCTGCCGGAGCTCGCCGACGCGATCGTCGAGGTCACCGAGACCGGCAGCTCGCTGCGCGCCAACAAGCTGCGCGTGGTCGAGACCGTGCTCGAGAGCACGACCCAGTTCATCGCCAATCGCGAGAGCTGGGCCGACGCGGGCAAGCGGCGCAAGATCGAGGACGTGACCATGCTGCTCCAGGGCGCCATCGCGGCCCTGGACAAGGTCGGCCTCATGCTCAACGTACAGGAGGGCGACCTCGACGCCGTTCTCGCCGTTCTGCCCGCGCTGCGCAACCCGACGATCTCGCACCTCAGCGACCCCGGCTGGTTCGCGGTCAACACCATCCTCGAGGAGCGCGTGGTGCGCGAGATCATCCCGCGTCTCAAGGAGGCGGGGGCTGAGGGCATCGTCGAGTTCCCGCTGAACAAGATCGTCATGTAGCGGCTGCGGCCGCAGCCGCGGCGAGAGGCCGGGTCGCCCGCGAGACCGCTCAGGCCCCCGCGAGGCGGCGGGCGGCCGTCAGGGCCTCCCGCTCCGTCAGCCGCGCATACGACGGCAGCACGTCGTGCGCGGTGACCGGCAGCCAGATGTACCCGTCGCGCCCGTCGCCGACCGGCGTGGCGAGACCTTGCACGAAGCGCCACGCCGTGAGCGCCGCAGCGAGCGCGTCCAGCGAGTCGTGGTCGTAGTACTCGTCCCAGACGACCCCGGCAGCACGCAGTGCGGCGATCCGCACGCGCAGGCCGGCACGACCGTTCTTGGGCGGCGGCGTGCCACCGAGCAGCGTCGCGAACGCGGCGTGCGGGTAGACCTCGAGCGCCGCCGGCGCCTGGCCGAGCGCCGCCGGGAGAGATCCCGGGGCCGGCGGCTCGAAGCCGCGCCGGCCGAGCTCACGGAAGTAGTCCCAGCCGGTCTCCATCCACGCGTAGCGGCCGTGCGCCTCCGCGGCAACGGCCCGCGTGGGCACCTGGTAGATGGAGATCCGCCGGTGGGCGAGGTCCGCGTCGCACGCTCGCGGTCGTGGGGCGCCCGCAGCCCGCGCCCGCCGCGGCCGCTGGGGAGCGTCGACGCCCACGGCGACGGCGCCGAGGCCCTGCAACCATTCGATGAGGCGCGCACGGTCGCCGGCCATGTGTTCGTCGGATTCGCGCCACGACTCCACCTCGAGCGCGCGCCCGCAGCGCACCGCGACGGCCACACACGGCCTGCTCGCGGCGATGTCGATACCGACGACCACCGGGCCCGGGTCCATGAGCGCAGCCTAGCAGACCCGGGCCGCGCCGCGAAGGTCGCGACGGGGGACGGCCGCAACGCTCCAGCGGCCGAAGGGCGCTCGCGCCGCCGCAGTCTCAGCCCGGAAGCGCCCGCGAGGTCGCCACGCTGAACGTGGGTGGATCGGCGAGGTGCCGCTTGACCGTGCACTGGTCGACGGCGCGCACGATCGCCGCCTCGTACTTCTCGGGAAAACCGTCGGGAAGCTGCAGGTCGAACGCGATGCGGCCGATGCCGCCCTTCTCGGGATCGGCCTCCGTCGTCATGAGGACACCGCTCCCCGCCGGGTCTATGCCGCGCTGCTTCATGAACGCCAGCATGAAGATGCCGGCGCAGGTGCCCAGGGAGGCGAGGAACAGGTCGAACGGCGCCGGCGCCGACCCGTCTCCGCCCGCGCTCACCGGCTGATCGGTCTCGATGGTGAAGCCCTTGTAGCCGGCATCCACGCGCAGGTTGCCGGGAAAGCTGACCTTCATCTCCACGCTGCCCCTCCGTCCGCGTTGCCTGTCATGGCGCGTCGAGCGCCACGTCCCGGACCCCCCACGTCCGCCAGGCCGGGTAGTCCCCACGGGCGACGAACCCGATGACGTTGCGCGCCCCGGGCCTGAGTGCCGCCGCAGGGATCGTCACCGCCCGCGTCCTGCTCCACCTCTTGGCGGGCCCTCGTGCGAGCGGCCCCATGTCCTGCCAGTTCACGACCAGGCGCACCTCGTCCGCCTGGACGTCGTAGAGGCGGAAGCGCAGCACGCGGTCGCCCTTCTGGCCGGCGACCTGGTAGAAGGCCTCCTTGGGATGGGTGCGGTCCGCGCCGCAGTACCCCAGCGGCGTGGCGAACGGCAGGGTGCGCGGCAGCGAGGGACGCTGCCGTGGGTTGAAGCGCACGTTGCGCAGCACCCGCCAGCTGGCATCGCGGGTCGTCGCCCAGTCGTACATGCTCCCGCCGAGGGCGCCGTGCTCGCGAAGGGCGCGCACGTAGGCAGTCGTCTCGCTGCCGGATGACTTGGCGGCGTCGCCGGCGATCACGTGGATGGGAACGCCCGACCGGCCGGTCTTCTCGCGGATGATGAGGATGTTGTTGCGCGTGTCGCGGTAGGCGTTGCCGTAGCCGTCACCGTGATACGTGTAGTAGCCCATCGGCACGAACACGTTGTAGACGCCGGCCAGTGTCTTGTACGGGAAGCCCGGCCAGTAGCCCGGGTGCATGACCATGCCGGCAGGAGACGGGATGATCGCGCCGAGCGGATACGAGCGCCCGACCGCGGCGCGGATGCGCCTGGAGAGCGTCCGCAGCCTGCTGTTGCGGAGGGCTACGCGCTTGACGACGCTCGCCTCGATGTCGAGGGCGAAGGAGTCGAACCGCTGCCCGGCGGCGCTGCGGAAGCGGATCGCCGCCAGCGATCGCGCGTAGTCCCTGGCAGGGTCCTTGAAGCCGGGCAGATACCAAGCCACGACCTTGATGCCGCGGGCATGTGACTCCTCGATGAGAGCACCCAACGCGCTGGGCCGGTTGAGCGCCGAGGGCCAGTGGTAGTTGGACGTCTCCAGGTACAGCGTGCGTACGCCGTGCGCCTGCATGTCCTTGACCGCCGACGCGGGGTGGTCCCATGCCGCCGAGTCGTACAGGTCCACCCAGGTCCCCAGGCCGCGGTACGAGCGGACGGAAGCGCCCGCGGCGGCCGCCTGCGGCAGCGCCGCGGCCGCCGTCAGCACGAGAAGGACGAGCGGCAGCACCACGGTCGCGACGCGGCGGCGCAAGGCCGGGCGGCGGCGGACGAGGGCGGAAGGAGGGACGATCACGAGCACACCCCCACGGTGGCTGTCGATGCGTGCCCAAGTATAGCCATGGTAGGGTGCAGCCGACACCGGCTCGGAGGAGGGCATGTGAGCATCGAGTACGTGCAGAAGCAGCTCGGCGCGAGCGAGAAGATCCTGTACACCGAGCGCCACCACTGGGTCTTCTTCGTCGCCGAGATGATCAAGTGGATCCTCTTCGCCGCCGCACTGCTGGCACTGGTGATCCTGCTCAAGGTGTGGTGGCTGCCCGACGCGGGCTGGATCTGGTGGCTGCTCCTCCTCTTCCTCATCCCCGCGGCCCGCATCGCCTGGGGCTTCCTCTCCTGGTTGATGAACGTCTACGTGCTCACCAACCGCCGGGTCATCGAGGCGACCGGGGTGCTCAGCAAGCGCGTCGCCGACTCCTCGCTCGAGAAGCTCACCGACATCGTGCTCAAGCAGTCCGTCCTCGGCCGCATGCTGCACTACGGCGACATCATCGTGCTCACGGCCTCCGCAGTCGCCGGCATCAACGATCTGAAGCAGATCCGGCGGCCCATGGAGTTCAAGACACAGATGCTCGACGCCAAGGAGCAGCTCGAGCGGGAGATGGGCGCTGGCAGCTGATCAGCTCCCGCGGCGGGCCGCGGGGTCATCGAGACGCTTCGGCTTCAGCCTCCGCCACGGGCGCGCTTGATCTCCTCCAGGGTCGGGAACGAGATCGCTTCCGCCACGCACAGCGTTGCGCAGTCGGAGCAGCCGGCCACACAGTGCGTCTTGAACGCCACGACCGCCCGGCTCCCATCGTCCGACCGGCGGTACACGTCGTTGTGGCAGAAGCCGATGCAGGTGCCGCAGCCGATGCACTCCGCCGCGTCGATCGTCGGCCCCCACTCGATGTCGATGTGGTGGACCGGGACGGTCTTGTCGCTCATGTCACTCCTCACTGCCGCGCGCGGCGCGCGGACTGTCAGTCACGCACCGGACCACAGCCTACCTCGTCGCAACCCTCGGCGACGGCCGCCGGCACGGGTGCGTCGGTCATGCCCCAGTACTTGCGTCCCAGCCAGAGCGCCACACTCACGAGGCCGATGAGCACCGGCACCTCGACCAGCGGGCCGATGACGCTGGCGAACGCCTCACCCGAGTTGAGGCCGAAGACGGCGATGGAGACGGCGATGGCGAGCTCGAAGTTGTTGCTCGCGGCGGTGAAGGACAGCGTCGCCGTCTTCGAGTAGTCGGCGCCGATGCGCCGCCCCAGGTAGAAGCTCACGACCTGGTCATGCGCAACGAGAGCACGCGCACGTAATAGTCGATCGACTGGGAGCGCTTCGACGCCGCCATGGGCGCGTTCCGCGACTTCGTCGCCGAGCGACGCGCCCATCCCCGTCCAGGGCCCGGCTGCTGAACCGGGCCGACCGGCTCAGCCCTTGGGGCTGAAGTCCTTGCCCACGCTCCAGCACTTGGCGACGGGCTCGCCGAGCGACCAGTACTTCTTGCTCGCCATGTCGAACAGCAGCGGCTTGAGCTTGGCGATGTCCACGATGCCGTTGGTCAGCACGTCCAGGTCGGCATAGGTGCCCACGACCTCGCCGACGAAGAGGTCGTGTGTCGGGAGCTTGACGTGGTCGATCAGCTTGAGCTCCATCGTCACCTTGCACTGCTCGATCATCGGCGCGGTGTCGAGCTCGCCGTAGAAGAGGTCGAACAGCTTGCTCTTGTCCTCCTGCGTGCCGCTCACCATGCCGATGTGGTCGGTGACCTCGACCATGTCCTCGGACGGCAGATTCACGCTGAAGGTCTCATTCTCGAGGATGCCCTTGTTGGTCACGTGGATGTTCCCCATCCCCAGGGTGATGCCCTTGAGGTGGGCGATGCCGACGTGGGCGATCGTCGCGAAGTCGGGTGTGCCGTCGACGGTCGCGCCGACGATGGCGGTGATGAGCGGGTAGAGCGCGTTGGTCGCGCCGAGCTTCTCTTTCACGGTTGACCTCACTCCTCGTGGTGGTCCGGTCTGTGGCCGATGCATACCCAAGGAGGGGCGGCGCGTAATCGGCGATCCCCGCCGCTCCCCGTGACGCGCCGTCTCGCCGAGGTTTCCCGCCGCCGTGCGAGCCGTCATCATGGGGCCATGCCCGCGAGCACCGACAGTCCCGTGCGGCGCCGTCCCCGGCCGCGCCGGCGGCGGCGCCTCCCGGCTCTGATCGTCATCATCGTCGCGGGTCTGATCGCCGTCGCCGTCGCCTTCGTGCTGGCAAGTGCGCTCGACGACGACAGGCCGCACGGCCCCTACCTCATCGGCGCCTGGACCTTCGGCGACCGGACCTCGCTCGACGCGGCCGTGGAGGCCGGCGCCATCGACGAGGTCAGCGTCGACTGGCTGCAGTCGCGCGCCGACGGCAGCGTCACCGCGCCTCGCCTCGACCAGAGCTTCATCGCCGAGGCGAAGCGCCGGGACTGCCGCGTCTTTGTGACGCTCACCGACTACGACGAGAGCCGGCACACGTTCGACCCGGCCATCTCGGCGGCGATCCTCAAGACGCCGGAGACGCGCCGCCGCCACGCCGAGGCCGTCGCCGCCTGGTGCCGGGAGTACGACGTCGCCGGCGTGGACGTGGACTGGGAGGCGGTCAAGGGAGCCCGGCGCGACAAGTTCTCGGCGTTCGTCGAGGTGCTCGCCGAGCGACTCCACGAGGACCACCGCCAGATCGCCGTCGACGTCTACCCCAAGGTGAAGGAGCCCGGGGGCTGGGACGGCCCACGCTCGCAGGACTGGCAACGCCTCGGCCGCGCCGTCGATCAGTTCCGCGTCATGACGTACAACTACTCGGGCTCATGGTCAGGCCCAGGGCCGCTCTCGCCGCCGGACTGGATGGACCGGGTGCTCGACTTCGCCGAGACCCAGGTGGCGCCGCGCCGGATCGTCATGGGTCTGGGGCTCTACGGGCGGGACTGGCTGGGGTCCACGACGACCGACCTGACCTGGGACAACGTCCGCGACATCAGGTCGGCCCACGATCCGCGCGAGTTCCGCACGGCCTCACGAGAACTGCTCCTCGACTACCGCAGCGACGGCGCCCGGCACCAGGCCTTGTTCCCAGACGCCCTGGCGATCCGCGCCAAAGCGCGCATGATGGTCTCGCGCCACCCGCACATCCGCGGTGTCTATGCCTGGCTGATGGGTCAGGAGGACCCGCGCGCCTGGCGCGAGCTCGCGCGCCTGCTGCACGCGCAGACGCCGGCGCGCGACTGAGTCGCGTACGCTGAAGCGGGCGGCCCCGGGCGCCTCTGCGCTGCCCGGGGCCGCCCGCCAGACGTCACTTATTCGCTGGGCGGAACCAGAACGGTGTCGATGACATGGATCACGCCGTTCGCTGTCTCGATATCCGCGGTCACGACCGTGGCGTCGCCGACCATCACCGTACCGTCGTCATTGACGGTGATCTCCAGCGAGGCGCCATTGGCGGTCTCGACCATCATGCCGTCGCTCAGGTCGGTCGACATGACCTTACCGGGCACGACGTGGTACGTGAGCACGTCGGTCAGCGCTCCCTGCGGGTCTGCGAGCAGAGCGTCCAGGGTCTCCTGGGGGACGGCTGCGAACGCGTCGTCGGTGGGTGCGAACACTGTGTACGGGCCTTCGCCGCGCAGCGTCTCTTCCAGACCGGCGGCCTGAACCGCAGAGACCAGCGTCGTGAAGCTTCCTGCCTCGACGGCAGTGTCGACGATGTCCTTCAGTGGCATGGTCGGCGACGGAGACGGCGACGCCGCCTCGTCAGAAGCGGTGCCGCACGCGGCGATCACGAGGGGCACCACCATCAGGGCGACTACCATGAGGATGATGTACCGGGTCTTCATCGTTCTGCCTCCACGGTTCTCGGTTTTCCTCCCCAGCGATCTGCCGGAGTGGCAGGCTAGCCTCTGCTTCACTGACGGACTACGCCTGCAACCGATGTACCCCTCTCCACCATAAAGTAATCATCTTTGTCAAGTTACTTTATTGTGACGCTTGCTTCGCGGGGCTGGGCACTGAAGCCGCGACCCAGCCCGCCCTGCGCGGCGCCGGCACGTGGGCCTCGGGACGCGCACAAGCCTCGTTTGACGAGACCGCTCTCGCGTTTGGAGCGCCGCTCGCAAGCGGAATGTCTCGCAGGCACTGCCGACGCGGCACGTGTCTCGGACCTTGCCAAGCTCGTCGTGAGAGAAGCTCACGGACTCGACTCGACCTGCGGACGCGACCAGGGGCCGGGACGCCTCGCTACCCCCGGCCCCTGCCATGCAGCCGACCTGCGGATCGCCCTTCTGGGCCAAGCCCGCCGGTCAGACCGGCGGCGCAGGCGGCTCGGGCGGCTCCGGTGGTTCCGGCGCGTCGGCGGCAGCCGCCTCCGTCACCGACGTGGCGGCGGCGTCGGCGGTCGTGACGGCCTCCGGGGCGTCCCCAGCGCCGGCCTCACCCTCCTGCGCAGGGGCAGGCGCGGGGCGGGCGCCGGCGGCTGCGCCGCAGGCTGCCCGGCCGCCGGCGGAACGAGCGGCGGCGCGGGAGGCGCCGACGCCAGCGGATCCGCCGCCGCCTTCCAGGCGTCGGCGGCGGGCGGCGGGGCGGGCGCTGCGCCCGGAGCGGTCACGGCCGTCCCTGCCCCGGCCGCAGGCGCCGCCATGGTCGGCGTCGAGGGGGTGCCGTAGCCCACCGGCGCCATCGGCGCCGGCGGCGCCGGCGGGATGCCGGGCAGGCCGCCGCTCTGGACCGGCTCTGCGGCGCCGCCGGACCCGAGATACATGACGCTCACGTAACAGATCGTGTAGGGAGGCACGAGGATCGCGAAGGCCAGGAAGAGGAGCATGCCCATGGCGACACCGACCCACTCCTGCGCCTGACCGATGCCGACGGCGACCAGCACGATGACGACCATCGCGGCCACCATCACGAGTCCGAGGATGATCACCATGCCGAAGGTCTTCCACCAACCCACGCCCCTGACCATGGCGTTGCTGCGGCCGGCGGCTTCGCCGAAGCCCAGCCCCTGGTCGGCGATCAGAGGGAGCACGTACAGCCAGATCACGTAGATCCAGATGGAGACCGCCATGCCGGCGAGCCAGCCGATGAACGGGATGACGTTGAGGACGTTGACGCCCATGGAGACGCCGAACATCACCAGCGCGAACAGCGCGTAGGCGCCGAACTTCCGGAACCCACTGAAGAGGTCACCGAAGCGTACGCCCCGGTTCTCGCGCGCCGCACCGATCACCATCTCGAACATGCCGCCGTAGAAGGTGAGCGTGAGCACCTGGAAGACGAACACCGCGACCAGGCCGACGATGAAACCGAGCACGATGAGGCCCACACCGACCCCGCTCAGGGAGGACGTGGTGTCGTTGGCGAGGTCGACGCCGATGGTGAGGCCGGCTCCGGCGAAGATGACCGCGAAGATCCCGAAGGCGATGCCGAACACGACCATCATGATCACGCCCACCAGGAGACCGGCGAGGATCAGCCAGCCTACGTCCCGTCGCCACAACTCCCACGCTTTGGCGAACACGTCGCCGATACCCATGTGTTCCTCCCCGGTCGTCTGGCCTCCTCGCCCCGGAGACCCGTTGCCGCACAGGTTGCCCTACGCAGCGACGTTTGTCACGCGTTTCGAGTCGCCGGCGGCGATCGCGGGGGTGATCACCGGCAGGCCCCGAGCACATCGGAACGGCTTCGCCGGCTCACGGGCCGGAGCCGAGCAAAGAACGAGTGTCTCCGCGCACGGAAGACGTGTCTTCGCGGCCCCCAGCTGCTACCCTTGTCGCACGCATGCGCGACTGTACCCGCAGGGAGTTCATGAGAATCGCCGGCTTGACGGCCGCAGGCGCGGCGCTCACCGCCGCGGGTTGCGGCTCGCTGCCCGTGTCGGACCCGCCGCAGGACGGCCGCCTCTCCTCCCCGTCCCCCTCCAGTTCGGCCTCGGGAGGCCGCGGGCAGCCGCCCCTGGCGGTGGCGCGCGGCCCGAGCCCTGCGGACATCACGGCGGCCGCGGTGGCGGCGCTCGGCGGCATGGAGGCCTTCGTCAAGCCGGGCGCCGACGTGATCGTCAAGCCCAACATCTGCACCGGCTACTACGGACCGGAGTACGCGGCGACGACCAATCCCGAAGTCGTCGGCACCCTGGTCTCGCTCTGCCGCCGCGCCCGGGCAGGCCGCGTGCGCGTCATGGACACCCCCTTCGGAGGCCCCGCTGAAGAGGCGTACCGCGTCAGCGGGATCCGGACAGCGGTCGAGAAGGCCGGCGGGGAGATGGAGATCATGTCGCCCGCCGGCTTTCGCACCTACCGCATCCCCGACGGCCGCGACCTGGACTCCTGGCCGATCTACACCGACATCCTCGCGTGCGACGTGCTCATCGACGTGCCCATCCCCAAGGACCACGGCTCCACGCGACTCACGCTGGGGGGCAAGAACCTCCTCGGCGTGATCCTCGATCCCGGCGACATCCACACCAACATCGGTCAGCGCACCGCAGACCTGATCAGCGCGTGCCGCCCCAGCCTCACCGTCGTGGACGCAGTCCGCGTCCTCACCGCCAATGGCCCGACGGGCGGTGACCTCAACGACGTCGAGCGGCTCGACACCGTGATCGCGAGCGCGGACATCGTCGCCGCCGACGCGTACGCCGCGACGCTCTTCGACCTCACCGGCGCGGACATCCCCTACGTGCAGGCCGCCTACGACATGGGTCTCGGCGAGATGGACCTCGAGAAGGTCGCGGTCCGCCGCGTACGCGTCTGACGCGCCGTCCGCGCGTCGGCTTCCCGGTAGAATCGTCTCGCGATGCACGCCCCTGCGACTTCACGCCTGCACGACGCCGCGCTCGACGTCACGATCCGGCGCCACGAGCGGCTCATGGCCGAGGCGCACGCGATCATCGACGAGGGCAACGAGCGCGGTGTCGTCCTCAGACTCACCGGCGGCCTCGCCGTGCGCCACTACGCGATCGACCTGGAGTTCGCCGAGCGCGAGTACAGTGACATCGACCTCATCGGCCTCAAGCGCCAGGTCGTCGGCGTCCGCGAGGCGTTCCGTGAGCTCGGCTACGTCGAGAACCAGCACGTCGCCATGGCCACGAGCAATGGGCAACTGCAGTTCTTCGCGCCGGACCCGTCCACGGGCGGTCCCGCCGGGACGAACGGCCTGCCGGTCGTCACCGAGGTCCCGCCCAGCGATCACATCGACGTCTTTCTGGACGCGATGCGCATGGACCACGCGATCGACTTCCGCGACCGCCTGGGGATCAACACCTACGCCATCGACCCGGCCGACCTGTTCCTCAGCAAGCTCCAGATCGTGCACCTGAACGAGAAGGACGTCCATGACACGATCACCCTCGTCAAGGACGTCTACGTCGACTTCCAGCCCCACCCCGGCGTCCTCGACCTCCAGCACGTGGCCGAGATCTGCAGCTCGGACTGGGGGCTCTACATCGACGTGATGAACAACGTCGACACGGTCATCGATCACATCGGTGGCTACGACCTGGGCCCCCGCGACGCGGCCCGCGTGCGCAGGACCCTCGAGCTCGCCCAGAACATGATGACGGAACAGTCCAAGACCCTGCGCTGGCGCCTGCGCTCACGCGTCGGCAAGAGAGTGCGCTGGTATACGGAAGTCGAGGAGCAGTTCGGCGGGCGCACCGATGACGCGACGCTCGCCGTACGCACCAAGACCGGGCGCCCGGCCGGCTGACCGGCCGTCGAGTCCGCCCAGGCGACGGCTCCGGCGGCGGGCCGCCGGCCGTCAGGTCGACGGCGGACGCTCACCCTCCACGGCGGAGAAGTCGAGGTCGCCGCGTCCGGCCGCCAGAGCGCCGGCGTAGAGCTCGCGTACGGCGGCAAGCAGCGGCAGGTCCTCGCCGGCTCCGGCAGCCGCCGCCTCGATCAGGCCCAGGTCCTTGTCGGCAAGCGCCAAGGTGAACTCCGGGCGCACATCGCCGTCCTCGAGCCGCTCCAGCTTGCCGATCGCCCAAGCGGGCACGACCTCCGTGCGTCCCAGCGCCGAGAGCAGGGCGGCGGGCTCGACACCTTGACTCGCCCCGAGGCGTACCGCCTCGACGCCGGCCGCCATCGCCGCAAGGAGGAACGCATTGGCGGCGAGCTTGCCGGCGCTGCCGGCCCCGCTCGGCCCGAGGTGCACTGCGGCACGGCCGAGAACGGCGAACACCGGCCGAGCCGCGGACACGTGCTCCTCCGCTCCGCCGACGAGAAGCACGAGCATGCCGCTGTCGGCCGCTCCGAGACTGCCCGACACCGGAGCGTCCACCATGCCCACGCCGTGCTCGCGTGCCGCAGCGGCGAACTCGCGGGAGTCGTCCGGGCCGACGGTGGAGAGGTCGATCCACAGAGACCCGGCGGCCATGCCGGCGAGGAGCCCTTCGCCACCGTAGGCCATCGCCCGCACGGCCGCGGGGTCGGCGAGCATGGTGAGCACGGCCTGCGCCCCGCCGGCCGCGTCTCGCGGCGTCCCCGCTACGGCGGCGCCGCGTGCGGCAAGGCGCCGCGTGCGTTCCGTGGTGCGGTTGTGGACCGTCAGTCCGTGGCCGGCGTCCAGCAGCCGGCGTCCCATCCTCTCGCCCATCATCCCCGTCCCGATCAGGGACAGCCTCATGCCGCGCCCTCTTGTTCCTCGACGGTCTCGTACCAGCGCCGCCGAGTGCCGATGGCGGCGCGCAGCCGCCACCCGAGGCTCTTCGGCGCCGCGTCCACGGCGCCGGTCAGGCGCGTGAGCAGACCGGCGGCCCGATCCCGTTCCTCCGCGTTCAGACCGACCTTGCCCAGCGCCTCCGTGCACCGCTGCAGATTGAGGGTCACGTCGTAGAACAACCCCCAGTCGTGCGCGCACAGCCCGGCCAGGTAGTCCGGGTCGATCTGCTCAGAGCCGGTCCCGGCTCCCGGCGACGACGCAAGCAGCATGATCGCGTCGCGCACGTCACGGGGCTCCGGCGCGTGCATCTGCAGCTTGGTGGCGAGCACGTCTGTCAAAGGAATCGCGTACGGGTGCAGATCGAGGCGCGTTCGCAGGTCGATCACGTGATCCAGTTTGAAGCGGTCGAAGAACACATCCACGTGGTCGTCGTCGTGCGCGGGCGCGCCGGTCAGGTCGACGTGCACGCACTCCCGCACGAACTGCGCCTGGCCGAGCGATGTCGCCATTCGCACGTGCAGTCGCTCGCGGAAGCCCAGTTCGCCGAACATCTCGACCATGGGCTCCGTCTGGCGGCTGAGCCCCACGAGATCCACGTCGGAGTGGTCCCGCAAGCAGGCGGCGAGCCCGGCGCAATGCTCTTCCACGGCGAGCCCTCCGAACAGGCGCAGGACGACGCCACGCCCGCGTGCCGCATCGACGATGAAGCGCGCCTCCTGCGTCATCACGCGGCGCGTGTCGCTGAGAGTCTGCGAAGAGTGCCGGTCGTCCATGGCACTTGTGTGCCCCCATCGCCGCTCCGCGAAGCAGGCTCCCGCGGTCAGGAATCGGGCCAGGGTGGTGATGGTGGAGGTGGTATGAGCTTCCACCCCACGCCGTCTTCCAGCTCGCGCACGGCCGCCCAATCCCCCTCGGAGAAGTGACGACGCGCGAGCGGCTCGAGCAGCCGCTCGTCCTGAGCGAGCAGGTCCTCGAGTGAGTCGACCAGACGCGCGCCCGCGTCAGCCACGGATGAGGCGTCGTCGCCCGCGATGGCGACCCGGAGTCGGCGCAGCGTCTCGAGCGCCTCTGTCTGGCGCGCGTAGAGGAGGGTCCGGGGACCATCGACGGCGTGGACCCCGAGCGCCGGGAACCAGGCCTGCTGTACACGGCGAAACCGGGGCTCCACCCCGGCGAGGCGGTCGACGAGGCGCGACACCAGGGGCTTCTCCCGCTGCCAGCGACGCCTCGTGGGAGAGCCGCCCAGCCGTTCGAGATGGGCCCTCAGGCCGGCGATCAGCTGCCGGATCTGGTCCCCCTCGCGGCGCAGCGTCTCGAGGGGATGCCCCCTGGGGGGCGTGGCGAGGGAGTCGCCGACGCGTCCCTCCGCCGTCTCCTGCGCCTGCGGGATCGCCGCCTGACGTGCGGCGACGGCGGTCTCCAGGAGCGCGGCGTCCAGCGCCGCCGATTCGCCGACCTCGAGGTCGGCGGTCGCCGCCTGCCAGCGCTCCGCCATCTCCAGCAAGGGCGCGCCTGCCTCGAGACCGTCCACGATGTCGCGCAACTCGCCGAGCCGCTGCTCATCGTCGCTCATCCGCCGGGGAGCGCCGGGGACTCTTGCCGGGCGGCCGGTGCCACGCTCCACCTCCGCGGCGACCTCGCCGACGAGACGCCGCCACGGCACATTGAGCCTCACGGCGACGTCTCCGAGGGTCGTGACGCGCGCCCAACGGGTGCGCGCCCCAGCGTCGGCCAGCGCTTCGAACCCGCTACCGCGCGCGAGCAGGAAGTGCTCGAGGAACGGATAGGTCTCGACCAGTGCGAACACGGTCGTGCGGGGTCCTATCAGGATGTCGTGCACACGCGGCGCGGTCATCGTCGCGGCTCCTTCTCCCGCTCGCCAGGTCCGGAAAGGGTAACAGGCGTCCGATGCGGGGTACACGCTGGCGGCTCCGCGCCGCCGATGGTATCCTGCCGCTCCCGCCCTGCTCCCGCAATCACCGTCTGGCCACCCAATGAGCATCGTCACCTTCAACAACGTCGAGAAGTCATTCGCCGGACAGCGGCTGTTCACCACCGTGACGTTCTCCGTCGACGGGCACGATCACGCTGTTCTGGTGGGGCGCAATGGGACCGGCAAGACGACTCTCCTGCGCCTGGTCTCCGGCGACGAGCCGGCCGACTCCGGCACGATCGCCCGCGCCCGAGGGCGCCGGATCTGGCTGCATGAGCAGACACCGGAGCTGGAGCGCGACCGGGTCGTGCGCGACTATCTGCTCGAGGCATTCGGCGAAGCCGTGGAGCTCGAGGCGGCGCTGCGTGCGACCGAGGAGCGCCTCTCCGGGCTCGCGGAGCACAGCCCCGAGCTCCGCGACACCATGAAGTCCTACCAGCAGCTCCAGCGGCGGTTCGAGGCCGCCGGTGGGTACGGCTACCGCGACCGTCTGGGCGGGGTCGCCGAGGGCCTCGGCCTCCCCGACGAGATGCTGGAACGGCGTCTGCTCTCGTTGTCGGGCGGCGAGCTCACGCGCGTCACGCTGGCGCGCGCCCTGCTGGCGGATGCCGACCTGCTGCTGCTCGACGAGCCGACCAACCACCTCGACATCGACTCCGTCGAGTGGCTCGAGAGCTTCCTCTCAGACTACGAGCGCGCGTTCGTGCTCGTCACGCACGATCGCCGCCTGCTGGAGAAGGTCGGGCGGCGCGTGCTCGCGGTGGAGCACGAACACGTCGAGGCCCAGGGCGGCGATTTCTCCACGTATCTGCGTGAGAGCGGGGCGCGCCTCGATCTCATGCGCCGCGAATACGAGCAGGACATCGAGAAGATCGAGCAGCTGCAGCGCTTCTACGACCGCTTCCACGCCAAGAAGGACAAGGCCAAACAGGCGAAGGCCAAGCTCACGCAGATCGAGCGCATCAAAGCCGGACTGCGGGAGCCGCCGAGGCAGAAGCGGAACTTCAAGTTGGGCCTGCCGCAGCCCAAGCCGTCGGCGCGCGTCGTACTCGAGATGAAGGCGCCGGCCGTGGTCGTCGGCTCCGCCGACGACGAGACCGGCGCGCACACCCTCGTACGCGATATCGACATCGTGCTCGAACGCGGCGAGAAGGTGGCTCTCCTCGGCCCCAACGGCTCCGGCAAGACGACCCTGATCGAGACGGTCGCCGGCCTGCGCAGCCTCCCGGCCGGCGCTTCGCACCTCGGCCACAACGTGAGGCCGGCCTACTACTCGCAGCAGGGTCGCGAGCTCCGCGAGGAGGACTCCGTGCTGCAGGCCGTACTCCCCCTGGTCGGCCACGACGAAGAGGCCGCCCGGCGCCTGCTCGGTCGCTTCCAGTTCGGACCGGACGAGGTCGGGAAGCGGGTCGAGATGCTCTCGGGCGGCGAACGCAGCCGCCTCCGCCTGCTCACGCTGCTCGTCGGAGACGCCAACTTCCTGCTCCTGGACGAGCCGACCAACCACCTCGACATGGGCTCCGTCGAAGCGCTGGCCGACGCGCTCGAGGACTACACCGGCACGATCCTGCTGGTCACCCACGACCGGCACCTCATCGACCGGGTCGCCACCCGCGTCCTCGAGATCCACGACGGCAGTCTGCTCAACCATCTCTCGGCGGGGCGCTACTGGGAGACCCGGAACGAGCGCGCCGGCGTGCCCGCGATCGCCGAGGAACCCGCGAGCCGCGACGGCGGGCGCGCCGGACGCGCAGCGCCCGCCGGCGCGGCGGTCGCGCGCGGCAGGGAGAGCGCCGAGGAGGCACGCCGGAAGCGCGCCCGGCTGCGCGGCGCCGAGGCGGCGATCCTGCGCGCCGAAAAGAGGCTCGGCGAGATCGACGCGGAGCTCGCCGAGCCCGGGACCTACGCGGACCGGGACGGCCTCAACCGGCTTCTGGACGAACGCGGCATCGTCGAAGGTCAGCTGCAGCGCGAATACGCGGCCTGGGAGAAGCTCGTCGACGAGCAGGCCTGAGGTCCGCTCCAAGCGCAAGTCCAGGTGTCTCCCCCCTTGACGACCGGCAGTGCGTCCGGCTGAATGGCCGTGCCCATGCCGGCCCTGAGCGCACGCACCCCCAAGGCGTGTGCCGGCAAACCTACGGGGTGCACACACCCCCTTAACGCCGGGGCTATTGACGCTGCTGTCGCCGGATGACTGAATGATCGGACAGCGCACTCCCGCGGTCGCCTGACGGGTTCCCCGGATGATGCGAAAGGGGCGCGGCGCCCGCCGCGCCGGTGACAAGGAGGGTCCTTTGCACAGACGCCTGCTCCTGCTACTCGTGGCTGCTCTGGCCACGGCGGTGCTGCTCCCGACCGCCGCCCAGGCGATCAGCTACGACAAGGCCGTCGACAAACTGGTCAAGAGCGGCTACCCGAAGAAGATCACCAAGAAGATCACCGGTATGGGTACGTCCAAGACGCTCGGCTTCCGCTGGGCCGGCAGCCCCTCGGACAATGCCTCCGCGCGCTACATCGCCGCCGAGATGCGGCGCATGGGGCTCCGCGGCGTCCGCCTCGAGAAGGTCCCGCTCGACGTCTGGGACTACCGTAGCGCCAGCGTCAGTGTCAGCGCTCCGGGTCTCAACGAGACCTTCGTCGCGTCTGGATTCGCCGGCGCCCGCGGCACCGGCGCCATGCCGGTCGCCAGCGATATCGTCTACGTCGGTACGGGCACGCTGGCCGAGTTCGATGCGGCCGGTGACGTCTCCGGCAAGATCGTCCTGGTCGACCTGGACGGCTACAACTACTGGATCTGCTTCCCGCAGATGCTTGCCGGCCTGCGCGGCGCCGTCGCCGTGGTCTCCACGCACGCCCCCGACGACTTCCCGATCACGGCCGAGTTCTTCACCGGCGAGAACGCCCTTGGCAGCTTCGATGCCGAGACCGACTACGACGCTCCGCCACTCGTCTACATCGCCCGCGGTGACGGCGCCAAGCTGCGCGCCGCCTGCCAGGCAGGCGACGTGAGCGCGACGGTCAAGGCCGACATCCGCATCCGTCTCGAAGAGGACGGCGGCTACGGCTACAACGTGGTCGGCAAGATCCCGGGAACCGTCAACCCGCGGCAGATGGTACTCGTGACGGCTCACCACGACGCCCACTTCCGGGGCGCCGAGGACGACACCAGCGCCGTCGCCACTGCACTCACGATGGCCAAGGCCATGAAGATGAGCCGCACCAGGCCCGCCAAGACGTTCCAGATCATGATCACGACGGGCGAGGAGTTCGGGACCACGAACTCCTGGTACGACTGGCTGATAGGGGCGACCCACGCCATCACCAAGGCGCACCCCGGATGGGCCGGACGCGTCGCTGCTCAGATCAATCTCGAGTGGCAGGGCGCCAAGAACGCCCCGCTGCAGGTGCGCGCCAACGCCGAGATGGCTCCGTACGTCCAGGGCCTGCTTGACGACAACGCAGCACTGCTGCCGTACGGCGTCGACAACGGTGGCCTCGTGCGGCGCAACGTGTGGACCTGGAACGACCAGTGGCCGTTCACGGCCGCGGGCGTCCCCAGCGTCTACTTCGTGACCAAGGACGAGACCTATCGAGGCGCCTGGTATCACAGCCAGTACGACACCATGGCGCTGATCGACTGGTCGTACATCGGCAAGAACGCCAAGCTCTATCGCCGGGTCCACAAGGGCCTCGACAAGGGCATCGTGCCCTACGACTTCACCGCCCGCGCCGATCAGTTCGCGGACTGGACCGCCGACGACCCGGCGGCTCTCGTCGCAGCCGGGATCGATGAAGACCGGGTGGACTGGCTGTACGCGCAGTTCGACCGCTTCGCGGCGGCAGGTCAAGCGTTCAAGGACCTGAAGGCGCGCATCGGCTCCGGCCAGCACGGGCTCGTCAACGCCCGGCTGATGGAGGCGGAGCGCATCATCAACAGCAGCCTTACCGCTCTGGACCAGTGGGAAGGGACCACCTACCCGCACATCCAGCTGCTCGATGACGTCGCCGAGCTCAACGCCACGATCGCCGACCTCGAGGCCGATTCGGTAGACCCCGACCAGGCGCAGGCCGATCTCTACGACGTCGGGCCGTTCTGGTACGGCGACTCGTTCGGACGTGAGGTCTACGAACGTCAGCTCCAGCGCCAGCGCCCGACCTACTATCGCGCCAACTGGGCCGCACTCGGTCACCTCGAGCGCTATCCCAACATCTACACCGCGTACCAGCAGATCGGCGAGGGCGACTACGAGACCGCTCACGACAGTCTCGTCGTCATGCGCGACCGCCTGCTCGACGACCTCGATCAGGCGCTCGTCGACGAAGGCGACGCCTTTGCCGCTGCCGCCGCGGTCATCGAGGAGGTCACGCCGCTGCACGCGACACCCCGCTGAGACAAACCGACCCACCCCACCGGTGGGCGGGAGCGACACAACCGCGAGAGAGCGGCGGGCCTTCAGGCCCGCCGCTCTCTCGCCGCGTACGGCCCGGGAGTCGTGCTAGGCTCAGGGGGATGCTCCCGGCGTGCGAAACATGAACCCGGCACGAGACGTCCCGACCTTGCCCCGACCGCGCCTCCGCGCGTTCCAGACCCGTCTTCTCGACTGGTACGCGGAGAACCGGCGCGACTTGCCGTGGCGGCACACGACTGACCCGTACGCCGTCCTCGTCAGCGAGGTCATGCTCCAGCAGACACAAGTACCGCGGGTGGTCCCTCGCTTCGGCGAGTGGTTGGGCGCCTGGCCGGATCTCGAGAGCCTCGCCGCCGCGCCGCTCGCGGATGTCCTGCTGCGGTGGCAGGGTCTCGGCTACAACACCCGGGCCCGCCGCCTGCACGACTGCGCCAGGGCGGCCGCGGCCGCCGCGGCTGACGGGCGCCGCGCCGAGCTCCCGCGGTCGCTCGACGGCCTGCTCGCGCTTCCCGGGATCGGACCGTATACGGCGCGCGCCGTCCTCGTCTTCGCGCACAACGAAGACCTGGCCGCCGTGGACGCCAACGTGCGGCGCGTCCTCACGCACGAACTCGATCTCCCGGAGGATCTGGGCGACCGCGCCCTGCACGCCGTGGCCACCGCCGCGTTGCCGTCCGGCCGCAGCAGGGACTGGCACAACGCGCTCATGGACTACGGATCACTCGTGCTCACGGCGCGCGCCACCGGCATCGCCCCGCGCGGCAGCCAGGGGTCCTTCGAGGGCTCACGGCGCCAGAAGAGGGCCCGGCTCCTGCGCCGGCTGCTCAGCCACGGGCCCCAATCCCTCGAAGAGCTGGCGGCAGCCCTGAGTCTGTCTCTCGACGAGACCGAAGATCTGGCCGCCCGCCTCCGTCGTGACGGGCTCGCCACGGAGGCCGACGGGCGCGTGGCCGTGGCGTGACGACCAGCAGTCGCTCGGCTGCCGCGTGCGCGGCAGGCGCGGCGGACGTCAGGTCCGGAACATGGTGAGCAGGAAGACCAGGTCGCCTTCCGCGACGACCGCGTGCTTCAGCTCGGCCGGCATGTAGTAGAGCATCCCCGGCCGAGCCTCGTGCACGTCGCCTCCCAAGGACACGGTGCCCTCGCCCCGCAGGACGTGGATCACGGCGGGCACGCTGGCGGTGTGCTCGCTGAGCTCCTGCCCGGCGGCCAGGGTGAACTCAATGATCTTGTGATGCTCGTTCTCGACGATCGCCTTGCTGACGATCCCCTGTTCCGCGACCTCGATCATGCTCTCGAGGTCCGCGACGACTGGCTTCGCGGTGTCCATGGTGGTCTCCTGGATCGGGTGATGTCTCCTGCAGCGAGCGTACCCGTCCAGGCGCCGTTCGCCTCTTGACCTTGGTCACCTCGCGCGCGCTACGTGGACGCCCCGCGCGTTTGACAGAATGCCTCGTTGGATATACAGTTTGTGCGGAGTTACACAACATAGTCCATTTTTCTCGCGGAGGAGGATCGCCATGGCTGACCATTTCGGAAGTATCAAGCGTTTGATCGAGGTTGCGGTCACGTCTGTGACGACCCCATCCCCCGATGGTCGGACGGGCCTCAGCGGCAAGGACTTCATGAGAGACGACCTGACCTACGGCGCCGACGCCGCCAGGTATTGATCAAGGAGAGGTGAGCACCATGCAGCATCGTTTCTTCCGTTCCATCGGACGCTTCTTCGCCGGTACCAGCCACGTCATCAGCACTCCTTCAGGCGATGCGCGCGGCCACATCACGCGCATGCCCAACGGGAGCATGCACGACGTCGGCGCCGCCGAGCGTTTCATCGCGCGCTAAGCCAAGCACCACGAGCACACACCCGTCCCGAGCGCGACGTTCCCCCGCGTCGCGACCGGTGAGACGAAGAGCCCCTCGCCCCCTGGTTCCGGCCCTGGACACCAAGGATCACGACGAGGGGCTCTTTCTGTACCCCGGACAGCCGACGGACGACACGCTCGGACGCCCTGCAGCGCCGGGTGACACGGTGAGGGGCGGGGAGCCCGGCGGGACCCCCGGAAGCAGCGCCTACGCGCCGAAGTAGGCGGGGTAGCGCCGGGGCTTCTTCTTGCGGCGCCGATACGTGTGCGCGAGCTCGATGAAGATCCCGATGTCGCGCTCCAGGTCGCCCTGGGTCCCGTCGAAGTAGAAGGTCCGGATGGGCATGTCGTCGAGGTCCTTGGCAAGACTCGGGTAGACCGCCTCCGTCACGATGCCGTTCATGCACGTGAACGGGCTGATGTCGATGATGCCGTCGGCGCCCTTCTGGTAGAGGTAGATGGCCTTGCCGCTGCTCAGTACCATCTCACCGAGGGCGCCTGTGTAGGGCAGGTACGGGAAGCTCATCTCCAGCACGTCGCGCACGTCCTCCGGCTCTTCGTATCCCACGAAGTCGTCGTGGAAGGCGGCGTACATGGCGTGCTCGTCGCGGCGCATCACCTTGCTCTTGATGGCGCGCACGGCGCTGTCCTTGCTGAAGCGCCGGCCTTCGTCGATGAACCGGCGCCGCTGCTCGTCGTCGGTGTACCACACCCACTCCCCGATGTCCGAGAGCCAGCACTCCCCGCCCTGCTCCTCCACCACGCGGATGAGGTCGAAGTTCGAGAAGGTGTTCTGGCGGCAGAAGATCTCGCCCACCACGCCGACCAGCGGCCGCGACGCGTCATAGTCGGCCGGAATGGCGCGGAACCGGTCGCGAGCGCGCACCATGGCCGGCACGATGGCCGCCAGCCGCTCCTTGTGCGAGACGTTCTGCATGCTGACGGCCTCGCCGACGTCTTCCAGGCTCTGCTGGTACACAGCGTCGGTGGCGCCCCTCTCGCGCTCGTAGGGGCGCGTCTTGAGCAGCAGTTTCATGAGGATGTCCTGGGCCAGGACGGCCCGCCATGCGGTGCGCACGAGATCCTGCGAGTAGTCGCCGATCGACGAGTACCCGTCGCCCGACGTGATGCTGATGACCGGCACGTCGGAGTAGCCCAGCTCGTTGAACTTGCTGCGGATCAGATGCAGGTACTGGCCGAAGCGGCAGGGGCCGTTCGACGACGGCATGAGGAACGCCACGTTGTCGCGGCCCTCGTCCTCGATGATGCGCAGGAAGTCTCCCATCGTGATCTTCTGCGGGTAGCACTCGTCACCCGAGGTGACCTTCGAGCCGAGTTCGAGCGTGCGCTCGTCGGAGTCGCTCGTCGGCCACGAGTCGAAGCCGATGGAACGGATCGACGCCGCCAGCAGGTACGTGCCTCCGTAGGGCATCTGCGGCAGGTAGAGCCGGCGGCCGGCCAGCCCGAACTCGGTGATGGCCTGGCCGATACGCTCCTCGCGCGTGGGTTTGACGCTACGTGACGACACCGGCCACCTCCTCGCGGCACTCGCGGGCCTCGTCGGCCGCGTCCTGCGACCACCAGCGCAAGAACCCCTTGCTGTCGAGGTAGGCCTCGCAGCGGGTCATGGCGCCGGCGTCGTTCTGGTGCTCGTCGAACTGCAGCGTGAGGAACGGCTTGCCCGAGGCCTCGCGCACGTAGTGCTTGATGTACGAGTCCGGGCCGCACTTGAAGTTGGTCAGGTAGATGAGGTGCAGGTTCTCCCGGTCGCGCACCCACGTGGCGGTCTGCAGGATCTTGCGGCCGTAGTTCCAGAACATGTTGGGCACCAGGGGATCGATGTCGATGCCCTTGATCGGCAGGAAGTCCAGCGGGATCACGTTGACGCCGTAGAACTTGCGCAGCTTGCGCGGGATGTCCATGTTGATGCCCTTGTCGTACATGTTGTACGGCCGACCCAGGAGAACGACGCCGAGCTCGCCGGCTGCGTCGAGTCGGCGCAGCGCCTCCGCGCCCGCCTCGAGCAGGGCGGCGCGGAACTCGTCCTGGACGACGTAGGCGCGGTCGAGCGCCGCACGCAGCCGCGCCTTGTCGGCGCCGAGGCGCGCTCCCATCTCGGCCATGTCGCGGACCAGGCTGTCGCGGCCGTCGCGGAACCGCACACGCGGGTCGAGGAACTTGTCCTTGACATGCTCCAGACCCGGCGCGGCCTTGACGACGTAGGGCAGCGTCTGGCCCCACGGGCAGGCGTGCGAGTTGTACTGCATGAACTCGGTCTCTTCGTTGACCTGGTTGGGCACGAAGATCCAATCGACGTCCTGCTGGACCAGCCACTTGATGTGGCCATGCGCGGCACGGATGGGGAAGCAGGGCTCGGCGACGGTGAGCGCCACGCCGTCCTCGCGGATCTGCTTGTCGCTCTCCGGAGACAGCACCGGCCGCAGGCCGAGCTCGGCGAAGAACGTCGCCCAGAACGGCAGGCGGTCGTACGTGTACATGGCTCTGGCGAGGCCGACGGTGGGCGCCGACTCCGGCACACGCGCGCGCGCCGCTTCGTACGGCGCCAGCAGCGTCTCCTCGCGGAAGGCCACGAGGTCGGCGATCACCGGCTCCTTCTCGACCTTGGCCGGCTTGCGATAGCGATCGGAGCACTTGTCGCCCCAGTACGTCTTCTCGCCTTCGATCGTGAACTGGCGGATGTCGCACTCGTTGGAACACGCCTTGCACACGAAATCGACGACGGTGTAGTCGACCTCTTCGAGGTCCCAGCCGCGGAACGAAGTGGGCTCGCCCGTGCGGCGCACGCGCTCGCGGGCGAGCAGGGCCATTCCCAGCGCGCCCATGACGCCGTTGTGCGGCGGCACGATCACTTCCTTCTCGAGGATCTGGCTGAACGCGGCGGCGACCGCGTCGTTGTAGGCGGTGCCGCCCTGGAAGAAGATCACGTCGCCGACGTGGCGTTCGCGGACCAGGCGGTTGAGGTAGTTGGTGGCGATGCTGAACGCGAGACCGGCGACCAGGTCGTCGCGGCGGGCGCCGCGCTGCTGGTAGGCCATCACGTCGCGCTCCATGAAGACGGTGCAGCGCTCGCCGAGGCGGACCGGCGCCGCAGAGCCGAGCGCCAGCTCGGCGAACTCGTCGACGATGTTGATGCCGAGCTTCTCGGCCTGTTCCTCGAGGAACGAGCCCGTGCCGGCGGCGCACGCCTCGTTCATGGCGAAGTCGACGACGATCCCGTCCTGCAGGCTGATGAACTTGCTGTCCTGACCGCCGATCTCGAAGATCGTGTCGCACTGCTTGCCGATCTTGCGGCCGATGAAGTCGGCGCCGGTCTTGTGGGCGGTGATCTCGTCGGTGATGATGTCGGCCCCGGTGAGTTCGCCGATGAGCTCGCGTCCCGAGCCCGTGGTGCCCACGCCGAGCAGGTTGATGCGGGCGCCGATCTCCTGCTGGATGTCGGCGAGCCCCTTGCCCACGACCTCGACCGGGCGCGCGTCCGTCTTCGTGTAGATCTCCTTGATGACGTCGCCCTCGTCGTTGATGACGACGAGATTGGTCGAGACCGAGCCGATGTCGATGCCCATGTAGGCGTCGACGACCGATCCGTTCCCGTCGAACTCGAAGGGCTTCGCCATGTCGCGCAGCAGCAGGACGCGGTCCATGGAGAGACGCTCCGTGACCGGGAACTCGGCCGCCGGGAGACGGTCGACGTCGAGCCCGGCGATGGCGGCGTCGCGAGCCGCCTCGACATCGGCCTCGATGAGGGCGGCGCCGATGGCGCCGATGCTGGAGTGGTACTCGGGGATGAAGATCTCGCCGTCGTTCAGGTCGAAGGCTTCGCGCAGCGAGCGGACGGCCCCCTCGTTGGCGGCCACGCCGCCGATGAAGGCGACCGGCGGCTCGACGACCTTTCCCTTGGCGATGGTGCCTTTGAAGTTGCGCATCACCGCGTCGCAGAGGCCGCGCAGCACCTCGGGCGGCTGGTAGCCCTTCTGCTGGGCATGGATCATGTCGCTCTTGGCGAACACGCTGCAGCGGCCGGCGATGCTGGCGGCCTTGCCCGCCTCCAGCACGATGTCGCCGACGTCCTCGATGTCGTAGAGCAGCCGGCTCGCCTGCTGATCCATGAACGAGCCGGTGCCCGCCGCACAGTCGCCGTTGGTCTGGTAGTCCGCGATGCCGGCGCAGCCGAGATCGCTCGCCTCGAGGCGGATGAACTTGGAGGTCTCGCCGCCCATCTCGAAGATGGTGTGCGTCTCGGGGTGCAGGACGGAGATGCCCCGCGTGATCGCCTTGAACTCGTTCTCGAAGGAGGCGTCGAGTGCTGGGGCGACGAGGCGCCCGCCGGACCCGGTCACGCGGGCGCCGCGGATGCAGCCCTCGGGGAGCGCGCTCAGCAACTCGCCGAGGAGTGCCTGGGCGGCGTCCGCGGGGCTCCCCTTGATGCGCCGGTAGCGCGTCACCAGCACCGGCGCCCCGTCGACCACGGTCAGCCCGTCACGCGGGGGCTGGAAGAGGTCGGGGATACGCGAGAGAAGGTCGCTGAACAGATCCTGGTCGCCGGCCTGGCCAACGAGTGCGGCCTTGAGGCTGATGCAGCCGATATCGATACCGAGTGTCGTCATGGGTGTGAAGCGTGGTCCTCCTGGGGGGCGTGCCGCCCCGCCGACTGCAAAGGTTACCGTCAGCCGATGCCCGTCGCAAGCTGGGCTTAAAGCCGACTATATCAGTCCGCTTTCGCCCTCGTCAACGCGACGGCTCCAGCGCCGGCACGGCACGCGCATCGTGACCCCGAGGCGAACGGAAGCGTCACCCTACCGGCAGCTTCGTGAGCCTGTGCGGCCGGCCGGCGCGCCTCTAGCATGCTCCTGCGGCGCGCCGGCCGGCCGCCCTCGCCACATCACACCACCAGTGGGGGCACCAGTGAACGAATCGACCACGCTCACCAACCGCGAACGCCGGGAGAACGTGGCGTTCCTCGGGCAGGCGTTCCTCGCCGCCCAGAAGCTGCCGGCTGAGATACTCGACGCCGAGCAGCGCGACCGGTTCTCGTCCGACGAGTCGGAGCAGAGCCGTCTCTTCTACACGCTCCTGTGCTACGGAGCGCTCGCCGCCCAGCCCGCGCCGGAGTCCGTCGTCGACGCCGACTGGCGCCGGCTGGGCGATGCCGGCGTCGTCGACGCGCTGTTCGCCGGCGACTTCGACCTCAAGCGCTACGCCCTCGATCCGCCGGTCTCACGCAACGACAGCAAGGGCAAGATCGTCGACTTCGTGCGTCTCGCGGAGACGCGGGACACGTGGGGCCGGCTGCTGCCACAGCCGCCCGATCCGGACGTGGCGGTCGACGTGCTGCACGCCTCCTCGGGCGGCGCACTCAAGTCACGCGCCTTCTGGGCGGTCCGCGAGATGCGACGCTACGGCCTCTGGGGCGATGAAGCGCTCGACAGGTTCGCGTGCGTGCCCGACGGGCGCGTGCGCAAGCGTGCGGTCCGCATGGGTCTCGTCGACCTGCCCGAGAAGGCAGACACCTTCGCCGACATGAAGGCGGTCTCTCGAGCCCTCCACGCGGTGCTGCGTCTGGGCGAGTCTCCGGACGGCTGCTTCGACCTTCCGGTCAGCATGGCAGACCAGCGCTGCGAGGTCTGCGACGCCGCCCGCATGGCGGCCTGCCCCATGCCTCACTGCCGCTGGCGGCGCGAGCACACCGACGCCTGAGAGCGATGCGGCGGGAGGACGGCGGGCGCCTGGGCGCCCGCCGTCCTCCTATCTACTCCTCGCCCCCACCCCCGTCTCGGTAGATACCCGTATGGGGTCGCGCACCCCCGGAGGGAATAGTAGTAGTGGAGACGGCAGACGCCGATCCGCGTGAAGGGAAGGGGTAGCCATGTTCTGGGAGATCTTGGCTTGGGCGGCGGTCGTACTGCTCATGGTGTTCCGGGTCGCTATGGTGATCGGGGTCGTTGCTCTGGTCGTCGCGATCGTGCACGTGCTCCGTGCGGCCGTCAAACCCGCGAAGACCGCCGGCGCCCCCGCGCGGAAGTAGCGGCGGGGAGCCGGTCGCGGGGCGGACGCGGGATCCCCTTGAGGGGATCGCCCCTAGCGTACTCTAAGAGAGGTCCTGACCGTGGCGGCCTGCTGATTGCCGCCCAGGTCCCTGGCCCGGAACGTCACCTTGTACCTGCCGCGCGCCCGCGGCCTCCAGGAACACAGGTGGCTCCTGCCCTGCTTGACCCACCCGCAGGCGATCGTGGCCACCCTCCTGCCCTTCGCATTGACCACGGTGGCGCTCACGTTCACCCGCGGGCTGAAGTCGTCGCGCACGGCGTAGGCAAGCTTGGCGGTCTTGCCGTAGCGGGTCGTGGCGGTCGCCGGCGCGGACAATCTGGGTCGCGCGAGATCGACCGTGACCGCCCGGCTCGCCGAAGTGACGCCGACAGAGCCGTCCGCCGTGACCTTGATCGAGTACGAGCCGCTGGCAGCGCCGGCGTCTGCTCCGGTTCTCCCGTCCCAGGTCACGGAGCGCGCGCCGGCCGTGAGACGGCCGAGGCGCAACGTGCGCACGGTGGCGCCGGCGCGCGTGACGGTGGCCGTGACGTCGGCGGCTCGCGTCAGCCTGAACCCGAGCGTCACGGCATCGTGCACTCCATCACCGTTGGGAGAGAACGTCGTGCGCGACAGGGACGTGATCTTCAGCGTGCGATCGACCGTGACCCGGCGACGCAGGCTGGTCGTGTTGCCCGCTTCGTCACGGACCTCCAGGAGAAGCGTCGCGACGCCCTCTGCTGCCGGCAGCAGGCTTGAGCTCGAGCCCACGCGCCCGTCCCACTTCACGCGCTGCGAGGCAGCCGTCACCGTCTTCCAGCCGGTCACGCGGCGCAGGACGGCGTCGTCGGCGGCGATCACGGAGACGCGCGCCGCGGCGCTCTCCCCAGGTACGAAGGCGAGAGTGGCGACGTCTCTGCTGCCGTCGCCGTTGGGACTGAACGGGTCGGGAGAGAGCGTGACCGTACTCACGCGCGGCGCCTCGGTGTCGAGGCGCACGCTCGCCGTCGCGGCACGCGCCTCGCCGGCGGCGCTCGTGGCGTCGACCCGGAGACTGTAGACGCCGTCCGGCAGGATCGCGCCGCCGTCATCCCTGCCGTCCCAGGTCACCTCCGCGACCGTCCCTTCGCCGATGAATTGGCGCACCAACGCGCCCGCTGCGTCGCGGACCTCGAGGCGCCAAGCGGCCGTTTGCGAAACCGTGAAGCCGATGGTGGCGCGGTCACGCACGCCGTCGCCGTTGGGGCTGATAGCGGGATCCTCGGCGATGAAGCCGTAGATCTTGGGCTGCCCGGTGCGGGCCACCACCTTGCGCACGGTGGGCAGCTGCGCGTACAGCCGCCCGCCGGGGCAGTCCGTGTAGTTGGCGTCGCGATGGCCGGCGATCGCGGGGAACGTCACCACCTGGCCGGTCCTGTACTTCTGACCGTAGCCACAGACCAGCCTTCCGGTGCCCCGCGGATCGACGTGGTGGACATCCAGCTTCCACTCGAGCAACCGCTCGAGTGAGGTCACCACCGCCGATGGCGGCGTGGCGCTGGAGAAGGTGCCGATCACCGAGACGCCGGTGCTGCCGGTGTTGAAGCCGAGCACCTGACCGCCGATGACGCCCCGCGTCATGCCTCCGTACCGTCCCTCGTAGATCACCCCAAAGCGGTCGACGAGGAAGTTGTAGCCGACATCGCTCCAATGCAGGGACTTGGTGTGGTAGCCGTAGACGCCACGGACGATCGCCGGCGCCTGCGCGGCGCTGTAGCTGTTGCCGCTGGCGGTGTGGTGCACGAACGCCACCTTGACGGGAGCGTAGTCGGGCGACCCCGAGCGCCACGATTCGTTGGCCCCCCACCGCGCGCGGGTGACGATCTTGGGCTTGCTGGTCATCGCGCCGACAGGCGGCGCCAGCTCGACGCCGGCGACCGTGGCCGCGGCGCGTCTGATGACGCCGAGGACCGTGGCGGAGCGGTCGGCGTCCTCGGTGCTGTTGATGGCGACCACGCGGACCTTGCGGAGGAGGCCCGGGGCCGGTGCGTCGTCCCCGGCACTCCGGGCGGCCACCTGCAGATAGCGGCCGCCTCCCGTCCAGATCGCCTCGGTGAAGGCCTGCTCGGCGCCGCCCTCCTCGGCGGCGCGCTCGAGCCCGACCGCGTACCAGCGACTCCACGTCTCCCCGTCCTCGCTGGTGCGGATGAGCGCCTCGACCTCCCCCCGCCGCACCGGCGGCGCGCAGATGAGCCCGACCATGGTGAAGCGCATGCCGGCGTCGATGACGGGCGATGCCGCTCCGGCGACCGCCGGGGCATCGGCGCCGGTCACACCGCGCCGCACCGCGTCGCCGCCCGGCGCCGCGTTCACCGGCAGCGACGCCGGCAGGCTCGTGCTGCGCACCTCCACCGGAGGCGTGCTCATCCACGCGGCGACCGCCTCGCTGGCGCGCGGCGCCGCCCAGACGGCCGCGACCGCCCCGAGCAAGGAGACGAGAGAAAGAGCCGCGAGTCGCGCGGCGCGCTTGTGGGGATGAGGTCTCGCCATGTCGCTTTCTGGCTGACTTCAGGTTTCGACAGGGTAGCACGGATCCCCTAGGCGCCCGGCCCGGCCACACCGAGCGGGACGGCCCCGAAACGAAGAGCGGGCGGCGGGGCCGCAGCCCCGCCGCCCGCAGCACTCGCGGCCCGCGCCTGAGGTCAGCGCACGGGCGCGGGCTCCTCCGTCGCCTGCTCCTTCTCCGCGCTCAAACAGCTCCAGATGGGGCTGTAGAGCCGGTCGACCCGCCGGGCGTACTCGTCGAGCTCGTCCTGCAGGTCGGTGATCATGACGTCGCCGCCGGGATGCGTGGGCTGCGCCCCGGTGGCCGCCACGATCTCACGCGCCTGGGTCGGATTGTCGATCCACATGCATGGCATGAGCAGGTTGTGGTTGTACGGCTGGCGGCTCCGGATCTCCCGGAAGAAGTCGGAGTTGAAGGCCTCGTGGAGGCTGACGTCGCGGATGTTGTCGGTGGCGAAATGGGTGAAGATGCACGGCTCCACCCAGCCGGCGCTGTTGATGTGCACGTAGTGTCTGCCGGCGATGCAGCCGTTGACGTACGGGGCGTCGCCCCAGAAGTCGACCGGAAAGATCGGCTTCGCGGCGCGGATCCGCTGGATCTCGACGCGGAAGTCGTTCCGCTCCTCCGGCGTCAGCATCATGCTCACGTCGGGATCGCGACCGACCGGCATGTAGAGGAAGTGCCACGCCAGCATCGCGCCTTTGGCGACCAGAGGGTCGACGAACTCGTCGCTGACGATGGCCTTCCAGCTGTCGCGGGTCACGGTACAGGAGTAGCCGAAGAGCACCCCGGCCTCACCGAGGTGATCCATGATGTCCATGACTTGTTCGTGGACGCCCTTGCCGCGCCGACGGTCGGTCAGCTCGGGTGAGCCTTCGAGGCTCAGCATGGGGGCGATGTTGCCGATCCCGGCGAGCTCGTCGATGGTGTCGTGATCGAGGAGCGTGCCGTTGGTGAAGATCTGGAAGTATGAATCCTTGTTCTCACGCGCGAAGTCGAGCAGCTCGTCCCACATGAACGGCTCGCCCCCGAGCATGGTGAACAGGAACACGCCCATGTCGTTGCCCTCGTCCACGATCTTCTGCATCAGACCGCGGCCAAGGTCCTGGTCGGGCGCGTATTCCGCTGCGTAGCACCCATCACACGCGAGGTTGCAGCGCATGGTGGGACTCATGAGGATCGTCGTCGGCGCACGCATGCCGGTCGAGTCCACGAGCTTCTTCCGCTTGGCGACACCGCGAAGGAGGTTGTTCACAATAAGACATTCGATAAAACGGTCGCGGCAGTGCGGGCTGAGCCTCGAGGACACGTGTTTGGCGATGGTGAGCGCCGGATGGTCGTCCTTTACCTTCTCGGTGACGAAACGCACCGAGCCTCTGTGCTGCTCCGGCGTGATCCTCTCTGCGAGCCGGAACGCCTTGACGATCTTCTTCTTGTCGTCGCTGGCGGCCAGCTTGAGCATCTGGTTGATGACCTGCCTCTGCACCGCGGTGTACAGGCCGTCCGTGCGACTCATATATCTCCTCCCTTCTGTTGTGGCGCGCACCGCGTCCAACGAGCGCGCAGACCAGTCGGCGTCATGCCGAAGAGGGGGTGCCGGGCGGCCTCGACACCGAGAGATGACCGCCTGAACGCGTCGGCTCCCTCGACGGGCTCTGGGGTGTTGTCAACCTAGTCTATCACCCTGTCCGCGATGTCCGACAAAAACAGTCCGAGAAGCTCTCCTGCGCCGCGCGTGTCCCACGGAGGCGACACTTCGTGTGCCTATTCGTCTACCGAGCGCTAAACCTCTACGCGCGAGGCGCCGATAGGGAGCGAGAACGACAAAGGCAAACCTGTCGTGAGGCAGGGACGCAAAGCCAGAGGTCTTGGATGATCAAGACAGCTCGGTTGCCGAACCCGACCTTCACAGTCGTGGATCTCGACTTCAGTCCGAGCGCCTCTCGCCGGTCCCGCCTCAGGACACCGACGCAAGCGGGCGTCCGTCGGCCTTGAGCACGTCGGCAGGACCGAAGAGCACTGGTGTGGAGGCGATGACGATGCGAGCCAGGTACCTAGTCCTCTTGGTCGCGCTGCTCTCGTTCCTGGCCCTGCCCTCAACGGCATTGGCCGCGAATGACGGCGCCGGCAAGAAGATCGACCAGAGTGTGACCACGATCCTCGACGCCACCGGCGGTGATGAGGCCGTTCCCGTCATCGTCTACGCCGACCCCGGCGCAGAGGCCGTGGTCGAGGGTGTCATCCCCGCCGGCGTCGAGACGACGATGCTCGCCGGCTTCGACGCCGTCGCGGCCTATCTGACCGCCGCTGAGATCGGGGCACTCGCCGCGCACGGCGCCGTCCAGATGATCGTCGCCGACAATCCCGTGTTCGGGTTCGACTACGCGAGCTCCCTCGACATCACCAACCTGGCCATCGGTCTCGACAGGGTCACCGCGCCTGCCGACGGCGGCCCCACGGGCGCCGGCGTCGGAGTGGCGGTCCTCGACAGCGGAATCGCCACGACGTCGGACCTCGAGAGCAGCCGCATCATCGGCTGGAAGGACTTCGTCAAGAAGTCGAAGCGGCCGTACGACGACGCCGGTCACGGCACCTTCGTGGCCGGCCTGATCGCCGGCGACGGCACCGCGTCTCTTCCGCTCGAACAGGGCGGCTACGCGACCATGCAGTTCCGCGGGGTCGCGCCACAGGCCAACATCGTCGGCGTCAAGGTTCTGGACAGCACCGGCCAGGGACGCGCGTCCTCGGTCATGGCCGGGATCCTGTGGTCCATCGCGCACAAGCGCGACTACAACATCCGCGTGCTCAACCTCTCGATCGGGAGCAACCCGGTCGCCCCCGCCGACTTCGACCCGATCGCCACAGCCGTCGAGTTCGCCTGGAAGAACGGGATCACCGTCGTCTGCGCCGCCGGCAACGAGGGTGAGTTCGGACCCGGCGGCATCCTCTCTCCGGGCAACAGCCCGTATGTGATCACCGTCGGCGCGACCGACACGCGTCAGACCGCGACCCTCGCCGACGACGCGGTGACCTTCTACAGCTCCGTCGGCCCGACGCTCTGGGACGAGTACGCCAAGCCCGACCTGGTGGCTCCCGGCAACCGGCTGATCTCGGTGCGCGTGCCGGGCTCCTACATCGACACGACGTTCCCGCAGAACCTCATCGCCGTCGACAGCTATGCGCCGACGGCGCCGGACGGCACCGAACCGAGCTACCTGATGCTCTCCGGCACCAGCACGTCCGCCCCAGTCGGGTCCGGGGTGGCGGCCCTCATGATCGGGGCCGACGCGAGCCTGAGCCCTGACGACGTCAAGGTACGCATGATGAGCACCGCCGACCCGCTGCCCGGCGCCACGCCCTTCCAGCAGGGCGCCGGCCTGCTCGACGCCGCCGGCGCGCTGGCGAGCGACGCGCGCTCCGACGGGTATGCGCTCTCAGAGGATGTCGGCGACGGAACGACAATCCTTACTGAGGACGACTACGCCGCCTGGGAACAGATCGCATGGACGAAGTACGGATGGACGAAGTTCCGCTGGACCAAGTTCCGCTGGACCAAGTTCCGGTGGACCGGCGTCTCGTGGACCAAGTTCCGGTGGACCAAGTTCCGGTGGACCGACGTGGCGTCGACCAAGTTCCGGTGGACCAAGTTCCGGTGGACCAACGTGGCGTGGACCAAGTTCCGGTGGACGGACTACCAGGCGGCGAAGTTCCGGTGGACGGACTACGAGTGGACGAAGTTCCGGTGGACCATCCTCATCGAAGGGCAGTGAACGCGGACGCCCCCGAGATCATCGACCGCGACGAGACGGCCGTGCGGAAACGCACGGCCGTCTCTCTGTACGTAGTCCTCGTCTGCGCGGCGGCCGCCGCCGCCTCGGTGGCGGCCGGCGTGAACGAACCGACGCCGTTCACGCTCAACATCGTGGCCTTCATGATCCTCGCCACCCTGACCGACCTGCGCGAGATCAAGCTGCCGTGGGTCGGCGACGTGACCCTCTCGTTCGTGCCCGTGCTCGCCTGCCTCATCACCCTCGGGCTGTTGCCCGCGATGGCAGTGGCCGCCGTGAGCGGCATCACCGCCGCCTGGGTGACGCGCGACCCGGTGAAGATCGCCTTCAACATCGGCAACTACGTCGTGTCGACCTACCTCGCGGGCCTCCTCTATCTGGCCCTGGCGCCACCCGACGGCGCATTCATGACCAAGGTGCTGCCCACGTTCGGCGCGACCATCGTCGACTTCATCGCCCACACCGCGCTCCTCGCGGGAGTCATCGCCCTGTCGACACCGAACGGCGTCATCAAGGTCTGGCGGCAGAACTACCAGTGGGCGCTCCCCGGCTACCTGGCCGGGTCCACGCTCGCACTTCTCGTCGCGGCTCTCTACCTCTGGCTCGGGGTACCCGGCATGCTGCTCGGCATCCCGCCCCTGTATCTCATCTACTACTCCTACGACATCTACGTGAAGCGGGCGCGCGAGAAGGTGACGTTCGACGCCGAGCGCGACAGCTTCCACACGGAACTCGCCGCGTCCGTCGAGCTGCACGACGAGCTGCGCGCGGCGCAGCTCAAGGTGGCGGCCGAGATCGAGCGCGCGCGCCGCATCCAGACGGACCTCCTCCCCACCTCCACACCGCTGGTGGAGGGGCTCGAGCTCGAGCAGCGCATGGAGTTCCTCGGCGACATGGGCGGCGACTACTACGACTACATCCCCTTCGGCGACGGCCGCCTCGGCATCGTCTGCGGCGACGTCATGGGCAAGGGTCTCCCCGCCTCGCTGATCATGGCGATGGCGCGATCGCTCCTGCACGAGGCGATCGGCCCGGGCAAGAGCCCCGGCGAGGTCATGGGAGAGGTGAACGACGGCCTGACGCGCGACCTCGAAGGCCAGCGACTGCCGTACTTCCTGACGCTGGCCCTCGCCGCCTACGACCCGACGGACCGTAGCCTGGTGATCGCCGGAGGCGGGCACAATCCGGTGCTCGTCGCCGACGCGGACGGCGTGCTCGAGGTGCCGTCGCGCGGCGCCGCCCTCGGCGTGCGTACCGGCCTGCGGTTCCCCGAAGACCGCCTCTCGCTCGGCTCAGGGGCGACGGTCGCGCTGTACACCGACGGCCTCACCGAAGCGCGCGACCCGAGTGGAGCGCTCTACGGCCTGGAGAGGCTCGAGCGTTCGCTCCAACGGTGTGGGGACGACTCCGTGCGTGACACACTCGAAGGCATGTGGAACGATGTCACTGCCTTCCGCGGCGACGGCGCTGCCGGCGACGACGCGACGCTGCTGCTGGCTCGCCTCACCTGAGGCGCCGGCCGGGTGACCAACGACGACGAACGGGGTCCAGGGGACATGGCCGATCAGACGGGCGACTCGCCGGCCTCTCTCCAGGTGTATCGCTACAGGACCGGCGCGGACCGCGTCGAGGTCCTCATCGGGGCGCTGGAGCCAGACCTGCCCCACGAGGACCTCATCGCTCACGCCCACGAGGCGCTGCGAGGCGAGACCTTCACCTGCTACGCCGCGTCGCAACCCAGTGGTTTCGTCGCCGACGAGGTCTGCTTCGTCCCGCAGGGTGACCATTGCGACATCCTCACCATCGAGACCAATGGCTGGCAGCGCCACCATGGCGACCACCGGCGCAGCCTCGTCGAGATCCTCAACAACATCGCCGCCGCCGTCGCCTGCGGCAAGCTGCGCATCCTGGACGCGGACCAGCTCGCGGCCCAGACGGCAGAGGGAGAAGCCACCCTCAGCTTCCGGATCGGCGAAACCGCCGACCTGCAGAGTGCGCGGGAGGCCGTCGACGAGATCCTGCGGGAGGCGGGGCTGGACGACATCAACCGCCAGCGCACGATCCTCTGCATCTCCGAGGCGGTCACGAACATGCTGTTGCACGGCGGCGGCCGCGGCGGCCTGACCGTCCGTCGCCTCGACGACCGGTTGCGGTTCGTGGTCGCCGACGAGGGTCCCGGCCTCATCTTCCTCAACTGGATCGAGCCGCCGTCCAAGGGTGGCCAGGCGTCCATGGGCTACGGCTACAAGATCATCCTCGACTACCTGGATGCCGTCGCCCTGCATACCGGTCCCGGCGGCACTACGCTACTATTGGACCGCATGACCAACTGAGCCAGGAGATCACATGCTGCAGACTTCCATCGCCCAGGGCCCGGCGCCCACCGTCTACCTCGCCGGCGAGATGGACCTCGACTGCGCCGATTCCTTGCGTGATGCGGTCACCGAGGCGTCTCGGGGTGCCCAGGTGGTCGCGCTCGACTTCGCCGGCGTGGAGTTCATCGACTCGTCGGGCACGGGGATCTTCGTGCGCCTGTGCCTCGACCTGAAGAGCCAGGGCACGCCTCTGGTGGCGCGCAACCTCTCCCCCGCCGTCCGCGGCGTGTTCGACATGCTCCGCGTGCGCGAGCTCGTCGGCGACGAGGTCTTTCCCGACTGAGCCTCGTCGCGCCGCCCGCGCGAGTCAGCCGTGACGCAGCGGACCGGCGCCCGCAAGGACGACCATCGTCGCCGCGTCCATGCCGTCGCTGACGCTCGAGACGTAGGCCTCACCGCGCAGATGCGCGCCGTCGCGCGTGATCATGCCGAGCGACATCGAGGAGCCGTCCATGAGGTGGTCCCTGAAGTCCTCGACGCTCGCCGGCTCCTCGACGCGAAGCTGCCAGTTCGACTCCCTGCCGCTCTCCTCCTCGACGAGGCGCGCGCTGAGAAAGCCGATCTCGGTCCGGTCGTGCCTGAGCTTGTACAGTCTCCTCGGCGACATGGTCTGATCTCGCCTCTTCGTTCGGTCCGCGTTCGAGCCGCCGTGACCAGAGGATCGCGCCCGGTCCGGGACGCGGCGGTTCTTCTTTCTATCGGCCGTCGGGCGACGGAGTTGAGTCCGGGGCTGCGGCTGGTGAGGTGCGGCCCGACGGAACTGCCGACGCGGCACCATCCCTGGAGACAGTCGGGCTGATGGTGTGGGGCCCAAAAGCACGGAGCTCCTCTCGACCCGGGAAGCATGCGAGCGCCGAGATGGGGTAGCGAGCACCGCAGCGCAGACCATGCTCAACGCGCGACCGCCCCGTCGCGCAAACGACAGCCTGTCCTTCGCTCTCCGACACCAGCGCGCCAGGGGCGTTCAGCAGTAGTCGTATCATGGCAGGCGAGCGCGCACTCTCGATCCACACGACGAGCCAAGCGCACCACCGCAGCCAAGGAGCACCAGTGGACACACGCATCCTGGGCCAGACCGAGCTCGCGATCTCCCCGATCGGTCTCGGCTGCTGGCAGTTCTCACAGGGCAAGAACATGACCGGGCGCATGTGGCCGGTCCTCGAACAGGGGACCATGGACGCAGTTGTCGGCGCAGCCCTCGACGGTGGGGTGACCTGGTTCGACACCGCCCAGGCCTACGGCAACGGCGCCTCCGAGCGCGCCCTCAGCGCCGCCCTCCAGCACCACGGCGTCGAGCCCGGCACGGTCGTGATCGCCACGAAGTGGCTGCCCATCGCCAAGCCGGCGGGCGACATCCCGCGCAGCATCGACACGCGCATCGGATGCCTGCAGCCCTACCCCATCGACCTCTTCCAGGTGCACTCCCCCGGGAGCCTCTCGTCCATCCCAGCGCAGATGCGGGAGATGGCCGGGCTCGTGCACGCCGGCAAGGTGCGCTCCGTCGGCGTCTCCAACTTCTCGGCCAAGCAGATGGCGCAGGCCGCAGCGGCCCTGCGCGACGAGGGGCTCACCCTGACCAGCAACCAGGTGCGCATCAACCTGCTCGATCGCCGCGTCGAGTCCAACGGCGTACTCGCCGCAGCACAAGGGCTGGGCGTCACGTTGATCGCCTACTCGCCGCTCGCCCAAGGCGCCCTCACCGGGCGCTATCACGATGATCCCGGGCTCGCTCGCACCCTGCCCTGGGGACGCCGTTCGCGCCTCAGCCCCTCCAGCCGCTTCCTCACCCCCAAGGGCCTGCAACGCACAGCGCCGCTGATCGCCGAACTGCGTGCGGTCGGCGAGGCACACGGCGCCTCGGTGGCGCAGGTCGCCCTGGCCTGGCTCGTGACCCACTACGGCGAGACGGTCGTCGCCATCCCCGGCGCTTCGCGGCCCGAGCAGGCAGCGGCGTCCGCTGCGGCCATGGACGTGCGTCTCACGCAGGCCGAGATGGCGAGCATCGACGCCATCTCTGCAGCCATCGCGACGCGCCAGGCTCACCGCTGTCCCCGACGACGCCCCAAGGAGCGCACATGGATGAACTGACGATCAGGCTGAGCCGCGCCAAAGAGACGAAGAACACGGTGCGCTTCGAAGAGCCCGACAGCGACCAGCCCGCCGTAGTCGGCACGCTCTACCTACAGAAGTGGGCCTTTCATCGCCTCGAGGACCCGGAGACGATCACGGTGACCATCGAGGCTACATCCCGTTCTATCCAGGAGGAGCAATCATGAAGCAGTCGCTCGGCGCCAAGACCCTGCTCTACCCGACCCCCGTGCTGGTCGTCGGTACCTACTTCGAGGACGGTCGGCCCAACGTGATGACCGCGGCCTGGGGCGGCATCGCCTGTTCGAGGCCGCCCTGCGTCTCCGTCTCCTTGCGCGCCGCAACCGCGACGCACGGCAACATCGTCGCGCGAAAAGCCTTCACCATCAGCCTGCCGAACCGCGCACAAGCCGCCGCGGCCGACTACTTCGGTCTGGTCTCGGGACGCAAGGCCGACAAGTTCGCCGCGACCGGGCTCACCCCGATGAGGTCTGAGCTCGTCGATGCGCCCTACGTGGCGGAGTTCCCCCTCATCGTCGAGTGCGAGGTCACGGCGGTGCACGAACTCGGTCTGCACACGCAGTTCATCGGCGAGGTCAAGGACGTCAAGATCGATGGGGCCTGCCTCGACGCGGAGGGCCATGTCGACGTGGGCAAGCTCGACCCGCTTGCGTTTGCGCCCGACACGGGTGCCTACTTCGCCCTCGGGGCACTGATCGGCGGCGCCTACTCGATCGGCAAGAGCTTCACGACGGAGACGAGCTCCTAAGCGACGACGCGCCGATCGCGCGTCAGTCGCCGAAACGCTCATCCTCCAGATTCTCCTGGTCTCGGACGGGTCGCGGCTGATCCTCGCCGGACGCAAGATCGCCGCCGGCCCGGCGGAGCGCCTGAGAACCGAAGCGGGACCGCACTCGATCCACGGCCTCGTCGCAGGCATGGTCACGCTCGGAGTCGTCGAGTGCGGTCTGGCCGGCCTCGGTGAGGCCGCTCACGGTGAGACCGAGAAGGCGCACGAGGCGACCCGGCGTATGCAGCTCGGCGAGCAGCGCCAAGGCGGCCTCGTAGATGACCTGCGTCGTGTTCGTCGCCGCCGGCAGGGTGCGCTGCCTGCTCACTGTGTGGAAGTGCGCGTCACGGAGCCTCAGGACCAGTGTGCGTCCGGCGTAGCCCTGCCGGCGCAGATCGCTCGCCACCTGGTCGGCCTGCTCGAGGAGGGTCGCCTGCAGGAACTCGGGCTCGGCCGTGTCCGTGGCGAAGGTCACCTCATGACCCATGGACTTGGGCGCCGGGGGCTGCGATCGCACCGGGGCATTATCGCCGCCGAGGGCGAGCTCCTTGAGCGAGGCGGCGCTCCTGGCGAACGAGGTCTCGAGCGAGGCAAGCGGTGCGTCCTGCAGCTCGCCGATGCTCGTGATGCCCAGGGCGCCGAGGCGCTTGACCGTCACCGGGCCGATGCCGGAGATGGCGCCTACCGGCATGGTGCGCAGGCGGCCATGCACGTCGTCGCGGGTCAGGGTCGAGAGGCCGCCGGGCTTCTCGAGCTCGGCAGCCAGCTTGGCGAGCAGCCGGGTGGGCCCGATGCCGATCGAGCAAGACAGGCCGAGTTCGTCGCGGGTCGACCGCTGGATCTGGGCGGCGATCTCCTGCGGCGGGCCGAAGAGCCGCCGGCTGCCGGTCACGTCGAGGAAGGCCTCGTCGATGGAGACCGGCTCGACCAGGTCGGTGAAGCGCCCATAGATAGCGAGCAGTTGCTGCTGGACCGCCTTGTAGGCGGCCATGTCGACGGGCAGGAAGACGCCCTGCGGGCAGCAGCGAAGGGCCTGCGCCATGGGCATCGCGGTGCGCACTCCGCAGGCGCGCGCCTCATAGGAGGCGGTGCTGACGACGCCGCGGCTCTCGGCCCGGCCTCCGACGATGACCGGCCGCCCCTGCAGCTCGGGACGGCGGGCCTGCTCCACCGAGGCGTAGAAGGCGTCCATGTCGATCAACAGGATGGCGCGCGGCATGGCCTCATCCTGCGGTGCGAAGGCGGCTCTGTCGAGCCCGACCCGCGCACAGGTCACTCGTTGGGCCCGAGTACCCCAACGGCCGCCGGGCCGACCCCTGGCCGGACGAACTCCCGCGCGACAGCACATGCGTCCCGACCTACCACAACAACCGCCAGACGCCCGAGACCGCCACGCGGCAGCTCGACTTCGTCTTCGCGTCCAAGTCGCTGGCGCCACGGATCGGGACCGAAGCGCGCAACGAGCCTGACGACTGGGGACCCAGCGATCACTGCCGCGTGCGCATCGACGTCGACGTCTGAGAGACGCCCGGCGGTCACCGCTTTCACCTGACGGCAACGTCACCGACGCATGGCACTCGTCATCCTGTCGCTGCCCGCTCGCCCCCGTCAGGCTGCACGGGATGCCCGATCGTCCGTTCACCTTGGAGTTCTATCGGTCTCCCGACGGGAAGCAGCCCGCGCGCGACTGGATGCAGCGGCGGCTGTCCGTCGACAAGCGGCGTGCGCTCGCTGCGGCTCTCCATCTGATACTCACCCGACACGGCGTCGGCGTCTGTGCAACACCATATGGCCGACAACTGGGGCGTGGCTTGTTCGAGTTCCGGCTCAGCGAAGACGAAGCGGCGCTCTTCCGCAAGTGGAGGCCCGACGCCATGGCCCCGGAGAATCCCATCTTCTCTGGCGAGTCCATCCTGCTTCGCGTCTTCTGTCATGCCACGGGCGACCGGGTCATCCTCATCCTCGGGGGCTACGACAAAGGCAGGGATCCCAGCCCGCGCAAGCAGCAGCGGGAGATCGCCCTCGCGCGTGCACGCTTGAGAGACTTCAAGGCTCGGGGACTGCGGTGACAACGCCCCGGTGCGATTGACAGATTATCGGTTTTACCCGATAGTCGAGCCGAGGAGGTGAGCAAGGTGACGTCATTTGACGACTTCTACGCCGAGGTCGTGGCCGAGGCAGAGGCAGAGGGTCCGGAAGCGGTCGCGCAACTCAGGATGCTCGAGGACCGCTACCGCCTCGCGTCCGACCTCATCGGGCTTCGCCTGACACTGAACATGACTCAGCAGCAGCTCGCGGCAGCCTCAGGCATCCGGCAGAGCGAGATCAGTCGAATCGAGAGTGGAAACGGCAACCCCACGCTGAAGACCATCGGCGCGCTCGCCCGTGCGCTGGGCGCCGAGATCCACCTCTCAGCCGGCTGAGGCGAGGCGCGACCGGACCTGCTCCGCCCGGCGAGGTCCACTCTCCGGCCGCCGAGCCCGGCACTTCGGCAGCGACTTCACTCCTCCCCGCCCTCGGTCTTCCGTCCGACCCATCCCCTATACTTACGCATCCACCACTCAGCGGCTCGCGGCCCAGGGTGTGGCCCGCGAGCCGGCTTCCGCGTCCGTGCAGTCAACCACCGGAGGTGCCATTGGCAGTACAGCTGTTCCCTGCAGACGGGGTGACGTGGGTCGTCTCCCTGCCGACCGGTCTGGCCGGAGCCACCATCTGGCCGGACATGGAGTGGATCGAGGCGCTGGCCCCGGTCCCCGATGAGGCGGCGACTGAGATGCCCGAGGAGGTGTGCGCGCGATGACGTTCGAGATCAAGCCCTATCCCGAGTTTGCCTGGTCGATCAGCCGGCAGCGCAAGCTCGACCAGTGCCCGCGCGCGTACTTCTACTCCTACTACCTGCACTGGAACGGCTGGCTGGACGACGCCCCCACGGAGACGCGCGTGGCGTACCGCCTGGGCAAGCTCACCTCGCTGGACGCGCTGCTCGGGCAGCAGATCGACGTGCGGGCGCGGGAGCTCGAGGCGGCCGCGCGTACCGGCGCGGTACTGCCCGAGGCGGATGAGCTGGAGACCAGGACGCGCGAGGCGCTGCGGCAGCTGTGGACGCGGTCGAAGAACGGCCGGGCCGCCTTCGAGGCCCGCCCGAACAAGGTGACCATGCTCCGCTCCCTCTACATGGACCAGGACACGCAGCCCGAGACCGACCGTCTGAACCAGAAGGCCGGGCCGTCGATGCAGGGACTGCTGGCGACCTCTCACTGGGGGCGCCTGCGCGGAGCCGGCGACGCCGGGCACGTCGAGGTCCCCGACTTCGCCAGCTTCCGGCACGACGGCGTGAAGGTCTTCGCGGCGCCCGACCTCGCGTACGTCCACGAGGATGTGCTGCACGTCATCGACTGGAAGACCGGCCGCGAGGACGACTCCAACCCCATGCAGGTCCTGCTGCAGATGTGGTGGGCCCTCGAGACCTATCCCGAGCTCGCGCGGGCGGCCGCGGACGGCGGCCTCGAGATCCGCGGCTATCTCGAGTACGTCGCCGCCGGCCAGACGCAGCCGGTGGAAGCCGTCGCCGGCTTCCGTGAGCAGGCCGCCGAGACCGTGCGCGCCGGCGTCGCCCAGATGCGCGCCCTGCTGGCCGACACCGAGCAGAACATCCCGCTCGAGATGGCAGCCTTCGAGCGCCACGAGGGCGGGCTCTGCCGCATGTGCAACTTCCTGCCGATCTGCGCGTAGGCACCCATGCCGAACGACACGGCCTTCACCCTCGCATCGGGCAGGACGATCCGTCTCCTGGCGCTTGACCAGTACTTCACCTACGAAGGCCTGCTGCTCGGCGTGCCCACCCGCGAGATGAACCAGGAGATGATCGATCGCCTCATCGCCCGGTACGTGCACCCCGCCGAGTACGGCGTGCCGCTGCTCCTCACGCCCGAGCAGCAGCCGCTCGAAGTCCCGGAGCACAGGCCGGTCCACGGCACACCCGCAACTCTTCCCTCGGTGACCTGCATCGCCCGGTTCAACTCCGACGGCCAGCTCGGGACCGACGATATCTGGTCGGTCCTCCGCCTGATCTGGTTTCAGGAGGACTTCGCGTTCCCGATCGAGGAGCGGGCGCTGCAGCAGATCGCCGAGATCGACTGGGAGACGCACGCGACGGGCTGGGAGCCGTGAGCCCGACCCGCCTCAGATGAGGTCCACCGCGCCCTGCCACCGTCACCCTTTCCCTCTCGGTGCGAGGGATCGACCTGGCCGACACCGAGTGGCTCAAGGCGCTGGGCAAGGGCCTGCATGAGTTCCGCGTTCGCCACGATGCAGCCGAGATCGCCCACCTGTTCGGCGGAGATGCTCCCACGGTCCCCGCTCCAGCTGCCAAAACGATGTGCGCCTGGTGGCGCGGGTGTCGTAGGCCGACAGCCCTATGGCGAGCGCGTGAAGTCCCAACGCTCTTGGGCCCGCACCATGATCCGCTGCACCTCGCCGTCGTCGAACTCCCGGGTGCGGCCGCTGAGCTGCGTGACCCAGCGTTCGGGGAGCGCAGCGGCGCCGTGGAGCGCGCCGACCGCGGCGCCGACGATGGCCGCGATCGTGTCGTTGTCCTTGGTGTCGTTGACGGCACGCGCCAGCGCCTCCTCGGGGTCACCGGCGTGCCGGGCGAGGATGTACAGCGCGGTGGGCACCGTCTCCATCAGGTAGGCGCCGGAGTACCACTGGTCACAGGCCTCGAGCACCGGGAGGTCCTGAGCCTCGGCGGCTGCCAGACGCTCGTCGACGAAGCGCCAGAGCGGCCCGCTGTAGCCCGTGAACGCTCCACCGCGCGGCCGGTACTGAGTCTCGCCCTCGAGGTCGCGCGCCAGGCGCACGTACTCGCGCCGCCACCAGACAGGCTCGGGCGGCTCCTCCATGCCCAGCAGCTGCCAGAGCATAGCGACGAAGGCGAGGCACGCGGACGTCGAGGCCGCGTCGTTGTGGGTGATGATCGCCGACAGCGCGGTGTCCGCCCAGAGGGCGGCCGAGGGCGAGCGCACGTAGGGCACGAGCATCGGCGCGATGCGCATGAGCGCACCGTTGCCGGCGGAGCGCGAGCCGCATTCGTACCACGGTCGATAGCCCAGGCGGACCGCCTCCATCGCCTGCGACACGGCCTGGCCGATGCCGAAGATGCGCTCCGAGGAGAAGCGCCTGGCCAGGCGCCCGGGAGTCAGGCCATCGTCCGCCAGTAGCTGGTCGAGCGTCCAGAACGCCAGTTGCGTGTCGTCGGTCGGCGTAGCGAGCGTCTTCCGCCGCCAGTGCGGCACGTAGTCGCGGATCTCGCCGTACAGCTCGCGCCGCTTCGCCGGCAGCATCCCCTCGGTCGTGTTGCCCAGCGCGTCGCCGATCGCCAGGCCGAGCAGCATGCCGTCGACGCGGTCCCAGTCGAAGCTCGCGGGCATGTCCGGCGGCACGGAGTCGAAGAGGGCTCCCGCACTGCACGTCGATGGCGCCCTCCGCGACCAGCTGCCGCAAGAGCGTCGCGTTGTCCCTGGGCCAGTCCGTCTCGTCCCAGTCGGCGTGCGGCAGCGTCACGAACTGCGTCTCGCGCCCGTAGCGGATGCGGCAGGCATTGCAGACCGCCTCCACCCCGTGCTCACCCCTGACCCAGACGATGACCGGTTGCGTGTCCCGGCTCGGCAGCGGAATACCGCAGTAGACGCAGTCCGCCCGCACCGGGAGATCCTTGCCCTCGCCCTCAGATGTGTCCACGCGGCAGAACACGCAGCGCATCAGTTGCTCCACACCGCGTACCCGCGGCGGCGCAGCTTCTCCGCGAGCTTGGTCTCGGCTCGTTCGGATTCCGCCCGTGTCTCGAACGGGCCGACGTTGGCGTACAACTTCGGGCGGAGGCGCACCCCGTACTCCCGCACGATGCGGCTGGACCTGACTCCATCCAGATGCTGCGCGAAGCGCTCTTCCGGCGTCTTCGCCGTCTGCCCCACATACACGCAAGGCTTGTCGACCCGCAACTCGGGGTTCTTGCGCGCGAACCGCCCCCGTTCCAGCACGTCGCGGCGCAGTTCGATCACGTACACGCTGTAAGCCACCGCAGCCTCCCCGCGGGCAGACGAAGCCTTCGTCACCAGAGTATCTCGTCATCCGGACGGCCTGACGTGACTGCTACGCAGCCCCCTCGCACCTGAGCGCGGCAGCTCGTAGTGCGGCAGACTGGCGGAGCCGGGGTTGAGACACAGGGTGTCCTGCTCGCGGCTGACCTCGGCGCAGTGCGTGTGTCCATGTATCAGCACGCCGACGCCTCGTCAGCTGGGGGACAGCCTAGCCGAGATGGCTGCCGCGTACGACCCGCCGAGCCCCGTCCCACCCCCACCTCTTCGCAACACTAGTCCCCTATCGGCCAAGGCACGACGAGAGTGAAGAGGTGGTCGGCCCCCATCCTCTCCTCCGTCCTACCTCGCTGATAGCATTCATGGAGGGTGCGTACCGGCTGCGGCTGTGGAGGGGACGTCCGCGATGGCGACGTTTGCAGAGCCAGCCTGGCGTCCACGTCACGATCGGCACCCCAAAGGCCGCCGAGAGACGAGGAGTAACGCGTGAGCAGGATCGGTCGCGGCTACGGCAGCGAGTTCCATCTGCTGCGATATCTGGGCTATCACCGCGGCGCCCTCAATGCGGCAGTCAGCGGAGTCGTCGGCGCTGGGGTCGACTGGTACGACGTGCCCTTCAGCACGAAGCCGAGCAGCTTCTACTACGACGAGTGGAAGGGCGTGGAGTTCCTGCCGGCCGGGCACCGTGCGCGCCGCGAGTGGCACAGCTTCTGGCCGAAGTCACCGGGAAACGCGCCCCGCTGGGATGCCGTGGGTCACCTGCATTGGCGGAACAGGGATGCCTTCCTGCTGGTGGAAGCCAAGTCACACGCGGCCGAGGTCATCAGCCGCTGCGCTGCGAAGGGCGCCAGTCGCGAGCAGATCGCGCGTTCGCTTGACGAGGCGAAAGCGGTCCTGGGAGCGCCGCCGGAGAGCGACTGGCTCGCGCCCTACTACCAGATCTGCAATCGACTCGCCCTCCTCGCCTACCTCCATCGCCACAACGTTCCGGCGCATCTGCTCTTCGTCTATTTCACCGGAGAGGAGACGTTCCCGAAGGGCCGGAGCGTGGTCTGCCCGAGGAGTGAAGTGGAGTGGGCACAGGCGCTGCAACCGATGTATGACCATGTCGGCTGGGATCCAGGCGCGCCACTTGCAGGATACGTCCACCAGATGTACCTGCCCATGTATCCGGCTGATGGCCCGGCGGAATCGGGCGCTACCGAAACCGCCTCGTAAGGGGGGAAGGCTGGTGGCGAGGGTCAGAATTGAACTGACCACACCACGATTTTCAGTGGCTATATGCCGTATTTGCAGGCCTTTTGTGTGTCGCATTCCGTGCCTGCCGCTACCCTCTAGTCCCTGTCTTGGCCCACCTGATTTTGGCAGATTTTGGCAGACCTACCGGTGGAGGGAGTAGCAAGAGACCTGGCGACCTGAACCTTGCATGTACCGACCTCGCGAGCACAAAGAACGGGCGGCCCGTCGTCATGAGGGCCGCCCGTTTGCCCAGACCCCGGGGGCGCGAACCTTTGCCGGAGTCAAAGCTGTACATCCGCCTGGATGTGCACACGATACACAATCGTGTTCGCGCACACGGCGCGGTGGTGCTCACGCTGCCTTTGTTCGCGCTCTCTGTGGTCCTTCACGCGGTCATCGCCCGGCGCGAGGTCACGCCCCGCTCACCCAGTCCTGCCTACAAACGCTTGACTTGATCAGTGCGCGGGCGTATGCGTGAACCATACGAGACTCCTGACATGAGCCACGCTCAAGACGGGAGGCTGTGATCCGCCGGACGTACCGCTGCGGCCACCGCAGTCCGGCGGGGAGCCACTGGTGAGACCGACCCGTGGGTCGGTCTCCTGCGTTCCCGGGGGATGCGGCCCATCGGGAGCCATGGGGCCGAGGGACAGAGGGGGTTCCCTATGGAACCACCCGCTATGCGCATCTGAATCGCTCTCCGCTCCTTCGCTGCCTTGATCTCAGCCGCACTGCCCGTGTGGGTGCCGCGTGGCTGGGCGCGGCAGCGTCCACCGGGCGGGGAGCACCAAGGAGGGACTCATGAAACGCAAGCTTGCATTGGCGGCGCTGCTCTGCGCTGTGGTCGTGACGGCGCTGGCCTTGGCGCTCGCGCCCGCGGCCTCGGCGAAGGCCGTGTTCACGTACGACACGGGCACCGAGGTCTACGCCGCGCCGCCCAACCTGGTCGCCGAGAGCATCACCGGCAAGGTCGCCCACCTCACGTTCGACAACGTCTTGCGTGAGGAGTCGGACTCCGGCAATCCGCTCGGTACGGGCCTCATGTCCACGCACATGAACGTGGTCACGTTCCCCGTGGATGGCTCCTGGCTGCTCGCCACCAAGGGAATCTGCTACGGCAGCTTCCGGCTGGTCCTCGACGACGAGGTCGGCGTCTGGGAGGGCGTCTTCACCGGCACGATCTCGATGGCGGGCGGGACCTATGACGTCAGGGCGTCGGGTCGGGGCGTCTCGGGCGACGTCGCCGGCATGGTCTTGAAGGTTCGCTCGGTGAACACCGGCGGCTATGAGTCCGCCGCCATCGTGACCTCCACCGTCATCGACCCGCACGGGCTCTGAGCGCGACTGACCCCGGCCGGGTCTAATCGGTGCACTCGCTGACCGCACCTGGGCAGTGAGGAAGCCGCCATCCACGCACGGCGACGCTGCCAAGGTAGCCGACGAGGGAAGGGGGTTGGCATGGCAAAGCGTGTTCGGACACCGGTCCGCGGTGCGCGGGACCATGACACCACGAGAGGAGGTGAGAAGAATGAGACGACCGCAAAGTAGGCATGGCATCCTCGCGCTGCTCGTCCTCGCCCTGCTGCTCGGCCTGCTGCTGGCAGCCGGGCCGGCGGCGGCGACGACCACTGTGAACGTGACACAGAGTGTCGTCATGGGCGTGCTCGACGAAGGGATCGCCTGGTAGGACCGGAGGACGGCACCCTGTACACCGACGACTGCGTGAGCTACTCCATGACGTACGAGGCGACCGGCCCCGACGGCTGGCGCTGCCTCGGCTACAGCGTAATCTGCATGGACGTCGTGAGCCGCTCAAGGGCGACAACTCCCACTCAGGCGTGGTCGCCGTCCTGGGCCTGGACGACGACTGGGCACCTGACGGACCCGGACCAGTCCTTCTCGAGAACCTCGCCGGCCACGACCTGCTCTGGACGGGCACCTGGGACGGCTACACCCTGAACAAGCGCCTACACAAGGCCGACCCTGCTGCTGGAGGGCTGGCCGGGGAGCGTCAACAACGGCTGCACGTCGGCCGTCGAGCGCAGATCAAGAGCCGGCAACTTCGAGGTCGCCAACTGGTACTCCCGGACAGCGTACGTCGGCACACCGTGGAACGCCGACTGAGTCACATCACCGCGCAGTGACGGCACGGTAGCGCGGCTTCGAGCAGCGCTGCACGAGCGACAGTCGGATAGCGGAGGCCCGCCACCCGTGAGGGCAGCGGGCCTCTGTTCGCGTCAGGTCGGCGAGCGTGGAAGGCTCGGTGGCCCCCTTCCTTGCCAACAATCTTGCCAACATGCCCATCCGAGACAGTGGAGATTGTGGCACTGTATGGGGCTGTGTGGAGGCTGGAGCGGCACCGCAGGCACGGTCAGGGTCGACTGAAAATCGTGTCGCGGCCATGTGGTCGGTGCGTTGGGCTGCTGGAGGTTCGGCCAACCTGTCAGCATCGGTAGTGTCCTGCTTGCGGCGCTGGCGCCGACGTCCGGTCACCCACTTGCTGCCCCCGAGGCGGTCACGTCGGCTCAGGCGCTAGCCAGCAGTCCGTCCAAACAGCGGCCAACAGTCGTCGTCCATGTCGTCTTCACGATTGTAGAGCGGCGCCGGACCTTTGCCGTCGAGGAACTGCCTCCACGCCCCGCTGCCCCCAACTATCTTCCTCCGCGACGGCCTTGGGATTCCATGGGGCTCTGAGATGTACGACGATCCCGTGCGCTCCACGGCCAGACGCGTGTTGGTCCTGCCCGTCTCCTCATCCCGATACTCCTCGAGCAGCGGGACGACGAGGGACCCATCAGGAAGCTCATCGACGACCACGCCCCCAAGGATGTGGGGGTGGGGACGGTGGTGATGAATACGGTCTTCCCGCTCGGGCGTCATCGTGGAATTGGGATGCGGAGACCATCCACGAGGAGCAGTCAAGGGCCGTCTTCTTGGGCGCAGGTAGCGCAGGACAGACGCCCAGTCGGGATACTCCTCCGACCCAAAGACGACGTGCTTGCCCTGAATTTGACGATAGTAGGGCGGTCGCGGTCCCTCGATCAAGTAGTCAGCTCTATCGAACATCTGGCCCTTGGTAACAAGGCGCGCGTAGCCGCCATAGCCGAAGAAGCGCTCCATCCACAGCACCTCGTCCGCCAAGGCGGCGTTGTCGTTCGGTCCACTGATCAGCACATAGGCGTCGAAGATCCGCGATAGCTCGAAGAAGGCCTCGACGGCGCCCGGCAGCGGCTCGACCAGCGCGAAGAAGCCGGGCACCAGCGAAGAGTAGGGCCGGCAGTCCCGAACCACCTCATCGGGCAGACGCGCCCAGCCAGAGGCGATGTCGGCGAGTGCGCTCTCCATGTCGATGTAGAGGATCTTCTTCTCTAAGGTGTCCCTGCGGGACACTGCGGCAGACGCGGTCTCCTGGTGTCCCGAGAGATCGCGAGATGCGGCCACCTCATCTGCCTCACCAGCGCCGCCGCGCCCTGATGCCTCCGCCGCGGCACGCAGCCCTGCCCGCGCTACCTTCACCGCTGCCGGAATCGAGTCATCCTCGCCATAGAGGAAGTAGGCTCCGCCGCCAACCACCACGTCGATGAGCCGGTCGCCGTACTTGCGACTCAGGATCGCAACGATCGACCGAAACCGATCGAGGTCTTCGCAAACGACGGGCTCACGCCAAAGCTCACGGTCCCCGACGCGGAGCACGGTCGAGCCGAAGCCTGACATCTCACCCCTCTCGTCGTAGTCCCAGTGCACCACGATGGGGTCATCGTCGAGATCGGGCAGCTGCCACTCGCCCTGTAGCTCGTACTCCTCGCCATGCTCGCGCACGAACTCGATCTCCTCGAGCTCGCGGCGTTCGCGCGCGGAAAGGTGCTCCCAGGCGGCCCGCGACTCGGCAAGCGTCGGGTACATGCAGATGCCGAGCCGCACGCCGCACGAGGGACAGTCGTACTCGAACAGCTCCTCGAAGGCCTCGCCAGGGGAAGTGCCGCGTCCCGTCCCCGACCACCCGCACTCGGGGCAGGTGACTCTCGACTCCCTGAAGTCATAGTAGTCCCCTCGCCCGCCGGAGCTGGGCCGCGCGCTCGGGAGCTCCTGCTCTGCGCTGTCATCGCTGGCGCCCGTCTCGGTGGCGCCCGTCTCGGTGGCGTCGCCGCTGTCATCTCGTCGCTCGTCCTCAGGCCGACCGGCGCCGCTGTCTTCGAACTCGAGCGTCCCGTCGTCAGACCAACCGGCGCCGACGTCTTCGAACTCGAGCGTCCAGCGATCGTCCGCGTACTGCGCAAGGCAGGTGTACCCCTGCTCCTTGACCCGGTCTCCGGCCCGGTCGCCCATCCACATTCGCAAGGGGGCGGCGAACCAGTAGCCCAGCCGCCATTCATCGCGTCCGAGGGGCGTGAGGTCGAACGTCCACACGGGCACCTTGATGATGCCGGTCTGTTCGTCACGCGTCAGCTCCAGGTAGCGGGACTCCTCGAGAGGTTCGAGGGGCGCTTCGTGGCGCCAGGTGAAGTAGAGGCGATGCAGGATGGCGCCTCGGGAGCCGGGCGCGTCCGGGGAGGCGTGAACCGTCAACGCGACCCAGCTGCCCCCCGCCGGCTGCTCCTGGGGATCGAGGGCCGCAGCGATCTGAGGCAGGACGGCTACAGCCTTGGCGATGATGCGCTGGCTGTCGGAGTCCGGAGTCATGCGAGCATGGTACCCGGATGCTGAGCCACCTGCGCTCCCACCTTCGGGCCCCGCGGCAGGTCACGCGAATCTGTTGCAGCGGAGAACTGGCTGCATGAGGCGTCCATGGTGCCCTAGTCCGCCTCGACGTCGATCCGGCGAGTGGCCTGGGACGGGCCTGTGTGGAGGCTGGAGCGACACCGCAGGCACGGGCAGGGTCGACTGAAGATCGTGTCGCAACGACTTGACCCCGACACCGGTCCGGCCATTCTGTGTCGCCCGTGAAGAGCGCTCCACAGGTCGAAGGCCGCAGGTCCGGGATGGCGCGTCGATTGTCCGTCCCGGCCCGGTGGTAGCCTGCCCGGGACCGACCGCCGCCTCATCCGGCACTCCCGGGACTGCCCGCGTCGACAGGAGCACTCTCCGTGCAGCAGCCAGATTCGTCTCGTCCACCGCTGCCGACGGGCGACGCCCTCCCTCGGGACCGCCGAGACCCGTCCCCAGCGCCCCACGGCGGCTGGGCCGTCGTTGCTCCCGGTTGGCAGTCCTCAGCGGCGCTTGCCAGGGACGGCACGCTGTGGTCCTGGGGCGACAACCGGCTCGGCATGCTCGGGCTCGACGACGTGACCCATCGGCTCGAGCCCTTCCCGGTCTCCGAGGGGTCCAGGTGGCTCACGGTCGCCGCAGGCCTCGCGCACGTGCTGGCGATCGACGACGACGGCTACCTGTGGGCGTGGGGGGACAACATGGACGGTCAGCTCGGCCTCGGGCCCTGCGCCCGCGATGATCCCATCCGGCCCAGGCTCGTACCGAACGGAGACGCTCAGGAGCATGTGGAGGATTTCGCAGCGATTCTGACGCTCAACGGATACCCGGTGCACAGGGCCGGCGCAGGCGTCTTCGACTCAGACTGGGCGCACGTGGCCGCCGGCGTGCGCCACAGCCTCGCCATCAAGCACGACGGCTCGCTCTGGGCCTGGGGGGCCAACGGCTCCATGCAGCTCGGCCTCGGTGACCGGAGGGACCGCTACCTGCCGACGCGGGTCGGGTCCGACAGAGACTGGGCGGCGGTCAGCGCCGGTAGCCATTCCCTGGCAATCAAGCGCGACGGCTCCCTCTGGGCGTGGGGCAGCGGCGAGGACGGCCGCCTGGGCCTGGGCGCGGAGCCGTTCGCGGACGTGCCTACGCAGGTCGGCGGCGACCACGACTGGCTGACGGCGTGCGCGCGGGTCGCATCCGTCGCCCTGAAGCGCGACGGCACCCTGTGGACCTGGGGCGCCAACACCTACGGGCAGCTCGGCCTCGGCGACCGGGCGGCGAGATGGCGGCCGAGACGCGTCGGCGGCGGCGACGACTGGATCGCCGCGGCGACCGGCTTCACCGAGAGCGTCCTCGCGGTAAGGTCCGACGGCAGCCTCTGGGCCTGGGGTCGCAACTTCTGCGGGGAGCTCGGGCTGGCAGACACGGTCGCACGAGACCGCCCGGCGCGCGTGCCTTGCGTCGCCGACTGCGCGTCCGTCGCGGTCGGGGGCTTCTTCTCCCTCGCCGTCGACCGCCACGGGTCTCTTTGGGCGTGGGGCCGCAACGACCTGGCGCAGCTGGGTCTGGGAGAGTTCTCGGAGAGCAGCACGCCGGCGCGGGTGATCACCCGCGGGCGGGGCCTGCCGAAGGCCACGGCGGAGAGCGACGTCGTCGTGACCACCGGCGGCACCGGCACGTTCCCCTACTCGATCGAGGACCGGCAGCGTCCGACGGTCCGCGTCACCCTGGTCGTCAGGACCTTCGCGCTCGAGGTAGTGCAGCGATGGCGCCTGGGGGACAAGCCCACCAACGCCGATCTGGCCGAGAGCCTGGCCCTTCGATCTCCCTCCGGGAGACTACCTCTGGTACGTGTACGAATCGGAGCGGACGGCGCCAAGCAGCCGAGGTCGCAGACGGCACGGCTCCACGCGAGGCCCAAGGGGCTGCTGCGGAGGCTGTCCCGCGGGCGACCGATGTCGACGAGCGACGATGCGGACTCGCCGGGAAGGACGGGCCGACGGGAGGTCACTCTGGGGCGCGAGGACGACTGAGGGC
>CAVOGK010000021.1:0-104993 GCA_963695395.1 uncultured Thermoleophilia bacterium | reverse complement strand
CCCTCACGAGCAACCAGCCCAAGCCGATGGTGTCGCTGTGCGGCAAGCCGTGCATGGAGTACATCGTCGAGCTGCTCAAACAGCACGGCATCGACGAGACCGTCGTCACGCTCATGTTCCTGCCAAAGATGATCCGCGACTACTTCGGCGACGGTTCGAGTCTCGGCGTGCGCATGCAGTACTCGGTCGAGCAGTCCCCTGCCGGGACCGCCGGCAGCGTCAAGCTCGCCGAGGACGAGCTCAAGGACGACACGTCCATCGTCATCAGCGGTGACGCGCTCACCGACTTCGACCTCGGTGAGATCGTCGCCTTCCACAAGAAGCGCGGGGCGCTGGTCACCATCGCGCTCAAGCGTGTGGAGAACCCGCTCGAGTTCGGCGTCGTCGTCGTGGACGACGACGGGCGCATCGAGCGCTTCCTCGAGAAGCCCACGTGGGGTCAGGTCTTCAGCGACACGGTCAACACGGGCATCTACGTGCTCGAGCCCGAGGTCTTCGACCACATCCCGGCCGATACGCAGTACGACTTCAGCCAGGATCTGTTCCCCAAGCTCTTCGACATGGGCGCGCCGCTGTACGGCTACGTGGCCGAGGGCTACTGGCAGGACATCGGCAGCCTGCCGCAGTACCTCTCCGCCAACCGCGACCTCCTCGACGGCAAGGTCGAGGCGGCGCTCCCCGGCATCGAGCTCCAGAACCGCGTCTTCATCGGCGACGGCGTCAACCTGGACTCGCTGGAGAACATGCAGGGCCCCGCCTTCATCGGCAACTACGTCAAGGTCGATCCCACGGCGTCCATCGGCGCCTACTCGGTCCTCGGCAGCAACGTCGTCGTCAAGGAGCACGCTGAGACGCGCAACAGCGTGATCGGCGCCAACACCTACGTGGGCGCCTCGGCGAAGGTCCTCGGCGCCATCATCGGCAGGAACTGCGACCTCAAGGCGGGATCCTCGTTCAGCGAAGGCGTCTCGGTCGGCGACGAGTGCGTGATCGGCGAGCAGGCCTACATCGCGCCGGACGTCAAGATCTACCCGTTCAAGAAGGTCGAGTCGGGCGCCCAGATCCAGAGCAGCATCATCTGGGAGTCACGGGGCAGCTCGCAGCTCTTCGGCAAGGACGGCATCACCGGGCTCATCAACGTCGACATCACCGCGGAGCTGGCTCTCAGGATGGCGATGGCCTACGGCACCGTGCTCAAGAAGGGCGCGCGCGTGACCACGAGCCGCGACGCCCACCCGGCGTCGCGGGTCATCAAGCGCGCCCTCATCTGCGGCCTCAACTCCACCGGCGTCGTCGTCCGCGATCTGCGCGTGGCCAGCAGCGCCATCAACCGCCTGGAGGTCGCCAACGGCAGTTCGCAGGGCGGCATGCACGTGCGCGTCGCCAGCTGGGACCCGGAGATGATCCAGATCCAGGTGTTCGAGCCTCCGGGCATCAACCTGAGCGAGCAGCGCCAGAAGGACATCGAGAAGTACTACGGCCGCCAGGATTTTCGCCGCGCCTTCTACAGCGAGTTCGGGGAGATCACCTTCCCGGACAGGGCCATGGAGACCTACGTGCGTGGTCTGCTCGGCTCGTGGGACATCGAGCGCATCCGCAGCCGCGCCTACCGGCTCGTGATCGACTACTCCCACTCGCCGGCCTCTCTGACGCTTCCCAGCCTTCTCGGGAGTCTGGGCGCCGAGGTGCTGTCGATGCGGGCCTTCAGCGATCAGCAGCACGTGAGTCTCGGCGCGGAGGAGCTCGGCGCCAACATCCAGGAGGTCGAGCGCCTCGTGCGCACCATGGAGGCCGACCTCGGGCTCGTCATCGACCCCGGCGCCGAGCGCCTGTATGTGATCGACGACACGGGTGCCGAGGTGCCGCTCGAGAAGGCGCTGCTGCTCTACGTGAAGCTCGTGGCGCAGCAGGCCACCAAGGGTGAGAAGATCGTGCTGCCGCTCACGGTCACGCACCTCGCGGAGACGCTCGCGGAGCCGTTCGGCGTCGCGGTGGAGCGCACCAAGGTCTCGTTGCCGGCGCTGGCGCAGGCGTCGACCGCCGACGGCGTCGTCTTCGCCGGCTCTCTCGGCGGCGGCTACATCTTCCCCCGCTTCTTGCCCGCCTTCGACGCCGTCATGAGCCTGGGCAAGCTGCTGGAGCTGTTGGCGCCGCAGGCCCGTCCGCTCAGCGAGCAGCTGGCCGAGATCCCCACGAGCACGCTCGTCCACAGGACCGTGGCATGCCCGTGGGCGCTCAAAGGCACGGTCATGCGCACGGCGACCGAGCATCTGCAGCGCGAGGCGGCCACCGGGGATGCGGAGATCGACATGGTCGACGGCATCCGGTTCCGCCGCGACGACGGCTGGACACAACTCCTTCCCGACGCCGACGAGCCCGTGTTCCACATCTACGCCGAGGGAGCCGACCACGAGGCGTCCGAGCACCTCGCCGAGAGCCTGCTCGACCTCGTCCGCGAGGTGATCCAGGAGCACGCCGAGTAGGGACCCGGGGTGCGGGCGGCGAACGCATCCGTACAATGGAAGCCATGGACGCACTCTCACCCGGGGCCGGGCAACCCACCGTCATCTCGCGCCGAGGCCCCCTACGCCGGCTCGGGGCCTGGTATCGCCGCCACGTGTGGTCGGCGACCGCGCTCCTCATCGTCGTGCTCGCAGTCGCCGGCTTCGTCGCGCTGCAGGTCGTCACCTGGGACAAGGTCGGCGACGGTGTCTCGGTCGCCGGCGTGTCGCTCCAGGGCCTCGACCGATCCGCGGCGGCCGCCGCCGTGGGGTCGGTCCTGGAGGAGCGGGTCGGTGTCGTCCGGCTCGAAACCGGCGACGCCGAGCCGCTGGCGCTGTCGCTGCAGCAACTCGGCATCTCGGTGGATGCGGATGCGACCGCCCGGAAGGCATACGCCGCCGGGCGTCACGACCTGCCGCTCGGACTCAGTGTGTGGCTGCCGGGCGGTGGGGGAGACGTGGCCCCCGTCGTGCGCGTCGACACGGCCGCCTTCGCCAACGGCCTGGAATCTGTGCGCGCGCAGGTCGACGTTCCCGCACGGGACGCTCGGCTCAAGCTGACCGGCAAGCGTGTCAACGCGGTGCCGGCCGCGGACGGACGCGAGGTGGACCCGGTCGCGCTCGAACGGGGGGTCCTGGCCGCGCTGGCCGCCGGGCAGGGCTACGCCGGCCCGGTCCCCACCAGGGTGGTCGCCCCCGAGGTGAGCACGGTGGACGTAGAGGCGCGCGCCTCTGCCGCAGCCGCCTACCTGGCTCGCCCCATCACGCTGCGGTATCGTTCCACGGAGGTGGCCCTGTCGCCGGAGCAGATGGCGAGCATGCTCAGCGTCAACAAGGGCGACGACGCCGACGACTACCCGCTCACGTTCCGCAACGACCGCGCGCGCGCCGCGCTGCACCGGCTCTTCGCCTTCGCCGAGACCCCGCCGGTCGACGCGACCGTCGAGGTCGCCGACAACGGCAGCGTGAGCGTCACGGAGAGCCGGTCGGGCAACGTGCTCGACATGCCCGTGCTGCTCGAGAAGCTCGACGACGCCGCTTCCGGCGGCGGCCTGCGCACGATCTTCGTCGCACTCACGCCGGCGTTCCCCAAGCTCTCGACGGTCGACGTGGAGAACATGGGGCTGTCCGCGCTCGGATCGCAGTTCGTGACCTACTTCGACCCGCGCAACGAGGCGCGGGCCGGCAACATCGCCCGCGCCGCGAAACTGGTCGACGGCACCGTCGTGGACCCGGGCGAGACCTTCTCGCTGAACGCCGCGATGGGGCCGCGCACGGCCAACCGCGGCTTCGACTACGCGCCGGTGATCGCCGCCGACAACGTGCTTCGTCAGGGGGTCGGCGGCGGCATCTGCCAGTACGCCACGACGCTCTTCAACGCCGTGTTCTTCGCCGGCCTGCCGGTGGTCGAGCGCGAGGCACACTCGCTCTACATCTCGCACTATCCCATCGGCCGCGACGCCACCGTGGCCTGGGGCGCCATCGACTTCAAGTTCAAGAACGACACCCGCAAGAGCATCATGGTCCGCAGCTGGATCGACGGCGGAGCGCTCACGGTGGCGCTGGTGGGGAAGACCGGGCGCAAGGTCAGCTACACCACCAGTGCCTTTTATGATATTCGGAAGCCGGCGCACCCCAAGTCGGACCCGAGACTGATCTACGACAGCGATCTCGGACCCGGCGTGATCCGCTGGGAGCAGGGTATCGAGGGGCGCAGCGTCAAGGTCGAGCGGACGGTGAAGGATGCGGCCGGCGCCGTGCTGTTCCGCGACACCTTCGTCTCGCACTACCGGCCGCTGGACTGGGTCAGGCGCGTCGGTACCTGAGCCGGCGGGGGAGAGGGCGGGCCGCGCCGGCCTCCTCCGGTACGCTCAGCCCGTCTTGGCGATGACCTGCTTGCAGACCACCTTGAGCGTCTCGAACACGCCCTGACCGGTCACCGCGCTGCTCTCCGCGACTGGCGAGTCGGTGTGGTTGAGCAGTTCGTTGAGGTCCTCGACAGAGAAGACATCGGTGAGGTCGCGCTTGTTCATCTGGATGACGAAGCCGAGCTTGCTGAGGTCGTCGCCCTGGCTGAGCAGGTTGTCCCAGAGGTTGAGGTAACTCTCCACGTTCTCGTCGAGGCGCGTGATCTGCGAGTCGGCGACGAAGATCACACCGTCGACGCCCTGCAGCACGAGCTTGCGGCTGGCGTTGTAGTAGCTCTGGCCGGGGACCGTGTACAGGTGAAACCTCGTCTGCATCCCTTTGACCGTGCCCAGCGTGAGCGGCAGGAAGTCGAAGTAGAGCGTGCGCTCTTCTTCGGTCGCGATGCTGACCAGCTTGCCGCGGGCGTCGGGGTTGATCTTGCGGTGGATGTACTGAAGGTTGGTGGTCTTGCCGCAGAGCCCGCAGCCGTAGTAGACGATCTTGTAGTTGATCTCGCGGGCGGCGAAGTTGATCAGTGGCATGGGGCGGTCTCACACATCCTTGAACAAGTCGTCCATCGCTGTTCCGGCGGCCGCCTCGAAGTCGGCGTCCATCTCGGGCGTAGCCTCGTCATCATGCCCCTCGAAGATCTGCCTGAGGACCTCGATCGCGCGCTGCGTGTACAGGCGCACCTTGCCGACCTGCGTCTCGCGGCCGAAGGTGACGATGAGGAGCACCTGCTCGGTGACCTGCGAGACGTGCAGGTTGAGCCCCTTGCCCTCGTGGAACAGCAGGGTGAACTCGTTCTCATCGAGGATCTTGGCCAGCTGCTGCGTGGCGGCGAACGAACTGGCGGCGAGCGAAGCGAGGGAGAGGGTCTCCGGGTGGTACTCGTCGGAGGCCGTCGTGATGGGCTGTCCAGACGTGCTGATGAGCGCCAGGAAGCTCGATCCGGAGACTTCCTTCAGCTTACGAAGGAGGTCGTCGCAGCGATCGAGCTGCCGGTCGTTGATGACGAGTCCTTTTCGACGAGCCACGCACGCTCCTCCCGTAGACGCCCGCGGTCAGCGCAGTATATCAGCGCCGACGTGGGCCCGCGTCCGTCCGATGCTGTGCCGTATATCGTCGCGTTTCCGGGAAAGCATGAGAGAGGAGCCCCGCCGGGGCTCGGGTCACGCGAGGGGCTCCGGGCAGGAAGGCGGGCACCGGGTGCGAAGCATGCACCGGTAGGAAGGGACGGTCGAGCACATGACGAGACACGACGAACGGGGTTCGGAATGGGCCTGAGAGGCGATCTCGCCGAACTGCCGCTGGCGGACCTCGTCGAGATGACGTCCATCGGCGGCAAGACCGGGCGCCTGGTCCTCTTCGACGAGGAGGACGCGGTGGCCGGTGAGCTGGCGTTCCGGGGAGGACGCCTGGTCGGCGCCCGCTGCGGTGAGCTCACCGCCGAAAGGGCCTTCTACGCCCTCCTCGCCGTCAAGACGGGGACGTTCGACTTCGATCCGGCCGCCGAGCTCGACGAAGACACCTTCAACCTGCCGACGGAGTCGCTGCTGATCGAGGGGATGCGCCGCCTCGACGAGATGTACCGCCTGCGCCGCCGCCTGCCGGCGCCGGGGCGCGTGCGCTATCTCGAGGGCGAGCCCGAAGACCCTCTCGAGGCTCGCCTCCTCGGCTACCTGGGCCCCGGCGCCCGCACCGTCGGGGATGTGGTCGCGGGCATGCTCGTGGGCGGCGACGCCGACGAATACGACGCCTTGCAGGCGCTCCAGCGGCTCACCGCACGGGAGGTGGTGCGCGTCGAGCGGCCGCCGGAAGGCCAAACGAGCGACGCGCTGGCCGGAAGACCACCTCAACCTGAGCTTGAACGTTGAGGGCTGGTCCGGTAGCATCTGCTGCCCAACCCTCGACCCATGGAGAGGAGTCGCGGCATGGATGACATCGTCGATCTGGTGTCCCGCTCGGACGACGACCTGCGCGCGCTCATCGCGGAGCTCGAGGCCGAGGAGCGCGACATCTCGCGCCGCCGGCGTATCCTTCACGGTGAGCTCGACATCCTTCGCGCGGAACTCGTGATGCGCCTGCAGCGCAAGCACGCACAGGGCGAGGCGGTCATCTCGGCCGACGACGTCGCGGGTCTCTCCCGCATCCTCGCCGGCAAGGGTCCGTCCGACGCGCCCGCCGCCACGCTCGATCCAGGCGACGACGAGGACGCGGAGGACTAGCGTGTTCTGCCCTGAGTGCGGCATCCGCAACTCAGAGGGCGCCAGCTTCTGCGTGCGCTGTGGAGCCAGTCTCCTCGCCGACCAGCCTGAGTCGGCCACCACGCTCAGCTACGTCCCTGGACAAGAGGACGGCGAGGCGGCTCCGTTCGCCGTGGCGTGCGCCGACGACGCCTGCCTCGTCATCCGCAGCGGTGGCGGTCGCGCCGGCGAGACCTACGTGCTGAGGGGCGAGCGCGTCGCCATCGGTCGGCGCCCCGACGCGGCGATCTTCCTCGACGACGTCACCGTGTCTCGCGATCACGCTCTCGTCGTGCGCGAGGGGGACGGCTGGGTCATCGTCGACGAGGGCAGCCTCAACGGCACGTTCGTCAATCGCCGGCGCAAGGACCGCGTGCTGCTCAACGACGGCGACGAGATCCAGATCGGCAAGTACAAGCTCACGTTCCTCGCCTCGGTGGGGACGTGACGGGCGCCGGGGGAGACGAGTGACCGACACCGCGGAACTGCTGTTCGACGTGGGCGACGAGCGCCTGCTCACCATCGGCACCGTCGTCGACCGCCTCCGGCCCGAGTTCCCCGACATCAGCGTCAGCAAGCTCCGTTATCTGGAGGAGCAGGGGCTGGTCACGCCGCGCCGCACCAAGTCCGGTTACCGTCTCTATTCGCAGGACGACTTCTCACGTCTCGTGCGCGTGCTCAGCATGCAGCGCGACGAGTACCTGCCCCTCAAGGTGATCCGTCGCGAGCTCGAGCGCAGCCCCGCCAGCGCGTTGCCGTCGGCGCGGCAGGGCCTGCGCAAGACGGACCTGCTGACCCCGGTGGATGGACGCGAGTACACCTCCGAGGAGGTCCAGCAGCTCACCGGGGCCGACATCGGGCTGCTGGACGAGCTCGAGGACTACGAGCTCATCAACGGCCGCCAGGTCAGCGGCGTCAAGCGCTACACGGAGACCGACGCCGGCATCGCGGCGGCCGCGGCGCAGCTCGCACAGCTCGGCCTGCGCCCCAAGAACCTCCGCATCCTCAAGAGCGCCGTGGACCGCGAGATCGGGCTCATCGAGCAGGTGCTCCTGCCGGCGCTGCGCTCCAACCGGCCCGAGCGCCGGCGAGAAGGCCTGGACCAGCTCGACGACATCGTCCAGGCGGCCACCCAGCTCCGCCAGCTCCTGCTCGCCCGGGGCGTCCGCCTGCTCACCGGCGACGGACGCTGAGGGAGCAGTCCCCCGTCATCCGCCTGCGCCGTCGAGTCGCAGTCGCCCCGTGAAGGAGATCCCATGACAGACGCACGTTTCGACCTCGCCGCCCACGTGCGCGACATCCCCGATTTCCCGAAGGAAGGCATTCTCTTTCGCGACATCATGCCTCTGCTGCAGGAGCCGCGCGCCCTGCGGGAGGCGGTGGATCGCCTGGTGGAGTACGGCACCGGCAAGCACGTCGACGTGGTCATGGGCGCGGAGGCGCGCGGTTTCATCCTCGGCGCCGCAGTGGCCTACGGCCTCGGCGCCGGCTTCGTCTGTGCCCGCAAGCCGGGCAAGCTGCCGCACGCGACCATCTCGGCCGAGTACGACCTCGAATACGGCACCGACAGGCTCGAGATCCACGCCGACGCCATCAAGCCGGGGCAGAACGTGCTCGTCCACGACGATCTCCTGGCCACCGGCGGTACGGCAGCGGCCAAGATCAAGCTCGTCGAGGAGCTTGGCGGCAAGGTCATCGGCGTCGCCTTCATCATCGAGCTCTCCGGCCTCGACGGCCGCCAGAAGCTCGACGGCTACGACGTCTTCAGCCTGATCACGTACTGACGCAGGGGGCGGGCGCCGCTACGCCGGCCCGCCACCGCTGCGCCGGCGTCCGCACCACCGCCGCCGCGTCCGCACCACCGAACATATGTTCGCTTCCGTGCGCTTGGCAGCGTTTCGGCTCCCATCCTGACGCGCCCAGCGGGCCTTCTGCGGCGATTCCCGCCGCGTCAGGCAGGCCCAGACACTCCGTGTATCTGTCGGCACCACCGATGGCACCGCCTACGGCACCGCGCGACACCAATCGCGGCACCATCTCCAGCGCCAGTGGCGGCGTTACCCGGCACCGGCTTCGGCACTACTGCCGGTGCCGAGCGCTAAGGGGAGTAGGTGCGCCGGCCTCAGACCTGCGCTATCGCAGTCGCGGGGCGTGGAATAGCCGCGCGCGGCGTGGAGTAGCGACGCGCGGGGCGTGGAGTAGAGCGCTGCGCCTCGCCTGGAGCAGCGCCCGTGCGTTGGGCGAACCTGAGCCGCGCCTGAGTATGCTCGCGCCGTTCGTTGGGAGTGGCGTTGCGGGATGCGAGGATGCACGCCCAGTGCCCGCCGACACGCCGCCGCGCGGGACACCGAGGGGGAGGGGAGCCGCCGGGCGACCCAACGAGCAGGGGGCGGCGGTTCGCCGGGTCCGATCGCGCGTCCTGATCACTAGCTTTACATAACGGAGATTATCGCGTGTTACTGATGAAGCCAAGGTAGGCCCCGGTGCTACTTTCGGGTCGGTGTTCGGACCCGGTCGCTACCAGCGACGACCGAGGAACTGCGGCGAGGAGGGCATCTCCCTCACGCAGGCGAGCAGGAACTCGGTGATGGGCGGGCGCACGTCGGCGGACTGAAGCTGGAGCTCGCTGAGGTAGCGCGCCTTGAGCACTTTGTCCTCCTGGGGCTCAGGCTGCGCCTCGGGCGACGCGGATATCTCGAACACCAGGTGGATCACGTGCTTGGCGTAGTGCGGATCCGGTGAGATCGACTCGACGATGGCCAGGAGCCGCTGGACGCCGACGCGCAGACCGAGTTCCTCCTGGAGCTCGCGTCGGAGCGCGTCGGAGAGCGTCTCGCCGAACTGGACGCCGCCTCCGGGGAGAAGCCAGTACCTCTCTTCCCCACGGCCCTGCTCTACCATCAAGATACTACCCTCGTGGACGAGCAGGCCTGCGACGCGAATAGTAGGCTTGTCGCCGGCGCCTGCCTCATCTGAGGCGATGTGTGCCGGAGCATCCGGGCTCCGGGCTGGGTCGGTCATGATTGGCTTCCCCCTGTGCCGCTCGAACCGAAGCCGCGCTCACCGCGGTGGGTGTCGTCGAGGGCGTCCGTCTGCGCTAGAGAGACCGCTGTGAGCGGCAGGAACAGAAGTTGGGCGATGCGGTCGCCGGGGGCGACCCGGAACTCGTGCTCACGATCGGTGTTGAGGAGGATGATGCGCACCTCGCCACGATACCCCGGATCGATCAGGCCGGGGGCGTTGACGATCGAGATGCCGTGGCGGGCGGCGAGCCCGGAACGAGGCAGCGTGAGCGCTGCCAGGTGGCTCGGCAGCCCCAGCGCGATCCCCGTGCCGACGACGGCGCGCGCGAGCGGCGCGAGCGTCGCGTCTTCGGCTGCGTAGAGGTCGTAGGCGGCGTCGTGCTCGTAGGCGCGCTCGGGCAGGCGCGCCGCGGACGTCAGCAGGCGCACGGGGACGGGCAGGCCGGCGTCAATCGTCATCCTCGGCCTCCTCGTCGTGGACCTGCGGGTCGAGGTCCGCAGTATGGCCCGGAGCCTCGTCGGTCTCGTCGGCCGCGTCCCCCGGGTCCAACTCCGGATCGAGACGGAAGCGCGCGTAGCGCCCGGCTTCGGCTGCTGGCAGCCGGGCCGCGAAGATGACGCCGTCGGCAGTGTGCTCTTCGCGGACGTCGCTGGCGACGCCGCGCAGGCGATGCATCTCGCCGGCCTCCGTGTACGGGAAGAGCAGGCGCACGGGCCGCAGCGCCCGGTCGAAGAAGCGCGCCAGGCGCTCGCGCAGATCCTCCAATCCCATGTCGGCGCCGGCGGCGATGAACTCCGCCTCCGGGTAGAGCGCCCGCAGTCGCAGCAGCTTGCCGTCGTCCACGCGGTCGATCTTGTTGAAGACGAGGATCCGCGGGGCGTCGCTGCCGATCATCTCGAGGACGTCCGCGACCGTCTTCTCCCGCACGGCGATCTCGGCGGGGTCGAGAGCGGCGTCGGCGACCACGAGCACCACGTCGGCCAGCGTGGTCTCCTCCAGCGTGCTGGCGAAGGCGTCGACGAGCTGGTGTGGCAGCTTGCGGATGAAGCCGACGGTGTCGGTGACCACGTAGTCGCGGTCGTGATAGCGGAAGGTCCGCGAGGTCGGGTCGAGTGTCTCGAAGAGGCGGTCACGCACGGAGACCTCGGCGTCGGTGAGCGCGTTGAGCAGGGTCGACTTGCCGGCGTTCGTGTAGCCGGCCAGCGCGATGAGTGGCACACCCGTGCGCAGACGTCTGGCGCGCTGGGTGCGGCGCGTGCGCGCCATCTGCTCGATGCGGCCGCGCAGCGTCTGGATACGCCGTCGTACCACGCGCCGGTCCACCTCGAGCTTGGTCTCTCCGGGGCCGCGCATGTCGACGCCTGCGCCCAGGCGACTCATCACCAGACCCTTGCCGCGCATCCTCGTGAGCTCGTACTCGAGCTGGGCGAGGTGCACCTGCAGCGTGCCCTCGAGCGAGTGCGCGTGCTTGCTGAACACGGTGAGGATGAGCTCGGTCCGGTCGAGCACGTCGGCGTCGACGGCATCCAGGACGGCGGCGACCTGGGCGGGCGTGAGGTCGTCCTCGCAGACCGCCACTGTGGCGCCGTGCTCGGCGATCACGGCCTTGAGATCGCTCATCTTGCCCTTGCCGAGGTAGGTGCGCGGGTTGGGCGCGTCGCGGTGCTGGATGACGTCGGCGACCCAGTCCATGTCGGCGGAGCGCAGAAGCTCCTTGATCTCGGCCAGCGCCTCGTCCTCGCCGGGGTCGCCGCGGCCTCCGGGGACGACCGCGAACACGACCGACCGCGGGCGCTCGATGGTCGCGCCGGTGTCGACGCCGTTTCCGGCGCTCACGAGGCGCACCCCGTGCGTGCGAGGCTGCGGGCCGTTAGAGGCGTACGCGCTCCTCGATGCGCCGGACGGCCTCTTCGAGGCGCTCGTCCGCCACCGTGAGCGAGAGGCGGACGAAGCCCTCGCCGGAGGGGCCGTAGGCAGCCCCCGGCGTCACGACCACATCCGCCTGCTCCAGCACCTGCTGCGTGAAGCTCGCGGAGGTGTACCCCTCGGGGACCCGTACCCACAGGTAGATGGTCCCCTTGGGCGGGTCGACCTGGATCCCCACGGAGCGCAGCGCCTCCACCAGCAGGTCGCGGCGTCGCTGATAGGTGCGGCACATCTCGCGCACGCACTCCTGCGAGCCGGTGAGCGCCGCGGCGGCCGCGCGCTGCACGGCGCCGAACATGCCGGAGTCCACGTTCGTCTTGAGGCGCCAGTAGGCGTCGACGACTTCGGGGTCGCCGACGACGGCGCCGGCGCGCCAGCCGGTCATGTTGTAGCTCTTGGAGAGGCTGAAGACCTCGACGCCGACCTCGGCGGCTCCGGGCGTCGCCAGGAAGCTCGGCGCCACGTAGCCGTCGTACGTGATGTCGGCGTAGGCGTTGTCGTGGACCACGACGATGTCGCTTGCCTTCGCGAAGGCGACGAGACGCGTGAAGAAATCGTCCTCGATCACGGCGCCCGTCGGGTTGTTCGGATAGCCGACGAAGATCATCTTCGCCCGCTCGAGCGTCTCCGCGGGGATGGCTTCGAGGTCCGGCTGGAAGCCGAGCTCCGGCACCAGCGGCACATGTACGGCGGCCCCGTCGGCGAGCATCGGGCCCGTGACGTACACCGGGTATCCGGGGTCGGCGGCCAAGGCCAGCTCGCCCGGATCCAGGAGGACCTGGCAGATGTGGGCGATGCCCTCCTTGGCGCCGAGCAGGGGGACGATCTGATGGGCCGGGTCGAGCGTGACGCCGAAGCGCGTCGCGTAGAACCCGGCCACCGCCTCGCGGAAGCCCGACTCGCCCAGGTTGCTCGGATACTGGTGGGTCGAGGGATCGGCTGCCGCCTCCGCGAGCGCCGCGACCACGTGCGGCGGCGTGGGCAGGTCCGGATCGCCGATCCCGAGGCTGATCACGTCGATGCCGGCGGCGCGGCGGTCGGCGATCTGGCGCTCGATCGCGGCGAACAGGTACGGGGGGAGCGTGCGCACGCGCTCTGCGATCCTCATGGTCCTCCGAAGATGTGGGTAGTGACGGCGGTGGCCCTATTCGAGGTGGGCCAGGAACTCGCGCGAGAGGTCGCCGTGGTAGATCTCCTCAGCCGGACCGGTCATGAACACTCGCCAATCGGGCCGGATGTCGACCACGAGCTTGCCGCCGGGCAACTCCACGGTGACCGGGCTGACGCATTGGCCGGTACGCACGAGAGCGACGGCCGTGGCGGTAGCGCCGGTGCCGCAGGCGCGAGTCTCCCCCACGCCTCGCTCCCAGACGCGGACCTTGGCATCGTGCTCGCCCAGGACTTTGACGAACTCGACGTTGGCCTTTCTCGGGAAGTACTCGTGCCGCTCGATCACGGGCCCGATCTCGTGCAGCGACACCAGCTCGAGCGGCCACGGCGACTGGATGACGGCGTGCGGGTTGCCCACGTCCACGAACGTGAACGAGAAGCTGCGGCCGGCGGCGTGGAGCGACTCCTCGATGCACTCGCCGTCGAAGCCACGCAGCTTCTCACCGCCGAAGCGGGCGACGCCCATGTCGACCGTGACCTCGTAGCCCTCGCCGAGCTTGGGCACGATCTCGCCGGCGCCGGTGTCGAGGACGACCGAGTCTCCGGTGATGGCGCCCTCCATCTTGAGCTTGCGGGCGACCATGCGCACGCCGTTGCCGCACATCTCGGCTTCGCTGCCGTCGGGATTGAAGATGCGCAGCGGGTAGCGAGCCTCGCCGGTGGGCGGGCCGATGAGGAGGATGCCATCCGACCCGATCCCCAGGTTGCGGTCGCACAGCAGGCGCGCGCGCTCCGCGTTGAGGTCGAACGGCAGTTGCTCCTCGTGCAGGACGATGTAGTCGTTGCCGAGACCCTGCCACTTGGAGAACTGGACCTTGCCGAGACCCTGCCACTCAGGCTGCACGAGTCATGACCCCCCTGTGAGCGGAAGCGCGCGCGGCCGCGCCGCGCCCGAAGCCGCATCCTACCACGCCCCGTCCCGGACGAGGCTGAGGACATCGGCGGCGACTGCGTCCGGCCGTCCCGACGCAGGTATGCCCGCCGCGTCCGGCAGCTTGCGCATCCACGTGAGCTGCCGGCGCGCCAGGGCGCGCGTGCGCGACTTCATACGCTCCGCCGCTTCGACTCGGGAGAGATCGCCGTCGAGGACGGCGCAGAGCTCGCGTACGCCGATCGCCTGCGCCGCCGTGCGCGAGAACGGCCCACGGGCGCGCGCCGCCTCGACCTCCGCGCAGGGCGCCGGCGGCGAGCATCGTCTCCACCCGCCGGTCGATGCGCTCCTTGAGTGCGGCGCGGTCGTCGTCGGGCAGCAGGGCGAAGAGCCGGTGGGGATAGCGCTCCGCCGGCTCCCACAGCGCGTCCCGCTGCGTCTGCGCGCCGCGCTCGTCGAGCGACTCGAGCGCACGGACGACGCGGCGCGCGTTGCGCACGTCGACGCGCGCCGCGAGGTCGGGCGCCCGCCGCCTCAGCTCCGCGACAAGCGCTTCGGGCTCCCGGCGCCAGCGCTCTTCCAGAGCGCGCCGCCGAGCCGCGTCGGGCGCGGCGCCGAACGAGAGGTCGCCGAGCACGGCGCGCAGGTAGAGGCCGGAGCCGCCCTCGACGATCAACGGGTCGCCCGGCGTCGAGCAGTCCGTCCACGACCGCGTGCGCCCGGGCGGCGTACTCGGCCACGCTGTACTCGACCTGCGGCGACGCCCATCCGACGAGGTGGTGCGCGACGCGGCTGCGCGCCGCCTCGTCGGGCTGGTTGGTGACGATCGGCAGACCGGCGTAGATCTGCATCGAGTCGGCGACCACGATGTCGGCGCCCAGCAACTCCGCAAGCTCCAGGGCCACCTCGCTCTTGCCGAGAGCGGTGGCGCCGAACAGCGCGACCACCGGGGGACGGTCAGCCATCCGCCTCGTGATCCGGTGAGCCGGGATCACTGTCGGCGGCGTCGCCCAGGCGATAGCGCGTCACCATGAAGCGCCGCACGTCGAAGAGCTCGTCGCTGTCGATGCCGGCCTTCTGCAGTGCGATGCCGACCTGGGCGCCGACGGAATCCACGCCGGCGAGAGCCGGCAGCAGCACGCCCCGTCGCGGCCCTGCCTCGACGATCACGCCGTAGCGCTGGGGGTCGAGGTCGGCGAGTTCGCAGGCCTCGCTCGGACTGAGCACATCGACGGAGCAGGTGACGGCCTCGCACTCGTCGGCGGTCACCGGCGGGAAGCGTGGGTCGCGCATGGCCGAGGAGTACGCGTTGCGCACGATCTCGTCGCCGAGCGACCCCTCAGCGGGCTCGAGGGTGCCGATGCAGCCACGCAGCTCTCCGTGCTTCTTGAGGGTGACGAAACACGCCGCGCGGCGTTCGTACAGCGCCCCTCGGGGAGGCCGGGGAGCCTGCCGTCCGGCGACGTAGCAGCGGACGCAGGCGAGGGCGAAGTCCGCCGGTCCCAGCGCCCCACCGCTCTCGTCGTTCATTCAGACGGGCTCTCGGTGCGGTCGCCGTGCGATCCGAAGCGGGCCACCAGATAGCCGACGCCGAAGGGGCCTTCGTAGTTGAGGACCAGGGGGTCGACCAGGGCGTCGTCGCCGAGGAAGCCACCGAGAGCGATCAAGCTGCGCAGGCCGCACTCGGCGGCGCCGTCGAGCAGGATCGGCTCGATGCGCGTGAGACCGGCAAAGTCGCCGATGCTGAGGAGGCTGACGACCTCGTCGTCAAAGAGTTTGCCGCGAGGATCGTACGGTGCCGGTGAGCCGTGGATGAGCGCGTGAGAAAGGTCGCCGGAGGCGAGGAACAAGGCGTCACGCCCCAGTTCCTCGGCGCAGCGCCGCACGAGCTGGCCGAGCGTCTTGTGCTCGGCGTACGGCCCGACGACCGAGATGCTGACGATGCGGTCGGGCCGCAGGAAGCTGAGCGGCACGAGCACGCCCCAGTCCAGCACATCGCCGTCGTCCGGCGTCAAGCTGAGCTTGCGGTAGTCGCCGGCCAGCGCCAACAGGAGTTCCGCGAACTGCACGTCGTTGTCGTATCCGAACGCCACCTCGGGGCAGCGGAAGCGGCCGAAGTCGCCGCGCAGGCGGGCCGACGTCTTGACGCCGTGGTCCCTGCCGAAATCATCGGCGTGAGGCGAGATGACGACGATCGTGTCCGGTTCGCCGACCCACTCTGCGAGCGTCTCCATCGCCGAGTGGGTGGCCGCGATCTTGCTGCGGGCTGTGCCCCCGACCTCGGGGATCAGCAGCGGAGGATGGGGGCAGATGCACCCTTGCATGACGGCACCTCCTGGTCGCCGGCTCACATCGTACCGCGCAGCGTGGTGGAGGTCGCTGCGGTGATGTCCACCGTCACTATAGCACCGGGTTCCGCGGCGCCCGAGAGGTTGACCGTCACGTTCTGCCGGGTGCGCCCCCTGTGCGCTCGCCCATCGCGGCTGATGCCTTCGACGAGTACCTCCGCGCGGCGGCCGATCCATGCGCGCCGCGAGTCGAGCGCCTGCTGCTGCGTGAGCGCGATGAGGCGCTCGACGCGCTCGCGGCGCACGTCCGGCGGTACCTGGTCCGGCAGTTCCGCGGCCGCCGTCCCCGAGCGCGGTGAGAAGACGAAGGTGAACGCTGCGTCGAAGGCCGCCTCGCGGACCAGCGCGAGCGTGGCGTCGAACTCGTCGTCGCTCTCGCCCGGGAACCCGGCGATGAGGTCGGTCGTGATGCTGACATCGGGGACCGCGGCGCGCAGGGCACGCACGCGCTCGAGATACTCCGCCGCGGTGTACTCGCGCCGCATCGCCGCCAGCACCCGGTCGGAGCCGGCCTGCGCCGGCAGGTGGACGTGCTCGCACACGCTGGGCAGCTCCGCCACGGCCGCCACGAGGTCGTCACCGAGATCCTTGGGGTGGGAGGTCATGAAGCGGATGCGCTCGATCCCCTCGACGGCGTCGAGCCGGGCCAGCAGCCCCGCGAAGCTGGGCGCGCCCGCCTCTCCCCCACGCCGCAGGTCGCGCCCGTAGGCGTTCACGTTCTGGCCGAGCAGTGTGATCTCGCGCACGCCGTCGGCGGCCAGGGCCTCCACTTCAGCGGCGAGATCCTCCGGAGAACGGCTGCGCTCCGGCCCGCGCACGTACGGCACGATGCAGTAGGAGCAGAAGTTGGTGCAGCCGCTCATGACCTGCACCCAGGCCTGAAAAGGCCGCTCGCGTCGTCCCGCGAGGTCGCCGCTGAAGCGCGGGCCGTCGGCGAAGTAGCCGGCCGGATCTGCGTGCGCCGGCTCCATGGCCGACGCGAGCAGGTCGGGCAGGCGGTGCAGGTTCTGCGGCCCGAGGGCCCCGTCGACGAACGGGAACCGCGCGAAGAAGTCCGCCTGCTCCGCCTGCGGCAGGCAGCCGGTCACGAGGACGACGCGGCCGGGATCCTCGCGCTTGAGCCTCGCCGCGGTACCGAGATGGCCGGCAAGTCGATCGTCCGCACTCTTGCGCACCGTGCAGGTGTTGTAGACGAGCACGTCTGCCTCGTCCGGGGCGTCCGCACGCTCCAGACCCTCGGCCTCGAGGAGCGCACGGATCCGCTCGGCGTCGTGCTCGTTCATCTGGCAGCCGAACGAACGCACGTAGTACCGTGCCGGCATTCCGATCACCTTCTGGTCGCGCGGCGGCGACGCAGCGCCGCGGCCTTCGCTACTTCGCTATGTCGACGGCGCGACTCTCGCGGATGACGGTCACGCGGATCTGACCCGGGTAGTCGAGCTGGCCCTCGATGTCACGGGCGATCTCGTGCGCCAGCAGCGCCGTGGCGTCGTCGTCGATCTCGCCCGGCTTGACCATGACGCGGACCTCGCGGCCCGCCTGCATGGCGTAGCACTTCTCAACGCCCTTCTTGCTCTCGGCGATGCGCTCGAGCGACTCGAGTCGTTTGATGTAGTTCTCGAGCGACTCGCGGCGGGCGCCCGGTCGCGCGGCGCTGATGGCGTCGGCAGCCTGGACGAGGACGGCCTCGACGGTCTGCGGCTCGACGTCCTGGTGGTGCGCCTGGATGGCGTGGCAGACACTCTGCGACTCGCCGTACTTCTTGCAGAGCTGCTGCGAGATGTCCGCGTGCGAGCCGTCGACCTCGTGGTCGACAGCCTTGCCGATGTCGTGCAGCAGCCCGGCCCGTTTGGCGATCTTGACGTTGGCGCCGAGCTCCGCGGCCATGATGCCGGCGAGGTGCGCGACCTCGATGGAGTGATTGAGCACGTTCTGGCCGTAGCTGGTGCGGTACTTGAGGCGCCCGAGGACTCTGACGAGCTCGGGCGCCACGCCGTGCACGTTGGTGTCGAAGCAGGCCTGCTCGCCGGCCTCTTCCATCGCCGCCTCGACCTCGGCCTTGGCGGCCGTGTAGGTCTCCTCGATGCGCGCCGGATGGATGCGCCCATCGGTGATGAGCTTGGTGAGCGTCAGGCGGGCGGTCTCGCGGCGAACGCCGTCGAAGCCGGAGAGCACCACGGCCTCGGGGGTGTCGTCGATGATGAAGTCGATGCCGGTGGTGTTCTCGAGCGTGCGGATGTTGCGGCCCTCGCGCCCGATGATGCGGCCCTTCATGTCGTCGGAGGGCAGGTTCACGACCGAGACGGTGGTCTCTGCGACGTGATTCGCGGCGGTGCGCTGGATGCTGAGGGAGAGGATGTTGCGCGAGCGCCTGTCGGCCTCTCGGCGCGCCTCTTCCTCGATCTGGCGGATGAGCTTGGCCATCTCGTGGCGCGCCTCGTCCTCGGTCTGCTTGAGGAGCATCTCCTTGGCCTGGGCGGCGCTGAGTCCGGAGATGCGCTCGAGCTGGATCATGGCTTCGGCGTGGGTGTTCTGCGTTTCGTCCGAGATCCGCTGACTGTTGGCGTCGCGGTCGCGGATCGATTGCTCGCGCCGGTCCTGCTCCGCCCCACGCGCGTCGATGGCCTGTTCGCGCTGCAGCATGCGCTGCTCGGCCTTGACCAGCTCCTCGCGCCGGTCGCGCAGCTCGCCCTCGACCTCGCTGCGGACCCGATGCACCTCTTCCTTCGCCTCGAGGCGCGCCTCCTTGACGATGGTCTCGGCCTCGCGGCGCGAGTCTTTGAGCACCTTCTCAGCCTCGCGCTCGGCTCCCGCGAGCTTGCCGGAGGCGACGTTGCGGCGGACGAAGTAGCCCACCGCGAACCCGACCGCCAGTCCGGCGACGATATACACCACAGTCATCATTCTCTCTGTCCCTTCACAGGTCGCGCGGCACGAAAAAGGCCGGGCAACGCGCCCGGCCTGTGCCACGCTCGCACATGCAAACGATACCGATGACTGCAGCTGTGACTACGCCCAGGGGTCAGGACGACCGTAGGTTCGCAGAACCTCCTGCATCTTCCATCGTGGACCCCTGGTTGATCGGTTCAGCCCATCGGCGCCAAAGCGCCGTCTGTATCGCTATGCAAGAGCGAGAGTGGAATACACAAAGCAAGCGCACACGTCGCGTGCCTCGATAGTACGCGACGGTGGCGCGCCTCGTCAATTCGCCTGGGGAACGTCCCCGTCGGCCCACCTGCGCACGGCGGCGTAGGCGACCGATGAGGAGAAGCCCCGACGAAGAAGCGTCTGGTAGGCGCGCCTGCGCTCGGCCTCTCCCGGCTTGCCCGGCGCGCCCTTGCGGCGCAAGAGCGTGAGAGCGCGGTCGAACTCGTCGTCCTCGCCGTGCGGGCCGCTCGCGAGCACGTCGTCCACGATCGACGTCTCGACGTCGAGCGCGCGCAGGCCACGGCGGATGCGCTCGCTGCCCCAGCCGCCGAGCCGGCGCTTGTCCGCGACGTAGCTGCGCGCGAAGGCGGCGTCGTCGAGCAGACCGTCGGCGGCAAGCCGCTGCAGAGCATCCTCGACCGCGGCCTCCTCGTGCTCCTTGTCCAGGAGCCGGCGGCGGAGCTCGCCCGCGCTCCTGGCGCGGTGGCCGAGGAGCCGGTAGGCGTCGCCCATGATGCGCTCGGCGGACGCGGACGCGCGGATCTCGGCCACATCGGTCTCGTCGAGCTCGCGGCCCTTGAACAGGCGCCAGCGAGCCACGAGAGCCTCACCGACGGTGCACACGTACTCCCCGTCCACGTGGAGGGCGACTCCCCCGCGCCGCGTGGCGCGGAGCGCCGTCACGACGGGCACGGCTACGCCTTGAGGACCTCGCCGGTGACCGGGTCGACGCCGGCGGGGACGGCGGGCTTCGTCGGCGGCATCGCCGACGGGTCCCGATCCGGGCAGGCCGGCCTTGGCGCGGATCTGCGCCTCGATCTCGTCGGCCATGTCCGGGTTCTCCTTGAGGAAGACCTTGGCGTTGGCCCGGCCCTGGCCGAGGCGCTCGTCGTTGTAGCTGAAGAAGGCGCCGCTCTTGGCGACGACGTCGTAGAGCACGCCGAGGTCGAGCAGTGTGCCCTCGCGGGAGATGCCCTGGCCGTACATGATGTCGAACTCGGCCTGCTTGAACGGCGGCGCGACCTTGTTCTTCGCGACCTTCACGCGGACACGGTTGCCGACCGCCTCAGTGCCGTCTTTGAGCGTCTCGATGCGGCGGATGTCGAGGCGGACGGTGGCATAGAACTTGAGCGCCTTGCCGCCGGTCGTGACCTCGGGGTTGCCGAACATGACGCCGATCTTCTCGCGCAGCTGGTTGGTGAAGCAGCAGATGGTGCCGGAGCGGTTGAGGGTGCCGGCCAGCTTGCGCAGCGCCTGGCTCATGAGCCGGGCCTGCAGGCCGACGAAGCTGTCGCCCATCTCCCCCTCGATCTCGGCCTTGGGAGTGAGCGCGGCGACGGAGTCGATGGCAACGATGTCGAGCGCTCCGCTGCGCACGAGCATCTCGGCGATCTCGAGGGCTTGCTCGCCGTAGTCCGGCTGTGAGACGAGGAGATTGTCCACGTCGACGCCGATCGCCTTGGCGTAGATGGGGTCCATGGCGTGCTCGGCGTCGATGAAAGCCGCCTGACCGCCCAGCTTCTGCGCCTCGGCGATGAGGTGGTAGACCATGGTCGTCTTGCCCGACGACTCCGGTCCGTAGATCTCGACGATGCGACCACGCGGGATGCCGCCCACGCCGAGAGCGATATCGAGGGCCAGCGAGCCGGTGGGGATGAACTGCATGTCATCGCTCACAGGATGGTCGCCCAGGCGCATGACGCTGCCCTTGCCGAACTGTCGCTCGATCTGGGTCACGGCCGCCTCGAGGGCTTTGTCCTTGTCCAAGGTAGCGCTCCTCTCTTGCTCAGGACGCGGGGAAGTCTGCAATCGGAGCGTGCACGGCGCCCGCTCGCTCCAGGTGGCTACTATACAGGACCATCCGGACGACACCAAACCTCGGAATGTTCACGTTTTGCAGGGAAAACGGGTGACCTGAAGAGCGGAATCTGGCGACCGTGACGTGAGGCAGCCACGGGCGTTTCTCGGGCTCGTACAGACCTTCGGCCGCGAGCCCCTCCGCCACCTCGCCCTGCAGCCGACGCAGGGCTCGCTTCGGGTCATCCAGCTCCAGAGCGACCACCCGGGGCCTGCCGTGCGCCGGCAGGAACAGCGGCTCCCTGAAGGACGCAGCTCGCCGGCTTCCAGGCGATCGCGCCGAGCACCCGCTCGAGGTCCGGCACGCGGGTCGTGGCGACATTCCCGAGAAACGCGAGCGTGAGGTGGAGCGTCGGTGCGAGCCTGAGGTCGCGGTGCGGCCGCAGCTCTCGCTCCTGCCAGTCCCTGACGGCGTGCGTGACGTCACCGGGCAGGTCGCAGGCGACGAAGAGCCGCAGGTCCGCGGGAGTCGCCTCGCCGCTCACCGACGAAGCGACGTGCGCAGGAGATGAAGTGCCGAGGTCGCGGCGAACGTGCGCACGCTGTCGCGGTCCCCGGGGAAGGAACTCTCCCGCACGCGAGTGCCGTCCGGCCCGGCGCACCCGATGCAGACCAGCCCGACGGGTTTCTCCGGCGTCCCGCCGTCGGGGCCGGCCACGCCGGTGATAGAGAGCGCATAGTCCGCACGCAGGGCGCGCCGCGCTCCAGCGGCCATCGCCCCCGCGACCTCGGAGGAGACCGCTCCGAACCGGGCGAGCATCTCTGGAGGCACTCCGAGGAGGTCGCTCTTGGTCTGGTCCGCGTAGCTGACCACGCCACCGAGGAAGTACTCCGAGCTACCGGGCCGCGCCGTGAGGCGCGCGCCGAGCAGGCCTCCCGTGCAGGACTCCGCGACGCCGAGGGTCGCGCGCCTGCTCCTGAGCTCCGCGGCGACGATGTCGTCGACGGTGCGGCCGTCAGTGGAGTACACGGGCACGCCGGCCTCGAGCGTGGCCACCAGGACGGCGGCCTGCTCCTCGGCGGCGGCGTCACGGCGGTGGCGGATGCGGACCGTGACCTCTCCCCCGCCGACGTTGATCCCCAGCTCGAGGAGCTCGTGGGGCAACCCGTCCAGGATAGGTCCGACCTGCAGCTCACCGACGCCGAACACCCTGATCGTGCGCACGACCACATCCGGAAAGAACGCTTCGTCGTCGAGCCCGGCCGCCGTCGCCAGCCACATCTGCTGAAATTCGTAGGGGACCCCCGGGTAGGCGAAGACGCGCGTCGGTCCATGGGTGGCGGCGATGCCGGGCGCGACGCCGGCCGGCGGCACGGGAGTGCTGCCGGCCGGAAGCCTGGCCTGGCGGCGCGCCAGGGCGAACATCTCGTCGAAGTCCAGGTGGCGGCGCGCGGCGACGGCGCGCGCGCTGGCCTCGACGTAGGCGAGAGCGTCTGCGTCTTCCTCGAGGGGGACGCCGAGCACCTCCGCAAGGCACGCGGCGGTGAGGTCGTCGTGCGTGGTTCCCAGCCCGCCGCCGACGACGAGGAGGTCTGGTCCGGCGGCGAGGACGTGGCGCAGCGCCGCCGTGAGCCGCTCGGCGTCGTCGGCGACGGTGAGCAGCTCCGTGACCTTGACGCCGCGGCGGCTGAGATCGTCGCAGACGAAGGCGCCGTTGCTGTCGCGGGTCCGTCCGTCGAGCAGCTCGTTGCCGCTGAGGACGACGGCGGCGCGAGGCGCCCCCGGAGGCATCAGGCGCTGCTGCCCGGCATGCGGATCACGCCGCGCGCGTTCATGAAGTAGCGCACGCCGCTGTACAGGGTGACGACCACGACGAGGATGGCGAGCGCCCACTGAATGTACTCGGCCACGGCGGTGGAGACGTGGATGAGCTCGGCGATGTCGGCCGTCGGGAAGAGCACGTACACGACGTAGACGATCTGCAGGACCGTCTTGAGCTTGCCGTACTTGTCGGCGGGGATCGAGACGCCCTGCGACACGCCGATGATGCGCAGCACGCTCACGGCGATCTCGCGCCCGATGATGACCATGGCCACCCATGCGGCGACCCGTTCCTGCTGGACCAGTGCGATGAGCGCGGCGGCGATGAGCAGCTTGTCGGCGAGGGGGTCGAGGAACTGCCCGAGCGTGGTGACCTGCTTGCTGCGCCGCGCCACGTAGCCGTCGAGCTTGTCGGTGGCCGCCGCGAGGATGAAGACGGCGGCCGCGAGCAGGTCGCCGTAGGGCTGCGGGAGGCCGGAGAGGAGTATCACCAGGAACACCGGGACGAGCAGGATCCGCGCGATGGTGATGCTGTTGGCGAGGTTCAGCTGGCTGCTCACGGTCCCCCTGTCGCGGCGACGGCTTCAACATCATACCCGAGACTATCGCGCACCACGGCGTGGAGGACGTCGCCGCGCCGGGCGCGGGTGCCGCTCACTGTCGTCCTGCCGTCGACGTCCGGCGCCTGCAGGGCGCAGCGGCCCACGGCGGGGCCGTCCGGGCGAGCGGTGCCGCGCTCCACCAGGACGTCGACGGTCTCGTCGACGAGCCCGCGCCAGAAGCGTTCGGCCTCGCGGTCGATGACCTCACTGAGGCGGGCGGCGCGTTCGAACGCAAGTCCCTGAGGCACCGCGCCGGGCATGCCGGACGCCGCCGTGCCCTCCTGCTCGTCGTAGACGAACACGCCGGCGACGGCGAGCCGAGCCGCGCGGACGAAGGCGAGGAGCTCCTCGAACTCGGCATCGGTCTCGCCGGGGAACCCCGCGATGAACGTCGAGCGCACGGCCGCGCCGGGCAGAACGGCCCGGACGCGCTCGAGGAGCGCCAGATGGGCGTCACCGTCTCCGGAGCGCCGCATGCGGCGCAGAACGGCGCCCGAGGCGTGTTGGAGCGGCACGTCCACGTACGGGACGGCGTGCGCGGCGATCGCCTCCAGAAGCTCGTCGTCGATGCCGTCGGGCTGCAGGTAGAGGAGGCGCAGCCATGCCGGAGCGGGTTCCAGAGCCGCCAGCTCGCCGAGCAGGCGGCTCACCCCTCCCCAACCGGGCTGCGCCCACCGCGATGTGTCCTGGCCCACGAGCACGAGCTCGCGCGCGCCCGCGGCGAGCGCCGCGCGCGCGGTGCGGAGTATCTCCTCGGCCTGCACGGTCTCGTAGTCGCCCTTGATGAGCGGGATGGCGCAGAAGGAGCAGCGGCGGTCGCAGCCGTCCGAGATCTTGACGTAGGCGCTCACCGGGCGCGGCCTGCGAGGCACGGGGACGGCGGTCGCCGGGACCCCCCTGGCGTGCGCCTCTCCCCCGGTCTCGTGAAGGGCCGCCAGCAGCGGCGCCATGTCCAGGCCGCACCAGAGGTCGACCTCGGGGATCTCCGCGGCCAGCTCGTCCCGGTAGCGCTCCACGAGACAGCCCACGGCGGCCACGCGGGCGCCGTGCGCGTGCGCCGCGCTCGCGGCGTCGAGGATCGCCTCGATGGACTCCTCCTTCGCCGCGTCGATGAACCCGCAGGTGTTCACCACGATGACCTCTGCGGCGTCCGCGGACGCCGCCCGGTGGCCTGCGGTCCGCAGACGGGCGGCGAGCGTGTCGGAATCGGCCTCGTTCTTGGGGCAGCCGAGCGTCTGGATGAAGAAGGTGCTGCCCGTGGCGGGCCTCAGCGGTAGTTGACGAACTGTACGGGCACGCCCCAGTCCTCGTCGCGCAGCGCGCCCATGGCCGACTGGAGCTCGTCCTTGCTGCCCGAGAAGACGCGCACCGTGTCGCCCTGGATCTGTACCTTGACCTTCTTGAACCGCTGCCGGAGGAGCTTGTTCATGGCCTTGGCCTTCTCGTCCGGGATGCCCTGAGCGATGGTCGCCCGCTGCCGGACGGTGCCGCCGAGCGCCTCCTCGATCTTGCCGTACTGGATGGCCTTGAGCGGCACCTTGCGGCGCACGAGCTTCTCCTCCAGGACGTCGACGACCTGCTTGAGCTTGCCCTCGTTGTCGGAGACCAGCACGAGGGCATCGCCCTCGAGCGTGACCGCGCTCACGCTCTTCTTGAAGTCGTAGCGCGTCGTGATCTCCTTCTGCGCCATGTTCACCGCGTTGCGGACCTCGTTGATGTCCGCGCGCGACACGACGTCGAACGAGAATTCCTTCGCCATGGTGTCTCCCTCGGTCTAGGGACCCTGGGTGACCCGGCCTTGGACGATCTCGACCGTCCAGGGACCCACGTCGCTCTTGAGGGCGACCTTCTTGCCGGCCGCCTCGAGCTGCACGCTCGCCGGGTTGCCCAGGCTCATCCAGATGTCCTTGCCCTTGAACTTCTTCATGTCGCCTTTGCTCACCGTGCCGGAGAACAGCACGACGCCCTGGTCGTCGTTCCTGCGGACCTCCATCCAGCAGTCCCCGCGGACGGCCTCCACCTTCACCAGGTCACGCTGCCACGCGGGGATCGCGGTCTTGCTCGCGACCGGCTTCGGGGTCTTGCTCGCCGTCGGCGACGGGCTCACGATGCCGAGCGCGTCCGGCGTGGTCGGCGGCTCCTCGCTCGTGCCCGAGTCCATGCCCAGCGCGTAGATGACCGCGAGCACGACGAGGCACACGACGGCCAGGATCACGATGGTGTTGCGGCCGCGGTGACTGCGCGGCTTGCCGATCACCGATGAGCCGCTGAACGGCTCGTGATGTTCTGCCGACGGCACCATGCCGCGCGAGCGGAACTCGCCGATGATGACTTCCGGATCGAGCCCGAGATACGTGGAGTACGTGCGCAGGAAGCCCTTGACGTACGTGACGCCGGGCATGACGTCCCAGTCCTCGTTCTCCATGGCCTGGACGTACTTGACACGGATCTTCGTGTCTTCTTCGACCTGCTGGAGCGTGAGGGTGCGGCGGACCCGGGCCTCGCGCAGCGTGTTGCCGATCTCAAACACGGTGGACGGTGTTCTCCTCGCTCGCCGCAAGAGGTGCGGTCGCGGCGGTCACCCGAACGTACAGTTTAGTAGGCGGCTGGAGCGAAGACAACTGGACGGGCGCGGGAAGGGAGATCACATGTCGTCAGGCGCCGGCGCGGCCGGCGCAGGCGGCTCCTCCGGCGCGTCGGCAACGACGATCGGCTCCGGCTCCTCGGCCGGCGCCTCGCCGCTCAGGCGCGCGAGCGCGGCGGGCAGGCCGGCCTCATCGATCAGCACGGCGCGCGCCTTGCTCCCGTCGTAGCCCGAGATGATGCCCATCTCCTCCATGATGTCGATGAGTCGCCCGGCGCGGGCGTAGCCCACACGGAGCCGGCGCTGCAGCAGCGCGACGCTCGCGGCGCCGGTGTTCACGACGGTCTTGATGGCCTCGGCGAGAAGCTCGTCACCGCCCGCCGACTGCTGCGACTGCTCCGCGTCCGGGCCCGCCGGGTTCTCGAGCAGATCCTCGTGGTAGTCCGGCTTGGCCTGCTTGCGCCAGTACTCGGTGACGAGCTTCATCTCCGCGCTCGTCACGAGCGCGCCCTGCACGCGCAGGAGCTTGCTGCTGCCCATCGGGCTGAAGAGCATGTCGCCCATGCCGAGCAGGCTCTCGGCGCCGCCCTGATCGAGGATGATGCGCGAGTCGGTCTGCGAGCTCACGGCGAACGCGATGCGCGACGGGATGTTCGTCTTGATCATCCCGGTGACGACGTCGACGGACGGGCGCTGGGTGGCCACGACCAGGTGGATGCCGCAGCTGCGGCCGAGCTGGCCGAGGCGGATGATGGAGTCCTCGACCTCCGAGGGGGCCACCATCATGAGGTCGGCCAGCTCGTCTACGATCACCATCGTGTACGGCATGGGGTCCTCGCCCGCGCGCACCAGCTTCTTGTTGAGCGCGCGGATGTCCTGGCAGCCGTTCCGCGAGAGGACGTCGTACCGCCGGTCCATCTCGCGGCAGATGTTGTCCAGCACGTAGGTCGCCTGCTTCATGTTGGTGACGACCGGGGCGAGCAGGTGCGGCACGCCGTTGAAGTTGCTGAGCTCGACCTTCTTGGGGTCGATCATGATCATGCGCACCTGATCGGGCGTGGCGCGCAGCAGGATCGACGTGATGAGCGCGTTGAGGCAGCCGCTCTTGCCCGAGCCGGTGGTGCCGGCGATGAGCAGGTGGACCATGCGCACGAGATCGGCGAGCACAGCCTTGCCGGTGACATCCTTGCCCAGCCAGAAGGCCATGGGTGAGGCGTGCTGCGGGAAGAGGCCGTGGATGTCGCCGAGCGACACGTAGTTGGCCCGGTCGTTGGGGACCTCGACGCCGACCGCGGTCTTGCCGGGGATCGGCGCCAGGATGCGCACGTCCGTCGCCGCGAGAGCGTAGGCGAGGTCGGCCTTGAGACCGGCCACCCGGCTCACCTTGATGCCGGGCGCCAGCTGCAGCTCGTAGCGGGTGACGCGCGGTCCGGAGATGGTACCGATCACCTGCGACGGGATCTTGAAGTGATTGAGGGTGTTGACGAGGCACTCGGACACGCGCTCGATGGAATCCGGGGACTCCCCACTTCCTTGGCCGAGGCGACGCAGCAGCGCCGGGTCGGGGAGCTTCCACTCACGCCTCTCGGCGTCGGCGAAGTCGAGAGGACCGTCCTTCTCCGCGCCGTCCGACTCCTTGACGCCAGACCCCCCCAAAGAGAGCTGGACGCCGTCCTCGGCGGCGACGATCGGCTCGGGGGCGGGCTCGTCCACCGGCGGCGACAGCTCGCCGAAGATCTCCGGGGCCTCGGATACGCCGTCGATGAGGTGCGGCCCGCCGGTCGGCACGGGCGCCGAGAAGTCGAGGGCGGGCGTGACCGACGTGCGCATGAGGTCTCCGGCGTCCAGCGTCGGCGACTCGTCGAGCTCGACGAGTCGCGTGCTCGCCCCGTCCCGGCGGCGGGCCCCGAGGACCTCTGCCTGGCTGCGCGCGGCACGTCCGGCGGCGGCCACGCCCTCCTTGGAATGGGAGGCCCACTGGTGCAGCGAAGAGCCGGTCAGCAGGAGGACGCCCGCGGCGACGAGTGCGATCACGAGCACGTCCACGCCCAGGCGGCCGACAAAGGGACTGAGGACTGCCCACTGGGCCTCGCCGAACATGCCGCCGTGGGCGCTCATGTACCCGTCCCGGAAGAGCGCGACAGGGCGCTCGCCGGTGAAGATGCCGAAGGCGTCGGCTGCGGCGGCGAGCGCGACGCCGGTCATGATGAGAGCGACGCCCCAGGTCATGCCGCGCCGGGGCCGGCGCTCTTCCTTGACCACCAGGAGGTAGGCGAGCAATCCGAGGATGATCGGCAGGGCGAAGGCGAGGATACCCACCAGCCACCGAGTGACGTCGCCGAGCCAGCGCCCCAGCGCGCCGCCGTCCCAGCCCAGGTAGAGCACGAAGGCGAGGAAGACCGCCACCGCGAGGCACGCGATCGCCGCCAGCTCGCGACGATGCCGCGAAGCGGGTGCCTGAGTCTTCGGGGTCGCCGATGCGGCGCGCGCGCGTGACGCTTCGCCCGCGCGCCTCCGAGCCTGCTTAGGGCGTGCAGTCGCCATGGATGGGTGTTCGACGCGCCGCCGCGAAACCCTAGAAGGCGGTGCGCCGTCGGCGCCCGGTGAGCGTCCCCTCAGACCTCGACCACCACGGGCATGATCAGCGGCCGGCTCCGGGTGCGCCGGAAGACGAGCTCGGAGAGCCGCTGGATGATGTCCTCGCGGATGAGTTTCTGGCCGGTGACGTGCTCGGCGCCGAGCTCCTCCATGAGCTCGTCCAGCGCCTCCCCGCACTCCTCGAGCACGCCCTTGAGGCGCTCGTCGTCGTGCAGGAAGCCGCGAGCGACGAGCTCCGGCGCGGCGACGGTGTCTCCCGACTGCGCGTCGACCGTCACGACGGCGATCAGTATCCCGTCCGCGGCCAGCTGCTGGCGGTCGCGCAGCACGAGACCCTCCGCGTCACCGAGCTCGAAGCCGTCGACGAAGACCATACCGGTCGGCACCTTGTCGACGATCTCGCCGTTGTCCTCGTCCAGCTCGAGCACGTCGCCGTTCTCGAGGATGAAGATGTCCTCCTCCGCCATGCCCGACTGCTTGGCGAGCTGGGCGTGGAGGTGCTGCATGCGGTACTCGCCGTGGACTGGCAGCAGGTACTTCGGCCGCACGAGGTTGAGCATCATCTTGAGGTCTTCCTGAGCGGCATGTCCGCTGACGTGGATGCCGCTGCCTTCGCCGTAGATCACCGTAGCGCCGACCTTGAGCAGGCGGTCGATGGTGGCCGTCACGCTGCGCTCGTTGCCGGGGATCGCTTTGGCGGAGATGACCACCGTGTCCCCTTCGTGAAGCTCCACCTGCGGGTGGTCGTTGAACGCCATGCGGGTGAGCGCCGAGAGCGGCTCGCCCTGGCTGCCGGTCGAGAGGATGAGGATCTCCTCAGGCCGGTAGTCGTCGATCTGCGTGAGCTTGATCATCGACCCCTCGGGCACGTCGAGGTAGCCCAGATTGCGGGCGATGTTCGCGTTCTTCACCATCGAGCGGCCCGACAGAGCGAACTTGCGCCCGTGCAGATGGGCGATCGTGATCGCCTGCTGGACGCGATGGATGTGCGACGCGAAGCTCGCGACGATGACGCGACCCTCGGCTTCGGCGAAGATCTGGTGAAACGCCTGTCCGACCGTGCTCTCCGAGGCCGTTGAGCCCGGAGCTTCGGCGTTGGTCGAGTCACCGAGCAGCGCCAGCACTCCGCTCTCACCGAGACGCGCGAAGGCGTTGACGTCGGTGATCCGGCCGTCGATCGGCGTGTGGTCGAACCGGTAGTCGCCCGTCAGCACCACAGCGCCGAGGTCGGTGCCCAGCACGATCGACAGCGAATCCGGCACACTGTGGCTCGTGGCGATGAACGAGACGGCGTACGGGCCGATGTCCAGACGCGAGCGGTCGTTGACCTCGACGAGATCGACGACTTTGAGCAGGCCGTGTTCGTCCAGCTTCGACTTGATCAGGGCCAGCGTGAAGCGGCTCCCGTACACGGGCTTGTTGATCTGCTTGAGGACGAAGGGCAACGCGCCCAGGTGATCCTCGTGGCCGTGCGTGATGAGGAACGCGAGCACGTCGTCGCGGCGCTCGACCAGCCACCGGATGTCGGGCAGCACCAGGTCGATGCCGAGCATCTCCTCGCTGGGGAACTCCACGCCGCAGTCGAGCACGACGATCTTGCCGCGGTACTCGACCGCGGTCATGTTCTTGCCGATCTCGCCGAGTCCCCCGAGGGGGATGATGCGTACGGCGTCTTCAGTCATGTGATTACCTCTCTGTGCGGGCGGCCGCGGGGCTCAGGCGTCGGTCAGACCGAGCCGCCTGAGCTCGGCGGCCACCACGGATTCTTCTTCAGGAGTCGCGGGCACGAGCGGGAGGCGCAAGCCTCCGACCTCGTGCCCGAGCAGGTTCAGCGCCGCCTTGACCGGGATAGGGTTGGCGGTCACGAACAGTGCTTCGTACAGGGCGTGGAGCTGGGCGTCCTCGGCGGCCGCTGCCGCGCGGTCGCCCTCGAGGCAGAGCCTGGCGATCTCGGCCATCCGCGGGCCCACGAGATGGCTGGCCACGCAGATGCCCCCCGAGCCGCCGCGCGACATGACCTCGTACAGCATGTCGTCGTTGCCGGCGTACACGCGCATGTCGCACAGCGCCATGAGCCGGTCCGTCTCGGTGAGATCGGGGTTGGCCTGCTTGACGGCGACGATGTTCTCGGTCTCGGCCAGCGCAGCGAGAGCCTCGGGTGAGAGATTGACGACAGAGCGGCCGGGGATGTTGTAGACGATCACCGGCAGGTCGGTCGCAGCGGCGATGGCGCGGAAGTGCGCGAGCAGGCCGCGCTCGGGCGGCTTGTTGTAGTAGGGGACGACGGCCAGGACGGCGTCCACGCCGCAAGCCTGGGCCGCGCGCGTGAGCTCCACACTGTGACGCGTGTCGTTGGTGCCCGTACCCGCGACGACGGCGCAGCGGGCTCCGACCGCCGACACGACGGTACGGAACATCTGCAGCTTCTCGTCGTCGGACAGGGTCGGCGACTCGCCGGTGGTCCCCGCGACCACGAGGCCGTCGGAGCCGTTGGCGAGCAGGTGGCCGGCCAGTTCGGCGAGCTTGCCGTGATCGACGGCGCCGTCGGCGTCGAAGGGCGTCACCATCGCGGTCAGGATGGTCCCGAGACTCTCACTCACGTCGCTCCCCCCTCAAGTGCGGTCTGGTCACAGCGGTCGATCAGTCAAGGAGGTTCTCGAGGCCGATCACCGTTCCGTGCACGGCCCCGACGCGGCGCAGCGCCAGCAGGACGCCGCCCATGAACGAGCGCCTGGACAACGAATCATGCCGCAGCGTGAGCAGCTCGTCTTCGCCGCCGAAGATGACCTCCTGGTGCGCCACCGCGCCCGGCAGGCGGACGCTGTGGATGGTCACGCGTTCGTCGGCGACGAGGCCGCGCGCCGTCTGGCCGGCGCCGGGCGGGGCCGCAAGAGCGGATCCCGCCGCCTCAGTCATCAGGCGCGCCGTGCGCAGCGACGTGCCCGACGGCGCGTCTATCTTGGCCTTCTCGTGCGTCTCGATGATCTCGGCGTGCTCGTAGTACCTGGCGGCCTCGGCGGCGAAGCGCATGAGGAGCACGGCTCCCACGGCGAAGTTGGGGACGATGACGAGCCCCGCGCCGGAGGCTGCCGCCTTGGCGGTCAGGGCGTCGACCTGCGCGTCGTCAAGGCCCGTCGCCCCGACCACGGTGGGCACCCCGGCGTCCAGCAGCGCCGCCGCGTTGCCGTAGACCGCGGCGGGCACGCTGAATTCCAGAGCCGCCGCCGGCGTCGTGAGCGCGAGCGCAGCGCCGACGTCAGCGAACCACGGCGCCTCACCCCCGTCGCCGGGCGTGGGGTCTACCAGCGCCACGAGGCGCAGGTCGTCCTGCGCAGCGATGGTGGCGGCGCTCAAGGAGCCCATCTTGCCGGCAGCTCCGGTCACCAGGACGTCGATCATGACGCCCCCTCTTTCGGCGTACACAAGCGGGACAGCGTAGACATACCGCTTATCGCTCCTCCAGGGAGAATCCTTGCGTCACGGCCCGGAACGGCTCCGGCCGGGGTCCGATACACGCCGTGGACCACGTCTGCGGGTCATAGTACCGCCGCACGGCCTCGATGACGGCGTCGTGGTCGACGGCGTCGATACGCGCCAGCACCTCGTCCACGGTCAGCACCGGCTGCTCGAGCAAGACGTTCCGACCGAGGGTGTGCATGCGCGCGCCGGGGCTCTCCATGCTCAGCACCAGCTGGCCCTTGAGGTGGTTCCTGGCGCGGTCGACCGCGCTGGAGGTCATGGCGGCCTCGAGGTCGACGAGCCTGTCGAGGATCACCGTCATGGCCTCCTCGACGGCCTCCTCGCGCGAGCCGAAGTACACGGCCGTGAGCCCGGCGTCGGCGAACAAGGACGCGTACGAGTACACCGAGTACGCCAGTCCCCGCTTCTCGCGCACCTCCTGGAAGAGGAGCGAGCTCCAGGAGCCTCCGAGGATGGTGTCGACGACGTAGACCGCGTACCTGTCCGGGTCGCCGCGATGCGGGCCGGGGCCGCCGAGGCATACGTGATACTGCTCCGTGTCCTTCTGGGTGAAGCGGGCCAGGTGGCTCAGCTCCGGTGCGCTGAGATCGGCGAGCCTGACCACCGCGCCGGGTTCCGGGCGGAAGTGCTCGGTCGCCAGATCGCACAGGTGATCGTGATCGACGTGACCGCTGGCCGCGATCACGACCCCGGGATTCACGTAGTGTTCATCGTGATAGCTGCGCACGGTGTCGAGGTCGAGCGCCGCCAGCGTCTCGGAGTGCCCGATGATGGGGCGCCCGAGCGGGTGCTCTCCGAAGACCACCTCGCAGAGGTCGTCGTGGATGAGTTCGGGCGGCGAGTCCTCGTACATCGCCACCTCTTCGAGCACGACCTCGCGCTCCTGGTCCAGGTCGGCGAAGGTCGGCCGCGCCACCATGTCGGCGATCACCTCGAACGCGGTGTCGAGGTCGTCGTCGAGCAGGCGCGCGTTGACGAGCGTGTACTCCTTCGAGGTGGACGCGTTCGGCTCGGCGCCCATGTCGTCGAAGATGTGAGCGATGTCGGCCGCGGAGAAGCGGTCAGTGCCCTTGAAGATCATGTGCTCGATGAAATGCGAGACGCCGCCGAGCTCGACCGGCTCCAGCCGGGAGCCGGCGGCGATCCAGACCCCGAGGGCCACCGAGCGCACGCTTTCCAGGCGCTCGGTGGCCACTCGCAGGCCGTTCTCCAGCGTTGACAGGCGGTAGGCCTCCGTGGCCCGCTCCCTGCTTCGCTTCTCTTCTCAGTCCGCCTCGGGCGGCTTGAGCAGCGTGAGCCCGATGCGGTTGCGCGCCTTGTCGATCTCGACGACCTCGACGGTCACCGAATCGCCGCGCTTGACGACGTCCTCGACGTTCTTGACGCGCTCGCCCTTGGGGGCCAGACGCGAGATGTGCAGCAGGCCGTCGGTGCCCTTCTTGAGCTCGACGAAGGCGCCGAAGTCGGTGGTCTTGACGACGCGTCCGGTGAAGACGTCGCCGACCTCGACCTCCTTGGTCATCGACTCGATGCGGTTCTTGACGCCCTCCGCAGCCTCCTCGTCGGGGGCGCAGATGAAGATCGTCCCGTCGTCCTGGATGTCGATGTCGGCGCTGAACTCCTCGGTCATGCCGCGGATGGTCTCGCCGCCCTTGCCGATCACGAGCCCGATCTGGTCGGGGTTGATCTGGATGCTGAAGATGCGCGGCGCCCACTGGCTGAGCTCGCCGCGCGGCTCGGCGATCGTCTCGAGCATCTTGCCGAGGATGTGGAGCCGCGCCTTGCGCGCCTGCTCGAGCGCCTCGGTGAGGATCTCGAAGGTCACACCCGTGATCTTGATGTCCATCTGCAGAGCGGTGATGCCCTCCGCAGTGCCGGCGACCTTGAAGTCCATGTCGCCGAGGTGGTCTTCGACGCCGGCGATGTCGGTGAGGACGATGTAGTCGTCGCCTTCCTTGATGAGACCCATCGCCGTGCCGGCCACCGGGGCGCTGATCGGCACGCCGGCGTCCATGAGCGAGAGGGTCGAGCCGCAGACGCTGGCCATCGAGGACGAGCCGTTGCTCTCGAGGATCTCGGACACGATGCGGATCGTGTACGGGAACTCGACCTCAGTCGGCAGGACCGGCAGCAGGGCACGCTCGGCGAGGGCGCCGTGGCCGATGTCGCGGCGCTTGGGGCCGCGCATGAAGCCGGTCTCCCCCACCGAGTAGGGCGGGAAGTTGTAGTGGTGGATGTAGCGCTTCTTGTCCTCGATACCGAGGCCGTCGATACGCTGGAACTCGCCGGTGCCGCCGAGCGTGAGCAGGCTCATCGCCTGCGTCTCGCCGCGGGTGAAGAGGGCGCTGCCGTGCGTGCGCGGTACGACGCCGACCTCGCAGCTGATCGGCCGGACCTCGTCGGTGGCGCGACCGTCCGGGCGTCGCTTCTCGACGGCGATGCGCCGGCGGATGATGTCCTTCTCGAGCTTGGCGACGGCGCGCTTGACCTGCACGACGCGCTCGGGATCGGTGTCGTCGGCAGATGAGCTGCGCGTAGGCCGCGTCCTTGGCTGCGGCGGTCGCGTCCATGCGCTCCTTCTTGCCCGGCAGCTGCGTGGCGGCGTCGAAGGCGGGGCCGAAGCCGTTGCGGACCTCCGCGAGCACGCCCTCGTCGACCGTCCACGGGGTGACGGCCCGCTTGGGCTTGCCGACGAGCTTCTGCAGCTCGAGCTGGACGGCGACGAGCTTCTTGATCTCCTCGTGCGCAAGGCCCAGGGCCTCGACGATGACGCTCTCGGACACCTCCTGAGCGCCTGCCTCGACCATGACGATCGCGTCGGCGGTGCCGGTGACGACGAGGTCCATGTCGGACTCGTCCTTGAGCTCCTCCAGCGAGGGGTTCACGACCAGCTGGCCGTCGATGCGGCCGACGTGCACGGAGCCGATCGGGCCGCCGAACGGGATGTCGCTGATGGTGAGCGCCGCTGAGGCGCCGAGCGTCGCGAGCACGTCGTACGACAGCTCGAAGTCGACGGACAGCGTCGTGGCGACGATGTGGATCTCGTTCATGAAGCCCTTGGGGAACAGCGGCCGGATGGGGCGGTCGATCTGACGCGCTCCCAGGATCGCCTTCTCGCTCGGGCGCGATTCGCGCTTGATGAAGCCGCCGGGGATCTTGCCGGCGGCGTAGTGCCGCTCTTCCACGTCGACGGTCAGGGGGAAGAAGTCCTGCCCCTCGCGCACGTCGTCGCGCATGACGGCGCTGACGAGGACGACCGTGTCGCCACAGCTCACCAGCACGGCGCCATTCGCCTGCTTGGCGAGGCGACCGGTCTCGAGGGTGATTGTCTGGCCCCCGACTTCTACTTCAATCGTGTTCATCTATTCCTTCGTCTCTCTCTACCCGGCGCCCCATTGCGCTCGGGTACTCTCTCGTCGGCGTGGTTGGCACGATGACGATGACGACGGCGCGTCTGGCGCCGAAGGGTGGTGCCTACTTGCGGAGCTCGAGCTCCTTGACGAGCGCGCGATAGCGCTCGAGGTCGCGCGCCTGCAGGTAGTTGAGCAGACGGCGACGCTGACCGACCATCTTCAGCAGGCCGCGCCGGCTGTGATGGTCTTTCTTGTGCGTCTTGAGGTGATCGGTGAGGGTCTCGATGCGCGCTGTGAGGATCGCGATCTGTACCTCGGGGGAGCCAGTGTCGCCTTCGTGCTTGGCGTGCTTGGCGATGATGGTCTCTTTGATGTCTTTGGTGATTGCCATGAGTTTCACCTCCCTCTCGGGAGCATCCGTGGACCCAGTCGCGGGGTGGCGGCCCGTGACCGAGAAGGCGGTCGTGCAAGGGTAGCACAGCGAGTGGCGGCGACAAACCGCGTCGCCGCGGGCGGCGAGGTCAGCTCTCGGCGACGAGAAGGGGCGCCAGGCCGACCGCGTCGAGCTCGGCGTCCGCGAGCGAGCCGGTGGCCGCGATGTCGAGGCGCATCTGCTCGACGAGCTCCCCGACACCGTCGAAACGCCGCTCGCCGCGGAGCTTGTGGAGGAAGTCGAGGCGGATCTCCTCGTCGTAGATGTCGCCATCGAAGCCGAGGAGGAAGGCCTCGACAGTCACGTGCGTGGTGGGCTCCTCCCGGCTCTGGAAGGTCGGGTTGTGGCCGATGTTCACGGCGGCGCGATACCAGGCGCCCGCCACGAGGACGCGGGCGGCGTAGACCCCGCGACCGGGGAAGATCGTGCCCGCCTCGACGTCGACGTTGGCGGTGGGGACCCCCAGCGTGCGGCCGCGCTTGTCGCCGTGGACGACGACGCCGGCGGCCGAGGGCGGCCGGCCGAGGATCTCACGCACCTCCTCGAGCTCCCCGTCGTGCAGCAGCCGGCGGATGCGGGTCGAGCTGATGGACGAGCCGTGCTCGGTGACGAGATCGCAGATGGCGACGTCGAAGCCGTGGGCGGCGCCGCAGGCGCGCAGCTGCGCCGCGTCGCCGGCGCCGGCGGCGCCGAAGTTGAAGTTCTCGCCGACCACGACGACCCGCGCCTGGAGAGCCTGCGCCAGCAGGTCGGAGCAGAAGGCGGCAGGCGTGAGCGCGGCGAGGCGTTCGTCGAACGGCAGGAGGATCAGCTCGTCTGGTTCGAGCTCGCCGATCAGCCGGACCTTCTCCTCCGTGGAGGTCAGGAGTCGCGGCGCGCGTGAGGGATCGATGACGGAGAGCGGGTGCCGGTCGAACGTGACCACGGCGCTGGTGAGACCGCGCTCGGACGCCAGGCCGATGGCGCGACCGATCACCGCGCGGTGGCCGGCGTGCACGCCGTCGAAGGTGCCGAGCGCGAGAGCTCGGGGACGCCGCTCGAGCAGCGCGATGTCGGAGACGACCTCCATCAGAGCTTGACGAGCAGCTTGAGGGCGTTGCCCTCGTCGGCGGGCCCGTAGATGGCGATGAGCTCGCCGCGGAAGGTGAGGCGCACGGGCTCCTGCGGTCCGCCGGGCAGCCGTGCCCCGTTGCGGACGGCGGCGACCTGTGCCGCCGAGAGCTCGATGGCGGGCATGAACTCCAGCGCCGCGGCCGGCGGGATGAGGCCGGGGATGTGGTCGTTGCCGGGCTCACGCGCCTCGACCGCCTCCTCGAAGGCCGCGAGCGTCTGTGCCTCCGTGAGCCGGAGGTCGCCGACGGCCGTGCGCGAGAGCTGCTCGAGGTGAGCTCCGACGCCCACCGTCTCGCCGATGTCGATCGCCAGCTGACGGACGTACGTGCCCTTGGAGCAGGCGATGCGGCAGCCCATGGTCTGTGCGGCCTCGTCGAACTCGAGCACCTCGATCGACTCGATCTCCACCTCTTTGACGGGCGTCTCGACGACTTCTCCCCGGTGCGCCTTCTTGTAGAGCCGCTCGCCGTCCACCTTGACGGCGGACGTCATGGGCACGCTCTGCATGATGCAGCCGAGGAACCCGGGGATCGCCTCGTCCACGGCCTCCCTGGTCGTCGCGAGGCCCGTCTCCGCGAGCTCTCCGGTCAGGTCGCCGGTGTCCGAGCGCACGCCGAAGCGAACGGTGCACTCATACTCCTTGGGCAGGTCGACGAAGAAGCGCGCCAGCTTCGTGGCCCTGCCGACGAGCACGACCAGCAATCCCGTCGCGAACGGGTCGAGCGTGCCCGCGTGGCCCACCTTCTTGACGTCGGGACGCAACTGCCGGCGCACCCGCGCGACGACGTCGTGCGACGTGAAGCCCTCGGGCTTGTCGATCAGCAGGATGCCGTCGAGAGGAGCCTTTCGAGTTCGGAACTGAGCCACGCGATCACCTCCTGGGGACTGTCGTCGCTCGAGAACCCGGCGGCGAGGCGATGGCCTCCGCCGCCCTGACGGGCGGCCAGCGCGCTGACGTCGATCGATTCCGAGCGCAGGCTGACGCGCACGCGCGCGCCGGCGTCCTGCTCCTTGACCACCGCGGCCACGTCGACGCCGTCCACGCTGCGCAGGCTCTCGACGATGCCGTCCGTCTCCTCGGGACCGGCGCCCGTGGCGGCGAAGTCGGCCGTCTCCACGGCCGCGAGGAGGGCGCGGCCGCCGGCGACGGCGACTGTGCGGTCGACGGCTCGCGCCCAGAGGCGCAGCGCGGCAAGGGAGCGTCGCTCGTAGAGGAGAGCGTAGAGGCCGGTCACGTCCACACCGAGCTCGACGAGCCACGCGGCGCACCGGAACGTGGCCGCCGACGTGCAGCCGTGGTGGAAGTGGCCGGTGTCGAAGGAGATGCCCGCGTACAGGGCTGCCGCCGCCGGCGGCGATGGCTGCAGCCCGAGCGCGCGGGCGATGTCGCACACGAGTTCGCTGGTGCTGCTGGCGTCGCCGCGCACGAAGGCGAGATCCCCGTAGCGCGGGTTGTCGTGGTGGTGGTCGATATTGACGGCGACGTCGTCCCCTGAGCCCGCAGGCAGGGCGAGCCTCTGCGGATTCCCGGAGTCGAGCGCGTAGAGCGCGGCGTCGCCGGGAGGAGCGCCGCGGCGCACGCTCCCGGCCGGCAGCAGTTCGTCGCCGAACGGCAGGAGCTCTCCCTCGGCGACGTACAGCGCGGCGTCGATCTCGAGCTGACCGAAGAGGTCGAGCATGCCGGCGGCGGCGCCGAGCGCGTCCAGGTCGGGCTTCTCGTGGACGGCCAGCGCGACGCTGCGCTCCGAGCGCATGCGCCGGCAGACCGCGTCGAGCTCGGCGGCGAGCGCCTTCATGCCTGTTCCTCGCCGCCCTCGACCGGAACGTCGCCGCCGTGATCCTGCGGCGAGGTGCCGCCGCGCGGCAGGGAGGTCTCATCCGCGGCCTCGGCGCCGGCGTCCGCGTCGTCGGCGCCGCCGACGACGATCTCCGGCGCCTCCTTGCCGAGCACCTCTTCCTCGCGCTTGAGGGCGCGCTCGATACGGAGCGCGTTGTCGAGCGTGTCGTCATAGAGGAACTGCAGCTGGGGCGTGCGTCTCATGTGCAGCGAGGCGTTGATCTTGGCCTGCAGAAAGCCGCGCGACTTCTCCAGGGCCTTCATGGTCAGATCGCGCTCGGTCTTGCCGCCGAGCACGCTGACGAACACCTTGGCGTGCGCAGGTCTCGGGACGTCTCGACCCCCGTGACGGTGACGAATCCGATGCGCGGGTCCTTGAGACCCTCCGCGGTGATGACCGAAGAGAGGATCTCCTTGATGCTCGCGTTGATCCTCAGTAGTCGAAGTCCCATACCGTGTCCACCGGGTCGGTTGTCTTGAGCAGTACGCGCGCCACCTCGTAGTCCTGCGCGTGGAGGTAGCGGTCGATGTCGTCGAGGCGCTCGCGGGTCTGCTGCAGCGACGACGCAGCCAGCACCACGAGCACGCGCGCGCGCTGCCACGCATCCTGCAGTCCTACCTCGCTGAAGGAGGCGCGAAACCGCCCCTGCATGACGTCACGCAGCGAAGCGAGCGGCGCGCGCTTCTCCTTGAGCGTTCGGCTCTCAGGGAAGTGCAACTCCGCGAGGAGGACGCCGATACAGGCGTCAGGCCTCACGGGCGACTTCTCTGGTCTCGTACGCCTCCAGCACGTCCCCTTCTTTGAGGTCGTTGAAGCCGTCGAGCAGGATGCCGCATTCAAAGCCTTCCAGGACCTCACGCGTGTCTTCGGCGAAGCGCTTGAGCGAGGCCATCTTGCCGTCGTGCGCGACCACGTCGTTGCGCAGCACACGCACGCCCGCGTTGCGGACGATCTTGCCGTGCGTGACCATGCAGCCGGCGATGGTGCCGAGCTTGGAGGCCTTGAACGTGGTGCGAACCTCAGCCTGCCCCAGCACGATCTCCTCGAACGTCGGCTTGAGCATGCCGACCAGGGCCGCCGTGATGTCTTCGGTGACCTTGTAGATCACCTGATAGGTGCGGATGTCGACGCCTTCGGTCTCGGCCAGCGAGGTGGCCTGCGGGCTGGGCCTGACGTTGAAGCCGATGATGATGGCCGTCGAGGCGCTGGCGAGCATGACGTCGGACTCGTTCACGCCGCCCACGCCCGAGTGGATGACGCGCACCTTGACCTCGGGGTGCTGGATCTTGAGCAGCGCGTCGCTGAGCGCTTCCAGGCTACCCTGAACGTCCGCTTTGACCACCAGGTTGAGGTCGAGGACCTTGCCTGCCGCGATGCGCGCGAAGACGTCGTCGAGCGTCAGCGCGTGCTGCTTGGCGAGAGCCTCGGTCTTGAGTCGATTGGCCCGCTTCTGGCCGAGGGCGCGCGCGGCGCGCTCGTCCTTGACGACGCGGCAGAACTCGCCGGCGACGGGAAGCTCGTCGAAGCCGACGATCTCGACCGGCGTCGAGGGCCCGCCGCTCTTGAGCGTCTCGCCGCGATAGTCGCGCATGGCGCGCACGCGACCGCTGGCCTCTCCGGCGACGACGGCGTCGCCGACCTGCATGGTGCCGCGGTTCACGAGGACGGTGGCCACGACGCCACGCCCCGCGTCGACCTTGGACTCGATGATGAAGCCGCTGGCCGGCACGTCGGGGTTGGCCTTGAGGTCGCCGACCTCGGCGACCAGAAGAAGCATGTCCAGGAAGTTGTCGAGTCCGATGCGCTTCTTGGCGCTCGCCTCGACGAAGACGTTGTCGCCGCCCCAGTCCTCCGGCACGACACCTTGTTCCGCGAGCTGCTGCTTGATGCGTTCGATGTTGGCGTCGGGCTTGTCGATCTTGTTGATCACGATGACGATCGGCACCTGGGCGGCCTTGGCGTGGTCGATGGCCTCCACGGTCTGCGGCATCACGCCGTCGTCCGCCGCCACGACGATCGCGGCGATGTCGGTCACCTTGGCGCCGCGCGCCCGCATCGCGGTGAACGCCGCGTGCCCGGGTGTGTCGATGAAGGTGATGAGCTGACCGTTGTGTTTCACCTGGTAGGCGCCGATGTGCTGCGTGATGCCACCGGCCTCTCCTGCCGCGACCTCGGTCTCGCGGATCGCGTCCAGCAAGCTGGTCTTGCCGTGGTCGACGTGGCCCATGACGGTGATCACGGAAGGACGAGGCTTGAGGTCCTTGGGGTCGTCCACGGCCTCTTTCTCGAGTTCGGCCTCTTCGTCCGCCGCGTGGGTGATCTCCACCTCACGCGTGAAGTCGGTGGCCAGCACCTCGATCGCCTCATCGCTGAGCGTCTGCGTGATGGTGACCATCTCGCCATAGCCCATGAGCGCCTTGATGATGTCCGACGTCGTGATACCGAGGAGCCGGGAGACGTCCTTGACGGTCGACCCGGACGGCACCTTGACGAGGCCGGTCGGGACGATCACCGCCGTCTGTTGTTCCTCGCGCTCCCGGCCGCGGCCGCGGCCGCGGCGCCGGTCGCGGCCGCCGGGGCCGCCGCCCCGACGCGAGGCGCCGGCGTCGATGATGACCCTGCGCTTCTTGCCGCCGGGGCCGCCGCCGGAACGCCGGCGCACGGCGCCACCGGCCGGCGCGGCGTACGCCTTCTCGATCGCCGCGTCGTCGACGTCGACTTCGCCGTCGACGACCTCGATGCCCGCCTTCTTGAGGTGGGCGAGCACATCCTCGACACTCGTCTTTCGCTGAGTCGCGATATCCGAGACTTTACGTTTCGCCATTCACCTCACCGCCTTTCGTCAACAGCCGCCGCAGGCACGTCATCGTGCAGGGCGGCGCAGCTACACTGCACCTTTGCCGTCGCAGGCACGCCGTCTGGCGGGCTTGCGTGGCTGGACCGCGCGTTCCGTGGCTGCGCGAAGACCTCGCGCACCACGGGATCGAGCGTCACCGGGCCGCGAAAGGCGCGCGCGAACGCGCGCTTCCTCTCCGCGGCCTCGAGACATGCTTCTTCGGGACACAGATAGGCGCTCCTCCCGGGAGCGCCGGGTCGCGCCGGCACGACGCGTCCCTGTGCGGCCACAAGCCGGACGAACTCGTCCTGGCCGCGCCGGCGGCGACAGCCGACGCACGTCCTCTCCGGCGTCGCCACGTCGGTCACTCCTCGTGCGCCTCGGCGACGCCGGCCTGCTCGTCAGAGGCCTTCGCAGCCTGATCCTCGGCGGTCGTGTCGGCCTTCGGGGGCTCGACGTAGTCGGCATGGATGCTGCAGTACCGCGAGCTGGGCTCGGCCTGATTGGGACAGCGCTTGCCGCTGCGCCCGATCGCCATGCACTGCCCGTCCACGCCTTCTTCGTCGCCGAACTCGAGGCTGTTCTCGGCCTCGGCCATCTGCTGCTGGCTCTTGATGTCGATGCGCCAGCCCGTGAGCTTGCTCGCCAGGCGGGCGTTCTGACCTTCCTTGCCGATGGCCAGAGAGAGCTGATCGTCCGGGACGATGATCGTCGCCGTCTTCTCCTCGTCGTCGACGATCACCTCGCGCACACGCGCCGGGGAGAGCGCCTTGGCGACGAACCGCGCCGCGTCGTCGTTGTAAGGGATGATGTCGATGCGCTCGCCACGCAGCTCGCTCACGACCATGCGCACGCGCGATCCGCGCGGGCCCACGCAGGCGCCCACTGGGTCGACGCCGTCCGCGTGGGAGATCACGGCGATCTTGCAGCGCCCGGGAGTCGGCTTGCCGTCGCGGCCGCGATACCCGGTCTCGCGAGCGACCTGCTTGATCTCGACGAGGCCGTCGGCGATCTCCGGGACCTCGAGCTCGAACAGCTTGCGAACGAGTTCCTCGCTGCGCCGCGATAGCTTGACCTGCGGACCCTTGGCCGACTCCTCTACACGCATGATCACGGCCTTGATGCGGGCGCCGTGCTCGTAGTGCTCGGTCTCGATCTGCTCGCCGCGTGGCAGCTCCGCCTCGACGCGGCCCAACTCGACCAGCGTGTTGTGGCGGGGATCGCTCTGCTGCACGATGCCGGTGACGAGTTCGCCGACACGCTCGATGTACTCGTCGTACATGAGGTCGCGTTCGGCCTCTCGGATGCGCTGGAGGATGACCTGCTTGGCGGTCATCGCGGCGATGCGGCCGAAGTCGTCCGGCGTGACCTCGACGCGCTCGACCTCGCTCATGTCGACGCCGCTGAGGTCGAGTCCCACCTCTTCCCCGGTCTCTTCGTCGTGGATCTTGAGCGACTCGGTGTCGATGTGCTCCGGGAAGATGAGCTCGAAGACGCGCATGTCGCCGGTCTCCGTGTCGATCTCGACCGCGGCGTACTCGGCCGAGTCCGGTGACTTCTTGTAGGCGGACAGCAGCGCGTCCTCGAGAGCCTCGACAAGAGCCTCGAAGGCAATGCCTTTCTCGCTCTCGATCTGGCGCAGAGCCTCGATGATCTCTCTACTCACGATGGCCTCCGTCGGTTTCATAGTTGTAGACCACGTGGGCCTTCCCGAGAGAGGCCAGTGGCAGCGTCGCGCTGCCCCCGTCCTCCAGGGCGAGGGTGATGGAGTCGTCGCCGGCCGCCGCCAGGACGCCGCGGAAGTTGCGGCGGCCCTCTACGGGCTCGGTCATCGTCACCGCGACCACGCGGCCCAGCTGCCCGGCGAAGTGCGCCGGCTTGCGCAGCCGCCGGTCCAGGCCCGGCGAGGAGACCTCGAGCGAATACTGCTCGCGGATGTCCTCCAGCGCCTGGCTGACCGCCGCGCAGAGCTCGAGGTCGACGCCGCCCGGCCGATCGATGAACAGCGTGAGCGACGCAGCCGACCCGCCGCGCACGTCGACGTCGACGAGCTCGACGTCAGGGAATCGCTCGACGAGCGTGGCTTCGATGACGGTCTCCAGTTGCTGTCTCTTCTCCCTCATAACGACCCCTAACACGAGAAAAGTCGGTTGCCCACCGACTTTTGACGCAAGAGTCCGCCTCGTGGTGTGTTGTCCTTCACGAAGAGTATAGCACTGGCTTCGCAGGCCGTTCAAGGCTGGTGCGCTCAACCGTCGGGGCCTCCTGCCGATACTGGAAGGGAAACCGGCAGTCGGGAGAGAGGCAGGCCATGGGAGAGTACACCACGTTCGCGTGCCGCCAGTGCGCGTACACGGCGGACCGCATCCGCTGGGGTGTCAGCATGTACGACCCGCGGCAGCGGTTCATGCCCGCGTACTGCGTGGAGTGCGGCACCATCGTCGAGGTCGACATGACCGGCGCCGACATCCACGTCGACGAGTTCCACTGCGTCATCTGCGGCAGTGAGCTCTTCTTCCTCGACAAGGCGGCCTCGTACACCTGCCCCAAATGCAAGGCGCACGACATGCTCCTGCATCAGGGCGAGTACTGGTAAGGGAGACGCGGCGGCGCAGGCCGCAGACCGGTCAGGGCTCGATGATGACGGGACTGCCGGCGGGCACGAGGCGGCTGACCGCGAGCACGTCCTTGTCGTGCATGCGCACGCACCCGTGACTCACTGCCTTGCCGATGAGCTCGTCCTGGTTGGTACCGTGGATGGCCACGGGCCCGCCCTGCGCCCAGTTCGGGAGCTTCGGCTGGAACGCGCTGATGCCGATCGCCAGCACGCCGTAGGCGCCTCCCGGCGCCGGCGGCTTCAGCTTCTGGTTGATGAAGAAGTAGCCGGTGGGCGTGCTCAGACCCGGCTTGCCCACCGCCACCGGATACGTGTCGACGAGCCCGCCGCGCCGATAGACGCTGAGCTTGCGCTCGGAGAGATCGATGGTGATCTTCGAGGAGGTCACGTAGAAGGCCAGCTTGCCCTCCGGGATCCAGCCCCGGCTCTCGTTGGGGCGGATGGCGAGCCAGACGCGGTACCAGACCCGGCCGCTCACTTCGCGGGTGGAGTCGACGAGCACGAGGTTGGGGTAGCCGTTCTGGTTGAGCTTGCCCAGCTTCGTCTTCACCGCGGCGGAGGTGCTGGGGCGCGCGTACACCGTGACCGGGCCGACGGCCTTGCCCACCGTCCAGCGCTCGTACGCCGGCTCGACGCTGGACGACGACGGTCTGGGCGTGGGCTTCGGCACCGGCGCGAGCACCTGCCGGGCGCCGGAGCCTTCGGCCCTCGCACGGACCGCGGCATACCCGCCGAAGGCCGCAGCCAGAAGGACTCCAAGGCCGACCGTCAAGACCAGGATGTCACGGGTGCGTGCGTTCATCTCGGACCTAGGATAGAGAAGCACCTCCCCTGTGTCCAAACGGCACGCTGGTCGACCCCCCCTAGTAGCGTAGACTATTCGCGAGCAGACGTCCCCAACGGAAGGAGCGCCGGGTGATCGCCGTCATCGTCCTCATCGTTGTCCTGGTCGTGGTCGTGGCCGTCTTGGCCGGGATGTACAACAGCCTCGTCAAGCGGCGCAACCAGGTCGACAACTCATGGAGCCAGATCGAGGTGCAACTCAAGCGCCGGCACGACCTCATCCCCAATCTGGTCGAGGCGGTCAAGGACTACATGTCCTACGAGCAGGAGACGCTCACCAACGTCACCAACGCCCGCGCCGCCGCCATCGACGCCGGCAGTCGTGGGCCGCAGGCGCAGGCTGAGGCGGAGAACGCGCTGACCGGCACCCTCAAATCGCTCTTCGCCGTGGTGGAGAGCTACCCGGATCTCAAAGCGAACCAGAACGTGCTCAGCCTTCAGGAGGAGCTCACCTCCACGGAGAACAAGATCGCGTTCGCGCGGCAGTTCTACAACGACAGCGTCCTCACCTACAACAACAAGATCCAGATGTTCCCCTCGAATCTGATCGCCGGCATGTTCAACTTCACGACCCGTCAGTTCTTCGAGGCTCCCGAGGGCGACCGCGCCGTCCCGACCGTCGACCTGAGGTAAGCGGGCCAGACCGCCGGAGCCCGCATGTACGAGCAGATCCGCCGCAACCGCCGGGCCTCGTGGCTCCTCGCGGGACTTGTCGTGGCGTTGCTTGCCGTGCTGGGCTTCGTGATCGGCTACGCGACCCTCGGCGGCACCCCTGGCGGTATCGGACTGCTCGGCGTCTTCGGCATCGCCGCCATCGTCTGGAGCATCATCGGCTACTACAGCGGCGACAAGATGGTGCTCGCCGTGAGTGGCGCCCGCCGTGTCACCCACGCCGAGGAGCCGCAGCTCTTCAACGTGGTCGAGGAGATGACCATCGCCGCCGGCCTGCCGCAGGTGCCGGCGGTGTACGTGCTCGACGAGGCGTCGCCCAACGCGCTGGCCACGGGTCGCGACCCGCGTCACGCCTCCATCGCCGTGACCCGCGGGATGATGGAGCGCCTCAACCGCGAGGAACTCCAGGGCGTCGTGGCGCACGAGATGGCGCACATCCGCAACTACGACATCCGTTTCGAGACCCTCGTCGGCATCCTGGTCGGCATGATCGCGCTCATCGCCGACTTCTTCCTGCGCTGGAGCTTCTGGGGCGGGATGGGTCGCCGGAGAGGCGGTGGCAGCTCGGGCGGCGATCAGGCGGGTGCGATCGTCGCCGTGATCGCCATCGTGCTCGCGCTCGTGGCGCCCGCCGCGGCCTACGCGGTCCAGTTCGCCGTGTCCCGCCGCCGCGAGTACCTCGCCGACGCCTCAGCGGTCGAGCTCACGCGCAACCCCCTCGGGCTCGCGCGAGCCTTGACCAGGATCGCCGCCGATCCGACCCCGTTGCGCCACGCCAACCGGGCGACGGCTCACCTCTACATCGAGAATCCGATGAAGAAGACCAAGGAAGTGACGGGCGTCTTCGACACGCACCCGCCGGTCCGCCAGCGCATCGCCGTCCTTCTCGCCATGGCGCACGTAGGTCCGGAGGCGCTGGCCGAAGGCGCCGCGCCGGCGGCTCAGGAGCCGCCCCCGCCTCCGGCGTGACCACGGCGCTTCGGCTCGCGTCGGCGGCTGCGCGCCGCTAGTCGATACCTTCGAGCGGCCGCCGGTACGTCTCGCTCCCGGGGTGCAGGGCGCGGGCCAGCCGCAGGTGACCCCGCGCCTCCTCCCCGCGGCCCAGCCTGCGCAGGCAGCGCGCGAGCGCGTAGTGGGAGTAGTCGCTGTCGGGGACGTCGGCGACGACCTCCGCGAAGAGCTCGGCGGCGCGGTCGACGCGTCCGGCGGCGAACTCCGCCCGCCCCAGCGTCTCGCGGATGGAGTTGCGCCCGGGCTCGAGCCGCAAGGCCATCGCCAGGTACATGGCGGCCTGCGCCGGATGTCCGTCTTCGAGGAAGTCGACGCCGCGACGGAAGAGCGTGTACGCCTCGCTCTCGGCGCAGAACTCTGGTGTGCGCCGTTCCGGGGAGTCCACCGGAGGCCTCGCTAGAGCCCGAGCTCGGGAGCGACGCCCTGCATCGCCTCGAGCCCGAGGGCGAAGAAGTCATCCAGCTCGAGACCGAGCTCGGAGCAGCGCGCGATGGACTCCCGGTCCACACCGCGTGCGAACGCTCCCTCGCGATAGCGCTTGCGCACAGACTTGACCTTGACGCCCGCGAGGTCCTTGTCCGGTCGGACCAGCGCCGCCGCGGTCACCAGCCCGCTGAGCTGGTCGGCGGCGATCAGGGCCACGTCGATGGGCGCGGACGCGACCACGCCTGTCTCCGGGTTGTGCGCCGCCACCGCGTGGGTGGCCTCGTCGGGGAGCCCGAGCGAGCGAAGAGCCTCGGCGGCCAACGCTCCGTGCCGTCGGGCATCGTCCTCGGTCTCCTCGACGTCCAGGTCGTGGGCGAGACCGGTGAGTCCCCAAACGTCCGCATCCTCGCCGAGCCGCACCGCGAGCGCGCGCATGATGGCCTCCGTGGCGAGCATGTGCCGCCTGAGGTTCTCGTTGGCGACGCGCGCCTCGATCTCGGCGACGACGGTTCCGCGGTCGGCGCTCACGGCAGCCCGGCCTCGATGTGGTCGGCGATGGCGGCCGCGCACGCCGTCTTGGTGGTACGTGGCACGTGGACCTCGCCGGCCTGCGTGAGGATGGTGATCTCGTTCTCGTCCGAGCCGATGCCGACGCCTTCGGCGAGGATGTCGTTGAAGACGAGCAGGTCGACGCCCTTGGCCGCCTTCTTGGCGCGGGCGCGGTCCAGCCGCGGACCGGCCTCGGCGGCGAAGCCGACACGGAACAGTCCGGGGCGCGCGGTCGCGGCGAGCACGTCGACCGTGCGCACGAGCTCGATCGTGAGCGACTCGCGCTCCCCACGCTCGATCTTGCCGTCCTCTTCGTCCCTCGGCCGGAAGTCGGCGACCGCCGCGGCCATCACCAGCACGTCGGCGTCGCGAACCTGCTCACCGACCGCAGCCGCCATCTCATCGGCGCTGTCGACGCGGACGACGGCGTAGGGAACGCCGTCGGCCGGCTGCGTCGTGACCAGCGTCACGCGGGAGCCGCGCAGGTACGCCTCGTCGGCGATGGCGCGGCCCATCTTGCCGCTGGAGCGATTCCCGATGAAGCGCACGGCATCGATGCGCTCGCGCGTGCCGCCGGAGGTCACCACGACCTTCTTGCCGGCGAGCGGCCCACCTGCCGATGACGCCAGGGCTCGGCGTATCGCGAGCCGGATGGCCTCCGGCGACGCCATGCGGCCGGAGCCTTGTTCGCCGCACGCGAGCTCGCCTTCTTCCGTCGGCAAGACCTCCACACCACGCTCGGCGAGCACGCGCAGGTTCTCCTGCGTCGCCGCGTGCTCGTTCATCGCCCAGTTCATGGTGGGCGCGACGATGACGGGGCCGCGGAAGGCGAGGTAGATCGCCGTGAGCAGGTTGTCGGCCATGCCGGAGGCCATCTTGGCGAGGGTATTGGCCGTCGCGGGGGCGACGACCATGACGCTCGCGGTCCGGGCGGCCTCGATGTGCTGGAACCAGCCGCCGCTCGACTGCCACGCGCTCTGATCGTCGAGGACCGGCGCCTGGGACACGGCGGCGAAGGTGAGCGGCATCACGAACCGCTGCGCCGCCTCCGTCGTGACCACGAGGGGCTGATGGCCGTCCTTGACGAGGCCGCGGACGAGCTCGACCGCCTTGTAGATCGCGATGCCGCCGGTGACACCGACGAGCACGGTGCGGGCGGCGTGGACGGTGACGGCCTCGCTCATCGGGCGCTCAGTCCGTCCCCCGCGGGGCCCTGCGGGCCGGCGTCCGCTCAACAGACCTTCGTGCTCTTCGTAGCACTACGGGCATCAGTCCGGAGAGTTGTGCTCGATCTTGTTGTCGACGATCTCCTCGAAGGCGATGGTCAGCAGGTTGGTGCTGCGCGTCGTGATCAGTGGCGGCGTGAGCTCTTCGAGTCCGAGCGTGTTCTCGCCCAGGCTGTGATAGTAATTGTTGATCTGCCGCGCGCGCTTGGCGGCGATCATGACGAGCTCGTAGCGAGAGCCGTCCGCGTGGGGCAGCAACTCGTCGATGCGGGGCTTATCCACTAGTCTTCCTTCCTCTGTGCCTCGATAATGGCGGCCACCTCGTCGGCGGCGCGCCTGGCATCGTCGTTCACCACGACGTGGTCGAACTCCTCTGCGGCCGCGACCTCGGTCTCGGCGCGATCCAGACGGAGAGCGATGGCCGCCGCCGTCTCCGTGCCGCGACCTCGTAGCCTCTCCGCGAGCTCGGCCATGCTCGGCGGGGCGATGAACACCGAGATGGCCTCGGGCATCGTCCGCCGCACGGCCCTGGCGCCGATGAGCTCGATCTCGAGCACCACATCGTTGCCGGCTGCGAGCTGGGCCTCGACCTCACTGCGCAGCGTGCCGTACAGACTGCCACTGTACTCTACCCATTCCAGAAAGTCGCCCGCCGAGACGGCCGCGCGAAAGGCCGGCTCGTCCTGGAAGTGATACTCGCGGCCGTCCACTTCTCCGGGCCGGGGCGGCCGCGTGGTCGCGGAGACGGAGGTCACGACGTGACGCAGCCGCTTGCGGACGAGGGCGATGACGGTGCCTTTCCCGGCGCCCGAAGGCCCCGAGATGACGAAGACCGCCGCGATGGTCAGCCCCCGAAGTAGGTGAGCAGTTCGTGCCGTTGGCGCTCCGAGAGACCGCCGACGGTCTTGCTCGGGCTGATGCGGCACTGTTCCATGATGCGGGCGGACTTCACCCGGCCGCACTTGGGAGCCGCCATGAGCAGGTCGGAGACCTTGGCGGTGAGCAGGTACTCAGGCGGCGCGGCGAGGATGTCGTCGATGCTGACGGCGCCACGCTTGAGGTCGGCCTTGAGCGCGGCGCGCCGGCTGCGGACCTCGTTGGCCCTGCCCAGGGCGTCCATCCGCTGACCCAAGGACCGCGCCGGAGCCGTGTTGAATTGCTTTGAAGAGGGGGACATCGCGCGAAAGTATATGTGATTGCGCGCGGCGAGTTCAACAGCCATGAACCGTCAAAAAGGACGTCTAGCTGGCCTTTTGCCCGCGGCTCGCGCGAGCCAGGCGTGTCAGGCGCCGAGGGCCCGACCGCGAACGGCGGCCACGGAGGTGAGCCCACGGGCCTTCATCTCGTCGCGAAGCTCAGCGAGGATGCGCTGCGGGGCCTCCATCGCGGTGAAGTTGGCGGCGCCCACCGCCACGGCCGTGGCGCCGCAGGCGATGAACTCCAGCGCGTCCAGACCCGTCATCACGCCGCCCATGCCCACGAGCGGCACACCCGGGAAGGCCTCGGCGACCTCGGCGACCATGCGCAGGGCGATGGGCTTGATCGCCGGCCCGCAGAGCCCGCCGGTGCGGTTGCCGAGGAACGGACGCAGGGTCTGCCTGTCGAGGACCAACGCCTTGAACGTGTTCACGAGGGAGAGTCCGTCGGCCCCGGCGGCAAGGGCCGCCCGGCCGATCTCGGTGACGTCGCGGACGTTCGGGGTGAGCTTGGCGAGCAGCAACCGACCGGTGACCTCGCGGCAGGCCGCGACCACCGTCTCCGTGGCCGCCGGGTCCGCCCCTATCTGCAGACCGCTGGACACGTTGGGGCACGAGATGTTGAGTTCGTACCCCTCGATTCGCGGCGCGGTGCCCGCCGGCGCCGCGACCAGATGCGCCTCGAGCGCAGCCACGACCGCCGCGTACTGGGCCGGCTCGTTGCCGCCGACGCTCACGATGACCGGCTGCCGCAGCCCGGCCCACGCCGGGAGGCCTTCGATCCAGGCGTCGATGCCGGGGTTCTCCAGGCCGATGGCGTTGATCATGCCCGACGCGGTCTCGGTGACGCGCGGCGCCGGATTGCCCATCCGCGCGTCGGCGGTGACGGTCTTGGGGACGTAGGCGGCGAAGGGGAAGTCGGCGAAGTAGTCGCCGTCGTAGCGCCGCGCGTACTCGAGCAGGTCGAAGGTGCCCGAGGCGTCGATCAGCGGGTGCTCGAGCGAGATCGAGCCCAGCTGGACGGAGAAGTCTGCTCCGCCGTCGCTCACGGCGTCACCTCGTCGAGGCGGAAGACCGGTCCGTCGCTACAGACGCGGAGCTTTCCGCGCGCCGTGTCGACCACGCAACCGTGGCAGGAGCCCGTACCGCAGGCCATGTGGGCCTCCAGGGACACGTAACCGCGCAGCCCCTGGGCGAACGTCCATCGCTGGATGGCGGCGACCATGGGCGTGGGACCGCAGGCGTAGACTGTCGTGCCCGGCGGGACGTCGAGGGACGCGAGCAGGTGAAGCGCCGTACCCGCCTTCCCGACGCTGCCGTCCTCGGTGGCCACCGCGAGCCGGTCGACGCTGAACGCGCCGGCGGCGCGCGCAGCGCGGAAGTCGCGGAAGCCGAAGGCGGCGGTGACGCCGGCGCCCGCCGCCGCCAGTTCGTCGGCAAGGTACTGCAGGGGGGCGCACCCGATGCCACCACCGACGAGAAGCGCGTTGCTCACGCCCTTCGTCGGGAACGCGCTTCCGAGCGGGCCGGCCAGGTCCACGCTCTCCCCCACCTCGAGCCCCACGAGGCGTTCGGTGCCGGCGCCGCGTGCCTCCAGCAACAGGCTGATGCGGTCGCCGTGCACTGAGAACAGCGAGACCGGGCGGCGGAGCAGGAACCCGCCTCCGGGTACCGTGACCATGACGAACTGCCCCGGCTGCGCCCGCCGCGCCACGCGCGGCGCGATGAGCTCGAGGACGGCGAAGGCGCCGAAGTGGCGCACGCCCGAGACCCGGCAGTGGGAGCTCTCGGCCCACTGCGAGTGGTCGCCGATGGTCTGCGGTGCAGCGTCGTCCATGCCTACTCCGATGCCGCGTGAAGGTCCTGCAGACAGTGTATCTGCACCCGCGGCCGCTTCGCTGCTTCGATGGCCGAGACCGCCGCGGACGCGCCCGCAAGGGTGGTGATGGAGGCCACGCCCTTGCGCAAGGCGGTCGTCCGGATCTCGTAGCCGTCGGCGCGCGCGCCGCGCCCGAACGGGGTGTTGATCACGAGGCCGATCTGGCCGCTCTCGATGAGATTGACGACGTTGGGTTCGCCCTGGAACACCTTGTTCACCACGTTCACGGGGATGCCCAGGCTGGTGAGCGCCGTCGCGGTGCCCCTGGTCGCGTAGATCGTGAAGCCGAGGGACTGGAGCCGGCTCGCAAGGATCGTCGCCGCCGACTTGTCGCTGTCGCAGACCGAGAGGAATGCGTTGCCCTCCGTGGGCAGCGGCATGCCGGCGGCCGCGACCGCTTTGCCGAACGCCGCCGGAAACGCTTCGGCGATGCCCATGACCTCGCCGGTGGACTTCATCTCCGGTCCGAGCTGCGTGTCGGTGCCGGGGAAGCGGTTGAAGGGCAGGACCGCCTCCTTGACGCTCACGTACTCGGGCACACGCCGCTGGAGGCCCATGCCTGCAAGGCTCTCGCCGAGGATCACGCGCGTCGCGATCTGCGCCATCGGAATACCGGTGGCCTTGCTCACGAACGGAACAGTCCTCGAGCCGCGCGGATTCACCTCGAGCACATACAGCTGGTAATTCTGGTAGGCGAACTGGACGTTGATGAGGCCACGCACGCCAAGCCCGAAAGCGAGCTCCCGTGTCTGCTTGCGCACCTGCTCGAGCGTGCCCTCCCCGAGGGAGATCGACGGGATGACGCAGGCCGAGTCGCCGGAGTGCACGCCGGCCTCTTCGACGTGCTGCATCACCGCGCCGATGAAGACGTCCTTGCCGTCGGCGACCGCGTCCACGTCGACCTCGATGGCGTCCTCCAGGAACTTGTCGATGAGGACCGGGTGCTCGGGGCTGATGCTGACCGCCGTGGCCATGTAGTGCTCGAGCTCGGTCGCGCCATACACGATCTGCATGGCGCGACCCCCAAGGACGTACGACGGGCGCACGAGGAGCGGGTAGCCGACGCGGGCTGCCACGGCCGCGGCCTCCTCCTGCGTCGTCGCCAGGCCGTACTCCGGGCACTGGATGCCGAGCTTCTCCAGGAGAGACCCGAAGCGCCCGCGGTCCTCGGCGAGGTCGATGGATTCCTGGGGCGTCCCCAGGATGGGTATGCCGGCCTCAGCGAGCGCGCGGGCGATCTTGAGCGGCGTCTGGCCGCCGAACTGGACGATGACGCCGCGCGGTCGCTCGTTGGCGACGATGTTGGCGACGTCCTCGAACGTCAGCGGCTCGAAGTACAGGCGATCGGACACGTCGTAGTCGGTGCTCACCGTCTCCGGGTTGCAGTTGACCATGACCGCCTCGAAGCCCTGTTCCCGCGCCGTGAGCGCGGCGTGCACGCAGCAGTAGTCGAATTCGATCCCTTGGCCGATGCGGTTGGGCCCGGAGCCGAGAATGACGACACGCTCCTTCTCGCCCGGCGAGGCCTCGTTCTCCTCCTCGTAGGACGAGTAGAAGTACGGGGTCTCGGCCTGGAACTCGGCGGCGCAGGTGTCGACGGCCTTGAAGACCGGAAGCACGTCGTGCTCGAGGCGCAGAGCGCGGATCTCGCGCTCGCCGCGACCGGTGAGATCCCCGAGGCGCCGGTCGCTGAACCCGTACCGCTTCATGCGCCGGAGAAGCTCCGGCGTGAAGCGCTGCGCCTCACGGACCTCCCGCTCGAGCTCGACGATGTCGGCCAGCTCGCTGAGGAAGAACGGCGAGATGCCGGTGAGACCGTGAACGTCGTCGACGCTGAGCTTCTGGCGGAACGCCTGCAGGACGAGCTCGTAGCGTTCCGCGGTCGGGATCGCGAGGGCCTTGCGCAATTCCTGCGCGGTACCCGGCAGCTCCACCGGCGCGTCGAGCTCGCGCGAGCGCATGGCCTTCTGGAACGCCTCCTTGAAGGTCCGCCCGATGGCCATCGCCTCCCCCACGCTCTTCATGTGGGTGGTGAGTTCGCGGTCGGTGAGCGGGAACTTCTCGAACGCCCAGCGCGGCATCTTGACCACCACGTAGTCCAGTGTGGGCTCGAAGCAGGCTGGGGTCTTGCGCGTGATGTCGTTGTCGATCTCGTCGAGTGTGTAGCCCACCGCCAGCCGGGCGGCGATCTTGGCGATCGGGAAGCCTGTGGCCTTGCTGGCCAGCGCCGAGCTGCGCGAGACGCGCGGGTTCATCTCGATGACCACCACGTCGCCCGTCTCGGGGTTGACGGCGAACTGCACGTTGCTGCCGCCGGTGTCGACGCCGATCTTGCGGATGATCGCCTTGGCGGCGTCGCGCAACTCCTGATACTGGGCGTCGGTGAGGGTGAGGGCCGGCGCGACGGTGACGCTGTCGCCGGTGTGCACCCCCATCGGGTCGATGTTCTCGATGGAGCAGATGATGACGACGTTGTCGGCGTGGTCGCGCATGACCTCGAGCTCGAACTCATGCCAGCCCACCACCGACTCCTCGAGGAGCACCTGCGAGATCGGACTGAGACGGAGGCCCTGCTCGCAGATGCGCGCGAAGCTCTCGTCGTCATAGGCGATGCCGCCGCCGATGCCGCCCAGCGTGTACGCCGGCCGGACGACGAGCGGCAGGCCGAGCTCTTCGCGAGCCTCGTGCGCTTGGTCCATGGTCTCGGCCAGCATGCTTCGCGGCGTGCGCAGGCCGATCTCGTCCATGGCGGTGCGGAACTCGAGGCGGTCCTCGGCGCGGTGGATGGCCTTTTCGTCCGCGCCGATCATCTCGACCTCCCAGAGGTCGAGCACCCCGGCGCTCTTGAGCTCCATCGCCAGGTTGAGGGCCGTCTGCCCGCCGAGCGTCGGCAGCAGGGCGTCCGGGCGCTCGACCTCGATGATACGGGTGAGCGTCGCGAGGTCGAGCGGCTCGATGTAGGTGCGCGTGGCGAACGCCGGGTCGGTCATGATCGTCGCCGGGTTGCTGTTGACCAGCACGACTTCGTAGCCCTCGTCGAGGAGTACTTTGCAGGCCTGCGTGCCGGAGTAGTCGAACTCGCAGGCCTGCCCGATGACGATCGGCCCCGAGCCGATGATGAGGATCTTGTGCAGGTCGTCGCGGCGCGGCATCAGGCCTCCCCTCCCCGCTTGAAGCGATCGATCTCCTCGCGGAACCTCGCGAAGAGATACAGCGAGTCGTGCGGTCCGGGGGTCGACTCCGGGTGGTACTGCACCGAGAAAGCGAAGCGGTCGGCCGAGGCGACACCTTCGACCGTGCCGTCGTTGAGATTGAGATGTGTGATCTCCGCGCCGGGTACGGCCTCGTCGCGGACGGCGAAGCCGTGGTTCTGCGCAGTGATCTCGATGATGCCGGTGCGCAGGTCCTTGACCGGGTGGTTGGCGCCCCGATGGCCGAACTTGAGCTTGAAGGTCTTCATGCCGAGCGCCTGCGCCAGAAGCTGGTGCCCCAGGCAGATGCCGAACACCGGGACCTTGCCGAGCAGCCGCTCGATGGCCTTGACGGCGTAGGTCACCGCCGCCGGATCACCGGGGCCGTTGCTCAGAAAGACGCCATCCGGGGAGAGCTTGAGCACCTCGCGGGCGCTCGTCTGCGCCGGCACGACCGTGACGCGGAACCCGCAGCCGGCCAGATAGCCGAGCATCGAGCGCTTGATGCCGTAGTCATACGCCACGACGTGAAGGTCGGGCGCCGGGGCCCCCTCGAGCCCCGGCGCCTCGTACGCCTTCTCGCAGGTGACCACCTTGGCCAGGTCGAGGCCGCCCATGACGGGCAGTCCCTGGGCGGCCTTGCGCAGGTGCTTCACGTCCCCCGTCTCGGTACTGGCGACCGCGCGCAGCGCGCCCTTCTCGCGGATGTGCCGGGTGAGGGCGCGCGTGTCGACGCCGGTGATCGCGAGCACGTTGTGCTCGGCCAGCCAGTCCAGCCAGGTGCTGCGAGACGCGCGGTTGTAGCGGTAGTTGGTGAGCTCCCGGGCGATGATCGCCCGGGCGTGCGCCTTGTCCGACTCGTCGCGCTCGAGGTCGGCGCCGTAGTTCCCGTTCATCGGGAACGTGTACGTGATCAGCTGGCCACAGTACGACGGGTCGCTGGCGATCTCCTGGTAGCCGGCCATGCTCGTGTTGAACACGATCTCGCCGCCCACCGAGCCCTGACCGGCGAGGGCCTCGCCGGCATACGTGGTCCCGTCTTCGAGGACGATGACGGCGGGACTAGGCAAGGTCGTCCCAGGCGACGCGCCCGGCAGCCAGGGTGAGGCGGACCTTGCCGGTGAGCTCCTTGCCGAGCCACGGGGAGTTCCAGGAGCGCGATCGCAGGGTCTCCGGCGCCACCGTCCAGACGGCCGCCGGGTCGACGACACAGAGGTCCGCCGGCGCGCCGGCGGCGAGCGCCGGAGCCTCGAGACCGGCGATACGCGCCGGGGCGGCGCTCATGCGGGTCACCAGTGTCGCCAGATCGAGCTCTCCCGGTGCGACGAGCCCGGCGTACAGCACACTGAAGGCCGTCTCGAGCCCGACGACGCCGAAGGGCGCCTCTTCGTAGGGCACGTCCTTCTCCTCCGAGGCGTGCGGCGCGTGGTCGGTGGCCACGCAGTCGACGAGGCCGCTCCTGAGCGCCTCGACCAGCGCCTTGCGGTCGCTCTCGGCGCGGAGCGGCGGGTTCATCTTCACGTTCGGGTCGAGCGTCGCGACCACCTCGTCGTTCATGGTCAGGTGGTGAGGGGTGACTTCGGAGGTCACGCGCACGCCGGCTTGCTTGGCCCGGGCGATCGCCTCCAGCGACGCGGCTGAGCTCACGTGACACACGTGCAGGTCGGCGTCCTCGTAGGCGGCGATGTCGAGCGAGCGCGAGACGTCGAGGCTCTCGCACAGCGACGGGATGCCGGTGAGGCCCAGGCGGGCCGAGGCCGGCCCCTCGTGCATCTGACCGCCCTTGAAGAGCGAGTCGTCCTGGGCGTGGATGGCAACGAAGCGCCCGCTGACCTTGACGTACTGCAGCGCGCGCCGCGTGATGGCCGCCGTCTTGAGCGGCTGGCCGTCGTCGCTGAAGCCCACGGCGCCGGCGGCGCCGAGCTCGCCCATCTCGGTGAGCTCCTCACCGGCGAGCCCCTTGGTGACCGTCGCGAAGAAGCCGACCGGCACGAGCGCGTCGGCGCTCGCCTGCCGCGCCAGGCCCTGGAAGATCGTCGCGGTATCGACCACGGGGTCGGTGTTGGCCATGCCGAAGGCGGCGACGTAGCCGCCCGCCGCGGCCGCGGCCGACGCGGTCGCGATGTCCTCTTCGTCCTCGCGTCCGGGCGTGCGAAAGTGCGCGTGAAGGTCGACGAAGCCGGGCAGCACGAGCATGCCGGCGGCGTCGACGACCCGGGTGGTCTTGCCGGCCTTGAGGCTCTCGCCGACCTCCGCGATCTTGCCCTTCTTGACGAGCACGTCCTGGACGGCGTCGACGCCGGACTCAGGGTCGACGACGCGGCCGCCCTTGATGAGCAGCTCGGCAGCCGGAAGGTGCTTGCACCACGTCCGCTTCATCAGAGCACCTCCCCACTCGCGGCACCGTCGCTGAAGCCGACGATGGTCCGGTACAGGATCGCCATGCGCACCGCGAGGCCGCTGAAGACCTGGTGGGCGATCAGGTTCTCGTCGTCGTCGGCGACGTCCGACGCGATCTCCACTCCGCGATTGATGGGCCCGGGGTGCATGACCCGTTGCCCGGGCCGCAGCCGCGCCTGCGAGATGCCCCAGATCTGGCTGTACTCGCGCAGCGAGGGCAGGTAGGCGGCGCCCGCCTTGATGCGCTCCCGCTGGATGCGGAGCAGGTAGATGACGTCGGCGTCCTTGAGGTTGGCGAGGTCGTACTCGACCGTTGACGCCCATCTCCTCGATGCCGCGCGGCATGAGCGTGGGCGGCGCGACCAGCGTCACGTCCATGCCGAGCATCTGGAAACCCATGATGTCGCTGCGGGCGACACGGCTGTGAAGGATGTCGCCGATGATGAAGACCTTGAGGCCGTCGAGGTCGCGGCCCAGGTTCTGACGCATACTGAAGAGATCGAGGAGGCACTGGGTCGGGTGCTGGTGTTTGCCGTCACCGGCGTTGATGACGCTCGCCTCCGTGTTGGCCGAGAGCGTCTGGCAGGCGCCGGCGGAGGGGTGCCGCATGACGATGATGTCGGGCGAGTAGGCGCTCAGCGTGATCGCCGTGTCTTTGAGCGTCTCGCCCTTCTCGACGGCCGAGCCGCTCGGCCTTGAGGGCCAGGGTGTCGGCCGAGAGCCGCTTGGCGGCGAGGTCGAAGCTCGACGACGTGCGCGTCGACGCCTCCCAGAACAGATTGACGATCGTGCGTCCGCGTAGCGTCGGCACCTTCTTGATGTCGCGCTCGAGTACGGGCAGGAAGCTCTCGGCCGTGTCGAGCAGCAACTCGATGTCGGCGCGCGAAAGGTCCTCGATGCTGATCAGGTCCCGCTTGGGCATGGTCACGCCTCCTTCGCGCGCACGAGGACGACCTCGTCGACGCCGTCACACTCGGCGACACGGACGCTGATGCGCTCGCGGGCCGCCGTGGGCAGGTTCTTGCCGACGTAGTCGGGCCGGATGGGGAGCTCGCGGTGGCCGCGGTCCACGAGGACCGCGAGCTGCACCGTCGCCGGCCGTCCGTAGTCGAACAGGGCGTCGACGGCGGCGCGGATCGTGCGCCCCGTGTAGAGCACGTCGTCCACCAGGACCACCCGCGCCCCGTCGATCGCGAACGGGAGGTCGGTATCCTTCACCACCGGCTGCGGCGTGCTTGGGATGACGCCGACGGCGCCGCGGGCGGCGACGTCGTCGCGGTAGAAGGAGATGTCGAGGTTGCCGGAGGCGTACGTGCATCCGCCCACCTCGCAGAGCAGCTCGTGGATGCGCGCGCCGATGAAGGCGCCGCGCGTGTGGATGCCCACGACGGCGAGGTTCTCCTCGCCGGGGTTCTTCTCCAGGATCTCGTGCGCGATACGCGTGATCGTGCGCGACATCTGCTCGGCCGTCAGGACGACGGTCTCATTGGCTGGTCTGGGTTCGGGCATAAAAATAGCGTCGCCGGGGCCTGATGGCGTACGGCAACGCTGCACCCCCTTTCCGTCTCTCAGGACGTGGATTAAAGGTCGTGTCGTACTGTAACAGCCCGCCGGGACGGCAACAAGGTCGCGGAGACGTCTGCGGAGGTTGTGGACGCACGGATGGATCTGCCGCCGAGACCTGCCGGCAGGCGTCCGGGCGTCGCGTCAGCCGAGAGGCTGCGCGGGGAGGCCGAGACGCTCGAGGAACGTCGCGAGCTCGAGCGGAAGCGGGCTCGAGCAGGCGATCTCGCGCCCGTCCTCGGGATGCGGAAAGGCGAGCCGCGCGGCGTGCAGAAACTGTCGCGCCAGGCCCTCCGGTCGCTGTGCCGGACCATACTGCACGTCGCCGGCGACCGGGTACCCGAGTGCCGAGAAGTGCACCCTGATCTGATGGGTCCGACCTGTCTCCAGCTTGACGCGCGTCAGGGTGTGGCCCGGCGCGCGGCCGAGGACGTCGAAGTGCGTGACGGCAGGCCGGCCGGCGACGGTGTGCAGCGACATCCGCTTGCGGTCGCGGATGTGGCGCCCGATGGGGGCATCGATCGTCCCTTCGTCCTGCGGCAGGTCGCCGGCGAGCAGCGTGAGATAGGTGCGGTGGATATCGCGCCGCTCCATGGCGGCGACCAGGCGCCGGTACGCGTCGTCGCGGCGCGCCACGATCAGCAGCCCGGAGGTGTCCTTGTCCAGCCGGTGGACGATGCCGGGACGCAGCTCGTGACCGCCCCGGGCGCCCTCGGCCACGAGTCCCTGCGCGAGGGTGCCGTGCTCGTGGCCCGGGGCCGGGTGCACGACCACGCCGGCCGGCTTGTCGACGACGAGGAGCCAGTCGTCCGCGTAGACGATCTCGTAGGGCACGTTCTCCGCCGCCAGCGTCGCTGCCGGCGGCGGGGCCTGCCAGAGGACCTCCTCCCCGGCGCGCAGGATGTGCCGCTTGCGCGCCGGCGCCCCCCCGACGAGTACCAGGCGCTGCTCGATCAGGCGGACGGCCGCCGCGCGGCTCAGCCCGGCGTGCGCCGCGAGGACGACGTCGAGCCGCTCGCCGGCGTCGCCGGCGTCCGCGCGGAACGCGTGCGGTTCACCTGCGCGCGCCAAGGATCACCTGCCCCGCCAGGATCAGGGTGCCGATCACGATCGCCGCGTCCGCCACGTTGAACGAGGGCCAGGCGTACAGCCCGATGAAGTCGACGACCGCTCCGTCGAAGCGCAGCCGGTCGATGAGGTTGCCGACGGCGCCGCCCAGGATGACCCCGAGCGCGAGCCGGTACCGGGGGGCGCTCAGGACGAGCGCTACGGCTACGCCTGCCGCGACGGCGGCGACCAGGACGATGACGATGGACCCCGCGCCGGCGAACCGGCTGAACGAGATGCCGGAGTTGTACGTGAGGTCGATGCGCAGCCCACCGACCAGCTTCAGGGGCAGCTCGTCCGCCGCGGCGCGCACCAGCCACTTGCTCGCCTGGTCGGCCGCGACGATGACCGTCGCCAGAACCAGGGCGAGAGCGACCCCCTGCCTACTTCTTGCCACGCGGCTTGGGAACGGAGTCCAGCTCCTTGACGTCGACGTGACCCATCGGGCACGCCGGTACTTTGGCCTTGCCGCTTCGTCCACCGTCGTTCACGACGATGTTGAGGGGGTACGTCGCCTTGCAGCGCTTGCAGTAGGCGAGTTTCGCCATCGAACGCTCCTTTGTCGGGTCAGAGGCAGAGTCTACGCCTCGCCTCGGGAAGGGTCACGCCGGTCACTCGCAGCCGCTTGCGCCGGGAGTGCCCGCCGGCGACGACCTGGACATCGCCGCGTCGCACTCCCAGCTCCGCGGCGAGAAAGCGTATCAGCTCGTCGTTGGCGCGTCCCTCGACGGCCGGGGCGGCGAGCCGCACGCGGAGTCGTCCATCAGCCTCGCCTGCGAGTTCGTTCCGGCGCTTTCCGGGCGTCACCCAGACGGAGAGACTCAGGCCGTCCCGAGCCTGGGCCAGCGCCGGGATGTCACCACTTGAACTCGTTCTCGTTCACCCCGCTGTCTACGTCGTCGAGGAGATCGTCGGTCTCCCCGAAGTGGATGCGCTCGCGCCGGACGGGCGTCTCGTCGTGGCCTGCCTCGTCGGACGTGGTCGGACTCTTCGGAGGATCATCCGACTCGCCGGCGTCGTCAGCCGCCGATGGGTCCCCGGGCTGGTTCGTGGTCACCTCGGACTCGGGCTGGGCCTCCGGTGGAGCAGCGTCAGGCCGCGGTACGCCCGCCTGTACGCCGCCGGGGCCCCTGGCTACGCCGACGGGTCCCCGCGCGGGCGTGACCAGCGGCGCCTCCTTGACGGACCGCCGCGGGGGCTCGGGCTCCGACTCCTCAGCGGCCTCGACGTCCGGCGGGGCGGCGACAGGCTCCGGAGGTGCCATCGGCGCGGACTCACGGGCGATCGCTTCCTTGATCGCCTCGGCGTGGCGGGCGAGGTCTCGGTCGGCGGGCGCTGGCGCCGACTCCTTGGCCTCGCCGATCTGACGGAGGTAGCCTTCGAGCATCTGCCGGAACTTGAAGCGGAAGTCCTCTTCCCCGCTCTTGAGCTTGGCCATCGACTGCTCGATCGCCTGGCGCTCGGAGTACGCCTCGTTGACCAACTGGCGGGCCTTCATCTCGGCGTCCTGCAAGATCAGCTGAGCCTGCTTGTTCGCATTCTGCTTCTGCTCTTCGGCGCTGGCCTGGGCGTTGACGAGGGTCTTCTGGAGGGTCTCCTCGATGCGCTGGTAACCGGTGACCTTCTCCTCAAGTGCCTCGATGCGGTCGTTGAGGTCGATGTTCTCCTTGAACAGACGCTCGTACTCGTCGGCGACCTCGTCCAGGAACTCGTCGACCTCCACGTCGGCGTAGCCTCGCATGCCGCGCTTGAACTCCTTGTGGCGGATGTCGAGCGGTGTGAGCTTCATCCTCTCCCCTCTCGGTAGCGCGGCCGGCGCCGCGCGTCGTCTACTACCGTCTAGTGCGACGCGACTACGTCAGTTCCTTGGCGCGGTCGGCCGCGGCGTTCACCGCGCGCGCTACGGCGGCGGCGGTCTCGCTCTCTTCGAGCGCGGTGATGGCGGCCGCGGTCATCCCGCCCGGCGTGGCCGCCGCGGCGATCACGGCATCGGGGTCGCCCTCCCGGGCGATCACCGCTGCGGCGCCGTGGACTGCGGCGACGGCGAGCCTGCGAGCGACGTCCTCTTCCAGCCCGCGCTCCACGCCTGCGCGGGCGAAGTCACGCACGAGCATCGCGAGTATGCCCGGCATGCAGCCGGCAACGGCGGTCGCCAGGTCGAATTCGGTCTCGGCCACGGGTACGACGTCGCCGCAGAGGGCCAGGAGCCCCTCGATCGCCGGCTCGCTCTCCCCGAGGGCGCCGGGAACGAAGAGGAACACGCCGAGCCCGAGGGCGGCCGCGACGTTGGGCATGACGCGGCCGACCCGGGCGTCGTCCTGCAGACCGTCGCGGAGCATCTCGAGAGACACTCCGGCGGCGACGGAGACCAGCGGCCGGCAGCCCAGCAGCGGAGCAACGTCGGCCAGCACCCCGGCGACGTGCTGCGGCCGCACGGCGACGACGACGACGTCGGCGCTCTCGATCAGATCGGGCAAGGACGGCTCGACGTCAGCCCCGGTGTCGGACGCGGCATGGGCAGCGGCCTCGGCGGAGATGTCGAAGAACGAAAGGGCCGGAGGGTCTGCGAGTCCGGGTCGGCTCCAGCCCTGCCCAAGCGCGTGAGCCATGTGGCCTGCGCCGATGAGACCGACTCTCATGAGCGCTCTTCCCTGCCGGGAGGGGCGGCCGAGTGCGGCGCGACGGGGTCGCGCCGGGCGTCAGAACTGATTGAAGAAGCCCTTCTCGATGAGCCTGGCCCGCTCCTCTGCCGAGACCTCGACGTTCCGCGGCGTGAGCAGGAAGATCTTCTCCCCGACACGCTGCATCCCGCCGTCCATCGCGTAGGTGAGGCCGCTGCAGAAATCGATGAGCCGCTTGGCGAGTTCGTTGTCCGCGTTCTGCAGATTGATGATCACCGGCACGTCGACCTTGAACTTGTCGGCGATCTGCTGCGCGTCGTTGAAGTTCTTGGGGATGACGAGATGGACCTCTACCCGGGCGGGCCGGGCGGGCTCGACGGCGCGGACGACCTGCTGCGACGACGACGCGCGGCGGCGGGGCTCGTCGGCGAAGATGTCGTCGTAGTCGTTGCGCCCTCTGCCGCTGTTGAGCTTGCGGACGTTCGGACGCTCCTGATACGAACGCTCGAGCTCCTCTTGCGGCGCCAGTGTCTCGTCCTCGTCGTAGTCTTCTTCGTCATCGGCGATGCCGAAGTAGACCGCCACCTTGTGCCACGAATCGCCTAGACCCATCAGGTCCCTCCTACCCGGTCAGAAGAGCACACTCCCGACACGAACGATAGTCGCCCCCTCTTGTGCGGCGACCTCGTAGTCGGCACTGGTACCCATCGATAGCTGGTCGAAAGTATATGTTCCGTTCCACGTTGTCGAAAGCCGTTGGGCCAGTTCGCGCGTCCGCGCGAAGAAGGGACGCGCCTCCTCGGCGTCGTCGAACAGCGGCGGCATGCACATCAGACCGACGAAGCGGACCTTGCTGCTGCTCGCGGTCTGCTCGAGAAACGCGTCGATCTCCGCGAGCGGCACGCCGCTCTTGCTCTCCTCCCCGGCGATGTTGACCTCCAGCAGTACGTCGGTGGCGTTCGCTGCGCGCGCCTCGATCTCCTGCACGACGCTCACGCTGCCGACCGAGTGGATGAGACTGACGACGGGCAGCACCAGCTTCGTCTTCCGGCTCTGCAGGTGGCCGATGAAGTGGTAGTCGAAGTCGTCGCCGTAGAGCTCGTGCTTGGCGACAAGGTCCTGGGCGCGGTTCTCACCGATGAGACGGATGCCCGCGTCGCGCAGAGCGCCGAGGTGCTCGGCGGCAACGTACTTGGTGGCGACGAGGACGCGAACGCGTGCGGGGTCTCGCCCCGCCGCTACGGCCGCCTCGGTGACGCGCGCCTCCACCTCCGCGAAGCGGACGCGCACCGTATCCGGATCGGGTGTGAACTGTCGTACCACGGTCTTCCTCCTCGGCGGCCGACTTCTGGGGCCGGCCTACGCTTCCTGCAGCCAGGCCATCGCCAGATGCCGCCCCGTCGCTCCGTGATCGCGGCGATGAGAGAAGAAGCGCGCGTCGGAGCTGGTGCAGACGCCGGTCACGGTGACCTGCGCCGCCGGAACGCCGGCGCTCTCCAGTTCCTGACGCGCGCAGTGCCAGAGATCCACGCTGCCGGCGCCGGAAGAGCCCGGGAACCGGGCCTCGAACCGGCGCCGTAGCTCCTCGTCGACGCCGAAGCAGCACGGCCCGATGCTCGGGCCGACGACCGCGGCGACGAGGCGGCCGCGACGGCCGAGCTCGGCGGCCGCCTTGCCGACGATGCCGGCGATCATGCCGCGCCAGCCGGCATGCACGGTAGCGAGGGCCGGCCCTGCGTCGCCGTGCGCGACGAGCACGACCGGCACGCAGTCGGCGTAGCTCACGACGAGGCCGAGGCCGGGCGTCACGGTGAGCAGCCCGTCGCGCTCACCGATCACCGTCGCGCTCTCCATGGCGCCGCGTCCCGCGTCTGCCTCCCCGACCCAGGCCAGGCTCGTGCCGTGGACCTGGCCGGGGACGACGAGACGCTCCGGCGCGACGCCGACGGCGGCGCACCAGCGCCGCCGGTTCTCGAGGACCAGCGCCGGCGCGTCGTCGACGGACAGCCCGAGGTTGAGGCTGTCGAAGGGCGGCGCCGAGACGCCACCCTCCCGCGAGGGGAAGACGGCCGTGGCGCCGCCGGCCGCCCACTCCAGCCAGCGGAGGCCGTCCCGCTGTCTCCACTCCAGCTGCTCGGCGGTCAACCGAACCACCCGCCCGGCAGGATCTGCACCGCGAAGTCCAGAACGGCGCCGAACGAGGCCGCGTACAGAGCGGGGAAGGCGTAGAGCATGACGAAGAGCCCGATGAAGACGAAGTTGCCGTACCGGTCCAGCTCAGCCCAGCGGGCGTACGTCGCCCGGGGCAGGAACCCGCCGACGACGCGCGACCCGTCGAGCGGCGGGATCGGCAGCAGATTCAGCGTCCCGAGGATCACGTTGAGCAGAAAGAGCATCCAGAACATCTTGAGGAGGAAGAAGCTGTCCGTGGAGAGGTAGGTGAGCCAGATGAGTCCCGCGGCGACGAGCGCCATGGCGTAGTTGGTGAGCGGTCCCGCGAGGCCGACCCACATCATCCCCCGCTGCCCGTCTTTGAAGTAGCGCGGGTCCACCGGGACCGGCTTGGCCCAACCGAAGAAGAAGGTTCCGCCGGACCCCAGGAAGGTGATCGCGAGCATGATGGTCCCCCACAGGTCGAGGTGCTTCAGCGGGTTGAGCGTGAGCCGGCCGTGCACCTTCGCCGTCGGGTCACCGAGCCTGTACGCGACCCAACCGTGCGCGAGTTCGTGGAGCACGAGGCTGACCAGCAGAAGCGGGGAGATCAGCAGGAATTGCATGAGGAGCCCGGAGTCGGTCACTCGCTCTCACGCATCCTGGCCGCGGCGGTGAGCTCCTGCTCGCGGGTGGAGACCACGCCGCCGAGCTTGAGGTGCAGCACGCTGCGGAGGACCTCGCCGACGCGCGGCCCGGAGGAGAACCCCATGTCGAGCAGGTCCGCCCCGGCGATCTCGAGGCGGACATGCCGGGTGACGTCGAGGAAATGCGCGAGCCGGTCGGCGACGATGCCCGAGTCGTCGAGCGTCATCGCCGCGAGCACCGCCTCGATGGGCTCGGTGTGAGCGAGGTCGTGCAGCGCCGCCTCGCTCGGGCCGCGCGCCACCCTGGTCAAGAGTCGCCGGCCGATAACCAGGGAACGCTCGAGCACCGCGGCGTCCTCGCGACGCACGCGCATGCGCGCCGTCCAGGCGGCGATCTCCTCTGGATCGAGGTCGCGCAGCAACCACATGAGGCGGAGCCGCCAGCGCGGCGCCTCGTCTTCGAGCGCGTGCGCGAGACGCAGCGCGTCGGAGCGATGCACGAGCTCGCGGGAGCGCGCGTCGACGCGGAGGCGGCCGTGGATCGACGGCCACACGCCAAGCTCCTCGACGCGCCGCAGTGAGAAGTCGACCTTCTCCTCGTCGAGGAGGCTGACGAGCTCATCGCGCAGCCGCGCCGACGAGAGGTCCCCGACGAGGTCCATGGCGCAGCACGCACGGGCCAGGTTGAGCGTGTGCTCGTCCATGCGCAGCCCGTACCTGCTCTCGTAGCGGATGGCGCGAAGGATGCGCGTGGGGTCTTCGATGAAGCTCAGGTTGTGCAGGACGACGATGCGGCCGGCGCCCAGATCCTCCCGGCCGCCGAAGTAGTCGAAGAGATCGCCGAACGTCTCCGGCTTGAGGGCGACCGCCATGGCGTTGATCGTGAAGTCGCGCCGGGCGAGGTCGCTGCGGATACCGGCGTGCTCCACCTTGGGGAGGGCGCCAGGGTACTCGTAGGACTCGGCCCGGGTGGAGGCGACGTCGATGCGCAGGCGTCCGGGGGCATCCCCGACGACGACGACCGCGGTGCCGAACTTCTGATGCGGTCGAACGTGGCCCTTGAGCCGCCCGGCAAGCTCGGTCGCGAAGGCGATCCCGTCGCCCTCCACCGCCAGGTCCACATCGAACCCGGGTTCACCCAGCAGCAGATCGCGGACGGCGCCGCCGACGAGGTAGCATCCGCGAACGCTCGAGGCCACGGCCTGGACGTGACGGAGCAGCTCGTCCAGGCCGAGCTCCCCCAGTGGTCCGGCGAGGTTGACGGTCACGGGGGCCGCCGGCTCGCGCGGCGGCGCCCCCGAGACGGTGCTGCGGAAGACGACGCCGAGGAGCTCGGCCACGGGCACGTTGTCCCTGGGCTCCCCCGGCTCCTCCGCGACGACGGGGAGCCACCCGACCTCGTCCTGCGCCAGCCGCAACGCCACGCGCTCCAAGGGCGTCCGAGCCCCGACGAGCGGCACGCGAGTCGTCATGACCGCCTTGACCGGGGCGTGGCCCAAGCCGTGGGCGGACGCGCGTTCGAGGTCACCGAGGGCCACGCGTCCCAGAAGCCGGCCGTCGTCGACGACGCCGACGCCACCGAGGCCGTCCCTGCGGCACCTCAGGGCGGCCTCATCGACCGGGGTGCCGGCGTCGACGACCGGAGGCCCCTGCTCGACCGCGTCAAGCGCGATGGTGGTGGGCGCGACGGCTGCCGGCGCCGCGGCCACGACTGCCGCGACGACCTCGTCCAGCGGACGGTCCTTGACGACGGCGGACGCGGCGGCCGAATGGCCTCCCCCTCCCACCGGCCGCAGCGCCTCGGCGACGTCGACACGGTTGCCGCGGCTGCGCGCCGTGACGAAGACGCGCCCCTCCATCTCGACGATGAGGAAGTACGCGTCGCAGCCGGTAAGGTCCATCACCCGGTGGGCGACGACGCTCACGCCCTCGACGTAGAGGTCCTCACGTAGCGCCGACAAGAGGACGGAGGCCTCCGCAATAGGGAGCTCGACGGCCGTCTCCAGCGCGCCGGCCAGGGTGCGGCGCTGTGCCGGCGTGAGCGCGCTGGTGAGCCACTTCTCCAGGAGTTCCGTGTCCGCGCCGGCGCGCATGCAGAAGGCGAGCGCCTCCACGTCCCGAGTCGTCGTGGTCGAGAACGTGAGCGAGCCGGTGTCCTCGTGGATGCCCAGCGCGAACACCGTGGCTTCAAACGGGGTCACCGTGATGCCGCGCTCCGCGATGATGCGTACGAGCAGGGTCACCAGCGAGCCGTCCGCCGAGCTCACCAGCGCGTCGGGCTCCAGATAGTCGGGAAGATCGCCCGGATGCGCGTGGTGGTCGAAGGCCACGACCTGCACGTCCTCGCGCTCGCAGAGGTCGCTGAGGTCGCCGAGCCGGTTGGCGTGCACCGTGTCGACGAGGATCAGACGGCGGACGCTGTCGCGATCCACGTCCACCGGGTCGATGACCGGGACCGCTTCTGCGTGCAGCGCCTGGAACTCGCGCACGTTGCGATTGACCGCCCCGCCGAGGCTGATCTGCGCCTCAGGATAGAGCTTGCGGGCGGCGACCATCGCCGCGAAGCCGTCGAAGTCGGTGTTGGTGTGCGTGGCGATGAGTTCGGGCGTGCGCATGCCCGCAGTATACGCGGGCGAGCCTGTGGAGGCGGTCAGGCCTTGAGCAGCCAGCCGAGCTCGTGCCCGAAGGCCGACTCGACGGCGTCCTTGAGCGGCGCGTTCGCAGGATCGAGGAGACCGGGATCGGCGGTGAGGAGATCCGCCGCCAGCGCCCGGGCGCGCACGAGCGCCTCGCGGTCGCGCGCCAGGCGGGCGAGCTTGAGGTCGGGCACGCCCGCCTGGCGCGAGCCCATCACCTGTCCCTCGCCGCGGATCTCGAGGTCGCGGTCGGCGAGCACGAAGCCGTCGTTGGTCTCGAGCAGCGCCTCGAGGCGCGCCTGCGAGCTGCCGGTCTCGGGGTTGGAGAAGAGCAGGCAGTAGGACTTCTCGCTGCCGCGGCCGACACGACCCCGCAGCTGGTGCAGCTGTGCGAGACCGAAACGCTCCGCGCCCTCCACGATCATGACCGTGGCGTTCGGCACGTCGATACCGACCTCGATCAGGCTCGTGGCGACGAGCACATCGAGCCGCCCGGCCTTGAAGGCTTGCATGACCTCGTCCCGATCGGCGGACTTGAGCTGGCCGTGCGCCACCGCGACCCGGGCGTCGCGGAAGGGTCCGGTCTGCAGCCGCTCGGCCTCGGCGACGGCAGTGGCCGCCAAGATCGACTCGGACTCGTCGATCGCCGGGCAGACAACGTACACTTGCCGGCCCTTGGCGATCTGCTTGCGCACGAAGTCGTAGCCGGCCTCGCGCTTCGCCTCCTCCACCAGGCGCGTGACCACAGGCTGGCGGCCGGACGGGACGCCGGCGATGGTGGTCACGTCGAGGTCGCCGTACACGGTCAGGGCAAGCGTGCGCGGGATCGGTGTCGCCGTCATGTGAAGCACGTGCGGGGCGCTCCCTTCACGCTCGGCGCGGTGCACGAGCGCGTCGCGCTGCTCGACCCCGAAGCGATGCTGCTCGTCGACGACCAGCAGCGCGAGGCGCGCGAAACCGACATCCTCCTGCAGGAGCGCGTGGGTGCCGATGGCGATGCGCGTCTCGCCGCTCGCGAGCCGCGCCAGGGCTTCGCGGCGCTCCTTTGCGGTCAGCGACGCCGTGACCAGCTGCGCCGGGGCCAGCGCACCCACCAGTCGCGCGGCGGTCTCTGCGTGCTGCATGGCGAGGGTCTCTGTCGGCGCGATCAGAGCGCCCTGAAGACCAGCCTCGGCAGCCCGTACGAGGCAGTAGAGAGCGACGACCGTCTTGCCGGATCCGACGTCGCCCTGCAGCAGCCGGCGCATCGGCGCGTGCCGGCGCAGATCGGCTTCGAGCTCGTCGAAGGCCTCGAGTTGGTGGCTCGTCGGCTCGAACGGCAGCCCGTCGAGGAAGGCGCGGCTGACGTCGCCGGGAGCGGGCAGCGCCGGGGCGCGCAGGCGTTGCTGCTGCTCCTCCTTGTGCAGCAGCAGCCCCACCTGCATCAACAGCAGCTCCTCGAGAACGAGGCGCGCCCTCGCCTGCCGGGCCTCAACGAGCGTGCGCGGCAAGTGGACGGCCATGACCGCGTCGGCGCGGGCCGGCAGTCCCTCGCGAGCCCGGAGGCCGGCCGGAAGCGGATCCGGCAACCGGCGCATGACCGGGGCCACACCGTGCACGAGGCTGCGCAGAAGCTTCGCCGACACCTGTTCGCTCGCGGGGTACACCGGCACGACGCCCTCCGTATGGACCCCCTCGCCCTCCTCGTCGTCGAGGATCTCGTGGCCCTTCACGACGAACGACTGGCGGCCGCCCTGCGGCCTGAAGGTGCCGCGGAGGCTGAGACGCATGCCCTCCTGCAGGATCTTGACGAGGTAGCGCTGGTTGAACCACACGGCCTCGACGGCGCCGGTGTCGTCTCGCACCACGACGCGGACGACGTCGACTCGGCGCCGAGCGGTGCGCTCGGCCGTCACCCGGAGCACTTCGCCGCGGACGGTGGCTTCCTCCCCCACCCGGAGGTCGCGGATGCGCTTGCGATCACGGAAGTCCTCGTAGCGACGGGGGAAGTGCTCGACCAGATCGCCCACGGTCTCGAGACCGAAACCGGCGAGCCTGCGCGCGACCGCCGGCGTCACCTGCTCGAGATCCGCGAGCGGGCGCGCGAGTGATGCGGGGGCGAAAAAGAGACGCGTGACCGGCGGCCGTTCGTCGTACCGACCGCCGCCGAAGCGCAGCGGAAGTGGGTTCTCAGTCACTCCACGATCATCGCGAACGCGGCCGTGCCCGGGCCGATGTGCGTGCCGACCACCGCTCCACAGTGTCCCTGGAACAAGTAGTGGGCATTGGGGCGGATCCGTTCGATCATCTCGCGGATGAGCGGCGGTTCTTCATCGTTCACAGCGTCGATGGTAGCGAAGTACAGCTCGTCGTCGGGCGCGCTGTTCTCCTCGACGAAACGCTGCATGGCGGCCATCGCCTTCTTGAGCCCGCGGACCTTGGCGTAGCCGACCAAGGTACCGTCGGCGGCGGCGATCAACGGCTTGATATCGAGGACGCCGCCGACGAGCGAGGCGGCCCTGCCGATGCGGCCGCCGCGACGCAGGTACTCCAGCGTCGCAGCGTGGACCAGCAGGTTCGAGTCGTCCGTGAAGTGCTGCAGGTAGGTCTGCGCGTCCTGGAGCGTACAGCCGGGCTCCAGACGAGCGCGCAGGCGCTCGACGCAGAGCGAGAGCGCGGTCGAGACCGTGCGCATGTCGTACACGTGGACGTTCTCGAACTGCTCGGCCGCCTGCTCCGCAGCGCGCACCGTACCGCTCATCTCTCCCGAGATGTGGAGCGAGAAGACATGGTCGTACGTCTTCTGCGCCGCCTCGTAGGCGGCGGCGAACTCCCCGGCCGTGGGCTGCGAGGTCGTGGGCAGGATGTCCGACGACCCCAGTTTGGTGAAGAACTCCCGGTACGTCATGTCGACGCCGTCGCGGAACATCTGATCGCCGAAGTGCACCTTCAGCGGGACCATGGAGAGTCCCGGGCGGTCGAAGAAGCCGTCCGGCGGGTCACAGGTGGAATCGCAGACGATCGCGGTGTTCTCGAGGGTGAGCAACTCGGTCATTCGGCGCTCGCAAGGATCGGGTAGAGCGGCTGGCCGCCCTCGTGGAAGCTGACTTCGGTGTCCGGGGCGACGCGCTCGGCGAGTTCCTGGAGCTGCTCGCCCGTTACCCCGGACCCGTTGAGCGCCGTGAGCACGGTCACGTATTCCGCACCCTCGCGGACGAATTCCTGAAGCATGCCGGTGAATGCCTCCTCCAGCGCGTCGGAGGCGGCCACGAGCCGCCCGTCGACGATCGCCATGGCTTGACCCTTGCTGACCTCCAGCCCGTCGAGCTCCGAGTCGCGCACGGCGTGCGTGACCTCGGCGTAGCGCACGTCGACGATGGCGTCCTGCATGATGCGCACGTTGCCCACAGCGTCCCGCTCCGGATCGAAGGCGATCATGGCCGCGAGCCCGCTGGGGATGGAGCGCGAGGGCACCACCGCCACGTGCAGCGAGCTCATGCCCGCTGCCTGCTCGGCGGTGAGGATCACGTTGCCGTTGTTGGGCAGGATGACCACCTCGTCGCAGCCGAGAGCCTCGACGGCCGCGAGCAGCTGGGCGGCGCTCGGGTTCATGGACTGGCCGCCGTCGACGATCGCGTGACAGCCGAGGTCGCGGAACATCTGCTGGTTGCCGGCTCCGGCGACGACGGCGACCACCACGGCGCCGCCCTCCCCCACGTCGGGGGCGGCCGAGAGCCGCTGGTCGCGATCCTTGGTCTGGGCGTGCATGTCGTTGATCTCGACGTCCCCGACGGAGCCGTGCCTGATGGCCTCGCTGAGGACGGCGCCGGGATCGTTGACGTGCACGTGGATCTTGACGGTGCGCGCGTCGCCGACCACGAGCGCACTGTCGCCGATCGGGAGCAGGAAGCTCTCGAGCGCCTCCCGGTCGATCTCTTCGCCCGTGATCAGCAGGCTGGTGCAGTACCGGTACTCCGACAGCTCGCTCGGAGCGTGGACCGTCACCGCCCGCCCCGCGCGCGCCCTGCCCCCGTCCACGGACCGTGCTGCGGCCTCCACGACCGCCCGGGCCGCAAGGCGGGCGCCCGCCGCGACCTGGCCTCCACGCATGAGGGCCTCGATGCCGTCCGAGAGCCCGCGGAACAGGACCAGCAGCCCATAGCCGCCGGCGTCGACGACGCCGGCCTTCTGGAGGGCCGGTAGCTGCGCGGTCGTGTTCTCGACCGCGATCCTGCCGGCCTCTTCGACCGCCGCCAGCAGGTGCTCGAGGCCCAGGCCGTCCGGCACGCCCTGGGCTGCCGCGGCCATCTCGCGGATGACGGTGAGCATCGTGCCTTCGACCGGGGTCTTCACGGCCCGGTATGCAGCCGTCTGGCCTTCGGTGAAGGCGCGCTTGAACACAGCCGTGTCCAGCGAGTCTGCCTGTCCCCAGACGTCGCAGATGCCGCGCACGATCTGGGAGAGGATCACGCCCGAGTTGCCGCGAGCGCCCATCAGCGAGCCCTTGGTGACCGCGGCGGCGACCGAGGGGATGTCGGTCACGTCACTCTGTTCGAGCTCCTCCACGACGGCGCGCACCGTGAGAGCGAGGTTGGTCCCCGTGTCGCCGTCCGGCACCGGATACACGTTGAGGTCGTTGATCAACGGGCGCTCGGCCTCGACGGCGGCGAGCGCGGACTGGATGACGCCGATGGCAGCGGTACGGACGATCAATCCTGCAGATCCTCGACGCGGACGTTGATTTCTCCCACGGGGACACCGCCCACCCGGTCGACCTGATAGCGCACCTGTTCCCGGATGTTGGCCGTGACCTGGGCGATGTTGACCCCGCGCTCCATGATGACGTGGAGGCCGATATCGACCTTGCCGCCGGCGACCTCGAGCTCCACACCCTCACGGAGCGACCCGCGGAAGAACCGGGCGAGCTTCCTGATGGGCGGCTCCTGCATGTTGACGACGCCGTACGTCGCCCTCGCCGCCTTGCCGGCCAGCTTGGCGATCACCGGCAGCGCCACCGTGACGCCGCCGCTCAGCCCGGGACCGGCGAACGGCATCCTGAAGTCTGATTCCGCCACGGGACCTCCCTCAGGCCTCGTCGCCGCACAGGCTGTTCAGCTCCGCGACGACCGTCTCCGGATCGACCTGATGCAGGATCGCGCCGGCCTCGATGGTCTCGGAATGCGCGCCGATACAGAGACAGCAGGCCATGCCGTGACTCTCGAAGACGTCGCGAGCGGATGGCTCGGCCGCCAGCGCCTCGAAGATCGACATGTCCTTGGTGAATCGCGTCATCGCGCCTCGTGGGTGTCGGGTGCGGACGGCGGGCCCGGCAGACCCGTTTGCGTTGCCCGACCGGGTGCAGCATACTAGCGCAGCTGTTCGCCAATCAAGCTGAGGGAACACCCATGTCCAAAATCTGTCTCACCTGCGGCAAGACCCCCGCCATCGGGAACAACGTGAGTCACTCGCACCGTCACACGAAGCGCCGCTTCGACCCGAATCTGCAGCGCGTCCGCATCCTCGTCGACGGTCACCCGCAGAACGCCTACGTCTGCACCCGCTGCCTCAAGTCCGGCCGAGTCACCAAAGCCGTCTGACCTTTCGTTCGACGCCGGGCCGCGCCGCTCCACGGCGCGGCCCTTTCGCGTTAAGCGGCCTCTGCCCGGCCATCAGGGCAGCGTCTTGCCCAGGTTGGCCATCTCGAGCGCTGTGGCCGCCGCCGACCAGCCCTTGTTGCCCGCCTTGGCGCCCGCGCGCTCGACGGCCTGCTCGATCGTGTCGGTCGTGAGCACGCCGAAGATCACGGGCACGCCGGTGTCGAGGCTCACCTTGGCGATACCCTTGGCCGCCTCGGAGGCGACGAAGTCGAAGTGCGGCGTGCCGCCGCGGATCACCGCGCCGACGCAGATCACGGCATCGTACCGGCCGCTCTCCGCCAGCTTCTTGGCCACCAGGGGCATCTCGAAGGCGCCCGGCACCCAGGCGGTGTCCACGGCGGCGTCGTCGACGTCGTGGCGGCGCAGGCAGTCCAGGGCGCCCTCGTACAGCCGGCCGGAGATGAACTCGTTGAAGCGCCCCACCACGAGCCCGAACTTCAGTCCCTTGCCGCTGAGCTTGCCTTCGTAGGTCGTCATCTCTCGGCTCCTTTGTGACCGGTGCCCCTGCGGCGCACCACTCGATAGCTCTGCATCGTCGGCTGGTCGGTCATCCCTCCGGGCCCTCTTCCTGGCCGAAGAGGTCCTCGTGTTCGAGGATGTGACCCATCTTGTCGCGCTTGGTGCGCAGGTAACACACGTTGTCTTCGTGCGGCGCGAACTCGATGGACTCGCGGCCGGTGATGTGCAGGCCGTAGCCTTCAAGCGCGACGATCTTCTTTGGATTGTTGGTCATGATGCGGATCGTCGACAGGCCCAGGTCGGCCAGGATCTGCGCACCGATGCCGTAGTCGCGCAGGTCTGCGGCGAACCCGAGCTCGACGTTCGCCTCGACCGTGTCGTAGCCCTTCTCCTGGAGAGCATAGGCCTTCAGCTTGTTGATGAGGCCGATGCCTCTGCCCTCCTGGCGCATGTAGAGGACGATGCCCAGCCCCTCGGCCTCGATACGACGGAGCGCCTCGGCCAACTGCTGGCCGCAGTCGCAGCGCAGCGAGCCGAACGTGTCGCCGGTGAGGCACTCGGAGTGGACGCGGACCAGCACGTCCTTCTTGCCGGCCACGTCACCCTTGACGATGGCCACGTGGTGACTGCCGTCGAGCACCGACTCGTAGCCGATCGCCTTGAAGTCGCCGTACTTGGTCGGCATCGAGACGGTCGCGGCGCGGCGCACGAGGCGTTCGTTGCGGCGCCGGTACTTGATGAGGTCGGCGACGGTGATGATCTTGAGCCCGTGCTTGCGGGCGTACGGGACCAGGTCGGGGACGCGCGCCATCGTGCCGTCATCGTTCATGATCTCGCAGATGACGCCGGCCGGGTTGAGCCCGGCGAGGCGGGCGAGGTCGACCGCCGCCTCCGTCTGCCCGGAGCGCTCGAGCACGCCGCCGGGCCGGGCCATGAGCGGGAAGATGTGGCCCGGCTGCACGAGGTCGCCGGGCGACGATTCCGGGTCGATCGCGACCTGGATGGTGTGCGCCCGGTCGGCCGCCGAGATACCGGTGGTCACACCCTCGCGCGCCTCTACCGACACGGTGAAGGCCGTCTGCAGGCGCGCTTCGTTGTGGCTCGTCATCGGCGGCAGGTCGAGCTCAGAACAACGCTGCGGGGTGAGCGTGAGACAGACGAGCCCGCGACCCTCCTTCGCCATGAAGTTGACGCTCTCGGCGGTAGCGAACTGGGCTGCCATCGTGAGGTCGCCCTCGTTCTCGCGGTCTTCATCGTCGCAGACGATGACCATCTTGCCCTCGCGCAGGTCCACCAGGGCGGCGTCGATGCTCGCGAACGGCCCGCTCGGTTCGCCGGCCTCGTCGTCAGGTCTCTCGTCGTGTCGGCCCATCGTCATCAGAACCCCGCTTCCGCTAGCTTCTCCCAGGTGAGTCCGTCGGCGGGCTTGCGCCCGGAGACGAACGCGTAGACGTACTTGGCGATGACGTCGGCTTCCAGGTTGACGCGCGCACCCGGCTTGAGCCGCCCGAGAGTCGTGACCGCCGCCGTGTGCGGGATCAGCGAAACGCGGATGCGGTCTCCGGCGACGGCGACCACGGTCAGGCTCACACCGTCGACGGCGACCGACCCCTGATCCACGGTCATGCCCGCGACCGCGTCCGGGGCCTCCAACTCGACGACGAGCGCGTTGTCTTCGGGCGACACCGCGCGGACCACCCCGACGCCGTCGATGTGACCGGTCACGAGGTGGCCGCCAAGACGCGAGCGCAGCGTCATCGCCCGCTCGAGATTGAGACGATCGCCGGGCCGGCGCTCGGACAGCGTGGTACGCCGCACGGTCTCCGGCATGGCGTCGGCGGTGAAGCCTCCGGGGCGGAGCGACGTCACCGTGAGGCAGATGCCGTCGGTGAGGATGCTGTCGCCCACGCCGGCGCCTTCCGTGACCAGTGTCGCGCTGAGGTCGAGGACGAAGCTGTCGACACCGGGCCTGATGCTCCGGAGCGTACCGACCTCCTCGACGATGCCGGTGAACACCTACACCTCCTCGGTGCGCAGCTTGCCGCTCAGCAGCAGGTCGTCGCACACGCGCCGCCACTCGACGTCGTGCAGGCGCCAGGCGCTCGCGACCGTGTCTACGGCCGGCGTCGAGAAGAGCTCGGGGGCGCCGCGCCCGACGATGAGCGGAGCGACGAACAGCAGCACGCGGTCGATGAGCCCTTCGGTCAGCAGTCCGCCGGCGAGCGTGGGGCCGCCTTCGCACAGGATGTCGAGCAGGCCGCGTCCGGCGAGCGCCTCGAGGGCGCCGCGCAGCCCGGCGGATCCGACCTCGATGAGCTCGGCGCCGCGCGCTTCGAGCAGCCGCCGCGCGGACGCGGAAGCCTCGCCGGCGACGACGACGGTAGGCACGCGGCGGGCGGTCGTCAGGACCTTGCACGCAGCAGGCAGCTCGCCTGCGTGGGTCACGATCACCCGCACTGGATCGCGTCCGTCGGCGAGGCGGACGGTGAGCTCGGGGTCGTCGCGTCGCACGGTGCCCGCGCCGACCATGACCGCGTCCACCTGACCACGGAGCTCATGCACCGCCCTGCGGCTGTCGAGGCAGCTGATCCAGCGGGCGTCTCCGCCGGCCGCAGCGACCTTGCCGTCGAGCGTCATGGCCGCCTTGTACGTCACCAGGGGGAGCCCCACGCGCTGGAACTTCAGGAAAGGAGCGTTCTGGGCTCTCGCACGCGCCGCCCACTCCTCTCCCGCAAGCTGGACGGCGATTCCCCCCCGGCGCAGCGTCTCGAACCCCCGGCCATCCACCTGCGGGTTCGGGTCCTGCAGCGCGACGACCGCCCGCGCGACCCCGGCGGCGATCAGCGCGTCGGCGCACGGAGGCGTCCTGCCCTGGTGCGTACACGGCTCCAGCGTGCAGAACAGTGTGGCGCCGCGCGCGCGCTCGCCTGCTTCGGTGAGCGCCATCGCCTCGGCGTGAGGCTCCCCGGGGGCGAGATGCCACCCGCGTCCGATCACCTCGCCGTCTTTGACGAGCACGGCGCCGACCAAGGGGTTTGGGTGCGTGGTGCCACGGCCTCGCTCGGCCAGGGCGAACGCCTCGTCCATGTAGCTGTCGTCGTCCAAGAAGTACAACGCCCCGAAGCCTGCGCTCCAGGGCGGACGACGCCGAGACGTCGAACCTGCTTCTCTCATCCGGACTGTGACCGTCGGCCCAGGAATCTCACCTGGTCGGCCCCTCTCGGGGCTCGCGGGCTCTAACCGCCGGTGGGGAGTTTCACCCCGCCCTGAAGCAGTGTTGATGAACTGCGCTGATTATACGACGCCCGCGGCGGCCTGCGCCACTGCGGTGAAGCGTTCTTCGATGTCCGGTCCGCCGAAGACGCTCGAGCCGGCGACCAGCCAGTTGGCCCCTGCCTGCGCGAGCACGCCGGCGTTCAGGGCGGTCACGCCCCCGTCGACCTCGATGGCCACGCTGTCCGGGAGGTAGGCGCGGGCGCGGGCGATCTTGTCCGTGGACGTCTCGATGAAGCTCTGGCCGCCGAATCCCGGGTTCACGGACATGACCACGACCAGATCGCAGTGGTATCGGGCTTCGGCGAGCGTCTCCACGGGCGTCGCCGGATTGAGCGCCACGCCTGCCGCCGCACCCGCCTCGCGGATCTGCGAAAGCACGCGGTGGAGGTGCACACAAGCCTCCTGATGCACCGTGATGGCGTCGGCTCCGGCCGCGGCGAACTGGGCGACGAACTGCTCGGGCCGCTCGATCATCAGGTGCACGTCCAGGAGCGCTCCCGCGCCGTGGACGAGGTTCTGCAGCGCCTCGAGCACCACAGGCCCGATGGTGATGTTGGGCACGAACCGGCCGTCCATCACGTCCACGTGGACGACCCGTGCGCCGGCGTTGAGGATCCGCTCGACGTCGTCGCCGAGGCGGCTGAAGTCGGCGGACAGGATCGAAGGCGCCACGTTGAGGCCCCGCAGGATGTCTTCCACCGCTCCTCCGATCGGTCGTGGTCGCGCTGCCGTGCGGCCGCGCCGGTATTCTACCCCGCAGAGGGCTTGGCTCGCCGCAGCCGCGCCACGAAGAAGCCCGTGGAGCCGCCGTCCGGCGGCAATGCGAGGAGGAAGCCGCCGGATGCCGGGTGCCCGAATCCGGGCCACGCGGCGCCGAGATCGTCGGCGGTCCAGCCTCCGGACGCCAGAAGGGGCTCCACGACGCCGAGCGTCTCCACGCGGGTGATCGTGCACACCGCGTAGGTGAGCGCGCCGCCGGGCTTGACGGCGGCGGCGGCGCGCGCCAGCAGCCGCCTCTGGAGCTCCGCGAGGCGCGGGACATCGGGCGCCCGCCGTCTCCAGCGCAGGTCGGGGCGCGAGGCGAGCGTGCCCAGCCCGCTGCACGGAGCATCGAGCAGCACGGCGTCGAAGCGGTCGTTCCACTCCGTCCGCTCCTCGAGAACGTCGGCGCGGACGACGGAGACGCGCCCGGCCCCGAGACGTGCGAGGTTCGAGCTGAGCTCGCCGGCCCGCGCCTCATCCACCTCGACGGCCGTGATGGCCGAGTGGGGCAGCAGGGCGGCGAGCTGGCTCGTCTTGGCTCCCGGCGCCGCGCACAGGTCCAGGAACGCCGCGCCCGGTCCCATCACGCCACCGGCGGCCACGATGCCGGCGATCTGCGAACCCCGGGATTGAGGCGTGACGAGACCGTCGCGGAACGATCGCGAAGGCTCGAGCGGCGGTCCCTCGTAGAGCAGCGCGTCGGGGAGGCCGCCGATGCCGCGTACGCGGTAACCCTCGGCGGCCAGCGCCGCTTCCGCGGCCGACACCCCGCCGAGCAGACCATTCGCGCGGAGACAGCGCTCCGGGGCCGCGTTGCCGGCCTCCAGCAGGCGCAGCGCCGCGCCGTCGCCGACGTCGGCGCGCAGAAGCCTCACCAGCCATGGAGGATACGACAGCCGCACTGACCAGGCGCGCACGTCGTCTCCCTCGCCGAGCTCCACCAGCTTGGCTCGCCCCTCTGCCGCCACCCGCCGCAGGACGGCATTGGCGAAGCCACCGGCGCGCTTGCCGCTGCGCGCCGCAAGCGTCACCGCGTCGTCCACGGCTGCGTACGCGGGGACGCGGTCGAGGAAGAGCAGCTGGAAGGCCGCGAGGCGGAGAGCGTCTCGTACGTTCGGGTCGGCGTCTCGCAGCGGGGCCTTGGTGTAGGCGCCGAGGACCGCGTCGATCGAGGCCCTGCGCTTGACGGTGCCGCTGATGAGCTCGTTGGCGAGGCCGCGGTCGGCGACGCTCAGGGACGACAACTCCGGAAGACCCGCCGCAGACTCGTCGAGGCGGGCGCCACTGGTGCGCAGTCTCCGCAGCGCGGCGAAGGCCGCCGCCCGCGCGGGACCGACGCCGGACTGCTGCGGTGCACCGGTGGCGGCCGAGGAGCTCACGACTGCAGCAGGGACCGGCCCGCGCCCCGCAGGAACTCCCCTGCGGACATCCGCGTGCGGCCCTCCTGCTGAAGCTCGAGCACGTCCAGCCAGCCTTCGCCGGCGGCGATCACGAGTCGGTCCGGCCCGATCGACGGCACGGGCCCCTCGCCGGGCCGCGCGCGCCAGATCCTCGTGCGCCGGCCCGCCAGTTCGGTGACGGCGCCGATGTGCGGCGACAGCGCCCGGACCTGGTCGGCGATCGCCACGGCGGACCGGCGCCACTCGATCTCCTTGTCCCCGGCGCCGATCTTGGCGGCATACGTGGGCTCGCCGGCCTGCTGCCGCCACTCCACCGTGCCGGCGGCCATGGCGTCCAGCGTCGCCGCGACGCCGTCGACGGCCGGCGGCGCCAGAAGCTCGTACGCGCGACCCGCGTCGGCGCCGCGCGGCACGTGCACGTCGCGCGCGTCGCCGACCGGCCCCTGATCGACGCCGGCGGTCACGCGCAGGACGCAGACGCCCAGCTCGGTCTCACCCGCCATGAGCGCCCGCTCCACCGGCGCCGCGCCCCGCCAGCGCGGGACCAGCGATGGATGCACCACGATGGTCTCCACGGCATCGAGAAGATCCTGCGACAGGATCTGACCGTAGGCGCACACGACGAGGACGTCCGGGCGCCACTCGAGCAGCTGTGAGACGGAGACGTCGTGCGACAGATGCTCCGGCTGCAGGACGGGCACGCCGAGACGCCCCGCGAGCTCCTTGATGCGCGGCGGTCTGGGAGTGCCGTGACGGCCGCGCGGGCGATCGGGATTGGTGATCACCACGACCGGCCCGCGTCCCCGCTCCGCGAGCCCCTCGAGAACGAGCTCCGCGAAAGGCGCGGTGCCGGCGAAGGCGAACCGCATGCGGGTCAGAGTCCGCCCCCGACGGCGCCGGTGATGCCTCCGGCCTCGTTCTCGCGCAGGGCGCGCAGCGCGGCCGCTCGAGCGCTCCGAGAGGTGCGGTCGACGATGAGGACGCCGTCAAGATGGTCGTTCTCGTGCTGGATCACGCGCGCTTCGAAGCCCTCGGCGAGGAAGTCCACCGGCTCGCCGTATTCGTCGAGACCCCGAACGCGCAAGCTGACGGGGCGCTCCACGGGCATCGTGACCCCGGGGACGCTGAGGCAGCCCTCGTCATACTCTTCGGTCTCGTCCGAGAAGTCGTCCAGTACGGGGTTGACGAGCACCCGCGGGTCGTCGTCCACGTCGTACACGAGGAGGCGTTGCAGCACGCCGACCTGCGGCGCGGCCAGCCCGACCCCAGGGGCGTCGTGCATGGTGCGGAGCATGCGTTTGGCGAGTTTGCGGAGGCTTCTGTCGAACTGGGTGACCTCGCGCGCGTTTTCGCGCAAGACCGGATCGCCGATCACGCGAATGTCCTTGCGGGCCGCCAACTGCCTGCGGCTGAGCTCGAGCTCATCCGCTCTGTCTGTCATCTGTGTGGTCTCACTCATCGCTTCATGGTACCTCAAGCCGGCGTCACAGCCACTGCGGCTCGACGTCTGGGATCACCCGGACGCCGCGTGCGGCGTACCGGTCGCGGTTCACTGCCAGCCAATCGCGCAGTGCATCGAGGGTCTTCCCTGTTTCCGCAGTCTTTATCACCAGGCGGCAGGCGTGACGGCCGCGCTCGCGCCAGAGCGGCCCGGGACCCAGCACCTGAGCCGTCTCCGCCAGTCGGGCGGCGAGCCGCTCGGCGGTGAACCGTCCGGCCACCTCCACCTTCTCGCGAGACGCGCCTGAGAGGTCAAGACCGACGAGGAATCCGGCGGGAGGGTAGCCGAGCTCTTTGCGGCGCTCCAGCTCCCCCGAGTAGAACTCCTCTTCCCTGCCGGCGGCGGCGAGTGCGATGGGGCGGGCCTCCGGGTCGAGGGTCTGGACGACCACGCGGCCTGGCCGGTCCCCGCGCCCACTGCGGCCGCCCACCTGGATGAGGAGCGCAAAGGTCCGCTCCTCGGCGCGAAAGTCCGGAAAGTGGAGCGTGAGGTCGGCGTTCACCACACCCACCAGGGTGACATCCGGGAAGTGGTGCCCCTTGGCGATCATCTGCGTGCCCACCAGGACCTTGGGACCCGGCTCTGCGAAGCGCGCGAGGACGCTTTGGAGGCGAGCGTAGGAGCCGGCGACATCGCTGTCGAGGCGGAGGAGGTCCACGCCGGGCAGCAGGAGCCGTACCTCGCGTTCGAGTCGCTCCGTGCCGAAGCCGTGACGCGCGAGGTCGGAGCTGCCGCATTCCGGGCACGCCGCCGGCGCCGGCTCGGCGTACCCGCAGGTGCGGCAGCGCAGAGTCCGGCTGCCGAACAGAGCCAGCGTCACATCGCAGCGCGGGCACTCCCAGGCGTGGCCGCAGTGGTCGCAGACCAGGTACGCGGCGAAACCGCGCCGGTTGAGGAACAAGATCGCCTTCTCACCAGCGTCGACAGTGCCGCTGAGCGCCTCGGCAAGTGACGGCGAGAAGACGCCGTGGTGGTCGCGCATGTCCACGATCTCGAGGCTCGGCGGCCGTGACCCGTCGACGCGTCGGCGGAGGTCCGCGTGCAGGGGAACGCGAGCGAAGCTCTCCACGCTCGGTGTGGCCGAGCCGAGAACCGCGACCGAGCCCGTGGCGGCGGCTCTCCAGCGCGCGATCGTACGCGCGTCGTAGGAAGGCTCGCCGTCCTGCTTGTAGGACGTATCGTGCTCCTCATCGACGATGATGAGCCCGAGGTCGACGAGCGGCGCGAACACTGCGGAACGGGCGCCCACGACGATCCTGACCTCGCCGCGCGCCACGGCGCCGTAGGCGACCAGCCGCTCCCCCGCCGAGAGACCCGAATGCAGCACAGCGACCTGCTCGCCCGAGAAGCGGCGCTTCACGCGCGCCACGGTCTGCCCCGTGAGGCCGATCTCAGGGACGAGGAACAGCACCGAGCGCCCCGCCTCCAGAGCGGCTTGCGCGGCCTGAAGGTAGACCTCCGTCTTGCCGCTGCCCGTGACGCCGTGCAGAAGCACCTCATCGCCCGGGTGGGCCTCGCAGAGAATGGCGTGCAGAGCGTGGCGCTGCTCGTCCAGGAGCTCCGGGATGTCCGAGAGAGTCGCGCAGGCTGCCAGGCGACCCGCCTGAGCAGCCGCGGGCCCCGAGGCGTCCCCCGAGGCATGCGGCGGCGCGACGGAGGCGTCGTCGTCTCCGGGCTCCTTCACCGCGAGCGCCTGAGCGTCCAGAAGCCGGCGGAGCCCGGCGGCGGAGAGCCCGCTTGCGGCACGCAGCTCGCGCTCCTCCAGCTCGCCGGCCTCCTCGACGAGGGCGAGCGCCGCGCGCTGCCGGGCCCCGAGCCGCGCCGGCGTGGCGTCGCCTCTGCCCAGCCGGCGGCCCGGCGGGGTGACGCCGACCACGTGCACGCGGTACGAGACGCGCAACCACCCCTTGCGCCGGTACCGCTCCGCCGCCGGCTTGAGGCGGCCGCTCTGGAGCCTGAGCCCCGCCAGCTCGAGGAGCTGGCTCTCTCCGGCTGCGGCGGCCGCGAGCCCTCCGTCGGTGAGTTCGTACTGGCGGACGACCTTGAGCGCACCCGTCGGCGGGCAGACGAGCGCCAGCGCGGCGGAGAACGAGGTGAGGTAGTGCTCTTCTACCTTGCGGGCGACGTCCAGCAGCTCGGCGGGGATCGCGGGGACATGCAGGACGTCGCGCAGCGGGAGCACACGTCCCTGGTGCGCTGAGGAGGCGCGGACGTGGAGGACGACGCCGATGACCGTCTGCGCGCCCAGGGGCACCGCGACCAGCGCGCCCGGCCGGACGCGCGCGGCGAGTTCGCGCGGGATCTCGTAGTCGAAGGCCTCGCCGAAGGCCCGCGTGCGGACGAGCGGAAAGACGGCGGCGTAGCTCACGCCGCGCCGCCGTCTCCCCGCCGCCGCCTCAGGCCTTGAGGCCCGCGGCGGCGCGAAGCGCCTCGGCCTTGTCGGTGCGCTCCCACGTGAAGTCGTGGTCGTTGCGGCCGAAGTGCCCGTAGGCGGCCGTCTTGCGGTAGATCGGCCGGCGGAGGTCGAGGTCCCGAAGGATCGCCGCGGGACGCAGGTCGAAGTGCTCTCCGATGAGCCGCTCGATGATGGCCGAGTCGACCTTCTCCGTGCCCTCGCAGTCCACCATGACAGACACGGGATGCGCGACGCCGATGGCATAGGCCACCTGGAGCTGGCAGCGGTCGGCCAGACCCGCGGCGACGACGTTCTTGGCCACGTAGCGCGCCGCGTAGGCGCCGGAGCGGTCGACCTTGCTCGGGTCCTTGCCGGAGAAGGCGCCGCCGCCGTGCGGAGCGGCGCCGCCGTAGGTGTCGACGACGATCTTGCGGCCGGTGAGGCCGCAGTCGCCCATCGGCCCGCCGATGACGAACTTCCCGGTCGCGTTGATGACGGTGATGGCCTCGAGCTTGTCCGCGTCGTACATGCTCTTGGGCAGGATCGGCTCCACGACGTGCTCGAGCACGTCCGGATAGATGATGCTCTGCAGGTCGGCGCTCTCGGCATGCTGCGTGGCGACGACGATCTTGACGATCTCGACCGGCTTGCCGTCCTCGTAGCGGACGGTGACCTGGGTCTTGCCGTCCGGCCGCAGGTACGGGAGGATCTCGGCCTTGCGCACGTCGGCCAGGCGCCGGGAGAGCTTGTGCGCCAGCAGGATCGGCATCGGCATGAGCTCCGTGGTCTCCGTGCACGCATAGCCGAACATCATGCCCTGGTCGCCGGCTCCCTGCGTGTCGAGGACGTCGTCGTCGTTGACGTCGGTGCGGACCTCGAGGGCGCTGGTGACACCCTGACTGATGTCGGGCGACTGCTCGTCGATGGCCACCATGACGCCGCAGGTCTCGTAGTCGTAGCCGTAGTGGGCGCTGGTGTAGCCAACGTCCTTGACCGTCTCGCGCACGATCTTGGGGATGTCGACGTAGGTCTCGGTGGTGATCTCACCGGCGACGAAGGCGAGACCCGTGGTGACGAGCGTCTCGCAGGCGACGCGGCCATAGGGGTCTTCCTTGAGGATGGCGTCGAGGATCGAATCGGAGATCTGGTCGGCGAGCTTGTCGGGGTGACCCTCGGTGACCGATTCCGAAGTGAAGAGGTAATTCCGCTTGTCCAATGCAATCCTCCGGGGACACGCGGCGCGAATGGGCCGCCGCGGGCTGGATGTGGTGTCGGGCGGGCGCGGGCGAGCCCGCGGCCCGATGGAGTCTACCAGACGGCCGTGACGGCCACCAACGCGATCACTCCCGCAGGGCGGTCGGTCCGTCGTGCCCCTTCGTGGTCCCGCGCACCGACCCGCCTGCGGGGGTCAATGCCGCTCCCTCTTGGGCGAGCGACCCATCAGGTCGGCCACGCATTCCTGCGGCGTGCGGTTGCCCTCGAGCACCTGATACACGTTCTCGGTGACCGGCATCTCGATGCCGAGGCGCTTCGCCAGATCGTGCAGCGCGTAGGCCGTGTGGAGGCCCTCGACGACCTGGCCGACCTGCTGTTCCACCTCGGCCGGGGACGCGCCCTTGGCCAGCAGCTCGCCGGCCAGCCGGTTGCGGCTGTGGCGCGACGTACAGGTGGCGATGAGGTCGCCGATGCCGGCAAGGCCGGTGAACGTGGCGACGTGCGCTCCCTGGATCATGCCCAGCCGGGTCATCTCGGCGATGCTGCGGGTGATCAGGCTGGCGCGCGAGTTGTCGCCGAAGCCGAGGCCGTCGGACATGCCGACGGCGACAGCGATGGGGTTCTTGACCGCGCCGCAGAACTCCACACCGACGACGTCGTCGTTGGTGTAGACACGGAAGGTGTCGCTGGTGATGGCCGCTTGCAGCGCCAGCGTCATGGCCTCGTCTGCGGCGGCGACGACCGTCGCCGACGGCATGTCCTTGCTGACCTCCTCCGCGTGGTTGGGGCCGGAGAGCGCGGCGGCGCCGGCCCCCGTCTCCTCTTCGATCACCTCGGTCGGGCGCTTGAGCGACCCGATCTCGTAGCCCTTCGCCAGGGAGAGCTGCAGCGCGCCCTCCGCACGCCGGGGCGCGACCCACCGCGCCACCTCGCGGACCGCCTGGGTCGGGACGGCGTAGACGAGCAGCTCCGCACGGGCAAGGTCCGCGTCGTCCATCGCGGTGAACCGGATCTCGTCGGGCAGGCGCACGCCGGGCAGGAAGTGCGGGTTCTCGTGCGTCGCCTGGAGCCGCCCGGCCTCTTCCCTCGTGAGAGCCAGGACCTCGACGTCGTGCCCGTGGCGCACGAGCAGACGGGAGAAGGCGCTGCCCCAGCTGCCCGAGCCGATGACGGTCACTCGCATGTCACGCACCTCCCTGCCCGTCGGACGACGGGCGCCCGCCCGTCCACGGCAGCGTCGCCCGGTTCTCCTCACCAGCCAGCAGCCGCTGGATGTTGCCCCGGTGTGCCCACCACACGATCAGCGCGACCAGCACGCCGGCGATCTCGTAGGGCAGCGGCTCGCTCAAGGCGATGGTGAGCACCGGGACCAGGACCGCCGCCGTGAGCGACGCGACGCTCACGAAGCGCGTGGTGAGCAGTAGGAGGATCCAGACCACGAGGCAGACGGCGAACACCACCGGCACGAGTGCCAGCACGACCCCGGCTCCGGTGGCGATCCCCTTGCCGCCTCTGCCCTTGAGAAAGATCGAATAGATGTGGCCGACCACCGGGGCGGCGGCGATGAAGATCGCGAACCAGGGATCGAAGAGCGCCGCCGCGACCGCCGCCGGGACGAATCCCTTGAGCATGTCGCAGATCAGTACCGCGACACCGGCCTTCTTGCCCAAGACGCGGAACACGTTGGTCGTACCTACGTTGCCGGAACCGTGCTGACGCACGTCCACGCCGAAGAACAGCTTGCCGACGACGAGGCCGAAGGGGATCGACCCGGCCAGGTAGGCGAGGGCGAGCAGCACGACGAAGCCGACCACCTGCAGAACGATCACTTCTTGCCCTTGAAGTCGATGACCAGGGGCACGCCGTCAAGCCCGAAGCGGGCGCGCAGGCGGTTCTCGACGAAGAAGCCGAAGTCGCGCGTCATGAGGGTCCTGTCGTTGATCTCGATGGCGATGCGCGGCGGCGAGGTGCCGAACTGGGCGATGTAGTACATCTTGAGGCGCTTGCCGTTCTTCATCGGGGCGGGGCGGTCGCCGGCAAAGTCCTTGAGAGCGCGGTTCAACTCACGTGTCGAGATATGCGCCGCGTAGAGCTCGTCGAGCCGCGCGACGGTCGCCAGGAGCTCCTTGACTCCTCGGCGGGTCTCGGCCGAAACGGCGATCACCGGCGGCCTCTGGCGTAGTTTGCGACGGGCGATGCCGGCGATCTCCTCGAGGTCAGGTTCGACGAGATCGCACTTGTTCACGGCGATGACCGTCGCGCAGTTGCGGCGGGTCGCCTCGGTACAGATCGACAGATCGAGCTCGCCGAAGCGCATGGTGGCGTCGACCACGATGATCGCCACATGCGCCCGGTCCAGACTCTGCACGCTGCGCAGATACGAGTAGTACTCGACGCCACTCACCTTGGCGGCCTTGCGCATGCCGGCCGTGTCGATGAAGCGGAAGCGGCCGGCGTCCGTCTCGATCAGACTGTCGATCGCGTCGCGCGTGGTGCCGGCGATCTCGCTCACGATGGTACGCGTCTCGCCGGCGATGGCGTTGAACAGTGAAGACTTGCCCGCGTTGGGGCGCCCCACGATGGCGACGGGCGTCTCCGTCAGCGCCGCCGCCGCCGCTTCCTCCGTGCCGCCACGGACGACGCCGGTGACCTCGACGAGCCGGTCGAGCAGCTCGCCGCTGCCGAGGCCGTGAACGGCGGAGAACAGCAGCGGCTCACCGAGTCCGAGGGCGTAGATCTCCGCGGCGACGCTGGTCGCGGCGGGGTCGTCGATCTTGTTGGCGACGACGACGACCGGCACCTTGGTCCGGCGCAGCACCTCGGCGATACCGTAGTCGTCCGCCAGCGGGCCGGCACGACCGTCGAGTACGAAGAGCACGACGTCGGCTGTGGCGATGGCATGCTCCACCTGCTCACGGATATGACCGGCGAACGGCGCGTCCTCGGTGGTGTCGTAGCCGCCCGTGTCCACGAACAGCAGGCGGTGACCGGTCCACTCGATCTGCACCTCTTTGCGGTCGCGCGTGACGCCGGGAGTCTCGTGGACCACGGTGGTGCGTGTGCCGCTCAGCCGGTTGACCAGTGTGGATTTGCCGGCGTTCGGCGAACCGACGACGGCTATGATGGGGAGTCTTGTCATCCGGACAGTCTAGCAAATGCGTCGCCGAGCGACTCTGCCACCGTGAGGCGGCCTCCGCAGGCGGCCGCCAGCTCATCCTCGGGGACATCGTCCAGCGTCCTGCCGAGGTCGGCGGGCAGCCAGACGCGTGGAGCCACGAGCCATTCGCCGTCGGCGAGCGGGTCGCGGCGCAGCGCATCCAGGACGTCGGCCCCGCCGAGCAGGCCGGTCACGGTGACGTGAGGCCCGAAGAGGACGTTGTCCACGACGAAGGGCCGCACCGGGACCCCCACTGCCGGCTGGAGCAGAGCGGCTGCCGCGGCGACCACAGGCCGCGCCAGGGCGCCCGACAGCAGACGCACGCCGGAGACGCCCGCCGCCGGCGACGCCGCCAGACCGGCCGCCTCGGCGAGGAAGGCCGCCGAGATGCCGACGCCGTTCTCGTACTGCTCCGGTGCGTCGCCGGGCGGCGGCTGGGCGCCGGCCAGGAGATAGAACTCATCGGCGGCGTGGACGACGGCGCTCCTGCGCTGCACCCGAAAGGCTGCCTGCCACTCCTCGGTGACGGCGATGACCCGGGCCGCCTCCGACGGCGTGACCCGGCGCAGGTCGCCTTCTTCAGCCAGAGAGACCGGAACCACACCGATATCCGCGACGGCGGGAAGCGCGGCGGCGCGCTCCACGGTCTCCCGCAGCACGTCGCCGTCGTTCCAGCCCGGGCAGAGAACGATCTGCAGGTGGAGCTCGAGACCAGCCGCCGCCAGCCGCTCCAGCGTGGCCCGAGACCCGGCCGCCGCGCGCCCCATCAGTCGCGTGCGCACTCCGTCGTCCCACGCGTGCAGCGAGACGTACAGCGGTGAGAGGCGCAGCTCCTCGATCCGCCGGACGTCTGCCTCGTTCAGGTTGCTCAAGGTCATGAAGTTGCCGTGCAGGAACGAGAGGCGGTAGTCGTCATCCTTGACCAGGAGCGCCGATCTGAGCCCCGCCGGGACCTGATCGATGAAGCAGAAACGACAGGCGTTGCGACAGGTGTGAGGGTCGTCTCCGAGACCACCGTGATCGAGGGAGATGCCGTGCCACTCGCCGCGCTCGGGCGCCACCGCGAGGTCGAGCTGACGGCCGTCTCGCAGGACGGTGAGCCACAGCGTGCCGTCGGCCGCCGCATCCTCGAGATCGAGGACGTCGAGGGGCTTCGCGCCGTTCAGAACGATGATGCGGTCGCCGGCGCGGACGCCGCCGCGCGCGGCGGCGTCCCTCGCGTCGGCGACCACGACGCCGCGGCACCCGGCGGCCGCTTCATTCACCGCACAGGTCCAGAAGCGTACGCACGGTCGCCTCGATCTCCTCGTCAGGCGTCGAGGCCCCGGCCGTCACCCCGATGCGCCGGACGCCCTGCAGCCAGTCCGGGCGCAGTTCGGCCGCGGACTCGATGTGGTAGGTCCGCGGCTCGATCGCCGTGCACAGCTGGGCGAGGCGGGCCGTGTTGGCGCTGTTGCGCCCGCCGACGACCACCACGACCTCGACGTCCTCCGCCAGCTCGCAGGCTGCGCTCTGCCGCTTCTCGGTCGCGTCGCAGACCGTGTTGAACACCAGCAACTCCCGCGCGACCGGGGCGAGCGCGGCGGCCAGCGCGGAAAGATTGGCGCGCGTCTGGGTGGTCTGCACGACGACGCCCACGCGGCGACCCCGCAGGCGGTCGAGCGGCAGCCCGGCCGCGTCCTCGACCACGACCGCGTCGGTGCCGGCGAACCCCTCGAGGCCGACGACTTCCGGATGGTCGCGCTCGCCGAGGATCACGACCGCGTAGCCCGCCTCACGCAGGGCCGCCGCCTTGCGCTGCGCGACGGAGACGAAGGGGCAGGTGGCGTCGACCACGTTGAGGTGACGCGAGCGGGCATGAGCGATCACGTCGGGTGACACGCCGTGGGTACGCACGATGAGCGTGCCCACCGGGGCGTCGTCGACCTCGTCGACGACGTCGACGCCGCGAGCCTTCAGGCTGCCGACCACGCTCGGATTGTGGATGATCGGTCCGAGCGTCGCGACGGGCGCGGGCGCGCCTTCGAGCGCCTCGCCCGTGAGCCGAAGCGCCCGCTCCACGCCGTAGCAGTAGCCCGCGAACCTCGCGACGACGATCTCAGTCGTGCCGGCGCGCACGTGGCGCGGCTCGGAGCTCCGCTCCGGCTCGTCGTCGTAGGGAGGTCCCTCTGGCCTGGTGACCGGAGGCTCTGGGTCAGAGGCGGGCATACAGGCCCGCGACGGCGTCGTACATGCGCTGCGCGGCCTCCCGGTACGCCTTGCTGTTGCGACCGTCGATATCGCCGAGCTCGACCGCCGGACCGACCAGCCCGCGCAGCGCGGGCAGCCCAGGCCGCCCGTCGCGCAGCATGTACTGGGTCCCGTCCATGGCGAGCGGTACCACGGGCGCGCCGCTTCGCAGCGCGATCATGCCGACGCCGGGGAGGAACTCGTGCACCGCGTCGTCTCTCTGCCGGCGCCCCTCGGGGAACATGAGCAGGACCTCGCCACGGTCCAGGATCTCGAGCGCCGTCTTCAGCGCCTCGCGATCACCCGCGCCCCGGTCGATGGGGAAGGCCCCGAGGCTCACGATGAGCTTGCGGAAGGCAGCGTTCGCGAACAGGTCCTTCTTGGCCATGTAGCGGAGCGGGCGATCGAAGATCATGCCCGCGATCACCGGGTCGAAGTACGCCTTGTGGTTCATGATGACCATCGCCGGTCCGTTGCGCGGGAGATGTCCGGCGCCGCTCACGCGGCAGCGGTAGATGCCGCCGAAGAACGGCACTGCGAGCCACCGGCAGAACGTGTAGAGCCCGGTCTCCCCGTGCCCGACGAGCGGCAGCTCCCACGGCCGCATCATCTGCCGTCCACCTCACCCACGAGGCCGACGACGGCGTCGACCACTTCGCCAAGGGTCATCTCCGAGGTGTCGATCTCCACGGCGTCCGGCGCCTTGCGCAGCGGCGCGAACTCACGCTCGCTGTCGCGTCGGTCACGTTCGTTCAGCGCCGCGAGGACTTCGGCGGTGTCGACGTCATCGCCGCCCGCGCGCATCTCCCCGGCTCGGCGCGCCGCCCGCACCTCTGGGCGCGCCGTCAGGAACACCTTGACGCCTGCATCGGGAAAGACGTTCGTCCCGATGTCGCGACCCTCCATCACGACGTTCGTGCCGGTCCCGAGGGTCCGCTGGCGCTCGACCAGCAGCTCGCGCACGCCTGGCAGCACCGAAACCACCGACGCCGCGGCGCTCATCTCCAGTGTGCGGATCGCCCCGCTCACATCACGGTCGCCGGCGAAGAGCCGGCCGTCACCGTCGAAGCGCAGGTCGGCGGCTGCTGCGACCGACACCACTGCGGCCTCCTCGTCCATGGGTACGCCGGCCTCCGTAGCGAGCAGGCCGACGGCCCGGTACATGGCGCCGGTGTCCAGGTGCAGGTAGCCGAGGCGACCAGCGACACGCCGGGCGACGGTGGTCTTGCCCGACCCCGTGGGTCCGTCGATGGCCACGACGGTCACTCGACCTCGGCCCGTGTGCTGACCTCGTAGCCGAGCACGCCGAGTACGTGAGCGGCCCTCTCACATGCGCCCTGTCCGAGGACGTAGACAGTGAGCGTGCCCCCGAGCTCGGCGCTCATGTGATGCATGGCGAGGTCTTCGACGTTGATGCCGGCGTCGCCGAGCGCGACCATGATCTCGCTGAAGACGCCCGGCCGGTCGCTGACGGGGATGAGGATGCGATAGAGGTCTTCGGCCGGCAGGCTGCCGGCGGCGAGCATGCGCTCACGCTGCTCTGTCGCGCACGCGATCGTGTCGCCGAGCCGCGTCGCATCGTTGGCCGCCAGCGCCGCGAGGACCTCCTGGAGCCCCTCCTGGAACTGCGCCAGCGAGGCCAACAGCGCCGCGCGATTGTCGAGGAAGATGTCCGTCCAGACGCGCCGGTTGCTCCCTGCGATGCGGGTGAAGTCGCGGAAGCTTGGTCCGGCCGAGAGCAGCGCGTCACGCGCTCCCGCGTGCTGGCCGGCCTGGGTCATGAGGACGTTGGCCAGCACGTGCGGCAGGTGACTGACGACGGCCATCACGCGGTCGTGCTCCTCCGGGTCGACCGCCACCGGATGGGCGCCGATGTCCCCCAGAAAGCCGTAGAGCAGCTGATAGGCGTCGGCGTCCACGTGCGCCCCGGGCGTGACGAAGTACGTCGCGCTCTGGTAGAGCGAGGCACGCGCATTGGCGACGCCGGCGGTCTCGGAGCCACAGAGTGGGTGACCACCGATACAGCGCCGCTGGTCGTCGGGCGAGAGCGCGCGCATCAGCGGCCCCTTCGTGCTTCCCACGTCGCTGACGACGGCGTGCGGCGGAGCAGCCGCGAGCGCCTCCTTGACGTGCCTCGCGACAAGGCGGACCGGCGTGCATACGAAGACCAGGTCCGCGCCGGTCACCGCTTCTTCGAGGCTTCCGCAGGCGTGCGTGATCGCGCCTCGCTCGAGGGCGAGGTCCAGCGTGGCCTGCGTCTGGCTGAAGCCGCGGACCTCTGTCGTGCCGACGCGCTCGCGCGCGGCCATGCCGAGCGATCCTCCCATGAGGCCGACGCCGATGAGGGCGACGGTGCTGACCTGCGGCTCGGCCACGGCCTCAGGCGGTCTTGCCGGTCCAGCGGGCGAGGTCGAGGACGCGCCCCGCGTACTCGCCGAAGGCGGCGGTCGGCAGTGACTGCGGTCCGTCGCAGAGGGCGTGCTCGGGATGAGGGTGCGTCTCGACGAGCACACCGTCCGCTCCGGCGGCTACGCCGGCGAGAGAAAGCGGCAGGACGAGGTCGAGGCGTCCCGCGGAGTGGCTCGGGTCGACGACCACGGGCAGATGGCTGGCGATCTTGATCACCGGCACAGCGCTGACGTCGAACGTGTTCCGAGTGGCGGTCTCGAAGGTGCGGATGCCGCGCTCGCAAAGGATGACGTCGCGGTTGCCCTCCTTGAGGATGTACTCCGCCGACATGAGAAGCTCCTCGATCGTCGTCGAGGGGCCACGCTTGAGCAGTACGGGCTTGCCGGCTCTGCCGAGTTCAGCGAGGAGCAAGAAGTTCTGCGTGTTGCGCGCGCCCACCTGGAGGACGTCGGCGTAGGAGCACACCACGTCGAGGTCGCGCGGATCCATGACCTCGGTCACGATGGGCAGCCCGGTCTCGTCTCGCGCGGCGGCGAGCATCTGCAAGCCCTCCTCGCCGAGGCCTTGGAAGGCATACGGCGAGGTGCGCGGCTTGAAGGCGCCGCCGCGCAGCATGTGGCCGCCCGCCGCCTTGACCCCGCGTGCGGCCTCCAGCACCTGATCCTGCGTCTCTACGGAACATGGGCCGGCGATGAGGCAGAAGTGCCCGCCGCCGATCTTGACGCCGTTCACGTCGATCACCGAGTCGCGCTGCTGGAACTCGCGGCCGACCAGCTTGTACGGACGCAGGATCGCGACGACCCTGTCCACGCCCGACATCGCCTCGAGCGGCAGTTGGGCGGTCTCCTCACGGTCGCCGATCACGCCGATGATGGTCACCCGGTCGCCGGAGGAGATGTGAGCGCTGGCCCCGACCTCCTCGACGCGCGCGCAGACGCCGGCGATCTCTTCGTCGGTCGCCGACTCGTGCATGATCACCATCATGCTCAACTCGGCCTCCCTTCTCCGGTCTCCTGCACGCCGATCTCGAGCGTGGCCAGCTTCTGCAGGAAGAAGTCGATCTCCTCCTGTGTACCCACGCTGACGCGCGCCCAGCCGGGGCACCCGAGCGCGGTCCCGTCGCGAACGATCGCGCCCATCCCCAGCAGCGCCCCGCACACCTTGTCGTGCGGCTGGCCGAGCCCGCGCGTCTCCACGAGCATGAAGTTGGCCTGGCTCGGTACTGATCTGCGACCTCGCTCCGCGAGGCGCTCGACCATGAGGGCGCGCAGCGCCGCGTTGGTCTCCCGTCGCTCCGCCACCTGGTCCTGATGCTTGAGCGCCTCGACCGCGGCCAGCTGTCCCAGCAGGTTCACGTTGAACGGTTGCCGCACCTTGTCGATCGCCTGCTTGACCTCCGGCGCACACAGACCGTACCCCGTGCGCAGACCGCAGAGGCCGTAGATCTTGGAGAAGGTCCGCAGGACGACGACGTTGTCGTGCTCCTTCTGGATCGCGAGACAATCGTCGCGGTCCGGTCGCGCGACGAACTCGATGTACGCTTCATCGATCACGACGAGGACGTCGTCGGGCACGCTGGCCACGAACCGCTTGACTGCGGCAGCCGGCACGTAAGTGCCCGTCGGGTTGTTGGGATTGCACACGAAGACGATCTTGGTGCGCGGAGTCACGGCCGCCGCCATCGCGTCGAGATCGTGCGTGAAATCGACCAGCGGTACGGCCACCGGCGTGGCTCCGTGGATGGCGATGACGTCGCGGTAGGAGGTGAACGTCGGCTCGGCCAACACCACCTCGTCGCCCTCCTCCAACAACGCGGCCGCGAGGAGATAGAGCAGTTCGCACGTGCCGCAGCCGATGGTGAACTCCTCAGGCGTGCGGTCGTGATGCACGGCCAGAGCCTCGCGAAGCTCTGTGGAGAATCCGTCGGGGTAGCGCTGCAGCCGGTCGACGGCGCCGCTGATCACGTCCTGGACCTCGGCGAACGGCGGCAGCGGGTACTCGTTCGAGGCGAGTTTGACGACCTCTTCGAGGCCGAAGCGGCGCTTGACCGCCTCGACCGGCAGGCCGGGCTGGTAGGGCACGATGCCGGCGAGCGCCGGGATGAAACGGACGGTCATGGTCGCTCCGAAGGGTCGACGTGCGGCGGCCGCGAGGCAAGCAGTCGGACGGGACGGCCGACGATGTGCATGTCGCGTGAGGGACTATACACCCGCGACTCCGTCGCCGGCCGGACCGTCGTCTTCCTCTGTGGATCCCGATGCATGCCCGGACGCAGCCTCAGCATCCGGGGTATCCGTTGCCGGCTGGTCGGTCAGGTCGTGATCGGCAAGCGCCTGCGGGGGCGCCTCCGCCGCCAGGAGCAGCGGGAGACCCTCCTCCTCCTTGGCCACCTCGCCCGCGACTTCCTCGCCAGAGCGCCGCAACCCCTCGACCTCTTCGCCGCTGAGCTCGCGAAAACCGCCGGGCTCGAGCCCCTTGTCCGTCAGCGGGCCGTACCGCCGCCGGCTCAGCTCCTCCACCGGATGACCCACGGAAAGGAACATGCGCCGGACCTGGTGCTTGCGGCCCTCGTGGATGGTGATCTCGACGAGGGCCGTCTTGGCGCTCTGCTTCTTGAGCTTGACGTCCGCCGGTGAGGTAGGACCGTCCTCGAGGTCGACGCCCTGCCGAAGCGTGCTGAGCGCCCTCCGGCTGACCTTGCCGCGTACGCGGGCGACGTAGGTCTTGGGCACGCCGTACCTGGGATGCATCAGCCGGTTCGCGAGCACACCGTCGTTCGTGAGGATGATCAGGCCCGAGGTATCCACGTCCAGACGGCCGACGGGGAACAGAGCTCGGCCGCCCGGCACCAGATCCACGATCACACGGTCGGCGTGCGGGTCGCGGCGGGTACTGGCGACCCCCCGTGGCTTGTTCACAAGGAAGTAGCGCAGCTCGCGCGCCGTGACCGGCTCGCCGCGGACCGCGACGACGTCCTCCGGCGTGATCTTGTGGCGCGGGAAGGTGACGACCTCGTCGTTCACGGTGACGACGCCCTCGCGGACGAGCTCGTCGCAAGAGCGGCGCGAGCCGACGCCCGAGCGCGCGAGGTAGACCACCAGGTTCATCGGCTGAGAGGGGCTCATTGCCCCCTCCTCTCGGCGTTGGCGTGGAGCCGCCGGCGGATCTCGTCGACCTCGGCGGCGCTCAGTGAGAATTCCTCGAGCGGCGGCAGGTGCTCCCGGCTTGCCAGCCCGAACAGCTTGAGAAAGCGTTCGCCGGTGCCGTAGAGGATCGGTGCGCCCGGGGTGTCGGCGCGACCTTGCTGCTCCACCAGGCCGCGCTCCTCGAGGGCGCCCAGCGCCCACTCGGACGAGACACCGCGGACCTCCGCGATCTCGGCGCGCGTGACAGGCGCCAGGTAGGCGACCACGGCGAGCGTCTCGAGCAGAGCCGGCGTGAGTTCATCCGGCTTCTCGGCGCCCGTCAGACGGCGCACGTCCTCGGCGCAGTCATCGGCTACGGCGAAGGTGAACCCCCCGGCGACCTCACGGATCTCGATGCCGTGCGCGCCTGCCACGAACTCCGCCCGCAGAGCTTCGAGGGCTTGCTCCGCATCGTCCGCACGGCAGCCGCACGCCTCCGCGAGCCTGTCGGTCGCGATGGGGCGCGCGGAGATGAAGAGAAGCGCCTCGAGGCGCCGTGCAAGTGGCAGCATGCGTGGCCGGGTCGGGTGCGGGTCGCCGTCGATGCTACCGCACGGCGGAGGGCGGCGTCACCCTGCGACGAGTGCAGGGGCGGCGACGCGACTGACCACGATGTCACCGAAATGCCTGGTCTGACGCAGCCGCGCCTCGCCACTCGAGTGCAGCTCCAGCAGCGCGAAGAACGTGACGGCGCGCTCCAGCCTGTCCGGCGGGGCGACGGCGGCGAAGGTGAACTCTCCCGCGTCGTCGAGGATCACGCGCAGGCGGCGGAGTTCCTCGACCAGGGAGACGGCGAGGTCGGCGAGGTGGCTGGTGTCGGGCACGGGTGGCTCGCGCAGGAGCGGCGTGAGTGCATCGGCGAGCGCACGTGCCGGCAGCACGCCGTCGGGAGCGCGCCGGCGCAGCAGTTCCGCCGGCACCGCCGCGTTGCGATACAGCCGACCGCTGTGTTCGCTCCAGGCCGCGCGCAGCCCTCCGGCCGCGTTGCGGAACTGGCTGAAGCGGACCAGCCGCTCGAGCAATTGGCGGGCCGCCTCATCCGGATCGAGATCCTCGAGCTCCTCGTCCACCTCTTCTTCGAGGAGCAGGCGGGACTTCATCTCGAGGAGCGCCGCCACGAGGACGATGAACTGGGAAGTGGCGTCCAGGTCGAACTCGCCGCTGTCGGCGAGCTTGAGCACGTACTCGGCGATGATCCGCGAGACCCGGACCTCCCAGATGTCGATCTCGTCGCGGAGGATGAGGGTGACGAGGAGATCGAACGGCCCGTCGAAGACATCGAGATCGAGCTCGAACGAGCGGTGCGACCGCAACGCCACACTCCCTGGCCCGCCTGCGGTGGCCAGGGCTGGGGGTGCGGCGACGGCACTCGCGTCAGCGTGCAACGCCGTCACCCTCTCCGCAGGTCATGCGTCGTCCGCTCCGTCTCGCCGGGAGCGCTTCGCGCCGCGCGAGTCGCTCACTAGCACGACGTAGGCTCCGTCTGCTACGGGCATTAGTCCGCCTCGCCAAGGGCGCTGCGCGCCAGTGAGTCGCTCAATAGCACGACGCAGGCTTCGCGCGCTACGGGCATTAGTCCTCAGGCTGATTGACGAAGGACGGGATGTCGAAGTTCTGCGCGCCGAACGTGGGCGCGGGGCCGAACGGCGTGCCGCGCTCCTCGCGCCGCTCCGGCTTGGGCGCCGGACCACGGCTCTCTGGCTCGCGGGGCGGCGCCTGGGCATGCCGGACGTCGTCGCCGAAGCCCGTGGCCACGACGGTGATGGCGATCTTGCCCTTGAGCTTCTCGTCGACGACCGCGCCGAAGATGATGTTGGCGTCGTCGTCAGCCGCTTCGCTGATCACGCCCGCGGCCTCGTTGACCTCGAACAGCGTGAGGTCCTCGCCGCCGGTGATGTTGAGGAGCAGCCCGCTGGCCCCATCGACGCTGGTCTCGAGCAGCGGCGAGTGGATGGCCATGTCCGCGGCCGCCTGGGCACGGTTCTCGCCAGCGGCAACGCCGATGCCCAGAAGTGCCGTGCCGGCGTCTTTGACGATCGTGCGCACGTCGGCGAAGTCGAGGTTGATGAGCCCCGGAACGGTGATGAGGTCGGTGACGCCCTGCACGCCCTGGCGCAGGATGTCGTCGGCATGCTGGAACGCCTCGACGACGCTGGCGTTGCGTTCGACGACCTCGAGCAGCCTGTCGTTCGGGATGGAGATGACGGTGTCGGCGGCGTCGCGCAGCACGCTGATGCCGTCCAGCGCCTGTCGCTGCCGGCGATTGCCCTCGAAACCGAAGGGCTTCGTGACGATGGCGATGGTGACGGCGCCCAGTTCGCGGGCCACCTGCGCGACGACGGGAGCGCCCCCCGTGCCGGTGCCGCCACCCTCCCCGGCGGTGACGAAGACGAGATCCGCACCGCGCAGCGCGGCCTTCAACTGGTCGCGGCTCACCTCCATCGCCTCACGGCCGACCTCGGGATCGGCGCCTCCGCCGAGGCCATGGGTGATCTCCTGGCCGATGTGGATCTTGACGTCGGCGTCGCATACTTCGAGCTGCTGCACATCGGTGTTGACGGCGATGAATTCAACGCCCTTGACACCGGAGTCGACCATCCGGTTCACGGCGTTGGTGCCGGCGCCCCCGATACCGACGACCTTGATGCTGGTGGCGTAGGGCCGGCCCTTGACCGGAGCGTCCGGGCCCAGACCCTCGGGGATCGCACCGCCGCTGTCGGTGCGCCGGAAGAGCTCGCTCAGTCCATCCTTCATGCTAGGACGATCTGCCATTCAGCACCTCCCGCGCCAGAGCCCGGTACGACTCCGCCCCCCTGCCCTTGGAATCGTATTTGAGCACCGAGGTCCCGGTCACGGGCGCCTCGGCGAACTTGATGGTCTTGCGCACGACCGTGTCGAAGACGAGGTCGCCGAAGTTCTCGCGCAGGACCTCGATCGACTCCCTGCCGTGAAGCGTGCGTGCATCGAAGAGAGTAGGCAGGATGCCCTTGATGCGCACGTCCGGATTGAGGTTCTCGCGGATCATCTCGAGCGTCTTCTCGAGTTGCAGCAGCCCGCGCAGCGAGAGGTATTCGCACTGCACAGGCACGATGACCCCCTCGGAAGCCGTGAGGGCATTGATCGGTGAGCAGCCCCAGCGACGGCGGGGTGTCGATGAGGATGTAGTCGTACCGGTCACGAACGGCGTCGAGGGCGCGCTGCAGTGCCCGCTCGCGACCGATCATCGTCGCCAGGGCCATCTCGGCGCCGGCGAGGTCGATGGTCGACGCGGCCACGTCCAATTCCCGCTCGTAGATCACCTCGTCGATGGGCGTACGATGGACGAGGACGTCGTACATGCTCTTCTCGAGACTCTCGGTATCGATGCCCTGGCTCATGGTCAGGTTACCCTGAGGATCCATGTCGACCGCGAGCACCCGCAGGTCGTGCTCGCGGAGGGCCGCGCCGAGGTTCACCGTCGAGGTGGTCTTGGCCACCCCGCCCTTCTGATTGGCGAACGCGAGGACATGCGCCATGTAAGCGTTACCCCTGTGTCGAGTCCACGTCAGAACGCAGTTCGGGCCGCAGGCAGGAATCCCTGCATGGGACGGGCCCCGCCGCTTCTGCGGGGCCCGTCGTCACAGCTTGCTTCATGAGCACGGCCGGAGGGTGCCGTCGTCACGCCTTGGGGGCCTCCGGAGCTTCGGGGGCGTCGGGCGACTCGTCGGTCACATCGACGTCTTCCACGACCTCTTCTTCCTCGTAGACCACGTCGTCGTCCGCCTCTTCGATCACGTCCTCTTCGGCGGCTTCGATGTACTCGTCCTCTTCTTCTTCATCGTACTCGTCGATGCTGGTGATCGACGAGATGGCGCGCTTGAGGTAGCGGACCCGGGTGCGCTTGGCGACCTCCAGCTCCACCCAGTCGTCGCCGATGGCGCTGACGGTGCCGAACATGCCGCCGATGGTGACCACCTCGTCACCCTTCTTGAGCATGCCCACCATCTCGGCGTGCTGCTGCTTCTGGCGGCGCTGCGGGCGAATCGCGAGGAAGTAGAAGATCCCGAAGAATACGAGGATCCAGATGATGATGGTGAACGACACGGACCTCAACCTCCCGCGGAGACGCGCCCCGCTACGTCGTTGGCGAATTCTGCAAAACGCCCGTCGCAAATGGCGCAGCGGGCGTCGTGCGTCAATCTTAGCAGAACACGCAGATTGTGCAGACTCAGAAGCTGCGCACCGAGCATCTCCTTCTGCGTGACCAGGTGCCGAAGGTACGAGCGTGTGAACGTACGGCACGCGTAGCAGTCGCAACCCGCCTCGAGCGGCGACAGGTCGGTGGCAAAGCGGGCGTTGCGCAGGTTGAGGCGTCCACCGCCGCGCAGGAGCGCCGTCCCGGTACGCGCCATGCGCGTGGGCAGCACGCAGTCGAACACGTCGACCCCGCGCGCGATGACCTCGATGATGCCGACGGGGTCACCGATGCCCATGAAGTAGCGCAGCCGGTCAGCCGGCAGGAGTTCGTCCATCAGCTCGACGGAGGCGAGCATCTCCTCGCCACGCTCGCCGACGCTGAGGCCGCCGACGGCGTAGGCGTCGAAGCCGACGCTGATGATCTCGGCGGCCGATCGTCGCCGAAGGCCCTCGTCCACGCCTCCCTGCACGATCCCGATGAGGAGCTGGTCGCGACGGCCGTGCGACTCTTTGCAGGCCGCCGCCCAGCGCGTGGTGCGGTCCACGGCGGCTTCGAGCTCCGCACGCGGAAGCGTGCCCGGCGCGCACTGGTCGAACGCCATGACGACGTCCGCCCCGAGCTCCTCCTGGATGTGCATCGCGAGCTCGGGGGTGAAGACGTGGCGTGAGCCGTCGTACACCGAGCTGAACTCGACCCCTTCGTCACGCATGACGCGCGTCCCCTCCAGGCTGAAGACCTGGAAGCCGCCGGAGTCGGTGAGGATCGGTCCTTCCCACTGCATGAAGCCGTGCAGGCCGCCGTGGGCGGCGACGATCTGTGTGCCCGGGCGGAAGTACAGATGGTAGGTGTTGCCGAGGACGATCTGGGCGCCGATCTCCCTGAGCCCGCGGGGCTCGACGGCCTTGACCGTCCCCTTGGTACCCACCGGCATGAAACAGGGTGTCTCCACCACGCCGTGCGGCGTCGTGAGGCGACCGGCGCGGGCTCTGCCGTGGCGCGCCTCCACCTCGAACGAGAACCCCTCGGCCGTCATCGGAGCAGGTCCGCTCACAGCGCCAGCATCGCGTCGCCGAAGCTGTAGAAGCGATAGCGCTCACGGACGGCATGACGGTAGATCTGCCGCGTCTCGTCGACGCCGCAGAAAGCCATGACGAGCGCGAGGAGGCTCGTGCGCGGAAGGTGGAAGTTGGTGATGAGCCCTTCGACCATGCGGAAGTCGAAGCCCGGGCGGATGAAGAGCCGCGTGCTGCCGCAAAGCGGCCCGGCGGCACCCGTCGCCTCCTGCAGCGCGAGATGTTCCAGAACGCGCATCGAGGTCGTGCCCACAGCGACGATGCGGCGGGCGTCCCCGCGCGCCTCGCGGAGACGCGACCACACTCCTGCCTCGACCGCGAACGACTCGCTGTGCAGCGTCGTGGCCTCGAGCGAGTCGTTCTGCAGCGGCTTGAACGTGCCGAGGCCCACGTGCAAGGTGACGCTCTCCACCGTGACGCCGGCGGACACGAGGTCCGCGTCCAGCTCGGGTGTGAAGTGCAGGCCGGCCGTCGGAGCGGCCGCCGACCCAAGGTGCCGGGCGTAGATGGTCTGATAACGCTCGGGATCCTCGAGCGGCGCGGTGATGTACGGGGGCAGGGGTGTGACGCCGCCGCCCTCCAGCAGGGTGAGCACCGGCTCGGCGCCCAGGTTCTCGACCACCCAGCGACCGTCCCCGATGGGTTCGATGCAGCGGAGTGGCCAGTCTGCTCCGAAGGCCTCGCTCTCGAGTACCTCCTCCGGCCGCGGGCGGCCGCGCAGCAGCGCCTCCCAGCGTTCGCTGCCGGCATCCGGCCCGGTCAGCATGGAGAGGAACAGCACCTCGATCCGCCCGCCGGTCTCGCGGTGGAAGTAGCTGCGCGCCGGGAAGACCCGGGTGTCGTTGCGCACGAGCACGTCGCCGGCACGAAGGAGCGACGGCAGGTCCTGAAAGACGCGGTCCTCGGTCGCCGCCGTGTCGCGGCGACAGACCAGCAGCCGCGACGAATCGCGCGGATCCGCCGGCGTCTGGGCGATGAGGTCGTCCGGCAGTTGGTACTCGAGGTCGCCGAGCGTGACGCCGCGCCCCGGCCCGCTCACGCGGATCTCCGCTGGCGGCGCTCCTGCCGCTGGTGCCACGCCTCCCACTTGCTCGCCGCGCATCCGCAGTAGGGCTGGCGGTAGAGCTCCAACCGGCGGCTCTCCGCGTAGGTGTCCGGGAACCGCTCACGGGCGTCGAGATACACGAAGTCGATGCCGTGCGCGTCCGCGGCATCCTCTCCCGCCGTGCGAATGAGGTCGTGCCGCTGATACGGGCTCACGGTGAGCGTCGTCGAGAACCTGGAGAATCCGAGGGAGCGCGCCGCGGCGCCGGCCGCGCCCAGGCGAAGCCGCAGGCACACGGCGCACCGCTCGTCGGGGCCGGCGTCGGGGAGGCTCTCGCGCCACGCAGGCCATCCCGGAGCCTCTTCCCCGCCCTCCGGCAGGACGAGCTCGAGGCCGGCCGCCCGGCTGAAACGCCGCATGCTCTCCAGCCGGCGCTGCAGCTCAGCGGCCGGCTGGATGTTGGGGTTGTCGAACCAGCCCACCGGCTCGACGCCAAGCCGGCGCCACTCGGGCACGACGGCGGTCGAACACGGTCCGCAACAGGTGTGGAGGAGCAGATCGGTCATCGGGCGAGTATAGCGCGAGCGTCGGCGGCCCCCGCACCGCGTGGAGCGGGCCGGGCGCCCACCGGGCAAGCCGCCTCAGGACTCGTCGAAGAGGGTGTCCGGGCCGGATGGCGGCTTGAGGCCGCAGTGGGCGTAGCCGCTGCGCGTGAGCACACGACCTCGCGGCGTGCGCATCAGGAAGCCCTGCATGATCAGGTACGGTTCGTAGACGTCCATGACCGTGTCGGCCTCCTCGCCGAGCGCGACGGCGAGCGTGTCGAGGCCGACCGGGCCGCCGTCGAACTTCTCCGCGATGGCGCAGAGGATGTCCCGGTCGAGCTTGTCGAGACCCTCCCCGTCCACCTGGAAGAGCTCGAGGGCCGCGAGGCAGATGCTGTGTTCTATGACGCCCTCGTGGCGCACCTGGGCGAAGTCGCGTACGCGGCGCAGCAACCGGTTGGCCACGCGCGGCGTGCCGCGGGAGCGCCCGGCGATCTCGAGGGCGGAATCCCCGTCGATCTCCACGGCGAGGATGCCGGCCGACCGGCGGACGATCGCCGCCAGCTCCTCGATCTCGTAGTACTCGAGCCGCTGCCAGACGCCGAAGCGGTCGCGCAGCGGTGTCGTCAGCAGGCCGGTGCGCGTGGTGGCGCCGATCAGTGTGAACGGCTGCACCTGCATGCGGATGCTGCGCGCGGCAGGGCCCTCGCCGATCATGATGTCGATCTCGTAGTCCTCCATCGCCGGATAGAGGACCTCCTCGACGGCGGCATTCAGGCGATGGATCTCGTCGACGAAGAGGACGTCGCCCTCCTGGAGGTTGGTCAGCAGGCCGGCGACGTCGACCTTGCGCTCGAGCGCGGGTCCGGACGTGGTGTGCATGCCGACGCCCAGCTCCTGGGAGATGATCCCTGCCAGTGTCGTCTTGCCCAGGCCCGGAGGCCCGGCGATGAGCACGTGGTCCAGAGTGTCGCCGCGCCGCCTGGCGGCCTCGACGAAGATCTCGAGCTGCTCCTTGGCAACGCGCTGACCCACGAAGTCGGAGAATCGCCGCGGTCTGAGGCTGAGCTCGAGGTCGCGGTCGTCGTCGAGCTCCTTGGGGTCGCCGATGCGGTCGTCCGGCTGGGGCATCACTCACCCGCCTGGCGCGTGAGGGCGTACTTGACCAGATCCTCGAGCGGCGCGTCCTCGGGCGCTCCGCGGAGGGCCTCTTCGGCCTCACGGATCGTCAGGCCGAGGTTCTGGAGCGCAGAGCGAGCCGCCAGGAAGGCGTCCGCCGGGGCGCTGCCGCCGGCTTCGCCGGCGCCCGCCGCCGGAAGCTCACCCACCTTGTCCTTGAGCTCGTGGACCAGACGCTGGGCGAGCTTCTTGCCGATGCCGGGGATGCTCTCGAACTTCTTGACGTCGTCGCGTGCCACGGCCAGCTCGAGCTCGGCGACCGGATAGCCGGAGAGCACCGCGAGGGCGACTTTGGGGCCGACGCCGCTGACGCCGGTCAGCCAGAGAAAGAACGTGCGCTCGCCGGGGTCGCGGAATCCGAAGAGCTGCAGGGCGTCCTCACGGACGTGCAGATACGTGTGCAGGCTGACTTCTTCTCCGCGGTGTGGACTGAGGCCGCCCAGCGTGCGCCCGGAGGCCAGTACCTCGAGTCCGAGGCCGCCCACTTCGATCACCGCCCGTTCGCCGTCGACCGTCGCGAGTCTGCCACGAACGGTGGCGATCATCGGCGGCCACCGGACGGGCGCTCTTTGGCCGCCTGGAACGCCTCGCCGTTGTGGTGCGTGTGCGTGATGGCGACGGCCAGGGCGTCGGCGGCGTGATCGGGCTGCGGGATGCGCGGCAGATGCAGGATGACCTTGATCATCTCCTGAACCTGGATCTTGCTCGCACGCCCGTAGCCGGTCACCGCTTGCTTGATCTGCAGCGGCGAGTACTCGCGCGGCGCTGCCTCGAGGTCCGATGCCGCCAGATACAGCACGCCTTTTGCCTGACCGACCGCGAGCGCCGTCTTCACGTTGACGTTCACGAAGAGCTCTTCGAGGACCACGATATCCGGAGAGAACCGCTTGATCAGGCCGCACGCCTGGTCGTGGATCTGTCGCAGACGCACGTGCGTGGGATCCTTCGCCGAAGTGACGATGCAGCCGTGACCGAGGGAGCGCAGGCGGTTGCCCTCCTGCTCGATGACCCCCCAGCC
>CAVOGK010000020.1:0-186584 GCA_963695395.1 uncultured Thermoleophilia bacterium | reverse complement strand
GCGGCCGTCAGGCGATGGTTGTGGTGGCGGAGGGCGCGCTTCGCGACGCGGAGCCTACCCTTGAGAGTGACCGCTTCAGCCTTCTGCGGCAGGGCTACGGCGGCGAGTGCGGTGGCGACGATGAGGATCGCGAGGATCGCATCAGGCTCTCGCATCGACTCACAAGGTCCTTTCGACGTGGTTTCCCTCAGGGGCAGCGGCTGCGCCTGTGCCCGCGGGGGCGTCCGGCGCCCGGATCGTGCAGTGCCCACATGCGCACGCCGCGAAGGGTGATGGAGAAGGGGGAGGGGCGAACGGATGTGGGAACGCGTCGGGGCGCGTCGTTGTTCGTTCGGGGAGCGAGTCAATCAGGTCGAGTGGCCTGGCGCAACCCGATGGGGCTGCGTGCGTGCGCTTCCCTGATCCATCCGGCGACGTGTGCACGCTCACGCAGGACGGAGAAACCTGCCTCTCGCGCGAACCTCACGGTATCTCTGTCGAGGCGGCAGCCGCCGGCCGCCGCGGCCCATGCCGGCGCCGCCCTCGTCTGAAGAGACCGGCCCGGCTCCCAGGCCAGGTGGACGTGCTCCAGCAGCAACAGCGTCCCCCCTGGGACGAGGACTCGGCGGAGTTCATCGAGGCCGCCGACGGATCGGCCACGGAGCACGCGCGAAGGCGCTCACGGCGGTGTCGAACGAGGCGTCGTCGAACTGCAACTCCTCGGCACGGCCCTCGACGACGGAGACTCGCGCGGCGGCCTGCGCCGCCCGCCGCCGCGCGCGCTCAGCCATCGAGACGTCAGGCTCGAGCGCCGTGACGTCGACGCCGGGAGCGTACCGGCGCAGCTGGCTGCCCGTCCCCGCGCCGATCTCGAGCACGCGACCGCGAGCCGTCGCGACCAGGCGTCGCCGCCACGCGCCGACGGCGGCGCGCTCGAACGGCCACATCGCCGCGTCGTACACGGCCGCATGGCTGCCTCCCGGAGGGGTTGAGATTCCCGGCTTGTTCCTGAACACTTACGCCGTCCTTTGCGTCCTCCGGTACATGCCCCGCCGGCCGGCGCCGCACGCATCGGGGTGATGGTGACGATGCTCGGGTCTGTTCGACTTCATGAAGTACGACGAGGACGCTCCCGGCGCCGCTGTCGACGCCGACTCGGCGCTCGAGCTCCGCCGTCTCGCCAACCTCTTCTTGCTCTCCGGGATAACCCTCGCCCTCTTCGTCCTGCGGGCCTTTGCCGGAGCGCTGTCCGCGACCTTCATCCCCCAGGGCGTCTACGTCGCCTGGGGGCTCGTGCTCCTCACCGGCTGGGCCGCGACCTTCGTCTACGGCGTGTTCGTGACCTTCACGGCGCGGCGCTGGGGCTGGTTCGTGCTGTGCCTGTTCCCCCTCACCTGCGTCCCGGCGGGGGCCGCCTACGCGTGGATCCGTCGCCAGGAGATCGAACGCGCCGTCCTCCGCGACAGTCGGGCGCCCGCCCCGCGCCAGCGCCGTGGGGGCCGAAAGAAGCGCTGAACGCGCCGCCTTGCCGGCCCGCGCGGCCCCGCCCTCCTCTGTGGTACTGTCTCTGACTGTCTTTGCCTTGGCGGGAGGGCCCGCCGACCCCCCGGGGGGCGCCATCAAGAAGACGCTTCGCCACATCATCATCTTCGCCGTCATCGTGGGGGCGCTGTACCTGCTCCTCCCCCGCCTGGTCGACACGCAGCAGACGCTCGACTACATCTCCGGCGCGAGCTATGTCCTGCTCGTCCTGGCCGTGGTGCTCGAAGTCGCCGCGCTGCTCGGTTACGCCAACCTGTTCCGCTACGTCTTGCGCGTGCTCGACATCCGCATGCGCCTGCGCGAAGTGCTCGCGATCACTCTGAGCAGCCTCGCCACGAGTCACATCCTCTCGGCCGGCGGCGTCGGCGGCTGGGTGGTCACCTACAACTCCCTCATGAAGCAGCGGGTGCCCCACGGCATCATCTTCGTGGCCGTCGCCGCGCAGCAGTTCTTCAACTACGTGGTGCTCTGGTTCTTCTTCGCGCTCGCTCTGGTCTACCTGATCATCGTGCGCGGCAGCGACTCCGTCTTCGGCTACCTCGTCGGAGTCGTGCTGATCGCGCTGATCCTGTGGCTCACCATCTACGCGGTCTACCTCTACAACCACCCCACCCGGCTGCGAGTGCGCGTCGCCCAGCTCGCCCGCCTCGTCAACCGGGTCATGCGGCGCGAGGTCGTCAAAGAGCGCCACATCGACGGGTGGATCGACAACCTGCTCATTGGGATGCGCCGCATGACCAGTCACCGCGGCTCGTTCCGCAACACGCTGTTCCTCGCCTGCGCGTTCTGGTTCTTCGACATGCTCTGCCTGTGGTGCACCTTCGCGGCCTTCGACTACACCATCGGCTTGGGCCATCTGCTCGTGGGGTACGTGATCGCCTACTCGATCGGCACGCTGGCGCCCACGCCGGGAGGGCTGGGCGCCGTCGAAGGGATCATGATCGCGCTCTACGCCAGCTTCGGCGTGCCGTCGGCGGTGGCCGTAGCCGTGGTGCTCATCTACCGCATCATCAACTTCTGGCTGCCCATCCTGCCTGGGTTCATCGCCTACGCCATCGTGCGGCCGGGCCGCCGGCTCGTCGCCGAAGGCGAGGTGGAGGCGGCGGCCGACGAGGCTCCGGCGGAGCTCAGGGGCCGGGGTCGCTGATGCGGTAGAGGCTGAGGACCGGCCCGCGCTCTCCCGGTCCGGGTCGGAACTCCTTCACCAGTTCGGTCTCGGCGTCGAGCCGACGGTAGAAGTCGACGACGGTCGGATACACCTCCGGCGCGGCGAGCACCCGCTCGCGGACGCGGGAGCTCACGACGACGTACTCCACCCCCCGTTCCCGCAGACGATCGAGGTCGCGCGTTGGCTCAGGAGCGCCCGGCGCCGGCAGTTTGAGCCGCACCAGGCGGTACGCGACCGGGTCGAGACCAGCCTCGAGGTAGTGCTCGAGCTCTTCCTCGAGCACCAGCGGCGGGCCGTAGTTCTCGACGGCGATGAGCGCCCCGCCCGGCACGTTCTCCTGGATCCAGGCTCGCGCCGCCTCTCGCGTGTCCGTCCCGCTGAGGGTGGCGTCGTAGGCGATCGCCGCCGTGAGCGCCAGCACGAAGGCGACGACGAGCAGGGCTCCGACGAGCGGTGCGACGACGCGGCGGCGGCGGGGCCGCAGATCGACCACCTCGAGGCAGAAGCGCGCGGCCAGGAGGATGAGCAGCGGTACGATCACCAACAGGTACCGGTCGGCGAGCTCCTTCCAGGTCCCGATGTAGAGGAAGTAGACGATCGCGTACGGGGCGACCATCACGTCCAGGCGCGTGCGCCGCCAGAGGGCCCATCCCAGTCCGGCGGCGCCCAGCACCACCAGGACGACGCCCATCGCCCCGGTCAGGTTGGGCGTGACGTTGTACCAGAAACCGTTGCCGACGTGCTCGAAGCCGAGCCAGCCCCTGTCCATGATCCGGTTCTGGCGCACGAAGTCGGAGATGAAGTGCGGCGCATCGAGCACGACGAACGGCGAGGCGACCAGGAATGCGGCGACCATCGGCGCGTACACGCGCAGCACCAGCAGGCGCGCCCACACGACCGAGGCGCGCGCACCCTCACCCGTCCTCCGGGCCGCCTCCGGGCGGCACGCGTAGACGGCCGCTACGGTCGCCGGCAGGACCAGCAGGCCGAGGTTGTACTTGGTGGACGTGGCGAGCCCGGCTGCGACCGCCCCGAGGACCAGCAGGCGGAGCGCGGCGGCCGCGCTGCGCGGCTTCCCTGCGACGCCCGCCGCTTCGTCTGGGTGACCGGCGGTCGACGGCAGCTCCTCGCTCTGCCGCTCAGCGGCGAGCGCGGCACGGTGCAGCAGGACCAGCGCGAGCAGCGAGAACGCGACCGCCGTCACGTCGGTCACGGCCATGTGCGAGTAGGCCACGTGCAGCGGAGCGACGGCGAGGAGGAGGCCGGCGACGAGGCCGGTCCGGCGGTCAAAGGCGTCCCGGCCGAGCCGGTAGATGAGGTACACGGAGGCCGTCCCCATCGCGACCGAGAGGAGGCGACCGAGCAGGAAGTACGGACCCGGATCCGTCACGAACGAGGTCGTCCCCAGAAGGCTGCCGTGCCCGAGCAGCCACCAGACCGGGGTCGCAAGCAGGTAGACCGCGGCCACCAGGTAGAAGTACAGCGAGGGATAGAAGAAGAACTGCGGGTTCAGATGGCCGCGTGCAGCCTGAAAGGCCTTGGGCACCACCATGCTCTCGTCCGCGTTGACGAAGCTGTACGGCAGCCCCCAGCTGATCCCCTTGAGACGCAGCGCGGCGGCGAGGACGAGGACGGCCAGCAGGAGGAGGGCCCCGGCGACGCCGTGGCGCCGCCACGGGCCGGCCGGGTCGCGCTTCACCCGCCCTCGGCGGAGGGGCTGGTCACCGCGCCGCCGCTGGCGTCGTCGCGGAAGCAGCTCACCGCGCCCGTGTGGCACGCAGGACCGGCGGGCTCGACCATGAGGAGGACCGTGTCGTGGTCGCAGTCGAGTCGCACCGAGAGGACGCGCTGCACGTTGCCGCTGGTGCCGCCCTTGTGCCAGAGCTCACGCCGGCTGCGGCTCCAGAAGTGCGCCTCGCCGGTGGCGAGCGTCCTCTTCATGGCCCCCTCGTTCGCGTACGCGACCATGAGGACCTCTCCGCCCTCGACGGCCTGGACGACGCAGGGCACGAGGCCGTCCGCGTTGTAGCGCACGAGCTCGAGAAAGGTGCTGTGGTCCACGATGTCGCCAGTGCCTCGCCGATCGCCCTCGTCAGGCGAGGCGCTCCTTCATGATGGCGACGCCGGCGCTGGTGCCGACCCGGTCGGCGCCGGCGCTCACCATGCGTTCGAGGTCGGCGGCGGTACGGATGCCGCCCGACGCCTTGATGCCGATGCGTTCGTCGAGACAGTCGCGGAGCAGCTCGACGTCTTCCACCGTCGCGCCCTTGGGGCCGAGGCCGGTCGACGTCTTGACGAAGTCGACGCCGGCCTGCTCACAGATGCGGCAGGCGAGCCGCTTCTGCTTCTCGTCAAGGTAGCAGGTCTCGATGATCGCCTTGACGATCGCCCGACCGCGCTCCTTGTCGGCGCCACTCCCGCGGGTGGCGCTGACGATGCCGGCGAGTTCATCGCGAACGACGTCGCTCTCGCCCGAGAGAAAGGCCGGCACGTTGATGACGACGTCCACCTCATCGGCGCCGCGGGAGACCGCCTCAGCGGCGGAGAGAGCCTTGACCCCGGGCGTGTCGGCGCCGAACGGGAACGAGATGACCGTGCACGCCCTGACGTCGCTGCCGCGCAGCAGGCCGGCGGCCAGCGGGACGAAGTGCGGGAACAGGCAGACCGTGGCGAAGTGATACCGGGCCGCCTCCGCGCAGAGCGCCTCGACGTCGGCGCTGGTCGCGTTCGCCCGCAACAAGGTGTGGTCGATGGTCTTGGCGAGTTCTTCGGGGTGCACGCCTCGACCTCCGGGCGACGGGCGACGGACTGGCGGAGCCTCGGCGAGTATACCAGTCGGGGCGCCTACAGCAGGTGGTCGACGTACCGGTCGTCACGGCGCCAGCGCTTACGCACCTTGACCCGCAGGTCGAGGAACACGTGGACGCCGAGAACGGCCTCGATCTCGTGCCGCGCGCCGCTGCCGATGGCCTTGACGACGCGGCCGCCCTTGCCCACCACGATCGCCTTCTGCGACTCCGTCTCCACGATGACGCTCGCCTCGATCTCGACCAGCGGGCGATCGCTGCGCTCGGTGATGGAGCCGACCTCCGCGGCGATCGCGTGCGGCACCTCGTCGCGGGTCAAGCGCAGCGCCTGCTCGCGGATGAACTCGGCCACGAGCATCTCGAGCGGCTGGTCGCTGTGCTGCCCGTCCGGGAAGTAGACGGGACCCGGCGGCATCGCCGCCGCCAGGCGGGAGAGCACGTCGGCGAGCCCGTCGCCGCGCAGAGCGGAGGCGGCGACGACCTCGCCGGCGCCGGAGAGCGTGCGCGCTTCGGCGAGGCGCGCGTCCAGCCGGCGCCCATCCAGGAGGTCGATCTTGTTGACCACGAACAGGGCCGGCAAGCCGGATGCGGCGACCGCATGCGCGACGAAGCGGTCGCCGGAGCCGAAGGTCTCGGTGGCGTTCAGGAGCACGAGCGCCGCGTCGACTTCTCCCAGCGCGTCATCAACGGTCGTCTGCATGCGCCGCGTGAGAGAGTCAAACGGCTTCTGGAAGCCGGGCAGGTCGAGCAGGACGATCTGGCAGCCCTCCGCCGAGACGACGCCGGTGATGCGGCGGCGCGTCGTCTGAGGGTGGTCGCTGACGATGCTGACCTTGCGCCCGACGAGGGCGTTGACCAGGGTCGACTTGCCCACGTTCGGCCTGCCGAAGACGGCCACGAACCCGCTGCGGAAGGCGTCAGCCATCGGCGCCCGCATCCGCGCGCGAGAACGGGGCCGTGAGCAGATCGCGCAGGCGCACGACGCTCTCCTCGCCGGCCGCGCGAGCGACGATCTCAGGGTCACCGAACTCGGCGAGCGCCTGCAGGCACATCCCGCACGGCAGGCAGTCCGAGCCGTCCAGCGCGGCGATCGCCACGTACCTCAGCTCGCGCTCGCCGCTGGCGACGAGCGCAGCCAGAGCCGCCCGCTCCGCGCAGAGGCCGGCGGGCGAGGCGGCGTTCTCGACGTTGACGCCGTGGTGGCTGCGGCCGGAGGGGCCGACCGCCACGGCGCCGACCGCGTACCGCGAGTACGGCGCGTACGCGCGCTCGGCGACGTCGAGCGCCTCCTGAAAGAGCAGTCGCTCCGCCGGTTCGGGGACCCGGCTCACAGCGGGTACCAGATCCGGAACAGCACGGCCGTGATCGCGATCCCGAGCGCGGCGCCCACGGCCACCTCGGCGAAGGTGTGGATCTTCGCCTGCACGCGGCTCTGCGCGACGAGGATCGCGAGGAAGAGTGTGATCGCCGAGATCGGCAGCGCGAACGTCGTGCCCACCGCGACGAACGTCACCGCCACCCACGCGGCGAACGCGAGTGCGGCATGCACGGACGGCAGCCCGCCGTGGAACGCGGTGCCGCGGTGCGTGAGCGCCTTGAGGGCGATCGCGGCCAGGATGACGATGAAGAGCGCGATGACGGTGACGTCGATCGGCGAACCACGCAGCTTGCTCAGGATCGTGTACGGCACGCTGGTGATCTTGTCGTAGAAGACCAGGTAGGCGACGCCCACGGCGTTGACGGCAGCGATCAGCACTGCACCTGCGCTCACGTCCTTGGCGACGCGGGCGCGCGGGTCGTCCTCGTCGGTGACCAGGTCGACCACGCTCTCGATGGCGGTGTTGAACATCTCGGTGATGAGCACGAAGGAGATGGCGACGAGGAGCGCGATGACCTCGAGTCGGGTGAGCGCGAAGAACAGGCCGGCGACCAGCACCAGCGCGGCGATGGCGAAGTGGATCCACATGTTGCGCTCGAAGCGGAGCGCGTGGACGATGCCGTCGAAGGCGAAGTTGAAGCTGGTGAGCAGGTTACCGCGACGCTGCGACAACGAGGTCCTCCCAGTCGACGAGTTCGAGCACCTCGGCCTGGCGCAGGGCCATCTGGCCGGCGTCGGTCTCGTGGTCGTAGCCGAGCAGGTGCAGCGTACCGTGAGCCAGCAGGACGGCGATCTCGAAGGCCGCCGGAAGAGCGTCGGCGCGCGCCTGGCGCAGCGCCTGACGCGCGCAGATCACCACGTCGCCGAGCATCAGTGGTGGTCCGGCCTCGCCGGTCACGACGGCCGCGGCGACCTCACCGAGGTCGGGGGCCGGCGACGCCGCCGCGGAGACGCCGGCGGAGGGAGCGCTGACCGCTCGCGGGTCGTGACCCGCAGGCTCGCCGTCGTCGTCCCAATCCTCCAGCGGAAACGACAGCACGTCGGTGATCTCGTCCTTGCCGCGATGCTCCCGGTTGAGGGCGCGGATGCGCGCTTCGCCGACAAAGGCGACGGCGACCTCCGCGCCCAGGACGCCCTCGGCCTCGAGCACCGTGGCGACGAGGCGGGCGACGAGTTCCTCGTCGACCTGCGTGCGCGTCGTGTTGACCACCTCGACGAGGTTCACGAGCTCTCCTCGTCACGGCGCGGGTGGGGCGCGGAACGCTGCGCCCGCGCCGCATCCACCCGGTCGTCGTGCGCCTTGTAGGCATTGACGATGCGCTGGACCAGCTTGTGGCGCACGACGTCGTGCCCGTCGAACTCGACGAGGGTGATGTCGTCGACGTCGTCGAGGACCTCGGGCACCGTCACCAGTCCCGAGGTCCGGCTGTGAGGCAGGTCGATCTGCGTGACGTCGCCGGTGACCACCATCTTGCTGCCGAACCCGAGCCGGGTGAGGAACATCTTCATCTGCTCGGGCGACGTGTTCTGCGCCTCGTCGAGGATGATGAAGGAGTCGTTGAGCGTTCGCCCGCGCATGAACGCGAGCGGCGCCACCTCGATCTCGCCCTTCTCGATGAGGGCGGCGAGCCTCTCGGCGTCGATCATGTCGTAGAGGGCGTCGAAGAGCGGACGGAAGTACGGGTCGACCTTCTCGCTCACCGTCCCCGGCAGGAAGCCCAGACTCTCCCCCGCCTCCACCGCCGGACGCGTGAGGATGATGCGTCCCACCTGCTTGCCGAAGAAGGCGTTCACGGCCATGGCCGTGGCCAGATACGTCTTGCCCGTGCCCGCCGGCCCGATGCCGAAGGTGATCGTGTTGGTACGGATGGCGTCCACATACACCTTCTGGTTGACCGTGCGCGGGCCCACCTGGCGGCCGCGGTGCGTCCAGACCACGTCGCCGTAGACCTCCGAGGGCTTGCCCGACGAGTTGACGGCGATGTCCATCAGCGATTCCACGATGCCCGGGTTGATCGGCCGCCCGCTCTGGATGACCGTGAGCAGCTCGTCGATGGCGGCGCGCGCCTTCTCGACGGCTTCTGCCTCGCCCTCAAGGACGAGCAGATTGCCGCGCAGCGTCAGCGTGCAGTCGAGCCGCTGCTCGAGGATCTTGAGGTGCGCGTCGTGCTCCCCGGCGAGGTCGAGCGCATCGCTGTTGCTGTCGAGGTCGATGACCGTGCGCGACATCGGCGTCACCCTCAGCCCCCCAGACGACTACGGACGAGGTCGCTGAGCTTCTTGCCGTCGGCGCGTCCGGCGACCTTGGGCTTGAGCCACCCCATCACCTTGCCCATGTCCCTGGGCGTCACGGCATCCGTGGCGGCGATACCCTCGTCGACCAGCTCCTCGAGCTCGAGATCGGTCAGCTCCTCCGGCATGTACTCCTTGAGGAGATCCTCCTCAAAGCGCTCCTGGTCGGCGAGGTCGGTGCGGCCCGCCTGGTCGTAGAGCTCGATGGCCTCCGCACGCCGCTTGCGCTCGCGCTTGAGCACCGTGAGCTCGTCGGCCTCGGTGGGCTGCTTGCGGCTGTCGATGCGCTCCTTCTTGAGCGCAGCGACGAACGAGTTGAGCGCCTCGCGGCTGCGCTTGTCGCCCGCCTTGAGCGCCGCGGTCGCGTCGTCCTTGATGCGCTGTTCGATAGTGCCGAGCTCTCTCATACCATTCCTCCGAGACGGGCCCCACCGATGACGTGCCAGTGCAGGTGCATGACCTCCTGGCCGGCGTCGGGCCCCGTGTTCGTGATGACTCGATAGCCGCTTGCGGCGACGCCGGCGGAGCGGGCCGTGGCGGCGATGAATCCGAGCACACGGGCCGAGGCGCCGCCGTGCAGTGCCTCGGCCTCGTCGAGCGATGCGACGTGACGCCTCGGGACCACCAGCAGGTGGACCGGAGCGAGCGGTCGCACGTCGCGGAAGGCAACGAAGTCGTCGTCCTCGGCCACGATCTCCGCCGGGATCTCCCCGGCGGCGATCTTGCAGAAGATGCAGTCGCGGAGCAGTGCCCCCTCGGTGCCCCGCTCGCTAGCTGATGTGCGGTGGCTGTTCATCGCCTCACGCCTCCACGCCGCCGATCACTCCGTCACGTTGCCGGACACGCCGCCGCTCGTCACCTCGTCGGCGACCACGCCTACGAGCTCGCCGCGGCGTGCCGTGCCCCGCAGCGAGTAGCGGATGTACTCCGAACTGTACCCTGTCCAGTGGCCGTCGCGCCGCTCTTCGACGAGAACCTCCGCGTCGCGGCCCACGGCGGCGCGGCGGGCAGCCAGCGCGGCCGCCTCGGCGGCCGCGAGCGCGCGGCCCATGCGCTCCTTGACGACCGCCGCCGGCAGGGGCGGCAGCTCCGCAGCCGCTGTCCCCGGCCGCGCCGAGTAGGCAAAGACGTGTACGCGCCCGAACAGGTCCCCTTCGAGCACCTCGAGCGTGCGCGCGAACGCCGCCTCGTCTTCAGTCGGGTAGCCGACGATGACATCGGTGCTCAGCATAGCCGCCTCGGGCAACCGTTGCAGGGGTTCGACGGCGCGCAGGTACTCGGCGACCGTGTACGGCCGGCGCATCGCGCGCAGCACGCCGTCGTCCGCCGACTGCAGCGGCACGTGCAGGTGACGCGCGACGCGCGGATGGCCGAGCAGCGCGACGAGCCGCGCGTCGACGTGCCGCGGCTCCACCGATGACAGCCGTACGCGACGCAGTCCGTCCAGTTCCGCTACCGCAGCAAGGAGATCCGGCAGGCGGGCGTCGCCATCGCGCCAGGCGCCCAGGTCGATGCCGCTGATCACGACTTCCCCGCACCCCCGCTCGATGCCGTCACGAGCGGCACTCAGTGCATGCGCGAGCGGGAGGCTCGTGGGACGCCCGCGCACGACGCGCACGACGCAGTACGAACATGCGCCCGCGCAACCGTCCTGCACCTTGAGCACAGATCGGGTGCGCGCACCCGGCGTGGCCCGCTGCGCGGCGTCGGACCCACGCTCGACGCCGGCCGGACCGGCGGGTACTCGCGGACCTGCCACTGCGCCGCTGTCGGCGCCGTCGGTGATGCTGTCGCGTTGCCGCTGGCGGCGGCGGACCCGACGACGCGATCGGCGCCGCCCGCGAGCTCCAGGATCTCCAGCTCGGCGGCCAGCGTCGTCCAGTCCGGGCGCGCCTTGACCGTCACCCCCGCACCCTCGAACTGCTCGGGTCGGAGCGCCGCGGCGCAGCCGGCCACGATCACCCGCCGCCCGTCGGCGGCTGCGCGGCGAACGAGACGGCGCGACTTGCGCTCAGCCTCGGCGGTCACGCAACAGGTGTGCACGACGACGACGTCGGCCGCCTCTCGCACCGTCACCGGCTCGAGTCCGGCGGCGGCCAGCTCCGCCAGCGCCAGCTCTCCGTCGGCCTGGCTGACCTTACAGCCGACGAAGCCGGCGGCGACGCGCGTCACGCCCGCCTCGACAGGTGCAGGCTGAGCCACGTGCCGTCGTCCACCCGCGATACCTCGGTGAAGCCGGGAAACGCCGCCAGCGCCTCCGCGGCCTGCTCCACCAGCAGCCCGGAGAGCAGCAGCTGCGCGGGCGGCGCGGCCCCCGGCACACCCTTCCCCGGGCGCCAGCGCTCCGCCAGCCGCAGGATCGGGCGGAGCGCGATGTTGGCCACGACCACGTCACTCTCCGGCAACGGATAGTCCGCGTCGGTCGCGTCGCCGACCAGGAGAGTCGGCGCGAGGCCGTTCATGGCCGCGTTGCCCGCCGCGGCGTGGACCGCCACGGGGTCGACATCGATGCCGCAGACGGGCGCGAACCCGAGCCGCAGGGCGGCGAAGGAGATGACGCCGGAGCCCGTCCCCAGGTCGAGCAGCGAGCCCGACGGGATGGTCTGGATGAGCTCGAGACTCTGCCGCGTGCTCGCGTGCCCGCCGGTGCCGAACGCGAGCCCTGCATCCACGACGACGTCGAGGAGGTCCTCGCGTGCGGGATACCAAGGCGGGCGCACGTACAGCCGCCCGATCACATGCGGCGTGTGAAAGCGCCGCCAGGCGTCCTCCCACCCCGGCTGCTCGCGCGACACTTCGAGCCTGCCGAGCGCCCCGACCCGCTTGAGGCCCTCGGCGACGGCCGTGTCGGTCTCGGCGCCATCCTCCAGCCAGAAGACGAGCGCGCGTCCGCCATCTTCCTCCTGCCAGCCGGCCGGCTGCAGCGCGAGGATCTCCTCCACAGCCCGGGGCTCCGCGTACTCGAGGGCCTGCTCGTCTGGGCCCCTCACGTAGGCCGCCGCACCCGACCAGTCGTCATTGATGGCGGCCGCCGGCGGCGCCGGCGGTCGCGCTCCCGCCGCAGACTCCGGCCGCAGTACGTAGCGCGTGTACTGCGGCCGCCTCACTGGCGAAAGACGGCGCGGACCTTGTCGAGGAAGCTCGGGTCTGCCTCGTACGTGGCCTCGGTGCTGACCGCGGCGAACTGATCCAGCAAGTCGCGCTGCTCGTCGGTCAGCTGACGCGGCACGAGCACGTTGACCACGACCTTCAGATCGCCCCTGCCGTAGCCCTGGAGCACCGGCACGCCGCGGCTGCGGTACGACTTGACCTCCCCGGGCTGAGTGCCGGGCTTGAGTTGCACCTCGATGTCGCCGTCGAGCGCGGGAACGTAGGCGGTGGTGCCGAGCGCCGCGTCGACCACGGTCACGTCGAGCCGGTAGATGAGGTCGTCGCCGTCACGCATGAAGTGGTCGTGAGGCTCGACGCCAATGGACACGTAGAGGTCGCCGGGGCGCCCCGCGCGCGAGCCTGCGCCGCCCTCGCCGGCGAGGCGCAGGCGCTGCCCTTCGTCGATGCCCGCCGGCACGTCCACCGAGACCGTGCGCGTCTGTCGCAGCCGGCCCGTGCCGAGGCACGTCTCGCACGGCTCCTTGACGATGGTGCCCTGACCGCGGCACACCGTACAGGTGCTCGTGCGGATGAACTGGCCGAACCCTCCGAGGCTCGACACCTCGCGCATGCGCCCGCTGCCGTGGCACTGCGGGCACTGTTCACGACCGGTGCCGGCCTTGGCGCCGCTGCCGGTGCAGCTCTCGCACGTCGCGTCCGCCGCGACCTCGACCTCCTTGGTGACACCGAAGACCGCCTCGGCGAAGGTGAGGTCGAGACGCGTCTCCACGTCGTCGCCGCGCGGCGCCGGTGCGCTGCCGGTCGCAGCGCCCCACATCCCGCCGGCATCGCGCAGCACCGAGTCGAACATGCCGCCGCCGAAGAAGATGTTGAAGAGGTCACCGAAGCCGACGTGCTCGAAGTCTGTCATCTGCCTCCCGCGCAGGCCGTCGAACCCATAGTGGTCGTAGGCGGCGCGCGAATCGGCGTCGTTCAGGACCTCGTAGGCTTCGGCCGCCTCCTTGAACCGGACTTCGCAATCCGGATCCTCCTGGTTCACGTCCGGATGACACTCGCGCGCCAGCTTGCGGAAGGCCTTCTTGATCTCGCCGGCGCCGGCATCGCGCCGCACGCCGAGAACGTCATAGTAGTCACGCTTCACAGGGAGCCCCAGTCGGGAGTGGTCACCAGATGTCTTCGAGATACGTGCTCAGGCCGTCGGCGGTGGCCCGCACCGTTGCGATCACGCGCTGGTAGTCCATGCGCGTAGGGCCGAGCACGCTCACCGTGCCGAGGTTGCGGTTGGCGACCCCGTAGTTGACCGCCACGAGAGAGCACTCCTGCAAGGAGGGCGACGCCATCTCGTGGCCGATACGCAGGTAGACGCCGTCCTCGCGCAGCGCTCCGGCAAGGAGCTCGAGCAGATTGTAGCGCTCCTCGAGCATCTGCAGCACCTCGTTGAGGTGGCCGGCGCCGGCTCGCGTGAGGTTGTCCAGCAGGCGCGAGGTCCCGCCCAGATGCAGACCCTCGACATCGCCCGGCCCCGGCGCCTCGAAGGCGGGGCGAAGGGCATCCAGGAAGGCGCGCTCCTTGAGACGCAGGTCGGCGCTCTGGAACACGGCGCTCACATGTCGCGTGCCCAGCTGAGCGCCGACCAGCCGTTCGTTGAGATAGACGCGGGCGAACTCGGCGAGGCCCTCGTCGACGGGATCGGCGAAGGCGAAGACCCGCTTGGTGACCTGGCCGGACGTGGTGATGAGCACCACCATGACGAGGCGCGCCTGGAGCGAGAGGATCTCGATGTGCCGCAGCGTGGACGTCGTGACCGCCGGCGACGACACCACCGCCATGAGCTCGGTCACGCGAGACAACGCCTCGGCCGTCTCCCGCAACGCGTCGTCGATCTCGCTGCGCGCGCGGTCGTGCTCGAGGAGCACGGCCGGCGGCGCCTCGCACCGCTCCGTGACGACGGCGTCCACGTAGTGCCGGTAGCCCAGGTCGGTGGGCACCCGGCCCGCCGACGTGTGAGGGTGGGCGAGCATGCCCATGTCTTCGAGGTCGGCGAGGTCGTTGCGGATCGTCGACGCCGCGACGTCGAACCCGTGGTGCTCGCTGAGGTGCTTTGAGCCGACCGGTGCGCCGGAGGCGATGTACTCTTCGATGACGGTCCTCAGGACCTGCTCTTGCCGTGCCGTGAGCGGCAACCTACCCCCTTAAATGGGAATCGCGAAACAGGCGCACGCACACCTCGTCGGCCACGTGCCTCCCCTTCCGCGTCACGCGGATTGTACCACTGTGCAGGGAAACCAATCCAGCGCGGGCGAGTGGTGCGGCCGCCCCGAGGTCGACGGCGGCGGCCACCTCGGCGAGCGGGACCCGCTCGCCGCAACGGGCCGCCAGCAGAAGGCGCTCTTCTGCGCGCGTCGCGGCATCGAGTGGTTCGGTCGCTCGCGGCGGCCTCGCGCCCGCGGCAAGCGCCGTCGCCCAGGCGGCGGGATCGGGTGCGTTCGTCCATCGCCCGGCGCCCGTTGTGCTCACGGCGCCCGGGCCCAGGCCGAGGTAGGGGCGGGCACGCCAGTACGCCACATTGTGGCGCGCCCGGCGGCCCTGCAGAGCGAAGTTGCTCACCTCGTACCAGTCGTAGCCGGCCCGCGAGAGCCCGTCGACGATGCGCCGGTACCCAGCCGCCCGCACGTCATCGCTGGGGCCGGCGGGCATGGCCGCCGGATCGAGGCAGGCGTCGCCGGGCGCGCCGATCATCCTCGGGGCAGTCGCGAGGCGCGCCGCCAGCGTCGTGCCCTCGATCACGTCCAGCTCATACCAGGACACGTGGTCGGGCCGCAGTCGGAGGACACTCGCGATGTCCGCCTCGAGCAGCTCCGGCGTCTGCCCGGGGATGCCGTGGATCAGGTCGAGGCCCAGGTTTGCGACACCGGCGCGGCGCAGCCGCCGGAAGGCGCCGGCGGGGTCGGCGACAGCCGTGCGACCGAGGACGGCGCGCAGCTCCCTCGAGAAGCTCTGCGCGCCGAGCGAGATGCGGATGCCGCGAGTGGCGCCGGCTGCGCCGGCGACCGGCGCGGACGCCGCCCAGGCGGCGTACCGGCCGCGGACGTCCTCCGGGTTGGTCTCGACGGTGACTTCCGCGTGCGGCGTGAGGTGAGGCCGGAAGAGCTCGAGCAGCCGCTCGAGCCGGTCCGGCCCCAGCAGGCTCGGCGTCCCGCCGCCGAAGAAGAGCGTGCGGAGCCGGCGCACATCGTGCGCCCGCCGCTCCAGCTCCCACTCGGCGGCGATGCCGTCCACGAACTCGTCGAGCCGGCGGGCGGCCTCCGCCCCCGCCTGCGAGGCCCCCGGGTCTCCCACGGCCACCGAGGCGAAGTCGCAGTAATCGCACCTCGCCCGGCAGAAGGGGACGTGGACGTAGACATGCCGGATCGGGCCGGCGAAGGCGGGAGATTCGGCGGCGCGTCCGCCGGCCGGCTCGGCGCTCACGTCGTTGGCACCCAGAAGGAGAGGGTACCGTCCCGCTCTCCGTCGAGGACGCCGCCGCTGGCCTCGATGACCCGCCGCGAAGCGGTGTTGCCGGCGTCGCAGTCGACGCGCGCCGGGTCGACGCCGAGAGCCGCGGCGAGCGGCAACGCCGCCGCCAGCATGGCGGTGGCGTGGCCTCGCCGCCGCGCGCCCGGCCGCACCTCGAAGCCGATGTTGCCGCCCTCGACGAGCAGATGCGGCGTCAGCCGGTGACGGATCGACAGGCGACCGAGATACTCGTCGCCGGCGACCCACCAGAGCTGGGTCTGCGGCACGTAGCCGTCTGGCCAGGACGCGGGTTCTGTGCTGCGGAGCGCGGCGACGTACCGGACCGCCGTGCCCGGCTCGGCGACGTCGGTGCGCAGCGCCTCGACGTAGCGCGCGAACTCGGCCGGGTCGGAGAGAAGCGCCTCATCGAGGTCGGCGTGCCGACCCTCGGAGTGGTACTCGCGGAGCGCCGCCAGAAACGAGGCGTGGAACTCGAGGGCGGGCGGCGCGAAGTGCGGCGCGGACGCGCCGCTGCCGCCGCCCATCAGCGGTCCTTGTCGCCCGGGTCCAGCTCGAGCACGGCGAGGAAGGCATCCTGCGGCACCTCGACGACGCCGACCTGCTTCATCCGCTTCTTGCCTTCCTTCTGCTTCTCGAGCAGCTTGCGCTTGCGGCTGATGTCGCCGCCGTAGCACTTGGCGGTCACATCCTTGCGCACCGCCTTGACGGTCTCGCGCGCGACCACCTTGTTGCCGATCGCCGCCTGCACGGGCACCTCGAAGAGCTGGCGCGGGATCTTCTGACGCAGTTTGGTGACCAGCGCCTTGCCGCGCAGATGAGCCCGTTCGCGCGGGGTGATGAGCGAGAGCGCGTCCACGGGCTCCCCGGCGAGCAGCACGTCGAGCTTGACGAGGTCGCTCTGCCGGTAGCCGGAGTACTCGTAGTCGAGCGAGGCGTAGCCGCGCGTGCGGGTCTTGAGCTGGTCGAAGAAGTCGAGCACGATCTCCCCCAACGGCAGCTTGTAGTGCATCTCGACGCGCTCCGGCGAGAGGTACTTCATGTCGACGAAATCGGCGCGACGGCCCTGGCAGAGTTCCATGATGGTGCCGACGAACTTGGTCGGGACCAGGACGCTGGCGCTGACGTAGGGCTCTTCGACGTGGTCGATGAAGGTCGCCTCCGGCATCTGCGCCGGATTGCGCACGACCGTCATCTTCCCGTTGGTGAGATACGCGTGGTACTCGACGTTGGGCATGGTCGTGATGAGCTCGAGTCCGTACTCGCGCTCGAGGCGCTCGCGCACGATGTCCATGTGCAGCAGACCGAGAAAGCCGCAGCGGAAGCCAAAGCCGAGGGCGACCGAGCTCTCGGGCACGTAGGAGAGCGCGGCGTCGTTCAGCTTGAGCTTCTCGAGCGCGTCGCGCAGCTCCTCGAACCTGTCGCCCTCGGTCGGGAACAGGCCCGTGAACACCATCGGTTGCACGACCTTGTAGCCCGGCAGGGCTTCGCCGGCCGGGCGCTTCTTGTCCGTGATCGTGTCGCCCACGCGCACCTGCGCCACGTCCTTGACGCCGGTGATGATGTAGCCGACCTCCCCGGTCTCGAGCCGGGCGGTCGGCTTCATCTGTGGGCCGAAGTAGCCGAGCTCCTCGATCTCGGCCTCCTGGCCGGTGCTCATCAGGGTGACCAACTGGCGCGTCGAGAAGCCGCCGTCGATGACGCGCACGTAGGCGATCACGCCGCGGTACTGGTCGTACTCGCTGTCGAAGATGAGCGCGCGGGGGGACGCCGCCGGGTCGCCCTCGGGGGGCGGCGTCCTGGTCACGATCGCGTCCAGGATGGCGTCCACCCCTTCCCCGGTCTTGGCCGAGACGGTGAGGATCTCGTCGTGCGTCGCTCCCGTGAGCTCGTGCAGTTCCATCTCGGCCTCAGGCACGTCGCTCGCCGGCAGGTCGATCTTGTTGAGCACCGGGATGATCTCGAGGTCGTTGTCGATGGCGAGGTAGGCATTGGCCACCGTCTGGGCCTCGACGCCCTGCGTGGAATCGACGAGCAGCACGGCGCCTTCGCAGGCCGCAAGGCTGCGGGACACCTCGTAGGTGAAGTCCACGTGCCCGGGGGTATCGATGAGGTTGAGCTGATAGGTCTGACCGTCATGCGCCGTGTAGGCGATGCGGACGGCTTGGCTCTTGATGGTGATGCCGCGCTCGCGCTCGAGATCCATCTTGTCGAGAAGCTGTTCCTTCATGTCACGCGCGGCGACCGTCCCCGTGGACTCGAGGACGCGGTCGGCCAAGGTCGACTTGCCATGGTCGATGTGCGCGATGATGCTGAAGTTGCGTATGTGGTCGAGCGAAGTCACGACCGCCAATGATACAGGCTCACGGCGAGGGAGGCTCCCCATGGCCAAGCTGGTCTATTCGATGATCACGTCGCTCGACGGCTACGTGGCGGATGAGGACGGCGCCTTTGACTGGGCCGCGCCGGACCAGGAGGTGCACACATTCGTCAACGATCTGGAGAGGTCCGCCGGCACCTACCTCTACGGGCGCCGGATGTACGAGGTGATGCTCGCCTGGGAGACCGGCTACGACACCCCGGACCAGCCCGCGTTCATGAGGGACTTCGCAGAGCTCTGGCGAGCGGCCGACAAGGTGGTCTACTCAAGGACGCTCGAGACACCATCCAGCGCCAGGACGTGGATCGAACGGGACTTCGTCCCCGAGGAGGTCCGCCGGATCAAGGCGGCCGCCGAGAGGGACATCACCGTCGGCGGCCCTGAGCTCGCCGGTCAGGCGATCAGGGCCGGGCTGGTCGACGAGCTGCACCTGCTCGTGGTGCCCGTGTTGGTGGGAGCCGGCACGCGGTGCCTGCCGGAGGACGTCCGCCTCGGGCTCGAATTGGTGGACGAACGCCGGTTCCGCGGCGGCGTGGTCTACCTCCGCTACGGCATCAAGACGCGATGAGACCAGAGCAGCCGTCAGCCCTCAGCCGGCGGCGGGCCGTCAGTCGGCGGCGGCGCGGCGGTCGGCGCCGCCGCCCGGCGCCTGCGCAGCACCTGCCGCACCACGCTGAGCTCCTCGAGCCTGAGCAGCTTGGCGAGCCCGAGATAGACGGCGCCGCCGGCCGTCACCGCAGCGCCGACCGTCACGACGAGCTGCGGGAACCCGCCGGCGGCGTAGTCCTCGCAGCGCTCGCCAGACGGCGTAGGAGACGGCCGCGAGCGCCGCGGCGCAGAGCAGGGCGCCACCCGCCGCCGCGGCCATCCGGCGGCCGTCGATCCGGCCGACCTCGTGGCGGAGCAGCAGGAAGAGGGCGAAGAAGTTGACCGCCGACACGGTCGCCATGCTCAGCGTGATCCCAGCCACCCCGAGCGGCTTGTACAGCAGCCAGCAGAGGACGAAGTTCACGGCCAGGTTGCCAAAGGCCACGTACATCGGCAGCCACGGCTTCTGCATGCTCTGGAAGGCCCGGTTGAGCATGATGTTGGAGTTCGCGAACACGAGGCCGGCGGAGAAGAACGCGAGTGCCCCGGCGACCTCGACGGTGGCGCCGGAGCCGAACTGCCCGCGCTCGTACACGAGGCGCACGAACGCTTGCGGCATCACCGCGAACCACGCCACGAAGGGCAGTGAGACGAACACCATCTGGCGCACGCCGAGGGAGACCGTGTCCCGGAAGCGCACCTCGTCCTTCTGCGCCGCGAAGCGCGAGAGGGACGGGAACAGGACGGTCCCGATGGTGACCGCGAAGATGCCCTGGGGCAGCTGATACAGGCGGAAGGCGTAGCCGATCTCCGCCGCGGCGCGGTCGCTCACGAACTGCGCGAACCAGGTGCCGATCAGCGCGTTGAAGTTGAGCACGCCGAGCGTGATGGTGATCGGCACCATGAGCAGCAGTACGCGGCGGAGCAACGGGTCACGGAGCCCGAACCGCGGCCACAGCCAGCGGCCGTGATAGCGGGCGGCGCAGGCCAGCATGACCACCTCCAGCAGCGTGCCGACGAGCATGCCCCAGGCGATGGCGTCCACGCCCAGGGACTCCTGGAAGACGGCGATCGATGCGATGATGATCAGGTTCCAGACGATAGGGACCACAGCGGGCATCGTGAAGCGCTCGAACGAGTACAGGACGCCGCTGATGGCGCCGGCGATGGAGAGGAAGAGGATCGTCGGCACGAGGATGCGCAGGAGGTCGGCAGCGAGGTCGGCGCCGGCCGGCGTACCCGTGAGCTCCGGATACATCAGGCGCGTCAGCGGCTCCGCCGCAAGCGCCAGCACGACGACGGCGGCACCCACGACCACGACGATCAGGCCCAGCAGGTTGGCCGCGAGCCGGTAGGCGCGCTCGCGCTCTCCCTTCGCCAGCAGCGACGTGAACACCGGCACGAACGCGGCGCTGATGGCCGCGTCGGCGAAGAGCTGCTGCACCAGCTGCGGGATCACCGAGACCGAGACGAAGGTGTTATACGACGGGTCGACCCCGTACACGGCAGCGGTGATGACCTCGCGGCCGAGGCCCGTCAGGCGAGAGATGGCGGTGGCCGAGGCGACGATGACCGCCGCGAGGGCGAGCTTGCGCTTGCGATCGCTCATGACTTCCTTGATTCGACCACCGGAGGCGAACTACTGCCCGGCAGGACCGGCGGGGAGCATAGCAGGCCCGGTGGGCGCGGACCCCGTACGCCCGTACGGCAACGTCCGCGCCCGCGCCTCACCGCGCCAGACCGGCCTTCTCCTTCAGCCGCAGGATCCGCAGCGCCGACGCCTCCGCCTGTTCTCGCGGCAGCCGGCCGGACCGGATCGCCGCCTCCACGGCGGCGATCACCTTGTCCGGGTCCGCCGACGCAGAAGAGTGCAAGGTCGGCGCCGGCCTTGAGCGCGCGAACGGCCGCCGCCGGCGTGCCGATGCCGAGCGCCTTGGTCGTCGCCGCCATGGAGAGCGAGTCGGTGATGATCACGGTGTCGTCGCCCACGCGAGATCGCAGGTACTGCATGGCTTTGCGCGAGAGACTGGCGGGCGTGCGTTCCCCCGTGAGCCCACGCGATTGCAGGTGCCCCACCATCACCATCGGGACGCCGGCCGCAAAGGCGCGCTCGAACGGGATCATGTCGTACCTCCGTAGCACCGAGAGCGAGGGGATCCGCGCCGCTCCGCCGTGCGTGTCGGTCGCCCAGCCGTGGCCGGGCCAGTGCTTGACCGTCGAGAGGATCCGCGACGACCGGAGGCCCTGCACCCACGCGGCGACATGGCTGGCCACCACCTGCGGCCGCCGCGAGAAGCACCGGTCGAGCTTGCTCATGTAGCGGCCGGGGACGTCCAGGTCCGCGACCGGCCCGAACACCACAGAGACGTGCAGCTTGCGCAGCCGGGCGCCGTAGTCCTTGGCAGCCGACCGCGTCCGAGCGACGCTCCACCCGCCCATCACCCGGGCGGACGGCAGCGGGTAGATGACCCCCCGGAGCCGCTGGACCTGCCCGCCCTCCTCGTCGCTGGCGATGAAGGGCTTGACGCCGCCCGGCGCGGCGCGCAGGACGGCGGCGAGATCCCTGCCGATGCTGCTCCGCGCACCGCCGCCGAGGATGACGATGCCCCCGACTCCCTTGCGCGCCCAGCGGCGACCCTGCAGCGGGTCCGTAGCCGGCACGCTGCAGATGACCAGCTGCGCGGCCAGCCGGCGGGCGCCCCATCCGGCGAGCTTTGATGGGGCCGTCGGGCTCGGTGACGCCGAGGGCGCCGGCGACTCGACGGCGCACGCGATCTGGGACGCCGGTTCACTGACCGCCCCCGCGACGCGCTCAGGCGCACATCCGACGGTCACGAGCGCGACGCTCGCGACCGCCAGGAGTCCCAGCTTCGCTACTGTCTGATGGAGACGGGCCATGGCTCGGCAAAACGTACCACCACGCACGCGCACGAGCCAGAGGGCCGCCTCGCCCGTTTGCCGGGACGAGCCACGCGCCTCCTCCTCCCATCGAACGGTGACTTCCGATACATTTGAGCCATGCGCCTGTTCGGACATCGCCGTCAACCGCGGCTCGTGCACTTCCAGGCGCGGCGGGAAACGGGCTCCATCATCCTGAGATGGGACGCGCGGCGAGGCCGTGCGCTGCTCTGGCGCGTGCTCCGCTCCGAACAGCGTTTCGCGGACGGCGCGTTCGACCACGCGGTGGTGGGCACCGGCCAGATCCTCCTGGCCGAAAGCACGAACACGGGCGCGCGAGACGACGACGCTGCGCGCGCGGCGTACTTCTACACGGTGTTCGCGGAAGACGAGCTTGGCGAGTGGCACCGGCTGGCGAAGGTCAGACTCTCGGCAGCGGATCCCAGGCATGGCCACGGCGCGGAAGCGGACTTCGAGGCAGGGAACGCGCCACCGGGGTGGCTCGACGCGAGCGCGCTCCATTCGGCCCGTTCTGGCGGGACGCCGCGGTGAGCCCAGCCCATCGTTTGCCCGGCTTCGCGCGCGTGTGGTAGCATCTCGCGTCCGGACGCAGTCCCCACTGCACCTGGAACCGTCACGAATCTAGCCTGATCGAAGGGATCACGTGGCCAACATCAAGCAGCAGAAGAAGCGTATCCGCCTGGCCGCCAAGCAGCGGCTGCGCAACCGGCACACCAAGTCGACCCTCAAGACGCTGTTCAAGCAGCTCGAGGACGAGGTCGCCGAGGGCCAGACCGAGGAGGCCACCAAGACGGCCACCTTCCTCACCTCGCGCATCGACAAGGCCGCCGCCAAGGGGATCCTTCACAAGAACAACGCCGCTCATAAGAAGAGCCGCGTCGCGCACACCGTGGCGCGAATCTCTTCCTGACGAGCGCGTAACGTCTGACGGCGAAACGGGCGGGCCGCATGCGGCCCGCCCGTTTCGCCGTTCCCGTGCCCGGCGCCGGCGCCGGCACCGGCTGTGCGCCTACGTCAACAGGCGCGCCAGCGCCAACTCCACCACGAGCCGGTCGCCGTCGTTGACGCCGCCGACGGACTCAAGCGTCACCGGCGCTCTGCCCCGCAACCCGGCCTCAGCCTCGGCCAGCGCGCGGTAGGCCTTGCCGAGCCTGCGCCGGTCGAAGCGCTCGCGCTGCTCCAGCAGCTTCTTGGCCGTGAACGGGTGCACCTTGAGCTGCTTGGCGGCAGTGGAGGAGTCCGCGTGCGGCAGCTGTGCCGCCTGGTCGAGCAACCCGATGTGACGCTTGAGGCTGAAGAGCACGCCGTTGGCGTCGTTGCGCGCGTCTCCGGAGGCGTAGATGGCCTCGAGCAGCTCGAAGCTGTGCGAACGCTCGCGGCGCCCGACGGCGTCCATCAGGTCGAAGATCCGCGCGTCGTCGTCGGGCGTGCAGACGGCGTCGACGTCAGCCTCCGTCGCAGCCTCTCCGCGGCAGTACAGGGCGAGCTTCTCCACCTCGCGCTCGAGCCGCTCCGCGTGGCCGGGGTCGGCCCCGCAGCGGTCCAGCAGATGTTTGGCGACGGTCGTGGTCATGGGCAGGTGATGCGCCTTGGCGCGCTCCTTGACCCACCCCGCCATCTCGTACTTGCGCGGCAGGTCGAACTCGAGCGTCCCCGGCTTGCCGATGGTCTTCCGCAGAGGGTCCGAGGCGGCGAAGGTCTCCCCCTCGATCGCCAGACACGTCTCGGGCATGGGGTCGTGCAGATAGGCCACGATCTGCTGCCGCGCCTTGGCCTTCCACTTGTGGCCGTTGAGGACGAGGAGGAGCCGGGTCCCGAGCGTCAGCCCGGGGCTGGCCGCTGCATCGAGCAGGACGTCCACGGATTCGTGCTCCGCGTCCACGATGACGACGTTGATGTCGCTGCCGGCCTCGTCGATCACCCGCTGCCGGAGGCGCGTCACGGCACGCCGCACCTTGGGGCGGTCCGTACCGATGATGAGATACGCGGGAAGCAGAGGTGAGGCGGTGGCCATCGTGGCCGAAGGATAGCATGGGCGCCCGCGGCCCGGGCCCCGAGGGGGTCCCGATTCCTCCCGCATACCCCGTCCCGTATCGACGCCGGACGCACCCGTGCGCTAGGCTCGGGGCGCACTGCCACCGAGGACGGGAAGAGGAGCGCATGAGCGGACTGTTCGCGGCAGAGGTCACCATCTCGACGGGGGCACTCGTTGCCATCATCGTCGTCGGCCTCATCGAGCTCGCGCTGGCGGTGTTCTGCATCATCGACATCGTGCGGCGTCCCGCCGTCCTCGGCGGGCGCAAGTGGCTATGGATCGTCTTCATCCTGTTCTCAACCCTGGTCGGATCCATCGTCTACCTGGTCATCGGGCGCATCCCGCCGCCGGCGGCAGAGGAGGCGCGCGACGAGCCCGAGGCGATGACGCGAAGCCGGGCCGAGTCCGCAGCCGATCTGCTCTACGGAGCACCGGAACGGCCGAGTGGCGGCGACGCGGACGTGGCCGGCCCCCGATGACCGGGCAGCCGCAGGGCGCCGCGGTCGTCGTCGCGGGCCTCACGAAGGCGTACGGAAGCGCGATGGCCCTCGACGGCGTCGACCTCGAGGTGCCCGAGGGTTCGGTCTTCGGGTTCCTCGGGCCCAACGGCGCCGGCAAGACGACGACCCTCCGGATCCTCGCGGGGCTCGCCCGGCCGACGAGCGGCTCGGCGAGCGTCTTCGGGCACGACGTCACGCGCGACGCCGACAGCGTCCACGCGCTCATCGGGTACCTGCCCGACGTACCCGGCTTCTACAAGTGGATGACGGCGACGGAGTACCTGCGGCTCTCCGGGCGCCTGTTCGGGCTCGAGCCGGCGGTCCTCGAGCAGCGCATCGACGCGCTGCTCGACCTCGCCGGCCTCGCCGGAGTCGGCACACGCGTCGGCGGCTACTCGCGGGGCATGAAGCAGAGGCTCGGGGTAGCGCAGGCGCTGATCAACGCGCCGCGGCTCCTGCTCCTCGACGAGCCGACGAGCGCCCTCGACCCCATAGGGCGTCGCGAGGTCCTCGAGATGATCACGGCGCTCGCCGGCAGGACCACGGTCTTCTTCTCCACCCACATCCTGGCCGACGTGGAGCGCGTGTGCGACGACGTCGCCATCCTCGCCCAGGGCCGGGTCGTGGAGCAGGCCGGCATCGACGAACTCAAGGCGCGGCACGGCGGCGCCCACCGCCTGGTGATCGAGGTCGACGACCCGGACGCCCTCGAGGCCGCGCTCACCGGCGTCGCCTGGGCGGCCGCGGTGAATCGCGAGGGTCGCGCGCTGATCCTGGAGGTCGCCGATCTCGAGGCCGCGCACCGTGAGGTCCCGGTCATCGTCGCGCGGCTCGGCCTCGCCCTCCGACGGTTCGAGGCCGCCGAGGTCTCCCTCGAGGACGTCTTCGTCGATCTCGTGGAGGGGGCGGCGCCATGACCGGCTTCGCCGCCTTTCTGCGCAAGGAGGCGCTCGAGACGCGCAAGACATGGCGGCTCTGGGTCCTGCCGGGCGTCCTCGTCTTCCTCGGCCTCACGACGCCGATCCTCGCCGCCGTCACACCCGCGATCCTCAAAATGACCGCGGAGCGCACGCCGGGCGTCGTCATCAGCTTCCCGGATCCCACGGCCATGGACTCCTACCTTCAGTTCATGGGCAACCTGGCCCAGCTGGCCCTCCTGGTCGTGATCATCACCGGGGCGTCCGTGGTGGCCGGTGAGCGGCGCGCAGGCACGGCGGTCCTCGTCCTCACCAAGCCACTCTCACGCGCCGCCTTCATCGCCGCCAAGGCGCTGGCGAGTCTCGGCGTCCTTGTCCTGGCCACGGTGCTCGGCGCCGCGCTGTGCGTCCTGGTGACCATCCTGGTGTTCGACACAGCGCACATCACGGGGTTCATCGAGTCCGTGGCGGTCTGGCTGGTACTGGCGGCCATGTTCACGTGTCTCATGGTGCTGCTCTCAGCCGCTCTCGACCGGCAGGCGGTCGCTGCCGGAGCCGGGATCGGCGTCTATGTCGCGCTGTTCGTGCTCACCGGCTTCCCGCTCGTGCGTGACAACTCGCCGGCCGGCCTGCTCTCCGCCAACGACGCCCTGCTCAAGGGCCGCGACGTCGCCCTGGCGATGCCGCTCGCCGTCACCGCGGTGCTGGCCGTCGTGTTCGTGGTCGCGGCCGCCTGGGCGTTTCGAGCGCAAGGAGCTCTGAGGGTCGCCGCCCGGGCCGCCGCCCCGCAGGCCCCTGCCGCCCCGCCCAGGACGACGTCCCACCAGGGGCTACCTGCCCCGCACCGACGCCACCGTGAGTCCGCCGTCCCCTGCCGACACGGCCACGTCCCCAAGCTGGTCCGTGCGTGCGCACGGCACACCGGCGGACGCGAGCAGCCCCAGCATCTCCGCCGTTGGATGACCGTAGGTGTTGGGTCCCACGGAGATGACGCCCAGCCGAGGGTGAAGCCCCGCCAGCTGAGTCTCGTCAAGGCCGCCCCGGCTCCCATGATGCGGCAGCTCGACGACCTCGCAGACGGGCAGGTCGAGACCCGCGAGGACCTCGCCCTCGGCGTCGCCGGGGACGAGGGCGCGATGCCCGGCGAGGTCGACGAGAACGACCAGCGCACAGTCGTTCTCACCCTGGTTGCCTTCCTCCCCGCCGGGCGCCTGCGTCGGCAGCACGCTGAGCCCCCACCCCACGCCGCTCACGGCCTGCGGCGTCACGATGCGGCGGACGTCGGCGCCGGCCGCGGCCAGGCGCGCCGCGAGGTCGTCAAGCGCCTCGGAGGGCTCCGGCGGCTGCGGCAGGAGCGCGACGCTGATGGGCACGCGCCCGATGACATCGTCGAGTCCGGCGACGTGGTCGGCGTGCCCGTGAGAGAGAACGAGCAGGTCGATGCGCCCGACCGCGTGGCGGCGAAGGACCGCCGACAGCGGCTGCGGGCCGGCGTCGATGAGCACCGTCGGCCCGTTCGGGATCTGCAGCAGCGAGGCCGCCCCCTCGCCGACGTCGAGGAACGTGAGCGTCGGCCGGTCGGGCGGCCGCAGCGGAGGCGGGCGCGAGCAGCAGCGAGACGGCCACGAGCCCGGCCGTCGCGGTCGCCAGCGGCGCCCACCGGCGACGGTCGCGGACGTAGGCGAGCAGACCGCCGCCGGCGCGCGCCGCCAGAAGGCCCACCACGGCGATCTCGCCCAGAAGCCCGAGGGCGAGCAGGAGGCGGAGCGTCACCCCCTGATACTCGTAGACCGCCCCCGGCAACCCTGCGAACAACCGGGACACGCCGAGCAGAAAGCCGATGAACAGCCCGGCGGCGACGTTGAGAGGCGCCGACAGCCACTCGCTGACAAAGCCGAGCAGCAGCGAGAGCATGCCGAGGAACATGATCGGCCCGAGGACGAAGCCGCCGGCGACGTTCGCCGGCACGCTCACGAGCGAGGCGGAGCCGAACGTGAGCATCGAAACCGGGGCGGTCGAGAGACTCGCCGCCGTAGTCACGCCGACCTGCTCCGGCAGTGGTCCAGGGAGAAACGAGACCGCTCGTGTCAGCGGCCGGGCGAGCACCAGCAAACCCGCTACCGCCCCGAACGACAGCTGGAAGCTCACGTCGAACAGGTTGTTGGGGTTCATGGTGAGCAGCCAGGCCGCCGGCGCCAGCCACAGCAGCCATCCGTCGCTGGGTCTCGACGCGAGGATCGCGAGCAGACCGACGATTCCGGCGACCCCGGCGCGCACGATGGACGGTGACGCGCCCGTGAGGAGCACGTAGCTCGCGACGACCGGCAGGAGCAGCACGGTGCGCAGCAGCCGGTGCATCCCGAGGAGGGCGAAGGCGAACGACCACATCGTGCAGAGAAGCACCACGTTCTCGCCGGACACGGCCATGATGTGCAGGAGCCCGCTGCGGCGGAAGTCCTCGACGATGGTCTCATCGACGCCCTCATCGTCGCCGAGCACCATGCCCTGGAGAACGTCGCCGACCGGGGAGTGGACCCCGGCGGCCAAGTGGGCGCGGGCCGCGAGACGCAGGCCGTCGACCGCGCCCTGCAGGCCTCCGCGACGACCAGTGACCGTGAGATCGGCGAACTCGGCCTCCAGCAGCACGTGCTCGCCTCGCCGGCGCAGGTACCTGCCGTAGTCGAATCTCCCGGGCTCCGGATCGGGCAGCGCTTCCACGTTCACCGAGGACAGCCTGATCACGGCTCCCTCGGCGAGTGGACCAAGGGGGTCGAAGGCGAACGTCTGGCCGTCGTCCAGCTGCAGCCGCAGGTGTGCGGGCTCCCGGACGGCGATGCCGGACGCGCTCGTGACACGCACGGCCAGCGTCACCTGAGCGTCCTTGATCGCGGGGAGATCCACGACCTCCGCCGTCAGCGCGACGTGCTCGCCGACGCGGGCCGCGAGCGCCGATCTGCCGATCGCGTCGAGCCGGCCGCCGCCGCTGACGGCGCCCGCGCACACGAACAGCACCGCGAGACCGACGCCCGAGAGGGCAGCTCCTCGCGGCCCCAGAGCGGCGACGCGCGGCGAGGCCACGAGGAGGGCCGCCGCGAGGCCCGCGGCGGCGACCACCAGGACGGAAGACGGCCGCCAGGCCAGCACGAGACACAGGCCGCTGCAATACGCGGCAAGCAGCAGGTGAGGCGGCGCCGGCCAGCGCATGCCGCCGCCTCAGACCGTGATCGAGTCTTTCATAGCGGCGAACTTGGCATCGCCGATGCCCGGCACGTTCTTGATCTCGTCGATGGTCTTGAAGCCACCGCTCGTCGAGCGGTAGTCGACGATCTTCTGCGCCGTGGAGGGGCCGACGCCGTCGAGGGCATCGAGTTCCTCCGGAGAGGCGGTGTTGATGTTGATGAGCGCGCCGGCCGAGGTCGCCCCCAAGGCGCTGCCCGAGGCGGACGAGCTCGCAGCGCCGCCGGAATCCGGCGCGGCGGCCACTGCCACGCCCCGCTCGGGCACCATGATCTGCTGGCCGTCGGTGACCGGCGCCGCCAGGTTCACGGCGGCCAGCTCGGCCTTGGCGGTAGGGCCGCCGGCGACCTCGAGCGCATCCGTCACCCGGGCGCCGGCGGGCAGGCGCACGACGCCTGGAGACCGCACGGCGCCGCACACGTAGACCACCACGTCCGGCGTGGGCGAGGCCGCGGGGCTGGCGGCCGTCCCGCCGACCGGCGCCGGCGGCGACGCCACCGGCGCCAGGACCACGGCCTCGGCGTCGGACGGCCCGGTCTGGCGTGGCAGCACGAGGTAGCGCGCTCCGACGGCGACGACCAGGAGGGCGACGGCGACGTAGGCGATGATCTGGCGTCGCGGGAGCTCCACGGCCCACCTCCGGCGCCACATCGCGGGGAGAGTGACGGGCGCCGCGGGCGCGGGCGGCGCCCGTCGCGACCGAGGCTACGACAGCGACGGACGCCCCCGCATCGCCCCCAAGGGGCGATCTCACGGGTCGACGTTTCGTGGGAACCGGCGCGAAGGAGGCGCACCCGGCGCCCGGCGCCTCCTAGCGGACGACGAAGTTGACGAGCTTGCCGGGCACGAAGACCTCTTTGACCACCTGCTTGCCCTCCAGGAAGCGCGCGGCGTTCTCCGCCGCGCGCGCCTGAGCGAGGACGTCGTCCTTCTCCGCGTCCACGGGCACCTCGAGACGGTCGCGGAGCTTGCCGTTGACCTGCACGACCACGGTGACGACCTCGTCCGCGGCCAGCTCCTCGTCCCATGCAGGCCACGTCGCGTCGAGCACCGATCTCACCGCGGCCCAGCAGCTCCCAAGCCTCTTCCGCGATGTGCGGCGCCATCGGCGCGACGAGCAGCGTCATGTCCGCGACCACATCGCGCCACTGCGCCAGTGTGAGCGCCCCGCGCGCACCTCCCCACACGTCGAGCACCTCGTTCTGCAGCTCCATCAGCGCCGAGACAGCCGTGTTGAAGCGGAAGCTCTCCACGTCGCGCGTGACCTTACGGATGGTCTTGTTGAGCGTGCGCAGCACCTGGCGACCCTTCTCGGCCTCGGCCTCGCCCTCCGCCACCCCACTCCCCTGCGCCTCGACGACCTCGACGAGCAGGTTCCAGAACCGGCTCAGGAACCGCATGCAGCCCTGCACGCCGCGGTCGCTCCAAGCGACGCTCTGCTCGAACGGCGCGATGAACAGCTCGTACAGCCTCAGGGCGTCGGCCCCGTACTGCTCGACGACGCTGTCCGGCGTGATGACGTTCCCTTTGCTCTTGCTCATCTTCTGGCCGTCCTCGGCCTGGATCATGCCCTGATTGCGCAGGCTGGCGTAGGGCTCGCCGAAGCTCAGGTACCCGGCGTCCTGCGCCACCTTGCAGAAGAAGCGCGCGTACAGCAGGTGCATCACCGCGTGCTCGGCGCCGCCGACGTAGAGGTCGACCGGCGCCCAGTACTCGACCTTGTCGTGGTCGAAGGCCGCCATCTGATCGTGCGGCGAGACGAAGCGGAAGTGGTACCAGCTCGAGCAGGCGAAGGTGTCCATGGTATCGGTCTCGCGATGCCCGGGGCCGCCGCACGAGGGGCACGTGGTGTGCACCCACTCTTCAGCGCGAGCCAGCGGGGAGCGACCATCGCCGGTCGGGTGGAAGTCCTCCAGATCCGGCAGCAGGACGGGGAGCTGTTCTGGTGGCACCGGGACCGGACCGCACCGTGCGCAGTGCACGATCGGGATCGGCGTGCCCCAGTACCTCTGGCGGCTGATGAGCCAGTCCCTGAGCTTGAAGTTGATCTTCTTGCGCGCGACGCCGCGCTCGCCGAGCCAGGCCACGACCGCCTCGAACGCCTCACCCGGCGCGGCCATGCCGTCGAACCGCCCCGAGTTGACCATGATGCCGTCGCCCGTGTAGGCCTCGGCGAGCGTCCCCTGCGCCCCGCCCTGCGGCGCGATCACCTCGACGATCGGGATCTCGAACTGCGTGGCGAACTGGAAGTCGCGTTCGTCGTGCGCCGGCACGGCCATGATGGCGCCGGTGCCGTAGCCCATGAGCACGTAGTCGCTGATCCAGATCGGCACCGGCGCGTCGTTCACCGGGTTGACCGCGTAGGCGCCGATGAAGACACCAGTCTTGTCCTTCTCGGTGCTCAGACGCTCGATCTCGCTCTGGCGGAGGGCCTGATCCTGGTAGGCGGCCACCGAGGCGCGCTTCTCGGGCACGGTGAGCTCTTCCACCAGAGGGTGCTCAGGCGCCAGGACCATGTAGGTGGCGCCGAAGAGCGTGTCCGGCCGCGTGGTGAACACGGTGAGCGTATCGTCGCGTCCCTGCAGCCCGAAGTCGACCTCGGCGCCCTCGCTGCGGCCGATCCAGTTGGTCTGCATCGACTTGATCTGCTCTGGCCAGTCTATGGTCTCGAGGTCGTCGAGCAGGCGCTGCGCATAGTCGGTGATGCGCAGGAACCACTGCTCGAGGTCCTTCTTCGTGACCTCGCTGCCGCAGCGCCAGCAGCGGCCCTGCTCGACCTGCTCGTTGGCGAGGATCGTCTTGCAGCTCGGGCACCACCACTGCTGGCCGGTCGAGCGGTAGGCCAGGCCGCGCTCGTAGAGCAGGAGAAAGAACCACTGCGTCCAGCGATAGTAGTCGGGGAGGCAACTGGTGATCTCGCGCGACCAGTCGAACGAGAGCCCGATGAGGTCCATCTGGCGGTGGTAGTTGGCGATGTTGCGCTCGGTGGTGATGCGTGGATGGACGCCCATCTTGATGGCGTAGTTCTCCGCCGGCAGGCCGAACGCGTCCCAGCCCATCGGATGGAGGACGTTGAACCCCTGCATGCGCTTGAAGCGCGAGTACGTGTCGGTCGGCACGTAGTTGCGGCAGTGACCCACGCTGAGGCCGTCGCCGGACGGATACGGGAAGAAGTCGAGGCAGTAGTACTTGGGCTTCTCGCCCTCATCCGTGGTGCGGTAGGCGTCGCGCTCCTTCCAGAGGCGCTGCCACTTCTCCTCGATGGCGTGCGGGTCGTAACGTCGGTCCATGCGGTCCTCTCTCGCGGCGGTCGATCGCGCGTCCGAGAACTGTCCCGGAGGCGGTCGCCGGCGAGCGCGGCCGCGCAGACGCGTAGCTTCTGATTCTACATGAGCCGCGCGCCCGCCTCCGCCGGCGCTGCGGCATCACTGACCGAACGGCGTGTACGTGACCACCGTGCGCCCGCCGGCGGCGTAGACCAGCGTGGTCACCGCGACCAGGCGCTGCGGATCGGTCCGGGAGAAGTCCATGAGTTGAAAGGTGTAGACGGTCCGGGCCCCGGACGGCGGCTCGACTCCCGACGACGGCGGCTCGGCGCCGATCGCCTCGTACCCCGACGCCCCCGCGGTCCCGGCGTCCACCATGACCACGCCGTCTTCCGAGCTGACGCCGGCCACGTGGTCGTTGCCGTAGGCGACCACCAGTTCCTCGCCCGCCTCCTTGGCGGACGCGATGGTATCGGCCGCCTGACGCACGTCGTGGACGAGCAGCACCTGCGCGGGCGGCTGCATCAGGCGCCACAGCGCGGCGAGGCGCACGCCGGTCACGGTGAGCCCGAGTACGTCGGAGGACTTGCGAGGACCGTCCGCGACCGGGTCGGTGCCTCCCAGCACGGTCACCCCGTCCACCGTCGCGGTGGTGTCGTCCAGCACGTCGAAGCCGGCGCGCCGGAACACGCGGAGCGCCGGCGCATCCTCGTGGTTGCCGCCCACGAACAAGACGGGCGCCGGGGGGCTGCCGAACGCGCGCAGGAAGAGCCGCGCCTCCTCGGCGGTCCCGGCATCCGTGATGTCGCCGGCCAGGAGCACGGCGTCCACCGGCTCTCCGCCGCCGGCCGCAAGGCGCGCGGCGACACGCGTGCCGAAGACGTTGTCGTGGATGTCGCTGGCCAGCAGCAGTCGCACGACAGTGGCGCGCGCCGGGCGACGCGGCTCGGTCGTCAGCTGTGTCGCCACCGCCTCGAGCCCGTCGAGGAAGTCCTGGAGTCGACTCAGCCTGTCCGCCTGATCGCCGCCCGTACTCAGGGCGCGGAGCAGGGGCAGCATCGCCGGGACCCGGGACGCGAGCCCGTCGTAGCGGACGGCGGGCGACCGGTCGAGCGTGGCGTAGCTCGCGAGGACGAACGCGCCGCCGAGCAGCAGCGCGCCGGCGGCGCCTCCGGCCGCCCCCCAGAGGAGGCGCCGCCGATTCCAGCGCCCGGCGATCAGCAGCCCGGCGGCGATCCCGATGGCGAGCAGCCAGGGCGCGCGGCCGGCGAGGTACCGTGTGAACGCGGCGCGAGCCCCGCCCTCGAGGCGGGGCAGGTCGTCGACGGGCAGGTCTGCGGTCTCCGCGGGCAGCCGGTAGTCCATCACGACGTCCACGGGGGTGCCATGCGTGCGCAGGGAGAGCTCGCCCGCCGGACCGAGCGGCATGACGAGGCGCCCGCCGGGCCACGCCGGCCGCAGCTGGTAGCTCACCGACCCCGCGGCGACCCGGTAGCTCGCGGCTGCCTGCAGCTCGAGCACGCCGCCGATCAGGACGAACACGAGCGCCACCCTGACCAGCACGATGAACAGCCCCGTCCCACGCCTGCGCCGGCCGGTCCCCGCTGCCGTATCTGACGGATCCTCCACCATTGCCGACCCGCGTTCTCCGCTCACTCGCTGACTGCCCAAAGGAGGCTTACCCACCAGGCCGCGTCAGGTTGCCCGGGCATGCCGGTATGCTATACTTTCGAGCCTGCCGGCTCGGCCGGCACCCCTTCGGTGGGGGTATAGCTCAGTTGGGAGAGCGTTTGGCTGGCAGCCAAAAGGTCACCGGTTCGAGCCCGGTTACCTCCACCAAGCACTAGCATTATCGTAGGTCGTTCTGACCGTCAGCATTGAGCCTGTCACCCCTATGGATGGCAGGCTCTATTTGTTGAGTTCGAGCTGTCTGGGAAGGCACCTGAACCAGACTCGAACCAGCCATCGGCAAGCAGTTCGAGAGGCAGATCGGCCGGCCACCGACCGCAAGTACCGACTCTCCTCTGGAGTTGCTTGCGTGGCATGGTATTCAGTGTTACTATGTAGCGGTACTCATCGTCATTGAGTAGCACAAAGGAAGTGTTCTATGTCGAAGCAATCGACCGAGATGCTCAAGGGGATCCTGGAGGGTATCGTCCTCGCGATCCTATCCGCCCGATCCGCATACGGCTACGAGATTACGACGTGGCTGCGGAATCAAGGCTTCTCCGAAATAGCCGAGGGCACGATCTACGCGCTACTCATCAGGATCGAGCAGCGCGGTTTCGTCGATGTGGATAAGGTCCCATCTGAGAAGGGGCCTCCACGCAAGATGTACTCCCTCAACGCTCAGGGACGCGAGTATCTCGAAGAGTTCTGGAGGACTTGGAGCTTCCTTACAGAGCGTTTGGAACAGCTCCATCAAGGAGGCAAGTGACATGGCAGCAAAGTGGATCGAGTTGGCCACCGGATCGCTCGAACAGAAGAAGCAGTACAAGCAGTACAAGGCTCGCATCGAGGCGTTGCCCGAGCCGTATGGCTCCGTCGCCAAGGCGTTCCAGCGGTACTTCCTGTACTACGGAGGTGTCGTCGATGGCGAGACCATCCTCAAGATGATGGACGACTTCGTTGAGCTCTGGGAGCGCGCCGCCGCAGACGGCACGTCGGTGACGGCCATTGTCGGAGATGATCCAGTCGAATTCGCTGAGACCTTCGCGCAGGCCTACACCGGTAAGCAGTGGATCGACAAGGAACGCGCCCGCCTGGCTACGGCAATCGAGGCCGCGGAGCGGGGAGATCACAAGTGACCACGGAATCAGTCATTCAAGTTCGAGGCCTGGAGAAGTCCTCAAGCGCTTCCGTGTGCTAGAACGTTATTGACCTAGTAGCCGCTGGACCTCTAGCCGTAAGTTCGAGAACTGTCTGGTTAGGTCCACCACTTCTCCGCTCCGTGGACGACCTGAGGCGAACCGCGACGCTCCGCCGGTCGCCGCGCTGCAAGCGCTGAGCGCCTCGGGTAGACTCTCCCCGTGACCAGGCCAGCACAGCCGCGCTCGCTCTCCGTTCTGGTCTTCCTGGCCGGGATCGGCTCCATGGCCACCGAGATGTGCGCCTCACGGCTGCTCGCCCCCTACTACGGCTCGTCGACGGTCGTCTGGGCCAACATCATCGGGCTCATCCTCGCCTCGCTCTCCATCGGCTACTGGCTCGGCGGTCGCCTGGCCGATCGCCACCCGTCGCCGAGGTTCCTGGCCACGATCGTGCTGGCGGCGGCCGCGTGGGTGGCTGCGATCCCCTTCGTCGCGCGGCCCTTCCTCGAGCTCTCCATCACGGGGATCGAGACGGTGTCCACCGGTGCCGTCGTGGGCTCCTTCGCCGCGTCGCTGGTGCTGTTCGCGCCCCCGGTCGTGCTGCTCGGTATGGTGACGCCGTTCGCCATCCGCCTCTCCGCGACCGGCGTCGCCGACGCGGGGCGGGTCGCCGGCCGGGTGTTCGCACTATCCACTGCCGGCAGCCTCATCGGCACCTTCGGGGCGGCGCTGGTCGCCATCCCGCTCATCGGCACCCAACGGACGCTCATCGGGGCGGCGCTGATCATCGCCCTGGCCGCCGTCCCCCTGCTCGCCGGTCGCCGCCTGGCCGCCGGGCTCGTCGTGGCCGGCGTGCTCGCCGCCCTGCTCGCCATCCCTCCCGCCGTCGTCAAGGCGCAGGAGGGCCTGCTGTACGAGGAGGAGTCGCAGTACCAGTTCATCCAGGTCGTGCAGTCCGGCGAGGAGCGACTCCTGTACCTCAACGAGGGCTACGCGATCCACTCGGTGTGGCGTCCGGACACGGTGCTCACCGGCGGCGAGTGGGACATGTTCCTGACGGCGCCGCCGCTGCTGGGACGACCGGCGGCGCGGGTCGCGACGCTGGGCAACGCCGCCGGCACGACGGCCCGCGCCTACGGTGTCTACTACCCCGACGCGCGTATCGACGGCATCGAGATCGACCCGGCCGTCACGTCGGCAGGCCGTCGCTGGTTCGGCCTGGACGACAACCCGCGCCTCACCGTGCACGCAGCGGACGCCAGGCCGTTCCTCGAGAGCACCGACGCCCGCTACGACCTGATCCTCATCGATGCGTACCGTCAGCCCTACGTCCCCTTCTACCTGGCGACGCGCGAGTTCTTCCGGCTCTGCCGGGAGCGCCTCGCGCCGGGCGGCATCGTCGCCCTCAACGTGTCCACCGTGCCCGGCGACCACCGTCTCGCCACCGGCGTCGCCGGGACCCTGGCCGCGGAGTTCCCGCAGGTCGTGACCTGGCAGGCGCTGCGCTTCAACCAGTTCGTCGTGGGGCTCACTGCGCCGCTCCCGCGGTCGGTCATGACCGACCGCCTGGCGGCGGCGCCGCGCGACCTCCTGCCCATCACCAGCCTGTTCGCTCGCGACCTGCGCGAAGCGCAGGCGGCGGCAAGGCCCTGGACCGACGACCGCGCGCCCATCGAGTGGGTCACCGACCGGATGATCGCGGCCTACGCACTGCGTGGGGCCGCGACCCCGGAAGACCTTCTGCCGACCGCGCCAGACTGAGTCAGGCGTCGCTCGCCGCCGGCCTGCGTCTCTGCGTCGGGTTTAGCGGCACTCCCTCGCGGAAAGTATCCGGGCACATGCAGTCAAGGCCATGACCGGCTGCGAAAGCCCGCATGTCGGCGGAGGAGGTGGGTATGGAGGACAAGCCGCAGTTTCACGTGGACTACGAGGCCGTCGCCGATGACGTCGGCATCGTCATTCTCGAGGGAGAGATCGACATCTACTCCGCGCCGGAGTTCAAGGAGGTCCTGGTCACCGGCATCGAAGGCGGCGCGACGCGTGTGATCGTCGATCTGTCGAGAGTCACCTTCATCGACTCGACAGCCCTCGGTGTGCTCGTGAGCGGCGCTAAACGTGTGCGGCCCCGCAACGGCAGCCTCGACATCGTCTGTACCGACGAGAACATCATCAGGATCTTCGAGATCACCGGTCTCGACCGCATCTTCGGGATCTTCCCGAGCCGCGGGGAGGCCCTCAAGGTGGCGCCCGGTTGAGCGAGAGGGCGCGCTGAAGAACCACCACATGGCGATCGCCGGTGAGTCACGGGGCGGTCGCCGGGAGCGACAGTATGGAGCTCCGCGGCACCAGAGCGCTACGCGGCAACAGACTCCAGGACGTCGCCAATCTCATGTTGAAGACAAAGACATATGGAGTCGGGCGAGTATGCATCATCGACGGGTGCGGGACTCGCTTGTCGGCATATAACCCTTCGAGCGTGTGCGCACTGCACGGGGGCGCGTGGCAGGACGACTACCGCCGCAGCACGCGGAAGGCCAGCCAGCGCGAGGAGATCACGCGCCGCTGCGCCTTCGAGCCGTGCGGCCGGGAGTTCACGACCACCAACCCGGCAAAGAAGTACTGCAGTGACGCCTGTCGCATGAAGGCGTTCCAGGCCCGCGTGATGGCAGCGCGACACGTGCGCGACGTCGGCCCCGTGCGCCGGGCCAGCTGACAGCCAAGACACCACGCTACGCCGAGCCGTCGACCTGGGCCTTGACCGCCGAAGTGCCGGGGCCCTCAGGATTCTGCGGCGTGAAATCTCGGCGGGATCATCGGTAGCCGGCCGCTGATCAGGCTGTCGATCGCTGCCTCCACCGAATCGAACACCGGGATCACGTTGGGCAGCCCCATGAGGCCGAGGACGCGGCGCACCTGACCCGCCGGGCCGCACCAGCAACAACTCCCTCCGCTTGGCCCGCAGGTCCGCCGAGAGCCGCACCAGGAACGCGAGGAAGCTCGAGTCGACGAACGTGGTCCGCTCAAGGTCGACGACGAGGTGATCCTGGTAGTAGAGCGGCCCCAGACTACGGCGCAGGAAGCGATCGATCTCCGGCACCGTGTCGATGTCGAACTCCCCCTCGAGCTCCAGAACGCTCGGGCTGCCCTCCGCCTTCGGCATGGAGACGCGGAGTCTGACCCCTGTCTCGATGCTCTCCCGTTTCTCCGTGACTCGACGCACCACGCCGGACCTCCCCTGTCGCACCTGTGCCGGCGCCCCTGCGGCGGCCGGCCTCTCGTGCGGGCGAACGTGTCACCCGCCTCGATGGGCGCACGTGCGACGCTAGGTGCACCGGCGGAGGGAAGTACAGTGCTACGGTGGGAGAATCGGCAGGTTGGCGCGTCAGGCTCTCAACCAGACTGAGCGATGGCCCCCACCCTCGACCGCGAGTCGAGCTCATCTGATGTTTGGGTCGAGAGTCGCCGACGGAGAGGCGTCAGGCCTGTTCGGCGCGCGCCGCAGCCCTGAGCTTCTTGTACTGCGGCTCGCGTTCCTTGAGCAGCGTCAGGACCGGGCTGGCGACGAAGATCGACGAGTAGGCGCCGGAGAGGATACCGACCAGCAGGGCGAAGGCGAAGTCCTCGAGCGTGCCGCCGCCGAAGAACAGCAGGCACAGCACCGGCAGCAGCGTCGTCAGCGTCGTGTTGAGCGACCGGGTCAGCGTCTCCCAGATGGAGAGGTTGACCATATCCCCGTACGGTATGCGGTTGAAGCGTGGTTCGTTCTCGCGGATGCGGTCGTAGATGATGACCGTGTCGTAGAGCGAGTAGCCGAGGATCGTGAGGACCGCGGCGATCGTCGCCGTGGTCACCTCTCTCCCCGTGAGGGAGTAGACGCCGATGACGATGAGCAGGTCGTGGATCTCCGCGCTGATCGCGCCGATGGCGAACTTCCACTGGAAGCGGAAGGTCACGTAGATCAGGATGAGCAGAAGCGCCAGGGCGACGGCCTTGAGCGAGGAGCTCACCACCTGGCGACCGAAGGTCGCTCCGACCGTCTCCAGCGCGAACACCTGCGTTCCCCCGGACGCCGCGATCGTGTACGCCTCGTCGAGGGTGGTCTTGAGTTCCTCTTGCTGCGGCGGCGTGAGCACAGGGGTCTGGATCTGGAATCCTCCGGTACCGCTGCCGGCGACGTTCGGGGTCTCCTGGATCTGCGCGTTGTCGAAGCCGGCGCCCGCGACCGTCTCGCGTACTTCGGCGAGACTCGGAGACTGCTCGAAGGCGACGGCGATACGCGTGCCCTCCTTGAACTCCAGACCGTAGTGCAAGCCGTCGACGGGGTTGCCGCCGCCCTTGACGAAGAGGCTGATGAGGCCGGCCGCGATGACGATCGCGGAGATCGTGAACCACCATGACTTGTGGCCCATGTAGTCGAACGAGTAGATGCGGCGGAAGTACTTCACCGGCTACCTCCGCTTCTTGCGCTTGCGTGACGTCGATGTCCGGCGGCCACCGGTCTTCTTCTGGCCGCCGCCGGTCCCCGTTGATGGGCCTCCGGCCGGCGCCAGTTCCGCGCCCGCGGCCGGTGCGCCCGCGGCGGCAGGCTCCTGCGCGGCCGCGCCGCGGCGACGGCGGGAGGCGGACGCACGGCTGTCGCCCATCACGGCGGTCTCGATGTCGACCTGGCCGGCCTTGACGCCCATCAGCGACGGCCGGTTGAAGAAGGCGAAGCCGGCGAGCACGCCGAGCATGGCCCGCGTGAACAGCACGGCGGTGAGCATGCTGACGAGCACCCCGAGAATCAGCGTCAGCGCGAAGCCCTTGGGCTGTGCCGTGGCGAAGAAGAACAGGACGAGCGCGGTGAGGATGATGAGGACGTTGGCGTCGAGGATCGTCTTGAAGCCGCGCGCGTAGCCCGAGTTGACGGCGGAGCGCACGGTCTTGCCGCGGCGCACCTCGTCCTTGATGCGTTCGAAGATGACGACGTTGGCGTCGGCGGCCACGCCGATGGTGAGGATCATTCCGGCGATGCCCGGCAGCGTCAGTGTCACCGGGATCAGGTTGAACAGCCCCCACAGCAGGATCGCGTACACGATCAGCGCGAGGTCGGCGACCAGGCCGAGGAAGCGGTAGTAGATGAGCATGTAGATGAGTACGAGCCCGAGGCCGATGAGCCCGGCGATGAGGGCCTGGTTCATCGAGTCCTTGCCCAAGGTCGCCGAGACCTGCTGCTGGTAGGAGGGTTCGAGCTTGACCGGCAGGGCGCCGGTGTTGAGCACGAAGGCGAGGTCCTTGGACTCCTGCACCGACATGCTGCCGCCGCTGATCTCGGCGCCGCCGCTGATGCCGTCGCGCAGCGTCGGGTCGGTATAGTCGATCATCGGGTCCGACTCCATGACGTTGTCGAGCACGATCGCGAACGTCTGCGGCGTCTGCTTGAGGAGGCCGGAGCGGTACAGCTCGCGCGTGACGTCCTGGAACTGTTTGGCTCCGTCGCTGGTGAAGTCCATGACGACGTTCGGCTTGCCGGTCTGCCCGTCGAAGCCGGCGCGAGCGCTCTTCACCGCGTCGCCGGTCATCGCCGGCGGGCGTTCGTACACGTACCACGCCTCGGGCACGCCGTTGACGGTGTCTTCCGGGCTGACGATAAGGGAGTAGTCGTCGCTCGTACCCTCAGCCTCGAGCTGAGCGATCTCTGCCTTGGAGACACCCTCCCGACGCAGCTGCTTGAGCGCCTCTTCCTTGCTCTCCACCGGGCCGACCGGCCGTGACGCCGGGTCGTCCTTGAAGAACTCGAGCTGCGCCGTCTTGCCGATCACCGAGAGGGCCTTCTCCGGGTCCTTGATCCCGGGCAGCGCGATCGCGATCTGGTCGCTGCCCTGCTTCTGGATCTGCGACTCGGTGACGCCCAGTCCGTTGACGCGCCGGTCGAGGATGGCCACTGTCTGGTCGAGCTGCTTCTGGCTCGGCGCCTTGCCGTCGGACGTCTTCGCGGTGTAGACGACTTCGAGGCCACCCTGCAGGTCGAGGCCGAGGCGCGTCTTCGCCGACGGCGGGATGATCCAGTACAGCGACACGGCCACGAGGACGACCATCATCACCATGACGACCCAGTTCTTCCTGCGGAGGACCGCCCAGACGGCGATGGCGATCGCCACGGCCGCGATGATGTAGGTGATGGTCTGTTCGGTCAAAGCAGGTCCAGTACCTCGCGTAGACTAACGGCGGTAGAGCGTACCGGACACGCGGCGGCGCGCGCAACTCGCGCGGCGGCAGTCCGGCGAACGCCGGGCGGCTGCATCATGAAACCGCGCCGCACTCAGCGATCGCGCAGGAAGCTCGGGATGTCGAGGACGTCGTCGTCCACGTCGAACGACGGCTTGGACTCCTCGGCGAAGAACGGCGTGCCCTTCGGCTCGCGCTCGCTGACCTCCTGCGGGACGGGCTGCTGGCCGCCGACCGGGTGGTCGAACCCGGTCGCGATGACGGTCACGCGAACCTCGTCGCCCAGGGCCGGGTCGATCACGGCGCCGAAGATGATGTTGCAGTCGGCGTCGGCCGCGCTGCTGATGATCTCCGCGGCCTCGTTGATCTCGAAGAGCCCCAGGTCGTTGCCGCCCGTGATGTTGAGCAGGATGCCACGGGCGCCCTCGACGCTGGCCTCGAGCAGCGGCGAACTGACGGCCGCACGCGCCGCCTCGACGGCGCGGTTCTCGCCGCCGGCGATACCGATACCCATGAGCGCCGATCCGGCGTCCTTCATGATCGTACGCACATCGGCGAAGTCGAGGTTGATCAGCCCCGGGACCGTGATGAGGTCGGTGATGCCCTGCACGCCCTGGCGCAGCACGTCGTCGGCCACCTTGAAGGCCTCGATGACCGACGTGCGCCGCTCGACCACCTGCAGCAGCCGGTCGTTCGGAATGACGATGAGGGTGTCGACCTTCTCGCGCAGGCTCTGGATGCCCTCTTCAGCCTGGCGGCCACGGCGCTTGCCCTCGAAGGCGAACGGGCGGGTCACGACACCGACGGTGAGCGCCGAGAGCTCCTTGGCCAACTCGGCGAGGACAGGTGCGGCACCGGTACCGGTGCCGCCGCCCTTGCCGGCGGTGACGAAGACCATGTCCGCGCCCTTCAGCGCGTCACGCAACTCGTCCTTGCTCTCCATCGCGGCCTGATACCCGATGCTGGGGTTCGCTCCGGCGCCGAGGCCTCGCGTGATCTTGCTGCCGATGTGGATCTTGACGTCGGCGTCGCACATCTGCAGCGCCTGGGCGTCGGTGTTGACGGCGATGAACTCGACGCCGCGGAGCCCTGCGTCGACCATGCGATTGACGGCGTTGGTGCCTCCGCCGCCGACGCCCACGACCTTGATGACGGCGAGATAGTTCGCTGACGCGTCGATCATCGTGCTGACCCTCCTGTAGCGGTCGAGACTCGCCGTCGAGGCGCTTGGCGAACCCTCAATCCCGGCTTGAGTGTTTCTCGTTCCTTCTGCGCGAACGCCTACAAAGCAACGTCTTTGCAGCGGTTCTTGAACGCCTGCGACGGTCCGGAACAGCTGGTACCCCGACCGTCGACCTACCATACTGAGGCCCCCGAGAGGTGTCAAACACCGGCGTTGGCGCCCTGCTCATCCGGGGCAGCTCGACCACTGGTTGAAGAGAGCCTCGACCGTCACTGGAGCACCGGCTTGGCGAGGCTCCGATCGGGGACCGAGACGTCGAGCTTGGCGCAGGTCTTGCCGGCGGCCTTGTAGCGAGAGAGGACGGTGCGCAGGGCGACCGTCTTCGCGAGCGTCCGTCCCGTGTCGCCCCAGGTCGTGACCGGCCCGCCGGCGAAGCGCAGCGTAAGCTGGCCGTCGCGGTTCTCGACGACTGCGAGGCTGCGGCGCAGCGAACCGGGGAGCGCAGCGATCACCTCGAGCATCTCGGCGACGGCGGCGTCGCCGACGATGGTCCCCTCCCGGACGCGCCCGGACAGGACCACGCGAGGCAGACGCAGCGCCGCATCCGCCGGTCCCTTGAGCAGCAGTTGCCGCGACGAGTCGCTGCCCGTCGCGTTCGCCCCGGTCTCGTCCGTCTCCGCCACCGGGCTCCCGGCGGCGGGCGCGGTCGTCGACGGGGATGCGCTGGATGAGGGTCGCGGCGATGCCGGCTTGCTCCCCGGCGTCTGTTTGGCGGCCTGGGCCGCCGTACAGATAACGTAGCCGTCCTCGTCCAGCACGAACCAGCGTTTCCCGGCCAGGGCGTAGGCCGCCGGGACGTACTCGCTGATGGTCACGTCGAGCGTGTCGGGGAAGTCCCGATCGATGGTGACGCCCGAGACGAAGCAGAGCGGACGGAGACTCTCGCGCACGTCGCCGGCCGTGACCGTGAACAGATTGCGGCCCGTGTAGTCCCGACGCAGCAGGCGCTGCGCTCGCTTCTCTGGTACGAGGCGCGTGCCGGCCACCTGGACCGTGACGATGTCGAACGACGACGAACTGCGACCCCACGCGTACACGACGGTGGGCAGGCCGAGGATGGCCAGGGTGAGCAGCACGGTCGGTAGCAAGCGAAATCGCGGGCGACTCGCCCCGCGTGCCCTCGTCATGGCGTCGGCCCTCTGTCGGGATCGGGAACTACGCTTGACTATTCGGGCCCGCAGCCTCATCCCCTTGCCCGACGAGCGTGGCGAGGAGCTGTTCACCGACGTGGAAGACATCACCGGCGCCGAGCGTGAGAACGAGGTCGCCGGGCCGTACGCGTGGCGCCAGAAGGGCGACGACGTCGCTCAGCCGCGGCAGAAAGGAGACGGGTCCGCCGGGGCGCACGGCGAGGTAGGCGTCGACGATCAGCTTGCCGCTGACGCCGGGCTCGGGTTCCTCGCGCGCCGGGAAGATCTCCGTGACGATCGCCTCGTCGGCGAGCGTCAGGGCGCGGCCGAACTCGCGCTGCAGATACCGTGTCCGAGAGAACAGGTGCGGCTGGAAGACGGCGATGACGCGCTCGTGGCCGCCCTTCATGGCCGCCGTCAGCGTGGCGACGATCTCGGTGGGATGATGCGCGTAGTCGTCGACGACGCGGACACCGTCATGCTCCCCGATGAGCTGGAAGCGGCGGGCGGCGCCGCTGAACGTGAGCAGGTGCGGCGCCGCGTCCTCCGGGGAGACCCCGGCGTGCCGCAGCACGGCCAGCGCCGTCATCGCGTTGAGGACGTTGTGCTCGCCCGGCACGCGCAGCTCGATGCGGGCGAGCTCGGTCCCGGCAGCATCGCGGACGGTGAACCGGCTGCCGCGGTCATCGACCTCGTGGACGTCGGCGACCAGGTCGCCGCCCTCGAGACCGACGACGACCACCCGGGCCGGCGTGTGGGCAGCCAGCTCCTCCCCGCCGCTCCCGGCGACGAGCACCAGCAGGCCGTCCTCCGGCAGCAGGGCGACGAAGCGGCGGAAGACGTCCTGGACGTCGTCGAGGCAGCCGTAGTTGGAGTGGTGATCGAGCTCGACGTTGCTCACGATGGCGACCTCAGGGCGCAGGTACAGCAGGCTCCCGTCGCTCTCATCGGCCTCGGCCACGAGCCACTCGCCCTGACCGACGCCCGCGTTCGAGCCGATGTCGTTGAGCTCACCGCCGACCAGGAAGGTCGGGTCGAGCCCTGCCTGCCGCAACACGTGCGAGATCATCGACGAGGTCGTGGTCTTGCCGTGCGTCCCGGCGACGGCGATGCCGCGGCGCATCGCCATGACTCGGGCCAGCATCTCCGCGCGCCGCAGCACTGGAAGGTCGGCGGCACGCGCGGCACGCACCTCGGGATTGCCTTCAGCGATGGCGGTGGAGGTCACGACCAGCGCGGCGTCCCCCAGGTTCGCGGCGTCGTGGCCGACGATCACGGGGACGCCGGCGTCAACGAGGTGCCGGGTGTAGCGCGACGCCTTCAGGTCAGAGCCGCGCACGTCGACGCCGAGCTCCGCGAGCACCATCGCGATGCCGCTCATCCCGGCGCCTCCGATACCGACGAAGTGGACCGGTTGTGGAAAGTCCCTGGTGGCCTCGTCGCTCATCGCGTCCCTCGTCTCTTCAGGATGTCCTCCACCTGGTCGACCACCCTCTGCGCGGCGTCGGGCCTGCCCAGGCCCGTGCTCGACGCGGCCATGGCGGTGAGGCGTTCTCGGTCACTCAGCAGCTCGGCGACCAGTCGCTCCAGCAGCGGACCATCAAGGTCGGCGTCGTCGACCAGGATCGCTGCTCCCCCGGCGACCATCTCCTGCGCGTTCTTGCGCTGGTGGTCGGCGGTGGCGTGCGGATACGGCACCAGGATCGCCGGTTTGCCGAGAGCGGCGAGCTCGGCGACGGAGCCTCCCGAGCGAGCCACGACCAGGTCGGCCGCCGCCATGGCGGCGGCCAGGCGGTCAGTGTAGGGCACCAGGCGGTAGCGCTCAAACCGCTCGCCCCGCTCCTCCAGTTCGCGGCGCACGTCGTCGGCGTTGCGCGGGCCGCAGACGTGGACGAGCTGGAAGGCGAGTTCCCGCCCGCCAAAGGCGTCGATGCAGGCGCGGTTGAGGCTCTGTGCACCTTGGCTGCCGCCGAAGACGAGCACCACCGGCAGGTCCGGCCGCAAATCGAAGACGGCGCGGCCGTCCTCAGCGGTCGAGTCCAGCTGCGCCGGCCCGAGTGGCCGTCCCGTCACAACGTAGCGAGGCGGTTCCAGGCCGGCGATCGGAAAGCTCAGACAGAAGCGCTTGACGAACGGGCGCAGCAGCCGGTTGGCGACGCCGAGATGGGCGTCGGCCTCGAGCGCCAGACCGGGAACGCAGTGAAGCGCCGCCACCGCGATGACAGGCCCGCTGGCGAACCCGCCGCCGCCAACGGCCACGTCCGGCCGGGTCTCCCTGAGGATGCGCCGGACACGAGGCGCGGACCGAGCCAGCAACGCGAAGGTATGTGCATAGGCGCGCACATCCACACGCCGCTCGAACCCGGTGAGTTCGAGCGCGTAGGTCGTGTGCTGCTCACGGACGCGATCGACCTGCGACGGCGTCGTCACGACGACGATGCGAGCGCCTCGGGCCTGCGCCTCAGCCGCGACGGCGAGAGCCGGCTGCAGGTGACCTCCGGTCCCTCCCGCGGCCAGCAGCACCGTTGCGCCGCTGAGCGCTGACGGCAATGTGACTCCTTCGATTGGTGGCGATGTTGAGCACGATGCCGAGACCGGCCAGCACGACCAGCATGCTGGTGCCGCCCAGCGAGACCAGCGGCAACGGCACGCCGGTCAGCGGAAGCAGGCCCAGTGCGGCGCCGACGTTGATGCACGCCTGGCCGACGATGATGGCGGTGATGCCGGTGGCGAGCAGCTTGCCGAACGGGTCCTTGCATTCGAGGGCGATGCGAAAGCACGCCCAGGCCAGCGCGATGTAGAGCGCCAGCAAGACCAGCAGGCCGATGAGTCCGAGTTCCTCCCCGATGATGCCGGTGATCATGTCCGTGGTCTGCTCGGGCAGAAAGCCGAACTTCTGCACGGAGTTGCCCAGGCCGACACCGAAGACCCGCCCCGAGGCGATGGAGATCAGTGACTGCGTCGCCTGGAAGCCGCTACCTTGCGGGTCCTTCCACGGGTCCAGGAACGTGACCAGCCGCTCGAGCCGGTAGGGTTCGACGGCGATCAGCGTGAGCACGGCGACGATGCCGAAGGCGACGAGCCCGAACAGGTAACGCAGAGGAGCGCCGGCGGCGACGAGCACCGCCACGACGGCGGTGACAAGGACGAGCGTCGTGCCGAGGTCCGGCTCGAGCATGATGAGCCCCGCCGCCGGGACGATGCCGATGGCCGCGAGGCGCAGAAACCCCGGCAGATCGAGGACCTGGCGCGGACGCCTCACGACGAGCGTCGCGATGAGGACGACAGCAGCGAGCTTGGCGACCTCGCTGGGCTGCACGCCCTGGCCGCCGAGGGTCAGCCACCGCCGGGCGCCGTTGATCGAGGTACCGATGCCCGGCACGAGCACCAGCACGAGGCCGGCCAGGGCCAGCGCGGCGAACGGCACGGCGACCTTGCGGTACCACGAGTAGTCGACGCGAGAGAGAACCATCATCGTCCCCACACCGAGAGCGACCCAGACGACCTGGCGGCCGAAGAAGTAGAAGCTGCTGCCATGCTGGAAGTAGGCCTGAGCCGTGGAGGCGCTGTAGGCCATGACCAGACCGTACAGGACCAGCAGGAAGGTGACGAGCGTCAGCGTGCGCCGCTCGGTCACGCCGGGTCCGAAAGCGGCCCCCTGCGGCGCAGCGCTCGGGCGGCGAGCGGCGGTGCGACGCGGCGGCTCCACCGCGGTCGTATGGGTGCTGCGCGCGGCGCCGCCGGAAGAGGCGCGCCGCTCGCCACCGCGGCGGTCGGCCGCGCGGCGCTCCGCGGCCGGCGCCTTGCCGGTCGACGCCCGCCGCTCGGTCGCGCGGCGATCGCCGCCCGCCCCACGGCGGCGCGGTGCGTCCTCGACCCAGTCGAGGTGGTCCAGTTCCACGTGCTCGGCCCCGCGACTCGACGGCCTCACTGGGCGCTATCTCCTTGCACTCAACTCACTCACCAGCCTGAGGAAGTGTTCGCCCCGCTGCTCGAAGTCCCTGTACTCGTCCCAGCTCGCACACGCTGGGCTGAGGAGGACGACGTCGCCCTCCTCCGCGGTGGCGGCCGCGGTGCGCACCGCCGCCTCGAGGTCGCCGCAGCGCACGAACGGCGTAGGGCGCGACCCGGGCACCGCCGCCCGGGCGGTGAACGCCGCCTCGAGCTGCGGCGCCGTCTCGCCGATGAGCAGCACCTGCTTCACGCGACCCTCGATCCCAGCGGCCAGCTCGTCGTACTCGGCGCCCTTGTCGTAGCCGCCGAGGATGAGATGGACGCCACCCGAATAGGCGGTCAGCGCCTTGAGCGTGGCATCGACGTTCGTCGCCTTGGAATCATTGACGTACCTCACGCCCTCGACCAGGCTCCCCGCCTGGAGACGATGCGGCACGCCCTCGAAGGTGCGCAGAGTGACGGCGGCCGCGGAGACCGGGGCGCCGGCGGCCGCCGCGGCCGCCGCCGCGGCGAGTGCGTTGAGCAGGTTGTGGTCTCCCGGCATCGCGAGCTCGTCGCGGCGACACAGGCGCCGGAGCTCGCCGGCCACGCGCAGCCACAGGATGTCGTCGTCACCGATCCCGGCGACGAGCTCTTCCCCGCCGGGCCCCTCGCCGCGACCGGGCAGCGCGGAGAACCAGCAGCGTCGCGCCCGGCCGCCGAGGCGGCCGGCGGCCAGCTCGTCGAGCACCCCCTGATCGTCGGCGCACAGGAGCGCGAGGTCCTCAGGCCTCTGATTCTCGAAGATGCGCAGCTTGGCGTCGACGTAGTCGCGGTACGTGCCGTGCCGGTCGAGGTGGTCCTCCGTGAGGTTGAGAAGCACGGCCACGGCCGGCCGAAAGAGCTCGATGTGCTCGAGCTGGAAGCTGGAGAGCTCGGCGACGATGACCGCCCCTGGGTCCACCACGCCGGGCATCGCCGCCAGGGCGTGACCGACGTTGCCACCCACCGCCACCGGGAGGCGGGCGTCGCGGAAGATCGCGCCCGCGAGCTCCGTGGTCGTCGTCTTGCCGTTGGTGCCGGTGATACCGATGAGGTCGTTGCCGAGGAACCGGCACGCGAACTCTACCTCGCTCCACAGCGGCACGCCGTGACGCAAGGCCTCCTGCACGGTGGCGCTCTCGTCCGGTACGCCGGGGCTCTTGATGAGCAGGTCGGCGTCCTCGGGAAGCACGGCCCGCGGCCCCGTGAGGACCTCGACGCCTGCGGAGGTCAGCACGTCCACCGTGTCATCGGCCGGTGGCGTGCCCTCGTCGAGGGCGACGACCCGCGCCGCCGGCATCTCCCGGCGGGCGAGCAGTGCCGCCGGCCGGCCGCTGCGGCCAAGGCCGAGCACGGCGAGACAGCGCACGTCGGCGAGGTCCATGGTCACTCCCTCAGAAGGTGGCGTAGTACGCCGCGAACCCGGCGCCGGCGAAGATCGCCGCGATGATCCAGAAGCGTACGATGATCTTCGTCTCAGACCAGGCTTTGAGCTCGAAGTGATGGTGCAACGGCGCCATGAGCAGGACGCGACGGTGGAAGAGCTTGAAGGAGATGACCTGCGCCGCCACGGAGCCCGCCTCGAGCACGAAGAGGCCGCCGATGATGACCAGGACCAGCTCGGTGCGTGTCATCACAGCGATGCCGGCGATGGCTCCGCCCAGGCCGAGGGAACCGGTATCACCCATGAAGACATCCGCCGGGAACGTGTTGTACCAGAGAAAGCCGAGCGCCGCCCCACCCACGCAGCCGGAGATGACCATGAGGTCGGAGATCCCCGGGTCACTCGTGTTACGGCCGATGATGAAGGCGATGCCGGCCATGGCGACGAGGACGATGGCTGAGGCGCCGGCGGCCAGCCCGTCCAAGCCGTCGGTGAGGTTCACCGCGTTGGAGAAGCCGGCCAGCGTGAGGAAGATCAGCGCGTAGAAGCCGACGGTGCCGAGCTCGAGCTGGATCGAGCTGAACGGGACCTCGACGCGGGTGTCGAGCCCGACGAAGTGCAGCGCGATGAAGCCGATGAAGAGAGACAGCAACAGCTGCAGGAGGAGCTTGTAGCGGGCGGAGAGGCCGAGCGAGCGCTTGCGCACGATCTTGATCCAGTCGTCGGCGAAGCCGATGGCCGCGTTGCCCAGCGCGGCGATGAGCACCGTCAACGAGGCGATCGAGAAGCGGCTGAAGACCAGGTACGGGATGAGGACCGCGAACCAGATGAGCACGCCTCCCATGGTCGGCGTGCCCTCCTTGGTCTTGTGACCCGCCGGGCCGTCCTCGCGGATGTTCTGGCCGAACTCGTTGACGCGCAGCCAGCGGATGAACGCCGGGCCTATGATGAGGACCAGCACCATGGCCAGCACGCTGGCGCCCATGGCTCTAAGCACGGTCCGACCCTCCTTCGGCGGCGAGCGCCTCGGCAACACGCTCCATGCGCATCAGGCGCGAGGCCTTGACGAGGACGGCGCTGCCGTATGGGACGACCTCGGGCAGCGCGGCAAGGCACTCGTCGACCGCGGCGAACCAGCGCTCGCCCGGAGCGCCGGTCAGGTAACCGCGGGCCAGATCGCCGACGGCGACGACGCGCACGCCTGCTTCTCTGCAATGCACGCCGACGGCGCGGTGGTAAGCCTCGGCGCCCGGTCCCAGCTCATACATGTCGCCGAGAACGGCGACCGTGGGGCGCCCGTCGGCGATGCCGATGAGGTGGTCCACGGCGGCCGTCATGGCGACGGGGTTGGCGTTGTAGGCGTCGTTCAGCAGCAGGCCGCCGCCCGGGATCTTGGAGACGGCGCCGCGCAGATCGCTGAAGGCCACCTGTCCGGCGCCCTCCGCGGCCTCGTCGAGCCGGTACCCGAGCTCGACGAACGCGGCGACGGCGGCGAGCGCATCCTGCAGGTAGTGGCCACCCGTGAAGCTGAAATCCATGCGTGCGCGGTGACCGAACGCGTCGAGGAGCACGTGGGTGTTCTCGCCGCGGCGCTCCTCGTCGACCAGGTGTACGTCGGACGGCGGAGCGCCGAAGGTGACGACGCGGCCCCGGTGCCGGTGCAGGTGCCGCACGAGGAGCGCCTCGTCCACGGGCACGACCGCCGTGCCGCCCGCGAGCTCTTCGATGAGCTCGGCTTTGGCCGCCGCCACGTCTTCGACGGTACCGACGAGCTCGAGGTGCACCGGCGCGATGTTGGTGATCACCCCGACGTCGGGAAGCGCCACGCGGGCGAGGTCGCGGATCTGGCCGGCGCCGCGCATCGCCATCTCGACGACGGCCACCTCGGTGTCGGGTTCGATCTCGAGCAGCGTGAGCGGCACGCCGATCTCGTTGTTCAGGTTGGCGCTGGTGGCCACCGTGCGGGCCACCGGGCGCAGCAAGGCCGCGAGGATGTCCTTGGTGGAGGTCTTGCCGGCGCTGCCGGTGATGGCGACCACCTTGACGCCGGATCGCCGCCGCACGGCGGTCGCGAGGGCCTGGAGGGCGCGCAGCCCTTCGTCGACGACGATGCGGGTCGCGCCCGCCGGCAGGCCGGCGGCCGTCTCTGCTCGCACCACGACACCGGCCGCGCCGGCCGCGAGCGCCGCGGCGGCGTACTCATCGCCGTCGAACTTCTCGCCCTGCAACCCGACGAAGAGATCGCCGGGCTGGACGCAGCGGCTGTCGGTGCAGACGCGCCGGACCTCGACGTTGGGGTGGCCGGTCTCGAGGCGGCCGCCGCAGGCCGCCGCTGCCTCGGGCAGGGTCAGCGGGATCACCGGCTCACCACTCCCCGCGCAGGAGGTCCAGCTCTTCTTCGGCCACCAGGCGGTCGTCGAACGGGACGCGCTGGTCGCCGATGATCTGGCCCTGCTCGTGGCCCTTGCCGGCGATCACGACCGTATCACCGGGGCCGGCCTGCTCGAGCGCGACGCGGATGGCTTGACGCCTGTCTGGCTCGACCGTGACGGTGCCCGCGCGCTCGCCGGGGACGCCCGCCACGATCTCGTCGATGATGACCAAGGGATCTTCGCTGCGCGGGTTGTCCGACGTGACCACCGAGCAGTCGGCGAGCCGCGCGCCGATGGCGCCCATGAGGGGGCGCTTGCCACGGTCGCGGTCGCCGCCGCAGCCGAAGACGACCAGCAGGCGGCCGTCCGTCACGGCTCGAGCAGCCAGCAGCGCGTTCTCGAGCGAATCCGGTGTGTGCGAGTAGTCGACGACCACGCTGAACGGCTGTCCGGCGCGGACGGCCTGGAAGCGGCCGGGGACGCCCTCGGTCAGGGAGAGGCCCTCGAACACCGCCTCGGGCGGCAGCCCGAGGGCGAGGCCGACGGCCGCGGCGGCGAGCGCGTTCTCGACGTTGAAGCGGGCCGCGAGACGCAGCGTCACCCGCCCCTCCAGCGCACGTCGCGGACAGACGAGCGTGAACGCCGAGCCGTCGGCGCGAAGGTCGAGCTCTCGCGCGATCACGTCGGCTGCCGCTTCGGCGCCGCCGGCGATCGCGAAGGTCCAGAGCGCGTCGCCGTACACGGAAGCGCACTCGCGCGCGAGCCGCGCGCCGAAGTCGTCGCTGACGTTCACGATGGCGACCGCCTCGCCGTTGCGACCCTCGCCCGGAAGGAAGAGGCGGCGCTTGGCGGCGTAGTAGTCGTCCATGTCCTCGTGATAGTCGAGATGGTCGCGCGTCAGGTTGCTGAAGACGACGGCGTCGAAGTCGATGCCGGCGGCGCGGTCCTGGGCCAGGGCGTGCGAGCTGACCTCGAGCGCGCACGCCGTGTCCCCGGCCTCGACCATCTCGGCGAAGAGACGCTGGAGGTCGAGAGACTCGGGCGTCGTGAGCTTGACCGCGTGCTCCACGCCGCCGATACGGTTCGCTACGGTGCCGAGGAGTCCGGAAGGCATGCCGGCGGCCGCGAAGATGCCGGCGACGAGGTGCGCCGTCGTGGTCTTGCCGTTGGTGCCGGTGACGCCGGCCACGCGGAGGGCTCGGGACGGATGGCCGTACCAGCGCGCGCCCGTGAGCGCCATGGCCCGGCGAGCCGACGGGACCATCACCTGCGCGACCGGAAGGCCCGTATCGCGCTCGCAGACGAGCGCCGCGGCTCCGGCTTCGACGGCCGTGGCCGCGAACGCGTGGCCGTCGTGGGAGAGTCCGGGGACGCAAAAGAAAAGCGTGCCGTCGGCGACGTCACGCGTGTGGTAGGCGAGGCCCCGGATCCTGGTGGCAGGATCGCCACGGACCGTGGCCCCGGTGACCCCCTCGACCAGCTCGCTCAGCTTCATCGCGGCGGAGTCTACCAGACCGGCCACCCCGCTTCACCCGATCCCGGAGCGGGCGGAGGCCGCTTCAGGCACGACATCCGGGCTCGCCGTCACGGCGCGATCTCCAGGTGCTGAAGGGAGAAGCTCATGATCTCCTTGACCGCCGGGGCGGCGGCCTCGCTGCCGAACATGGGCGTCCCGTTCACCGCCACCAGGATGACCAGTCTGGGGTGGTCGGCCGGGACCATGCCCACGAAGGAGGCGAAGTAGAGGCCTTTGGCGTAGCCGCCGGACACGGGAATCTCGGCGGTGCCCGTCTTGCCCGCGACCTCGTATCCGGGGATCCTAGCCGCCTGGCCGGTACCCTCGGCTACCGCCAGCGCGAGCATCTCGCGGACCTGACGCGCCACCTTCCCGGAGATCACGCGGCGCTTCTCGACGTCGTCGAAGACCGTGGCGCCCACCTGCGCGACGAGCCTGGGCCGGACATGCCAGCCGTTGTTCGCGACCGTCGCGAAGACAGAGGCCATCTGGATGGCGGTCACGGCGATGCCCTGGCCCATGGGGATGTTGCCGATGGAGGAGCCGGACCACTGGTCGACCGGCAGGACGATGCCGGCCGCCTCACCGGGGAACTCGATACCGGTCGGCGCACCGAACCCGTAGGCGTCGACCCACTTGGAGAGGCCGGCCTTGCCCATCTTCTTGCCGATCGTGACGGCGCCGACGTTGCTGGACCACTGGAGGATCTGGCGGACCGAGTAGGTCGTCGTACCGCGAGCATGGGACTCGTTGATCTCGCGGTCGGCGACCCGGAGGCTGGGGGGCAGCGTGAACTTCGTGTTCGGCGTGACCAGCCCGTCGGCAAGCGCGCCGGAGATGGTCACCAGCTTGAAGATGGAACCTGGCTCGTAGGCGTCGGTCACAGCACGGTTCTTCTCGGAGGCGGTGTCGCCCTTGCCGAAACCGTGGAAGCCCTCCCGCGTGACGCTGGCCATGGCCAGGACCTCACCGGTACGGGGATTCATGGCGATCGCCGTGGCGGCCTTGGCGCCAGTGCTGCGCACGGTCTTCTCGAGGACGTCCTCGGCGCAATACTGGATCTCGCTGTCGAGAGTGAGACGGACGTCGGAGCCGGAGACCGGCTCCGTCTGCCGCACCGTCTTGAGGGCGTGTCCGGCCGGGTCGCGCACGATCGACTCGCTGCCGGCGCTGCCCGAGAGCTCCTCGTCGTAGAGCAACTCGATGCCCTCGAGTCCCGTGTTCTCCGTACCGGCGAACCCGAGCACCTGCGCAGCCGTACCCTTGAGGGGATACGTCCGCTCCTCTTCCTCGTAGCTGCCCACGCCCGGGATGCCGAGCGCAAGCGCGTCCTTGGCGAGCTCCGGATCGATCTTGCGTGCCACGTAGGCGAAGCCGAGGCCCTTCTTCTTCGCCCGCACCAGCGTCTTCTCGACGTCCCGGCGATAGCGTCGACGATTGATCTGCAGAGCGTCGCAGAGTTCGTCCGCCACATCCCTCGCGTCGACGAGCAGGTAGGGCGTGGCATACACGGTCTGTTGCGGCTTGCCGACGGCGAGCTCGTGACCGTTGCGATCCAGGATCGCACCCCTGGGCGCCGGGAGGGGGACTACCTTGGTCTGCTGCTCCTGGGCGATCCTCGTGAGGTTCTGAGACGACGATGCGAGCGCGACGGCCTTGCCGCCGACGAGCACGAGAAAGACGACGAAGACGATGCGAAGCAGCCTGATCCGGCCGTTGATGCCGCCGGCGCCGGGGTCGCGCCCCGGCCGGATGCCGCCGCGCCGACGGGCCGGGCGACGACGTCCTGTCGACGCGGCCGCCATCAGTGGTTCGCCGCGACCTCGTCGAAGGTTCGGGGCAGAAGCGGCTCGGGGAACAGGATGTGCGTGGCCTCCACGAGACCCAGCTCCTTCTCGGCGATGTGACTGATCCGCACGGGAGAGGCGAGCCGGGCCAGCTGCTCCTGGCGCCTGTCGTTGAGGGCGGCGATGCGCCGCTCCTCGTGGATCACGGCATCGGTCTGCAGGCTCTTCTGGACGACGGCGAAGCTCAGAGCCACGCGCCCGACGGCGAGCACCGTGAGACAGGCGACAAAGATGACGAAGGCACGCGTGAAGCGTGAGCGCTGCGCCGCCCGCCTCCGCGTCCTCGGCGCGCGATACGCGTAGGCGGGCTGGTCACGCCGCGCCTCGTCGTCGGACCGGAACGCAGGAGCGCGACGCGCGTGCTGTGCGGCGGTGGCCACCTGCTACTCCTCCAGCCTCACGGCGACACGGAGTTTGGCGGACTTGCTGCGCGGGTTCGACTCGGCCTCCGTCGCCCGCGGCGTGATCGGCCGGCGGGTCAGGAGACGAAGCGTCGGCTCGTGACCGCACACGCACTGCGGCAGGCCAGGCGGGCAGATGCAGCCGGCGGCGTGGCCCTTGAAGAAGTCCTTGACCATGCGATCCTCGAGCGAGTGGAAGCTCATCGCCGCCAGACGCCCACCCGGGCGAAGCACCCGATAGGCCTCCTCGAGGCCACGGGCGAGCGAGCCGAGCTCATCGTTGACGACGATGCGCAGCGCCTGGAAGACGCGTCGCGACGGGTTGCCGGCGGCGAAGCGGGCCGGCGTCGGGATGGTGCGCTTCACGATCTCGACGAGCTCGCTCGTCGACGTGAGCGGCGCCTTCTTCCTCGCCTGGACGACGCCTCGAGCGATGTTGCGTGCATACCGCTCTTCGCCGTAGCGGCGGAAGATACTCGTGAGCTCGGCCTCGGGCAACGTGTTCACCAGATCGGCGGCCGTGACCTCGAGCTCGGGATCCATGCGCATGTCGAGCGGCGCGTCGTAGGCGTAGCTGAACCCGCGCTCGCGGCGATCGAGCTGCATCGACGAGACGCCGAGGTCCATGTAGACGATGTCGGCCGAGGCGGTCTCACGGTCGGCGAGCACCTGGGCGAAGTTGCCGTGGAAGAGCTCGCACGCGCAGGGCGCGGCCCGGTCTACATCCCGGAAGTACTCGGCGACGCTCGGGTCGCGGTCGATCGCGATCAGCCGGCCACCGGCGCCGAGCGCCGCGGCGACGGCCTCAGCGTGACCGCCGGCGCCGAACGTGCAGTCGATGGCCGTCTCGCCCTTCTCCGGCCGCAGCAACTCGAGCAGCTCATCGAGAAGGACCGGGGTGTGAGCGAGGGCCATCTCGTACTCACGGAGTTGAACGCTCGTCTGCGGTAGCATCGGCCTCCTCCTCAAGGTGGGCCAGATAGTCCGTCCAGGCGGCGCGGTCCCATATCTCCACGTGGTCCGCGACCCCGATGACGCTCACGTCTCGGCTGATGCCGGCGTACTCAAGATGCTTGGCGGGGAGCGTCACGCGCCCCTGCCGGTCGAGTTCGGGGAAGAACACGGCTGTGGCGGCGAGACGTCGCTTGACGTCCCTCCGGCCGGCGGTGCCGGCCTTGGTGACCTCAACGTCCTCTTCCAGGCGGCGCTGGAACTCGTCAGGGCTGTAGCCGCCGAGGCAGCGCTCGTTCTCTTGGGTCACGTAGATACCCTCCGTGAACGCTGGACGCAGGCGGGCGGGAACGGCGATGCGATTCTTCGCATCGAGCGTGACGTCGAACTCCCCCACCAACAACGGCCGCTGCATGCGCGCCACTCTACCCCACTTCTCCCCATCATGCAACACTTTTCTTTGTACGCTCCCCACTTCGTGGGGACCCGCGCCCACGCCACCTCACGGCGTCAGCTTTCGGGGCAGTCGGGTGGGTCCCGCGCGCGCCCGGACCGCGACGAAGGCATGCAGACACGGGCGTGGGAGGCAGGACCCCGGGAGAGAAGCGGGCGCGGCTGTGGGGAACCGGACCGGCGCAGCGGGCGCCGGCGTCGCGGCTACGACCGCCGGTCGGAGATCACGGGCGCCGGCGTGGCGTCTCTACTGGATGGGGACGACGATGCGAACGCCGACGACCAGCGTGGAGGCGCTCAGATCGGGGTTGAGCGCCCGAAGTTCTTTGACGCTGGTGTTGAACCGCAGAGCGATGCTCGACCACGAGTCGCCGCTCTTGACCACGTACTTCTTGGTGACCGACGTGCTCTTGGTCGCCTTGGCGGCCGGCTTGGCTACCGGCTCTCTCGAGTCGTTCATCACGCCGGACTGCACGACGATGCCGAGGAGGGCGATGACGGCGACCAGAAAGACGACCGGAGCGGCGATGCGGGCCACGGTCCGCGTGGACCTCGAGCCTCCCGCGGGACGTGGTCGCGCCTGAGGGGCCCGCTCGGCCGATCCCATCGACCGTGCCGACCGGCCGGTTGGCGGGCTCGAATAGCTGGTCACTGCAGGAGCCGGCGGCAAGGACCCCGGTCCGGCAGCATCGCCGCCAGCCATCGAGGCAAGGCGCTCGAGCGCGGCGTCCGGATCGTCCGGGGGGGCGGCTCCGGGCGCTGCGTCGCCGGAGGCCGGCGACAAGCCGTCGGCGGCCGCCGGGCGACGACGCGTCCTGTCTTCAGGGGTCTCGTCGGTCACAGGCTGTCCTGTAGATCGCTGCGCATAGATTCTGCGGCCGCGGCCGCAGCCCTTCGATAGTCGCCGCCTGCGTCTTGCCACGCGAAGATGATCGACCGCGACGCGTTGACGATGAAGCCGGCCGCGTCGCCCGCGGCGAGCCCCGCAAGCGCGTCGGCGCCGGCGCCCTGGGCGCCGTAGCCCGGGACGAGGAGGAAGGCGTTGGGCAGAGCCTCGCGTACGAGGCGCAGCTGCTCGGGCGCGGTCGCGCCGGCGACCGCTCCGACGTCGCTGTAGCCGGCCTCACCGACGTGTGCGGCGCCGAGCTCCCGCACGAGGTCTGCCACGCGCAAGAAGAGCGGACGCCCTTCTGCTTCGACCTCCTGAAGCAGCCGCGCACCCGGATTGCTCGTGCGCGTGAGGACGAAGACACCGCGCCCCTCGGAACAGTGTTCCACCAGGGGCGCGAGTGAGTCGTCGCCGAGATACGGACTCGCGGTGATGGCGTCGGCGTCGAGGCCGGCGACCGGTCCCTCGAAGCCGGCCGCTCCGCCGAAGGCCGCGCGCCCGTAGGCGGCGCCGGTCGAGGCGATGTCGCCGCGCTTGACGTCCAGGATCACCGGGAGGTCGTACTCGTGGGCACAGCGGACGACGGCGCCGAGTGCCTTCCAGCCGGCGGCGCCGTACTGCTCGAAGAAGGCCGCCTGCGGCTTGACGCAGGCGGCGACGCCGGCGACGGCGTCGATGACTCCGCTGCAGAATTCCTGGAAGCAGGCGGCGACGGCGGCCTCGTCGCCGAGCTCGGCCGCCTGCGGCCGGTACTTGAGGACGAGCTCGGGAGGCATGCGCTCCAAGACGGGGTCGAGCCCGACGCAGACGACACTACGGCGCGCGCGCACGGCCGTTGCCAGTCTGTCGGAGAAGTGCTGCACGGAATGCCCCTTGCCGCCTACGCGCGCATGGTATCGCAAGTCGGGCGGCCGGGACACCGGCGGGGACCGGACCTCAGGCGAGAGCCTCGCCCGGGCGGGCAGGGCTTGTGTCCTCCCCGTCCTCAGGCTCGCCACGGGGCGCCCCGGCCTGTTGACGGGTCTGGAACTGGCGCACATTGCGGCGGATGGTGGCGATCTTGGCGCGCAAGTAGTCGGTCGCCTCGTCGCTCTCGCCGCCGCTCGCGCCGTCGGCGGCCTCGGACTCGGCCTGCATCTCGCGCAGGACCTCCATCAGCTCCGCGTCGTCCATGCTCGAGAGCGTGTTCAGGTCCCATCTCATCGCTTTGCCGGACGTCTGGTGCACGGCGTCGAGCTTGGCGCGCACCACGGGATTGAACACCGCGCCGGGATCCACCTGCGCCGTGATCTCGTCGACGTCGCGGATCATGTCCTCGATACGTGCATCGATCCTCGGGATGATCTTGATGCGGCCGCCCTCGTCCTCCACCACGCGATCGATCGAGAGATAGGACTTGAGGAACCCCTCGGTGAACGCCATCGGCACGGTGACGGCGTAGACGATGACCTGCAGCACCTCGGCCGCGAACTGCGTGAGCGTGCCCGTGTGCAGGTAGCTGTCCTCGATCAGGCCGAGGAGCATCGACTTCAGGTAGGGGTCAGCGCGCAGGCCTCGCGGCTTTCCCCCCGGCAGAGGCGCTGGCGCGTTGTCCGGAAGGTCGGTCATCTCTCTCCCCGGGAATATCGGCAGCGGCCCCGCGGACTTGACCCGCGCGACGAGCATCGTTGCAGACTCACGAACAACGGGTACGCTCACGCCCAGCGAGACGCGGAGGACCCTCATGAAGGCTCAGTCGCAGATCATCAGCGGATCAGAGGCGCTGCAAGCGTTCGTCACGGCCGCCGGCGGAGCGCCGGCCGCGACGGCGCTCGTCTGTGACATCGACGGGACGATCTCGCCGATCGCCCCCCGGCCTGCGGACGCCCGCGTGCCCGAGCAGTTCCGAGAGTTGCTTGCCGCACTGGTGAAGCGATTGGGCCTCGTGGTGTTCGCGACCGGCCGCGGGCTCGAGGACGGACGGCGCATGATCCCGCTGCAGGGCGCAGCCTACGTGGGCACTCACGGCCTCGAGACCATGACCCCCGACGGGAGCGTCTCCACGGAGCCGCAGGCAGAGCGCTACGCGGCCAGCATCCACGCCGTCGCCGAGCAGGCGGCGCGCGACCTCGACTGCGAGCGCCTGGGCGTGGTGCTCGAGGACAAGCGTACCGTGCTGGCGATCCACTACCGCCTGGCCGTCGACCCCGCCGCCACTCGTCATGAGATCCTCACCCGCGTCGTGGGCCCCGCGAGAGAGCGCGGCCTCGCCGTCGCCACCGGCCATTTCGCCTTCGAGGTGCGCCCTCCCCTGCCGTTCAGCAAGGGATCCGCCATCCGCCGCCTGCTGGACTCCGGCGACTTCCTCTGCGCGATGGGCTGCGGCGACGATCTCACCGACGTCACCGCGTTCAGCGCGATCCGAGAGTGGGGCGGGCGAGACGCGCGGCGCCATGCCTGCGCAGTCGCGGCCGTCACCGACGAGACCCCGCGTCCGGTACTGGAGGCAGCCGACGTACAGGTGCGCGCCACCCCCGGCGTCCTCGAAGCCCTGGCGCGCCTCGCCGAGGCGACCGGCGCCTGACCCGTCAGGTCGCGCCAGATCCGCGCGACGGAGCGCCGGTCCGAGTGACGCGAGGCTGGACCGCGGGCTCAGCGGCCGCCGAACTCCGGCGCCCGCTTCTCCAGAAAGGCGGCCATGCCCTCGGTCTGGTCCTCCGTAGCGAAGGCCAGGGCGAACAGATCACGCTCGATGCCCTGACCGGTGACGATGTCGGTGTCGGCGGCCGCGTTCACGGCCGCCTTGCAGTAGCGCATCGCCGACGAGCTCTTGCCGGCGAGTTCCTCCGCGAGCTTCATCGCCTGAGGCATGAGCTCGTCCTTCGGAAACACGGCCTGCACGAGCCCGATGCGCAGCGCCTGGTCGGCACGGACGTGACGGCCGCTGAGCACCAGGTACTTGGCCCAGCCCACCCCTACGTTGCGTGGCAGGCGCTGCGTCCCACCGAAGCCCGGCGTGATGCCGAGGTTGATCTCGGGCTGGCCGAACTTGGCGTTTTCACTCGCCAGACGGATGTCGCAAGCGAGCGCGAGCTCGCAGCCGCCGCCGAGGGCGAACCCGTTGACGGCGGCGACCCACGGCTGCGGCGCCGCTTCTATGCCGCTCATGACAGTCTGGCCGAGTGCCCCGAAGCGCCGCGCCTGCTCGGCCGTCAGCGCGCTCATCTCGGCGATATCGGCTCCGGCGACGAACGACGTGTCGCCTCCGCCGGTGAGGACGACGGCGCGGACGGACTCGTCGGCGGAGAGCTCGCGCACGACGGCGACCAACGCCTCGTTGGTCTCCGTGTTCAGGGCGTTCAACGCCTCAGGACGGTTGACGATGACGACGGCGACGGCGCCCTCGCGCGAGATCTCGACGGCCACGGCAGACCCTCCTGAGGCCATGGGTGGACTGGCTGCCGTCCACTCTATCGCAGGCTGGGCGGCAGCGGGCCGGCGTGGAAGCGCCCGCAAGGTCGTCAACGCGCCCGACCATTGTCATCCTGTTCAGGCTGGTTGGCCTGTGGTGGGCTTGTCTCATGGAGCTCCACCGCAACAGAGAGAAGGCGCCATGACACGCCGCTCCGCATCGGCATCGTCGTCCGCACTCAGGCCGGAGCGCGTCGGCCACGGAGTCGGCCGGCGCCCTCACGAGGGCGCCGGCGCGCGCGTTCCGTTCGGCGGCCGCAGGCCGGGCCGGACCCGGCAGCCGGCAGCAGCAGCCGCCCTGTTCGCAGCGCTGGTGCTTCTGGCTTCTGTTGCCGCTGCCGAGCTCGCCGCCTGCGGCGGCTCGTCGACCGGCGGCTCGTCGTCCCCTGCGGCTTCCGCCACGCCGGCTCCCGGCAGCGCCCCGCTGGCCGGGTCGCCGGAGGCGGCGGTGGCCGCGTACTGGGAGATGGTCGACGCCGACGACTACGACGGGATCGCGGCGGCCTCCGCCCCCGGCGCCGCTGCGGTCACCCCAGCCGCCGACGACATCGGCAGCGTCGAGCTGCTCCGCGTGACGCGTGTGCAGGGCACCCCCGGCGGCACGCGGGTCGAGGTGGACGTGCGCATCGTCCCGGCCACCGAGGTCACGCCGTGGGGTGAGGCGGGCGAGCATACGCTGTTCGTCGACCTGGCCGAGACGCCCGACGGCGCGTGGCTCGTGGCCGGCTGGGGAACCAGCCCCTGACAGCGCGAAGCTGATCCGGCGCTGCGGGCGCCGCTCAGCCGCGCAGCTTCTTGAGCGGCGCCACGCTCGCCATGAGCCGGCGCTCCGAGCCGTCGCCCTCGAAGCGCACGACGACGATGCCGCCGCTCTGCATGGTGAGCACAGTGCCCTCGCCGAGCGTGGCGTGGAGCACGCGGTCCCCGGCCCCGAAGAACTGTTCCACGACCTCCTCGTCGAGCTCCTTCTTCTCGAGACCGGTGAAGGTGCGACCCGAAGCGCCGTCGACGTCGCTTCCGCCGTACCCGTCGCGGCGTCGCCGGCCGTTCCAGACGCCGTCACCGCCGCGGTCCCAGGGCTCGCTGCTCCGGCGGCCACCCCCGCCGTCCCAGCCGCCCGGCGAACGAGCGCCGATCGCCTTGCGCTCGGCGAGCTCCGCGGGGATCTCGTCGAGGAAGCGTGAGGGGGCGTTGTACTGCGCGGCGCCCCACAGCGTCCTCGCCCGCGCATGGACGAGGTACAACCGGTCCATCGCCCGCGTGATACCGACGTACGCCAGGCGCCGCTCCTCCTCGACGTTCTGCTCGTCGAGGGAGCGCTGGTGCGGGAACACGCCCTCTTCCATCCCGGCGATGAACACGACCGGGAATTCGAGGCCCTTGGCGTTGTGCAGCGTCATGAGTGTCAGGAGCGAGCTCGTGTCGGCGTAGGCGTCGGTGTCGCTGTAGAGCGATATCTCCTGGAGGAATTCGGCGAGGCTGGGATCCTCGGCGCGTCTGTCGTACTCCGCCGCCACGCCGACGAACTCCTCGATGTTCTCGAGGCGGCCCTCGGCCTCGAGCGTCTTCTGCGCCTTGAGACCCTCCTCGTAGCCGGTCTCCTCGATGACGCCGCGGACGATCTCCGCAACGGGACGGCCGGCGTGCGTGGCCTGCAGGCCTTCCATGATCCTGGCGAAGGCCAGCAGGCCATTGACGGCTCCGGCGGAAAGCCCGGGCACGTCGTCCGCCCCGCGCAGCGCGGTCCACAGGTTCTCCCCCACGCTGGCCGCATGCGTCTGCAGCCGCTGCAGGCTCGTCGCCCCCACGCCCCGCTTGGGCACGTTGACGATGCGGAGCAGTCGCTGCGTGTCGTCCGGGTTGACCAGGACCGTGAGGTAGGCGACGAGGTCCCGGATCTCGGCGCGCTCGTAGAACTTCGGCCCGCCGATCACCTGGTAGGCGATCGCGTAGCGGCCGAACTGCTCCTCGAGCATGCGGCTCTGCGCATTGGTGCGGTAGAGGACGGCCACCTCGTCGGGCCGATAGGCCCTGTCGGCGTCGGCCTCCCCCTCGAGCAGCTTCTGGACCTCGCTGGCCACGAACTGCGCCTCGGCGCGCTCGTCGTTCACCTCGACGATCTGGACCGGAGCACCCTCACCGCGCGGCGTCCACAGGTTCTTGCCCTTGCGCCGCCGGTTGTGGGTGACGACCGCGTTGGCCGCGTCGAGGATCTTCTGCGTGGAGCGGTAGTTCTGCTCCAGCCGGATGATCTCCGCCTCGGGGTAGTCGCGCTCGAACTCGAGGATGTTGCGGATGTCGGCCCCGCGCCACGAGTAGATGCTCTGGTCGTCGTCCCCCACCACAGCGAGGTTGCCGTGCGCGCCGGCGAACAGGTTGGCGAGCCGGTACTGCGCGTGGTTGGTGTCCTGGTACTCGTCGACGAGGACGTAGCGGAAGGCCCGCTGGTAGTGCTCGAGGCGGTCCGGGTAGCCCTCGAGCAGCTCCACGGTCTTCATGAGGAGGTCGTCGAAGTCCATCGCGTTCATCTCGGCGTGGCGCTTCTCGTAGAGCTCGTAGACGTCGGCCGCCACCTGCGCGAAGCGCCCGCCCTGCTCGCGAAACTGGGCGGGCCCCAGCAGTTGGCTCTTGGCGTCGCTGATCTGGCGGCTGACCGACTCGGGCGGGTACCGCTTGGGGTCGACGTTCAGCGCCTCCATGCAGCGCTTGATCAGCCGGCGGCGGTCGTCCTCGTCGTGGATCGTGAACGTGCTCTTGTAGCCCATGCGCTGAGCCTCGCGGCGCAGCAGGCGCGCGCACATGCTGTGGAAGGTGCTGATCCACATGGTGCGCGCGACCGGCCCCACGAGGCCCTCGATGCGTTCCTTCATCTCGCCGGCGGCCTTGTTGGTGAAGGTGATCGCCACCACCTCGTCCGGGCGCACGTGCTGCACCTGGATGAGATAGGCGACCCGGTGCGTGAGCACGCGTGTCTTGCCGGAGCCCGCGCCGGCGAGGATCAGCAGCGGCCCGTCGACGTGCGTGACCGCCTTGCGCTGTTCGTCGTTGAGGCCGGCGAGCAGCGGGTGGTCCGGCTGCGCCGGATCGCCGGGGCGCACGCCGGCTCCCGGCCGCGTCACCCGACGCCTCCGCCGAGCACCAGGCTGATGCCGAGCGCGATGAGGCCCGCGAACACGAGGCGCAGGCCGGACAGCCAGAGGCGCTCGCGCGAGATGGCGCCGAGGAACACGCCGAGGAAGAAGAGCTCGACGAGACCGACGGCGACCGCGAGGAAGTACGCGGTGTGCATCGTGATGACCGAGGTGAACGCGAACGGGATCATCACGATGAGCGCCGCCGCGAACGGCGAGGCGCCGTCGACGAAGGCGATGACGATGGTCGCGTAACGAGAGGCCGACGCGATGGTCGATCCCTGCAGGCTCGAGAGCGTGGACTCCTCGAGCTCGCGCATCGCCCTGCCGCGTTCTGCGCGCTCGACGAGGTACGAGCCGTAGAACCCGGAGACGCCCATGCCGACGGCGGTCGTGAGCACGACCGTGAAGATCGTCTGAGGGCTGTCGACGCCGCCGAGGTAGCCGCCGACGAGCACGCCGATCGCGGTGAGCACGCCGTCGAACGAGTTCATGGCGAAGTAGCGACGCGCGATCTCGCCGACCTCGGCGATCTCGTGGTAGTGACGCAGGGTGCCGACCTGGCGACGCACGCGCTCGCCGATGCTGGGACTGCCCGGGAGGCTCATCGGCTCACCAGGGCGTCCGCGCCGCCGTGCGCCCTGCGTGCGGCGCCGCGCTCAATCGCGCTTCTGGCCATTGGTCAGGCGACGCAGGGTCAGCGCAGCCAGCTCGCGCCGGCGTCCTGGGGGGTCTCGACCTCGTCGATGATCCGTTTGCCGGCCGAGACCTTGTCGATGGAGTGGATGCTGCCGCCGGCGTCCTGCACGACCTCGGCGACGTCCTGGAAGTCGACGTCGTCGCCCTCCAGGGTGATCTTGATGTTCTCGACCTTGTTGTCGATCTCGATCAGGGTGATGTCGACCCCGTGGATGCCCTCGAGGTCGCCGAGCTTGTCGGCGAGGACGAGTATCGTGGGCTGATGGGGTTTGAGGACGTCGAGCACGAGACGCCTGACCTCGCTCATGGAGTGATCACGCTCCGTTCAAGGGTCGCCTGAGAGGGCAGCAATCGTAGCATACCCACCTGCGCTCAGGCGTCGGACCGGGGTATGGCCGGATCCCCGGCACCCCGGGCGCGACATCAGATCCCGGCGCCCTCGTCGAAGTGGAGCAAGTCGGCGAGCATCGCCTCCGTCTCGCGCAGAGCCTCGGCACGCTTGCCGCTGCGTTCCGGGTGGATCTCGTCGAGCTCCTTCTCCATCTCGATGATGCGGGCCACCAGGCACTTGATCGCCTCGGCCACGGGGTCGGGCAGGTGCCGGTAGTCGATGTCGGGGATGCCTACCCGCTGGCCCTGCAGAAGCACCGGACGCCCAGGGTTGCCGACGACCGTCGAGTTCTTGGGCACGTCGCTGACGACGACGCTGCCGGCGCCGACCTTGGCGTTGTCGCCGACGGAGATGCCGCCCAGGACCTTGGCGCCGGCGCCGAACACGACGTTGTCGCCCACCGTGGGATGCCGTTTGCCGGTCTCCTTGCCGGTGCCACCGAGCGTGACCCCCTGGTAGATGGTGACGTTGTCGCCGATCTCCGTCGTCTCGCCGATGACCACCCCCGAGCCGTGGTCGATGAACAGCCCGTGGCCGATCTTCGCGCCGGGGTGGATCTCGATGCCGGTGGCGAAGCGGTTGAACTGGCTGATCCAGCGCGGAACGAGCTTCATGTCCATGCTCTGCAGCTTGTGTGCCAGGCGGTGGAGCCACAGCGCATGCAGCCCCGAGTACGAGGTGATGATCTCCACCCTCGACGTGGCCGCGGGATCGCGCTCCTGCACCGCCACAACGTCGCTGCCGATCTCCTCGATGGCCGTGCGCACGTCCTGCGAGAGGGCGCCGACGAGGCCCGTGCCGGGACGACGGCCGGACTTGCCTTTGCGCAGGAACCAGCTCCCTGCGATCCCCAGGCTCGCCAATGCCAGCAGCTTGCGGATCACGGCCGTCACCTCCTCGCGTCGGTGTGATGGGCGCGGCCGGCGCCAGCGCCGCCGCACCCGCGGTACGGTATCACGCCTCGTTCATGCTTCCCGTGCGGAAGCCCTCCAAGTCAAGAGCCGCGTAGGTGAAACCTGCCGCACGCACCCTTCGGGAGAGTTCCTCCCGCAGCGCGACCGCCCGCTCCAGGTCGTCGCGCTCCACCTCGAGCCGCGCGACGTCCCCGTGGTGTCGCGCACGGCACTGCCGGAAGCCGAGATCGTGCATGGCCCTCTCCACGGCGGCCACCGCCGCCAGCTTCTCCAGGGTGATCGGCTCCCCGTACGGCACGCGCGAGGCCAGGCAGGCCTGCTGCGGGACGTCCCAGGTGGGTAGACCGAGCTCTCGCGCGAGACGGCGCACCTCGTCCTTGCGGATGCCGGCTGCCAGGAGCGGCTGCAGGACGCCGCGCTCCGCTGCGGCGCGCATGCCGGGCCGGTGGTCGCCGGTGTCGTCGGCGTTGGCGCCGTCGACCAGGACGGCGCAGCCGCGAGCCTCGGCGACCCGAGCCATCTCGTCCAGCAGTCCGGCTTTGCAGTAGTAGCAGCGCTCAGCGCGAGTTCTGGACGAAACGCGGATCGTCGAACTCGAGCGTCTCTACAACGACGTGCTCGACGCCCAGGCTCTCGGCCACCGCCGACGCAGCCGCGAGCTCCTCGTCGAGGTACGTCGGCGAGGTCGCCGTGACCGCGACCACGTGGTCCGGGCCCAGTGCCCGCACGGCGGCGGCGAGCACGAGACTCGAGTCGACGCCGCCGGAGAAGGCCACGCAGGCGCTCGCGACGCCGTCGAACTGCGCCAGCAGGCGTTCCAGAGCGGCGGCGTCAGACATCGAGATCTGTCAGTTCGGTGATCGTCGGCCGTTCGCCGCAGACCGGGCACGACGGCACGCGGGCGATCTCCACCTCGCTGAAGGTCATGGCGCCGCCGTCGTACTGCACGAGACGGTCGTACAGGGGGCGTCCGGCGCCCGTGAGTACCTTGATGACCTCTAGCGCCTGGATCGAGCCGATCAGCCCCGGGATGGGGCCGAGCACGCCGGCCTCGGAACAGCTGATCACGCCCGCCGGGGGCGGGGGTTCGGGAAACAGGCAGCGGTAGCATGCCGTCTCGCCGCCTTTGACCGTCATCGCAAGCCCCGTCATGCGCAGCACCGCGCCGTCGACGAGCGTCTTGCGGTGCAGCACGCAGGCGTCGTTCAACAGGTACCGGGTGGCGAAGTTGTCGACCGCGGTCACGACGACGTCGTACTGGTCGAGCACGGCGAAGGCGGTTGCGGCGTCGAGCCGTGTCGCGTGCGGTTCCAGAGCAACGTCGGGGTTGAGCGCCGCGAGCCGCTCCGCCGCGACCTCGGCCTTGGGCCGTCCGATGTCCGCCGTGGTGAACAGGATCTGCCGCTGCAGGTTCGAGAGCTCGACGATGTCGTCGTCGACGATGCCGATGCGGCCGACGCCGGCCGCCGCGAGGTAGAACAGGACCGGCGCGCCCAGCCCCCCGGCGCCCACCACCAGCGCGGAGCCCGCGCGCAGGGCGTCCTGACCCCGCTCTCCAACCTCCTTGAGGACGAGCTGGCAGTCGTACCGTTGCCTCTCGTGACCGCTGATCCTCACGCTGGCGGCTCCGGCAGGTCCGCGAAGAGCGGGGTCGAGAGGTATCTCTCGCCCGTATCGCAGAGAACCGTCACCACGACCTTGCCCTCCATGCCCGGGCGGCGGGCGACCTGACCGGCCGCCCAAACGTTGGCGCCGGCGGAGATGCCGACGAGCAGCCCTTCTTCGCGCGCGAGGCTGCGCGCCGTGGCGATCGCGTCGTCGCCCGTGACCGTGACGATCTCGTCGTACACGCCGGCGTCCAGGACCTCGGGCACGAAACCGGCGCCGATGCCCTGGATGCGGTGCGGACCGGCAGGCTTGCCGGAGAGCACGGGCGAGTCCGACGGTTCGACGGCGACCACCAGCACGCCTGGTCGCCGTTCCTTGAGGACGCCTCCGACGCCGGTGACGGTCCCGCCGGTGCCGACGCCGGCGACGAACGCGTCGATCTCGCCGTCGGTGTCGGCCCAGATCTCCTCGGCGGTGGTCAGCCGGTGGATCTCAGGGTTGGCGGGATTCTCGAACTGCTGCGGGACGAACGCGTCGTCCAAGTCCTCGGCCATCGCGACGGCGCGGCTCACCGCGCCGCTCATGCCCTCCGGGCCGGGGGTGAGCACGAGGCGCGCGCCGTAGGCCTTGAGCAGCGCGCGCCGCTCGACGCTCATCGTGTCGGGCATGGTGAGCACCATGTCGTAGCCCCGGGCCGCGGCCACCATGGCGAGAGCGACTCCGGTGTTGCCGCTGGTCGGCTCGATGATGGTGGTCCTGCCCGGAGTGATGAGCCCGTCCCGCTCGGCGGCCTCGATCATCGCGATGCCGATGCGGTCCTTGACGCTCCCTCCCGGGTTGAGCGACTCCAGCTTGCCGAGGACCTCGGCGCCGGTCTCGTCGGAGACGCGGTTCAGCCGCACCAGCGGCGTGCGCCCTATGAGCTCGATGATGCTCCCTGCCCTCTTCATGCGGACTCCTTGTCAGATGTGGTACATCGGCGCCGACTCGCGCAAGACGTCCTCGCGCCGGAGGAGGTCACCTATCGTGGTCGCGACGAGGACCTCCTCAAGCGCCCCCTGCGCCTCGATCCACACGGACGAGGCGCCGCAGCGGTCGACCTGATCGCACCGGCCCTGGGTGCACGCGGCCGGTGACGGCACCCCGTCCAGGGCGGCGACCACATCGAGGACGGTGATGTCGTCAGCCGGCCGCGCCAGCGAGTAGCCGCCGGAGGCGCCGCGCCGGCTTCGTACGATGTCGCCGCGGCGAAGCGCCGCGAAGACCTGCTCCAGGAACTGGAGCGGCATATCACGGCGCTCGGCGATGTCGCCGAGACGCACAGGCCTGCCGGACTGCGTCTGCTCGACGCGGGCCAGCTCGGTCAGGGCCCGGACCGCGTATCTGCTCTTCATAGAGATGTTCACCGCTGTCGCGCTCCTCGCTCCAGTTGATACTCGATAATTCCAGTCAAGATTACGGACTCGGAGCGCTCCGTGTCAATCGCGGCGTCGTCGGTCACGCAGACGCCAGCGCCGCAGGACGACGGTGGCGAGCGCCGTCAGGGCGAGCGTCACCAGCGCCGCCCACGCCACGCGATAGACCACCACCCAGAAGAAGCTTGCGCCGAGAGCGAGGAAGATCAAGGAGTCCTCGACGATGGCATGCACCATGCTCAGAAAGACACTCATGGTGAACACCTGACGGCGGCCCAGGTCGTGGCGGCGCACGTCGCGGACGATCACCCCGCCGCCGTAGGCGAGACCGAACAGGAACCCGACGAGCGTGGGCGCCGCCGACCGCTCGTCGAGCCCCACGTGACGCACGACGCGCGCCCACGAGCGCACGATGGCGCGGAAGGAGCGTGTCCCTTCGAAGAGTTCCAGCGCCACCATGATGGGCACCACGATGAGGAACACGCGCAGCATCAGGTCGAGCGAGCCGGTCGCGAAACTGCGCAGGAACTCCGTCATCAGAACAGCCCCATGAGCAGGTTGGCGACGATCGCCGCAGCGAGGCCGGCGACCACGCGCAGCGCCCCGAAGGCGAAGCCGTTCATCCCCGCCCTGTGCAGCACCGCGCCCTCGACCACGAGATTGTGGCCGATGAGGATGGCGATCGCGAGGACGGTCACCTGGCGTGCCGTGAGGTCCAGCGCCTGCATGGAGCCCACCGCGGCGTAGATGTTGAGCATGTAGCCGACCACCAGCGGGACCGCCGCGTCGCCCGGCAGCCCGAGCGCCTCCATCAGCGGCCGGGCGACGTTCGCCAGCCGGCCGATCACGCCCAGCTGCTCGAGCGCCAGGGTGATTCCGTAGGCCGGGATCATGACCTTGGTGAGGTCCCAGAAGGTCTGGAGCCCGGCGGCGACACCGATGCGCAGGTCCCGGCGCACCGTGGCGCCGAAGCCTTCGGGCGGCCGCGGGAGCGGCGCGCCGGGGATGTTGTCGTCCGGTCCTGTCATGCGCCGGGGATTCTCGCACGGGCGGGGCGGCCCGTCACGAACGTCGACATCGGCGGCCGGCGAAGGCCGCGGACTGCCGGCGGATCGGCGGGTCGGCGAGGCGGCGGCGATCAACGTCACCGCCCTGCGCCCCGCGTCACCCTTGAGGCTCACCGGACCCAGGGCGCACGATGCGAGCCATGCCGCACCTCCGCACAGTCACACTGCTCTTCCTGGTCATGGCAGGACTCCCCTCTCTCACCGGGGGCTGCACTGACTCGAAGGCCGTGGCGCCGGCGGTGACGCCCTCGGACGTGCACCTCGCCGCGGCGGGCCCGGCGCTGCCGGCCGCTCTGCCCGCGCGTGCCGGGGACGGAGGCGGGCGGCTCGAGGCGGTACGCGCCGTGGCGCTCTACTGCCGGCTCGTCGACGAGGGCCGATACGCACGCGCCGGGACGCTCTGCTCCCGGCGCCGTCTGTGGTCGCGCCGCGCTCTCGCGTCGCTGCGCGGCTTCCGCTTCCGCTCCGCGCGCGTCTACGCGGCGCCGGACGCGCGCACGCTGGTGCTCAAGGTCCGCGCGCACGTCCGCGCCGGGCGAGGCTGTCCGCTGCCGGACGGCCGCGCCACGCTGTTCTTCACCCTGGGGAGGGTCGGCAGCGCCGTGGGGGGATGGCTGATCACCGCCGTCTCCACCAACCCGTAACCCTCCGGAAAGGGGTCAGTATGAAAAGACGGCACTGGGCGCACGTCGTGGTAGCCGCCGTGGCGGTGGCAGCCTTCGCGGCCGCCGCCCCGGCGTCCGCGGGCAGTCCGCCCGCCGACGGCGCGGCCGCCACAGCTACCGAGTACCTGAAGGCGAGAGCGGCTGCGATCACCGCCGCCGATCCAGCGGCGGCACTGGCCGCGTGGGTGGCGCCGGGCAGCACCCTCGCGCACACCGAGGCTCAGTTGGCGCGAGGTACGGCTCTGCGCGGCCGCAGCGCCGGGCGCATCGCAGCAGCCGCGGCGTGCGAGGTCACCATCCTCGGGAGCGCGCTCGCGGAGGACGGCCTCACGGCCGTCGTGACCGGGCGCGCCGTCACGAGCATCACCTGGCGCGCCCATGCCGGCACCACGGACGTCGAGGCGTCGGGGATCGACCACACCTTGACGCTCGCCCGCGAGGGCGATGAGTGGGTCGTGGTCGCCGATGCCTACACGGACGTCCAGCGACCTGGCTGTCTCGAGGCGGCCGGAGCCTCACGCTCGCGGGTCCGCGCCGCCGCGCGCAGGCTCGAGCGCACCTCGGCGCAGATCCGTCTGCCTCTCCGGACGATCGGCCGCGTCCCCATCCCCCAACGCCGATACGTCGCCGTGATCAGGTACGACCGGCCGGCGGCGCAGGCATACGCCGACAGGTATGCGCTGTCGTACAACTCCACCTACGTCCGCTTCTCCGGCGCGGACTGCGCCAACTTCGCCTCGCAGTGCGCCCACGCCGGAGACATGCTGATGGCCGGCAGCACCGTGAGCAGTGGCTGGTGGTACGACAAGGGCGGCACTTCCTCGCCCGGAAACGACACCTACAGCCTCAGCTGGATCAACGTCCCCAAGCAGATGGGCTACTGGAACACGCGCCGCACCGACTGGGTGACGTCCGCCGGCAAGCTCAACCGCGGCGACTTCGTCTACTACGACTGGAGCGGCGATGGGGTCTGGGACCACGTCACCGTGATCGCCGGCGCCAACAGCGCCGGACAGAGGGTCATCGACGCCCACACCACCGACCACTATCGGGTCTACTGGAAGCTCGGCTCCAGCAGCACCAAGTACAAGTTCGCGAAGGTGCGCGCATCGTGGCTCATCGCGTGACGGACGTCTGACCGGCACTCGTTGTCCAGCGTCGACGCCGAGGACCATCCGGCTCGCCCGCCGCGGCCGCGCACCCAGCGCCGGCCGCGGCGGGCCAGTGCCCGCCTCAGCTGCCGGAGATCTGGCGTCCGTCGGTCGGCCGCACGCGCCCGCCGCTCAGTCGAAGCCCGGCGCGAGATCATGCGCCGTGAGATCGGCTTCGGTGTCGCGGCGCCTGATCTGCACGAGCTCGCCGCCCATGCTCACCGCGAACGCCGCCGCCGTCGGCCGGGCGTTGTACGGGTTCATCATCTCGAGCGAGTACGCGCCGGCGTCGAGGAAGACGACCACATCGCCGACCGTGGTCGTCGCCGGAAGCCACCGGTAGGGCGAGTCACCGTCGCCGGCGAAGACGTCGCCGCCGTCGCACAGAGGACCGGCGAGGCGGAATTCCGCGTCCGCCTCTTCCGCGGCCCGCGACGCCACGATCGTGCGGTAGTACCAGTGGTAGTTGGTGTGCTCGAGCAACGTGTTGAAACCGGCATCGACGGTGAGCCAGCGCTCGTCGCCGATGCGCCGTCCGGCGCCGTCGCGGCGCCCCTTGGTCTTCTCGTTCTCCACACGAGTGACGAGGGCCGCGGTCGTCGCCGCAATCGATCGGCCGGGCTCGAGGAAGAGCGCGAGGTCGGGCCGTCGCGCAGCGACCTCGCCACCGATGACCGTGGCGTAGTCGGCGCCCGTGAGCAGCGAGCAGAAGTAGTCGCTCGGGTGACAGGTGACGGGTGCCTCCCGGTACGGTACCGCGAAGCCTCCTCCGGCGTTGAGGAACTGGAGCCGCACGCCGGCGGCGGCCTCGACCTCCTGGACGAGGTCGAGCGCGGCGCCGACCGCCTGCCGGTACGGCTCCACGCTGGTGATCTGCGAGCCGACGTGCAGATGCAGACCGGCAGGCTCGAGGGCCGGGTGCTCCGCGGCGAACCGGAACGCGGCTGCGGCGTCGTCGCGGTCGATGCCGGCCTTGCCGCCGTGGGCCGTCTCGAGACCAGGGTGCGTCCGCGTGGGCACGTCTACGTCGATGCGCGGCGCGACAGGAGCGACGCTCCCCATGGCCGCCGCGACCTCGCCGATCCGGCCGAGCTCGTGCAGCGAGTCGACCATGAAGGCGCGCACGCCGCAGGCGACTGCGCGCCTGATCTCATCAATCGTCTTGGCGACGCCGTTGAAGACGATCTGCCGCGGCTCGAAGCCCACCGCGAGCGCCTTCGCGAGCTCCCCGCCGGCGTTGACCTCCACGTTCGCGCCGGCGTCGCGCACCACGTGCAGAAACCACAGGTTGGAACAGGCCTTGCTGGCGAAGAAGACCTCGGTGGCCGCGTGCTGCTTGCGGAACGCCGTGGTCAAGGCTTCTACGTTCCCCCGGATGCGTCGCTCGCTGAAGACGAAGAAGGGCGTCTCGTGCCGGTCCGCCAGGTCCACCAGATCGGCTCCGTCGAAATACAAGCGCCCCTCGCGCGCGGTGTACAGCGGATCAGTCGCCGGCATGACGCCCCCCCTGCTTGTCGAATGGGCCGTGCGAGAAGTATACTGCGCCCGCTTTGTCCCACCGGCTACGGGAGACACGAACCGAGTGGTAGACGCAAGCCCCCACGACCGTCGTCGCACCGCCTTCTCAGGCGGCAAGGTCCACGACTTTTAGTACCCTCCTTCGCTGACGCGCGCCGCCGCGGGCGCACCTCATGAGGTGATCCGCGACCTGGCGCGTGGTCCCGCGTCCGCAGGCAGGTCCCGCCCGTGCACGATGACCCCTGACGTCGGCTCTCCGCGATCGATGGTGGTCCGCACGGCCACTTCCTGCGACGCCTGTCACGACCCTGCGAAGTGGAGAAGCATGACGCTGCCCCATCTCACGATCGATCTGGATGCCGTCGCCGACGCGACACGGCGTCTGGCCGCCTACCTGGACACACGCGGTGTGACGCTCGCCGGCGTCACCAAGTGCGTCGACGGCGAGCCGCTGGTCGGGCGGACCATGCTCGAGGCCGGCTGCGCCGGTCTTGCCGACAGCCGTCTTCCCTCGCTGATGCGGCTCGCCGGGCAGAAGCTCGGCCCACTCACGCTCATCAGGGCGCCTCAGCCGGACGAGCTCGCGTCGGCGGCGCGGGTCGCCGACCGCGTCATGATGAGCGACCCGGGCGCCGCCCGCGTGCTCGGCGAGCACGCTCCCGGCGCCCCGATCCAGATCTTGCTCACCGTCGACCTCGGCGACCGCCGCGAAGGCGTCCTGCCGGACGCGGCCCCGGCGGTCGCGGCGGAGATCGCCCGCCTGCCCGGCATCGTGCTGGCGGGCGTCGCCGTCAACTTCGCCTGTCTCTCCGGGCAGCTGCCGTCGCAGGAGCTGTTCCGGCAAGCCGAGGGTGTGCTCGAGCGGGTCGGCGACCTCTGCGCCGCCGAGCCGCTCCTGAGCCTCGGCGGCACCTGCGCCGTCCAGCATCTGGACGGGTACCGGCCGCGCTTCGCGACCGAGATCCGCTCCGGCGGCGGCCCCCTGTACGGCTATGACTTCGTCAGCGGCTGCGGCATCACCGGGCTCGGACGCACCGACCCTGTGCTGGTCGCCGCCGTGCTCGAGTGCTACCGCAAGCCGCCGGCGCCGGAGGGGCCGGGCGGTCTCGACGCCTTCGGCCACGTGCCGGAGGTCGACCTGCCCGGCGAGGACGCGTGGTACGCCATGCTTGCCGTGGGGCGCCGGGACATGGAACCCGGTGGGCTTCGGCCCCTCCTCCCCGGCGCCTACGTCGCCGGCGCCACCAGCGACGTGACCGTGCTCATCACGCCCGAGCCGTTGCACCCGGGCGACGAAGTCCGCTTCGCGGTCGACTACGACGCGCTGGTGCGCGCCGTGACCTCGCCGTTCGTGCACGTCGAGTACGCTCGCGGCGGCGGCTTGGTCGCCCCCATCGACGACGACGTCTCGAAGGGAGACTCATGACCACCCACGCCCAGGGACGCTACGTCGGGAGGCGGCGTGCGCTGCAGATCCTCAGTGAGGCTGAGGTCGAACGCATCCACGAAGCCGCCCTCGACGTCCTCGCCGAGACCGGCGTCATGTTCCACTCGGACCTGGCGCTCGACGTGCTCGAGGCGCACGGCGCCACCGTGGATCGCGAGACGACGGTGGCCCGCGTCCCGGCGAGCGCCGTCGAAGAAGCGCTCGCGACGCTGCCAGGCGGTTTCACGCTCGGCGGCCGCGAGCCCGAGTTCGACCTGCCCATCGACGGCGAACACGCCTACCTGACCTCCGACGGCTGCGCCACCATGGTGCGCGAGGCCGACGGCAGCGTACGGCAGAGCGTGAAGCAGGACGTGTACGATGCGGCCCGCGTCGTGGACGGACTGGACAACCTCTCGGCCAGCTCGGCGCTCGTGTCCGCTCAGGACACGCCCGACGAGAGCCGCGTCCTGCACGAGTTCGACGCCTGCATGCGCGCCTCGCGCAAGCACAGCATCGTCGTGAGCATCAAGGACGCGGCCGAGGCGCGGCCGTTGATCCGCATGGCCGAGGCCGTGGCGGGCGGGGCCGCGGAGCTCAAGGCCCGCCCGACCTTCTCGGTCATCCTGTGCACCGTCAGCCCGCTCCACATGGAGCGGTTCGGCATGGAACTCGCGCTCGAGCTCGGCAACGCCGGCATCCCGATGATGCTCTACCCGATGCCGATCCTCGGCGCCACGAGCCCGGTGACGCCGGCCGGCACGGCCGTCGTCGGCGCCACCGAGATCCTCGCCGCGATCACCGCAGTGCAGCTCGCCTGCCCCGGCGCCAAGATCGTCCACGCCGGGGGCCCGACGGCACTGTTCATGCGCACGGGCTCGTACTTCGCCAACGTCCCCGAGGCCCTGCTCCTGCGTGCCGTGCAAGGCCAGATGGCGCGCTCCTGGGGCCTCCCCGCCGGCCTCGGCTGGGGCGGCACCAAGGCCAAGCAGCCGGAGGCGCAGAGCGCCTACGAGAACACGCTTGGCCTCATGCTCGAGATGGCGGCCGGCGCGGACTTCTGCTTCGGCGCCGGCCTCCTCGACAGCGTGCAGCAGATGAGCCTCGAGGAGCTGGTGATCGCCGACGAGGTGTTCGGCATGGTCACCCGCCTGCTACGCGGCGTCACCGTCGACCGCGAGACCCTGGCGGTCGACCTCATCAAGAGACTCGGCTTCCGCGGCGACTACCTGTTCGAGCAGCACACCCGCGCCCACGTGCGCGAGCTCTGGCGGGCGCGCCTCGGCGAGACCGGGACCTACGAGAGCTGGCACAACGCGGGGAGCCCGCGTCTGGAAGACAAGGCGCGGGCCGTCGCCGACGGCATCCTCGCCTCCCCCGCGCCCGAGTTTCCCGCGGAGCTCGCGCGCGAGTTCGACGACATCATCGCCGCGGTCGAGTCCGGCCGCTTCTGAGACCTGAAAGGGACACCATGACATACGCGGACAAGTGCTACGTCGGCAAGCGCGTGAAGCTCGGCCTGCTGGATGACACCGAAGTGAGGCAGATCCACGAGGCGACGCTGGACGTCATCGAGAACGTGGGCGTCAAGTTCCACTCGCACGGCGCCCTCGACATCCTCGAGGCCAGCGGCGCCACGGTCGACCGCGAGACGACGGTGGCGAAGATCCCGGCCGCCGTCGTCGAGAAGGCGATGAGCACCGTGCCGCACGAGTTCACGCTCGGCGCCCGCAACCCCGAGTACGACCTGCCGCTCGACGGAGAGCACGTCTACATCAGCTCGGACGGCTGCGGCGTGTTCTACCGCGATCCCGTCACCGGCGAGGTGCGCTCCTCGCGCAAAGAGGACCTCGAGCGCTGTGCCAAGGTCGTGCAGGCGCTGGACAACGTCAGCGCCACGAGCGCCGTCGTCAGCGCCCAGGACTGCCCGCCGGAGACGCGCGTGCTGCATGAGTTCGACGCCTGCGTGCGCAACAGCGAGAAGCACAGCATCGTCGTCTCGATCAAAGAGGACTGGGAGGCCCGCAGCCTCATCAAGATGGCAGAGGCGATGGCCGGCGGCAAGGAAGAGCTCAGGCGCCGGCCGATGTTCACCACCATCATCTGCACCGTGAGCCCGCTCCACCAGGAGCGCTACGGCATGGACCTCGCGCTCACGCTCGCCGAGGCGGGCATCCCCGTGAGCTTCTACCCGATGCCGATCCTCGGTGCCACGGGCCCGATCACCATCGCCGGCTCGGCCGTCGTCACCAACGCCGAGTTCCTCAGCGGCGCCGCCCTCGTGCAACTCGCCCACCCCGGAGCCCCCGTCATCCACGGCGGCGGCCCGACGGCCATGTACATGGACTCCGGCGCCTACGCGAGCAACTCGCCGGAGGCCCTGCTGCTGCGCAGCTGCCAGGGCCACATGGCCGACTTCTACGGCGTGCCGGCCTGGTACGGCGCCGGCGCCACCACCGCCAAGGAGCCCGGCATCCAGAGCGCCTACGAGAACGCACTGGCGATGTTCATGGCCTACGCCAACGGCGCCGACGTCACGTTCGGCACCGGGCTCCTCGACGGCTCGCGCATCCTCTGCCTCGAGAACATGGTCGTCGACGACGAGATCATCGGCATGGTCAAGCGCATCCTCACCGGCATCGAGGTGAGCGAGGAGACACTGGCGGTCGAGCTCATCAAGAAGATGGGCTTCAACGGCAACTACCTCTTCGACAACCACACCCGTGCGCACGTGCGCGAGCTCTGGCAGGCCAAACTCGGCGAGACCGGCAACTACGACGGCTGGAAGAACGCCGGCGCCAGGAGCACGACTGAGAAGGCCCAGGAGAAGGTGGCGGAGATCCTCGCCGCGCCGGCCGCGGAGTTCCCCGCCGACCTCGGCGCCGAGTTCGACACGATCATCGCCGCCGCGGCGAAGGAGGCGGCGGCTGGCTAGCTCCCGCCGCGCGACGAGGGCCGGCACCGGCGAGATCGGTCCCGCGCCCTCTCCCCCATGACGCGTCACCTGCGGTAGCATGAGACGCCGGCGCCCGAGGAGGCGCCGGCGTCTCGCCGTCTACCACCGGAGTCGCGCCGTGAGCCCGAAGAAGGTCCGCGAGAAGGGCCAGAGCAAAGACACCGACAAGCTCATCCGGCGGCTCTCGCTCGTCGCCCTGCTGCTGTCCCGCAGGGGCCAGCCGGTGAGCGTCGCCGAGATCCGCAGCAGGGTCGAGGGCTACCCCACGATGACCGAGGAGGCCTTCAAGCGGCGCTTCTTCGAGGACCGCGACGAGCTGCGGCGGCTCGGCATCGAGATCCGCGCCGACGAGGACTCCATCTCCCGGACCTCCACCGAGCTCTACAGTCTTCCGGCCGACGCGTACTACCTGGAGCCGATCGCGCTCGACGGCGATGAGGTCGCGGCCCTGGCCGCCTGCCTCGCCGTCCTTGAGGGCCGGTTCGCCTATTCACAACCGCTCCGGCTGGCGCTGCTCAGCCTCGCCCAGGGGCGCCCCGAGCTCCTCACCGAGGCGGAGGCGCCGCCGCTCACGGTGGTCCCGGAGGCGCATGAGCCGGCCGCCGCCCTGCCGAAGCTGCAGGCGGCGGTCGCGGAGCGCAAGACGGTCGAGTTCGCGTACTACGCGATCACCCGCGACGAGGAGTCCGACCGGATCGTCGACCCCTACGGCCTGCAGTTGGTCGCGGGCGAGTGGTACGTCATCGGCTGGTGTCACGCGCGCGAGGACCTGCGCACGTTCCGGCTCTCGCGCATCCGCTCCCAGATCAAGTTCCACACTCGCCGTCCGCACGACTTCTCCCCGCCGGACGACTTCGACCTCGCCGCGTACCGCGACCGCCCCGCCTGGCAACTTGCCGAGCCCAGGGCGACGGCGCGCGTGCGCATCTCCCCGGCGATGGCGTGGTGGGTGGAGGCGCACTGGGCGCACTGCGGCAGCGTGAAGCGACTGGGCGACGGCGCCATCGTGTACGCGACGCCCTACGCCGATGCTCGGCCGCTACTCAGCTGGGTGCTCGGGCTCGCCGACGAGGCGGAGCTGCTCGAGCCGGCGGACCTGCGCGCGCGGCTGCGCGAGCAACTTGACCGGCTGGTGGGGCTCCTCGACGCGCCGGTTCCGGAGCGGCCGGCACGACGCCCGACCGCCCCAGCGCCGCGGCCGCGCCGTCGGAAGACAGACGCCGACCTGCGCGTCGAGGTCGACCGCTTCACCCGGCTCACTGCGCTCGCGAGCTACCTCATGCGGCGTTGCGACGAGGACGAGGCGGTCATCGACGTCGCCGAGGTGCGGGCCGACCTCGGCGTCACCGCCAGGGAGCTGCGCGACGACGTCGGCCTGCTCAACATGGTCAACTTCGGCGGCGACGGTCTGCTGCTCTATGCCGAGTTCGTCGGCCGGACGAAGCTGAGCGTGTCCTGCGAACTGGCGGGTCCGGCGCTGGCCCGCCCCGCCCGCCTCTCCCCGCTGCAGGCCGACACGCTGCTGCTGGCGATCGAGCTGGTCGGCCACCACCTCCCGACCGCGACGGGCGCCGCCCTCGAGAGCGCCGCCGAGAAGGTGCGCGCCGCCCGCGGCGGCGCGCCGGTCCTCTCCGGCAGCGACCTGCTGCTCCCGGCTGACGAGGTCCTCGCCGACCTCAATCGCGCCATCGTCGAGCGCCGGCTGCTGGCCATCCAGTACTGGATGGAGGGCACCGACAAGGTGACCGACCGCGTGGTCGAGCCGTACCTCCTCGTGCACAGCCGCGGAGAGTGGTACTACGTCTGCTGGTGCCGGACCGCCGGCGGCACGCGCGTGTTCCGCGTCGCCACCACCAAGAGGGTCCAGCTCCAGGACGAGACCTTCGTGCCGCGCGCCGACGTGGAGCTCGACCTCTACCGTCGCGAGGGCATCCCCACCTCGGGCAGCTACGCGCCGAAGACGGCGAGCGTGTGGTACAGCCCGGCCGTCGCCCGCTGGATCGCCGAACGCCAGCCCGTGGAGGAGCTCCCCGACGGCGCCTGTCTCGCCGACCAGCCATACGTGGACGAACGCTGGCTCGCCGGCCACCTGCTCCGCTTCGCCGACCAGGCTCGTCCGCTGGAGCCGCCGGAGGCGGTCGCCGCCATGCGCGCCGTCGTGCGCCGCATACGGGAACGGTACGCGTGATAGCCGACCTCGCCGAGAACGCGCTCGCCTACGGAGCCTACGTCGCCGCGTGGGCCTTCTTCGCCTATGGCCCGCAACTGGTGATCTGCATGCTGTTCGCCTGGTCCGCCTGTCGGCGCACGCACGGCGATCTCCTCAACTGGCTGGTCCTCGGCTTCCTGTGGTCGCTCCTGCCCTTCGTCGGCATTGTCGCCATGTGGTGGACGTGGCGCCGCGCGACCCGCAACGAATCAGGCGCGCCGGCGGCGACGTGAGCGCGCGGGCGTGGGTCTTCTGCGGCGCCCGCCGGCTCCCCGTGCCTCACGCCGACGCGTTCGCAGCCCCGCACTCCGCTGCCACGCCGTCCGCGTCGGTGGGTGTCCTCGTGGGCGCGGCGCTGGCAGAGCCGCTCGGGGCGCCGCGCCTGCGTGACCTGGCGCGCGGCGCCCGATCCGTCGTCATCACCATCCCCGACGCCTCCAGACCCTGCCCGAGCGAGCCGGTCCTCACCGCGCTGCTGGACGAGTTGCGCGACGCCGGCGTCTCCCACGACGCCGTCGCCGTCGCCATCGGCTGCGGCCTGCACGCCACGACCGGCGTCGCGGAACGCCGCCGCCTGGCCGGCGCTTCGCTCTCGAGGCGCGTCGAGGTGTTCGACGCCCAGGGCATCGAGTCGGCGACCGTCGACCTCGGTGAGACCGCACTGGGCGCGCCGGTCCGCATCGTGCGTCGCGTCGCGGAGGCCGACCTCGCCGTCACCGTCGGCGTCGTCGAGCCGCATCTGTACGCAGGGTTCTCGGGCGGCGTCAAGGGCGTCGCCATCGGCTGTGCAGGCTCGGAGACGATCGGCTGGACCCACCGCCCGGCGTTCATCTCCAGGCCGGGCGTCACTCTCTGCCGGCTGCCGGACAACCCCTTCCAGACCACGCTGCGCGAGATCGCCGCGCGCACGCCGCTGCGCTGGGGAGTCAATCTGGTCGTGAGCGCCGACGGCGAGGTCGCAGCCGTGCGCGCGGGCGACCCGGCAGTGATCCAGGAGGCGCTCGCCGGCGAGCTGGCGGGAGCTTCCCTGCGCGACGTGGGCGAGCGCTACGACGCAGTCGTCGCCGGCGTCCACGCTCCCAAGAGCGCCAACCTCTATCAAGCGAGCCGGGCGGCGACGTACATCGGGCTCGCCGCCCGCCCCGCCGTCACGGAGGGCGGGCTGATCGCGCTCTGCGCCGACCTCCCGGACGGCGCCGGGGACGGGCCCGGCGAGCGCAACTTCCTGGACGTGCTCGCCGCCGCCGCGTCGCCGGCCGCGCTGCTCGAGCAGGCCCTGCGCGAGTCGCTGGGTCCCGGCGGCCAGCGGTCCTTCGTCGTCGCCCGCGTGCTCGAGCGCTTCCGCCTCGCCATCGTGGGCGCCGCGGACCGGGCGTTCCTCGAGCCGCTGGAGCGTCTCGGGGTGGCCGCGTTCGACTCCGTCGACGCGGCCCTGGCCGCTGAGGACGCCCGGCTCGGACGGCGCGCCCGGGTCCTCGCCGTGGCGGATGGCCTCGGCACCGTCGTGCACGCCTGATTCCTGATTCCGTTCGCGCCCCATGGACGCTCCCGTACCTCTGATCACGCCTGCTCCCGCCGTCCGTACGCGCATCCTGGGATGGGCTCCCATGGTGCTGTTCCCGGCGCTCCTCGTGCTTCGCCGGCGCTTTCCCGACGACCCGCGGCCGTACCGCGTGCCCGGCGGACGCGGCGGCGCCTGGACTGCAGTGATCCTGGCCGGGACGTTCGTGCTCCTGGGTCTCGGCCTCTTCGTCACTGTCATCCCCACCGGCGGCTCCCGGCTGCCGTACACGGCCGTCACCACCGGCAGCACCCTGGTGACGCTCCTCGTCGGCATCTGGCTCTCGGGACGGTGCACGCCACTGCCCGCGTCCGGCGCGGACGCGTAGCCTCACTTCCTTCTCCCCATCCCACGCTGGTTTGGCGTGTGGAAGAACACCTATGGAGCATTGCGTGTGAGGAGGACATCATGAACGGCATCCGCATCGGCCGGCTCTTCGGGATCGAGGTCGCCATCCACCCGAGTTGGTTCCTCGTGGTCGTCTTCTTCTCGTTCACGCTGGCCACCGGGTTCTTCCCTCGGGCCTACGCCGGCTGGAGCCCGCTCGCGGCCTGGACGGCGGCGATCGCCGCCACCCTGCTGCTGTTCGCCTCGGTGCTCGCCCATGAGTTCGGCCACTCACTGGTCGCACGCTCCCAGGGCATCCCGGTGCTCGGCATCACCCTGTTCCTGCTCGGCGGCGTCGCCCGGCTCGGGCGCGAGCCCGAGACGCCGGGCCGCGAAGCGTGGATGGCGATCGCCGGCCCACTGGTCAGCGTCGCCATCGCCGCCGGCTCCATCGGGCTCGCGATCGCGCTCCCGGGGCCCGAGCAGGTCGTCGCGGTGCTCGCCTACCTCGGCGTGACCAACGCCGCGCTCGTCATCTTCAACCTGCTACCCGGCTTCCCGCTCGACGGAGGCCGCGTGCTGCGAGCCTTCCTGTGGTGGCGGTCGCGCGACCTCGTGCGGGCGACGCGCCGAGCCGCGTTGGTCGGCCAGGTCTTCGCCTGGGGGTTCATCGCCCTCGGCGCCGCCCAGCTGGTTCTCGGCGGCGGGCTGGGCGGCATCTGGCTCGCTCTCGTCGGCTGGCTGATGATCCAGGCGGCGCGGGCCACGGCGCGGCAGGTCGAACTGGACGTCGTGCTCGACGGAGTGCCGGCCGGCCGCATCATGACCACGCCGGCCGGCTGGGTCTCGCCCTACGTGACGCTGGAGCACGCCGCACACGATGGCCTGAGCGACTACGGGTCGCGGTGCCTGCCCGTGGCGGCGGAGGATCCCGCCGCGGACTTCGGTGGGCTCTTGTGCGCCCGTGACCTCGAGCGGGCGTCGCGGACGCATCGCGACCGCGACCGCGTGCGTGACGTCATGACCGCCGGCCCCCGACCTCCCGGCCGTGACGCCGGAGACCGATGCGGCCGAGGTCCTGCGATTGCTGCGCGAGGGCTCCGCCGATCGCGCGGTCGTCGTGGACGCCGGCGGGCGTCTGCTGGGATTCATCGACGCGGACGCATTCGTCCGGTTCCTGAACGCCGGCCGGCTCCGCCGGCCTAGGGCAGTCTGACGGCGACCACGGCGCAGTCGTCGGCGAGTACGCCGCCGGCGTACTCCTTCACGGTCTCGAGCAGCGTGTCGGCAAGAGCCTGCGCGTCCAGGGGCATGTTGGCGCGCACCGCCTCGTGGAGGCGATCCTCTCCGAAGAGGACGCCCTCGCGCCGTGCGTCGGTCACCCCGTCCGTGTAGAGGACGATGCATGCGTCCTCGGGCAGGATCGCGCGGTTGGTCGGGTACGTGACTCCGCGGAAGATGCCCACGGGGACGTTGCCCTCACCCGGCATGGGGAACTCCCCGCGCCCGGCGAACACGACTGGCCGGGGGTGCCCCGCCACGGCGTACTCGAACATGTGCCTCGCGACGTCGATGTAGGCCACGACGAGGGTCACGAACGGCTGGTCGGGCGTCTGCGTGATCACCGCCGAGTTGAGCCGGGAGAGCGCTTCTCCCGGAGAGCCCTCGGCGGCGTAGGCGCGGAGCATGTAGCGCACGACGGCCGACTGGGCGGCCGCCGAAAGGCTCTTGCCGCACACGTCACCGACGATGACCATGAGCCGGCCGGGGCCGAGGCGGACGAGGTCGTAGAAATCGCCCCCGACCCGCGCGGCGTCGGTCGCGGCGCGGTAGTGCACGCCGACCTCGATCCCGGGGATGGCCGGCGGCGTCATCAGGAGCGCCTGCTGGAACGTCTCGGCGATCGCGTGCTCGCGCTGGTAGGCGATGGCGTTGTGCATGCTCGCGCTGAGCTGGGCGGCCAGCGTCGTGAGCAGCAGGCGGTCTTCTTCGTCGAAGCCTCCCTCCTGCTTGTCGGCCACCACCAGGAAGGAGGCCTGCGCGGCGGCGTCGCCGTCGAGGGGCGCGAACAGCAGGTCCTCGCTTCGCGCCACGGGCGCGGCGACGATCCCGGCGCCGGCGAAGTCCTCGTCCCTGGGCTGGGTCGTCTGCACGGCGCAGCGCGCCAGCAGATCGGCCTCGGCCGCGGCGAGCACGCCCGGTGACGCGGGGCTGTCGCCGGCCACGGCCAGAGATCGGACGGCGAGGTACTCCCCGCTCCCTGCCACTACCGCCGCCGAACGCACGTGCAGGAGGTCGAGCGCTGCGCGCGTGACTTCGTCCAGCACCTCCTGCAGGTCGGCGCGGTCGAGGCGCTGGTTGAGCCCGACGGCGAAGGACTGCAGGCGCTGCAGGCGGCGCGCAAGCCGGTTCTGACGCTCGGCAGTCGCGCGCTGCCGGTCGAAGAGTCGCGCCTTGTCGATGGCCAGCGCCGCGAACCGGCAGATGCTGCGAGCCAGCTCGACCTCCTCGGCCTGGAAGCCGCGGCCCTCGCGGTCGTCGTACAGCTCGACGAGGGCGATCACCTGCTCGCGGATGCGCAGCGGGATGAGCAGCTCGGTCTTGTGCCCCCAGCGCTGCATCAGCTCGCGCTCGACGTCGTTGAGCCGCGGGTCGTCGTAGGAGGTCACCATGACGGGGCGGCGGCTGCGGATGGCGAGGTCGCTGGTGGCGAAATGGTCGATGGGATACTCCTTCCCGACCCACTCGTCGGCATCGAAGGCGCCGTCATCGTAGCTCACGAGGGTGCGCATGACGCCGGCATCCATGTCGATCTCGTAGATGTCGCAGGCGTGCATGTCCAGAGCGCCGATGAGGCGTCTCACGACGGCTTCGAGGACGTCTCCCATGTCGATGCTCTCGGCGAAGTCGAGGCTCGAGTCGCGCACGAGTTCGAGGTCGCGGCGCCGCCGGTTCAGTTCGTACATGAGGCGCACGTTGTCGACGGTGACGCCGACGTAGCGGGCGAGGCCCTCGGCCAGCGCCACCTGCTCGCCGCTGTACTCACCCTCGTCCTGCGGCCGGTTGTAGACCATGACGCCGACCTCGCGATCGAGCGCGCGCATGGGCAGCACGAGCACGCGCTCGAGGCGCGCATAGGCGGCCAGCGGCGCCAGCGGCGCGGGGTCACCGTCGGTGAAGTCCCGCGAGAGGGACGCGTCGGCGCGCAATGCCTGTGAGGCCAGCGCGATCTCCGGATAGCGGGCGACGACCTCGCGAGCGTCGACGCCGAGGCCGAAGCCGGCGCGGCCCATCCAGTCGCCGTCCTCGAGGAGCAGCATCACACCGCTGGTCGCCTCCAATTGCTCGCCGAGACGCTCGAGAGCGTACTCGAGAAGTTCATCGAGATCGTCGCGGGACCGTCCGCTACCGAGGATGTCGGCGCCTGCCTCGGAGAGCTGAGCGCGCAAGACCGAATGCGCGGTGATCGTGGAGAGTCGCTTGATGAGATACGAGAGGATGACGAGGGCGCCGCCGATCATCACCAGGTACAGGAGGATGAGCCAGTGGTCCACGTTGACCGAACCCTCCCAGAAGAAGACGAAGAAGGAGAGGGCGACGCAGACCGCCACCGCGAAGGCCACTGCGCGCTCGTCGACGGCCAGGGCGAGGAAGAACAGGGGGATGATGTAGAGCCCGTTCATCAAGTAGCCCAGAGCGGACAGGTCGATGACGAACACCGCGGCGATCCCGGCGGTCCCGAGCGTCCCGCACAGGACCGGGTGGCTGCGCATCCACGTGACGGCGCGGAGCAGCCGGGGATGGCGGCGCTGGGTGGCGACGAAGGAGCCGTTGGTCTCGGCGATCGGCATCGGACCCCCTGGCCCATGAGAGCGGGACGCGCCCGCGCGGACTTCTACAGTACTACCGGGGCCTGAGCGCCGCCAGAGCGCGAAGCGCCGAGGGCCGCGGCTGCGCCGCCGTCGCAGCGGCGGCTCAGCCGCGGCGCCGTACCCGCTCCAGGGTCTTCTCGCTGCGCAGCTCGCGCAGCGCGTCGCGCGCGATCCAGCGGCCGCTGCGCGCGGCAGGGTCCTTGCGATCCGCGGCGGCGAGCTCGTCGGCCGAGGCCAGGATGGCTTCGGCCGTGGCGATCGCCGCCGCGTGCAGCCGGAGGTTCCGCTTGCCGATGTTGCGCAAGGCCCAGTTGACCGCCTTCTTCACGAAGTTGCGGTCGTCGCCGGCCTCGCGGCGGACCAGCTCGAGGATCTCGAGATAGGGCTCGTCGGCCGCCGCCTTGTCCTGGACTGCGAGAGCGGCCGCCGTGGCGAACGCCGCCCGTTTGACCCACTCGTCATCCGCCCCGCTCCACTCGCGCACCTTGGCCCAGGCGTAGGGCGTCTTGTCGAAGAGATTGGACGTCACCTGGTCGCACACGTCCCACGAGTCGAACGCCGCAGCCCAGGCGTCCATCTGCGCCTCGGTCACGCGAGTGGGCTCGTCGACCATGCTCGCGAGCAGGCGCGCCTCGTGGTTGCCCGTGGCCCACAGGGCCAGGGCGAGCTCGTGATCGCGGCCGAGCCCCTTGGCGACCCGGCGGAGCTCGTACACGGAGACGCCGAACGCGTCCGCGGTGTTGATGCCGTACCGCGCCATGCCGGCCCGCGCCTCCTCGCTCCCGCGCGGGGCGAGCCCGGCGAGGACGATGGCGGCCCGGGCCTGGGCGTCCGGCAGCTCCGGCGATGGTGCATCCATCGACGGCTATCCTACGGGAGTGACGCGCCCGCGACGACAGCTTGGCGAGCGGCGTACCTACGGCGCCCCGCACGTCAGATGCGGTCACGGCGATCAATCGATGTGCGCTTCCGCGACCACTGCGTAGCGGACGACGATCACGGCAGCCCGGGGATGTTCGGCCGGCGCTTCCAAGCCTGCATGCCGACGTAGCCAGCGCTCGCCGCCAGGGCGAGGCCGGCGCCGATGCCCATCGCCAGGCCGAACGCGACGGCCGCGAGCGGCCCCAGAAGGACGCGGCCGCCCTCCCCCACCTCAACGTGCCGGGCGAGGGCCACGCCTACGCCCCCGCGCTCGACGCGCACGGACGGCGCGACCACGGCCGCGCAGCCGCCCTTGTCGAAGCTCACGTCGCCGGCGGCGACGACCCACTGCGCGGCGCCCTTGTCGATGCGCACGTCGCCGATGGTCGGCACCATCACCGCGGCCGCCATCGTCAGCGTCGTGTCCTTCCCCGAGACCACCGCGACAGAAGCGCTCTGGTGCAGCTCCGCGTCGCCGCGTGCGGTCGTGACCACGGACGCGCTCTGCTCGAGATGAGCGTCGCCGGCCCGCACCATGCCGATGAGCCCGTGCCGGACCTCACCGCCCTCGCTGCCACTGGTTGCGGCGTTGCCGTTCTCGTCCATGATGCTCCTCTCGTCGGCCTTCCAGAGGAGCTTTCCACGGTCGGGCCGCGGCTACGCATCCAGTCGTACGCCCGCGGAGGGGACCGGCCGCCGAGCGGTGCGCCAGCGGCGCCCTCCCGCTGGCTCCGCCGTCGCCGCGCCTAGGCGCGCAGCTCGGCGTCGGCCGCCGCCAGGATCCTGGCGAGCTCGGCGGCCTTGTCCTCCTCGAGCGGTACGGGCCGATAGTCGCGCCAGAGCTCCTCGGCGCGCTCACGCGCCACCTCGAGCGGATCGCGGTAGGCGCCGTCCGCCCCCGTTTGATGCGTGATCGCCGGCGTCACCGCCGCGCGCATGTGCTTGCGCGTGTGCCGGTTGCCGAGGAAGTGTCCGCCCGGCCCGACCTCGGCGATGGCGTCCAGCGCCACGGACTCGTCATCCAGGCCGATGTCCGAGACCGCGTACCGGGCGCGGTGGTAGATGTCGTCGCCCAGGATGAGATGTTCCGGATAGAACAGCGTGTAGACGTTGACCAGCCCGATGCTCGGCAGCAGATCCGAGCCCTCCTGGGCCGCTTGCACGAAGTCGAGGGCCTCCTCCACGCCGGCCTGCCACGTACCCGGCGTCGGCGAGTCGGTGCCGCCGGTGGCCGCTTCGGACGGGACGCCCCAGTGGTGCGCCAGCTCCGTTCCGAGGGCGCGAGTGCGGCCGTCCAGTGGGTGGCTGACGAAGTTGCCCGTCCGCGGATCGGCCCAACTCTGCTCCATCGAGTGTAAGACCGGCGCCCCCGGTCTGGCGAGCTGCAGGACCACCGTTGCCGCGACGAGCTCGGCCGAGCCCAGTGCGTAGGCCCCGGCCTTGGTCGCCGGCGCCGTCGTGCCGAGCGTGGGCATCGTCACCCAGGCGACGGGGACGCCGGCGGCGGCGAAGACGAGCGCCGCCTCGATCGCATCCTTGTCGACGACGAGTGGCGAGATCGTGCCGATGAGGTCGCTCATCACCGGCCGGCGGCGCAGCTCTTCGGAGCTGCCGGCGATCACGGTGGCCATCTCGACGGCGTAGCGAGCCTCGCGCTCCCCGTTGACCATCCCCTGCAGGTGCTTGACGGTGTTGTTCCAGCCGGCATCGAGCTCGTGCAGCTGGGCGGTCTCGCCGCAGTCACCGGCGCTCAGCGTCGGCCACCAGAACGCGAGGCTGGCGAGAGCGTCCTGCAGCCGGGTGACGTCCGCCACGTCGGCCTTCGTCGACTGGCGGCGCTCCCGCGTCTGGAAGTCGATGGTCTCGACGCCGCACCCGTCCGTGGTGCAATAGGTACGGCCGTCGCCAACGGCGATGTCGCAACTCGCGTCGCGGGCGCCGAGCCCGAAGCGCCGCGGCGCCTGGGCCATTGCCTCCAGCACGAGGTCCGGCGGCAGCTTCGCCACCTCGGTCTCCCGGTCCACCGTGGCGCCGGCCTCGGCGAGGATATCCAAGGCTTTGGCGCTCTGGAACCGCACGCCGACGGTCTCGAGGATGTCCAGCGTCGCCTGCTTGAGGCGGTCCAACTGCTCGACCGAGTGGTAGTGAAACGTGAACGCCGGCTCGATGGGCTCGATCGGCGGTCTCTCCATGGCTGCCACGCGCGTGCCTCCCTGTTGACGTTGGGACATTCTTACCAGAGCGACCGCTCGCTCACCAGATGGGCAATCCTTGCAGGGGTTTGGCCAAAGCTTGAGCGAAGTTGACAAGGGGGCGGCGGCTCCTCGCGGAGCCGCCGCCCCCGGCAGGTCGGTCCCAGAGACCGCGCCCCGCGGCGCGGCTCCTTGGAATCAGTTGGCGAACCGGGCGAACACGTTGGCGGTGCCGATGGCCAAGCCGCCGGCGAAGAGCTTGGTTCGCAGCTTGTCATTGAGCACCGTTGCCGCGACCGGAGTCAGCGTAGCGGGGACCGGCCCGACCTTGGTGTACTTGCCGCTGGGCGTGACCGAGGCGCCCGAGAGGTCGAGGTCGAGGATCGGAGCACGGACGCCGAGCGCCGGGATCCACGCCGTGAGCTGCGTTGTTGACCGTGTCGATGGTGAAGCTCTTGACGGTCAGCGACTTACCGTTCTTCAGATTGGCGAACTTGAGTCCGCCGGAGTGATAGATCTCGCCCCCGAGCGTCGCGCCGTCGATCTGGCCGCCGGTGATGTAGAAACGATAGCGCAGTGCCAGCTGCCCGTTCGAGTTCGTCGGGATGACCCACGACGGGAACACGGGAAGCGGCAGGATCCTGTTGGCGACGAGGGCCTTGGTCGTACCCGGATCGGTGGTCAGTTGGGTGTAACCGCCCGCGAGCGTGAGCGTCTGTGCCTGAGCGCTCGTCGTGATCGCGAAGAACCCCACGGCGAGCGCGAGAAGCGCGACCGCGAGGAACGAAGTACCTTCTGCTTGCAGTGGTCGAGGCTGACATCTTGAACCTCCTGATGAGTCGTATCTGTCGAGCGTGTCGCATCGATGCATTGACGTCGAGGCTTGTGTACCCTTGCAGAAAGTAACTCAACCATAGAGTTACTCTTCAAATCGCTTAGGTCATCGCCCGGCGAGCAGTGGTATCGTCCGCCCATGCAGACGTCCGGCCAGAACGCCGCGAGGCGCCCTCTCGTGATCGCCAACCCGGCCGCCGGCGGCGGCCGTACCGGTCGCCGCCTCTCGCAGCTTCTGGCAGGTGTGCGCGAGGCCGTGGGAGACGTGGACGTCGCCGCGACCCGCCGCCGCGGCGACGCGACGGAGCTGGCCGGCGCCGCGGTCGGCGAAGGGCGTCGGCTCGTGGTGGGGCTGGGCGGCGACGGCACCCTCGATGAGATCGTGAACGGCCTGTTGGATGGCGGCTCGAGCGCCGAGCGTCGAGCCGGCCTCGACGCGGCCCGCGCAGCCCGCCTCCCCGCGCTTGGCATCGTCGGCACTGGCACCGGCGGCGACTTCGGCCGCTCGTTGGGCATCCCGCACGAGCTCGGCGCCTACCTCGCCACGCTCCGGGACGGCGCGGAGCGCGCCGTGGACGTCGGCTGGGCCAGGTTCCCGGACCTGCAAGGGAGGCCCGTCGAGCGTCACTGGATCAACGTGCTCTCGGCGGGCGTCGGCGGGCTCGTCGACCGCTACGCCGCGGCCGCGCCCGCGTTTCTCGGCGGCCGACTCGCCTACGCGCAGGCTGCGGTCCGTGCCGTCATCACCTGCCGTCGCGTGCGCCTCCTGTGCCGCTACACGCTGGCGGACGGCACGCGTGAGGAGCGGCTGGTCCACGCACACGCCGTCGCCATCTGCAACGGCCGCACCTTCGGCGGGGGCATGAACATCGCCCCCATGGCCAGCCTCGACGACGGGCTGCTCGAGGTCATCGTGCTCCAGACGAAGACGCGCTGGCGGCTCATCGGCCGCTTCGGGACCGTGTACTCGGGGACGCACCTCCGCGAGCCCGGCGTCGACCACTTCACGTGCCGGGAACTCGAGCTGCGGCCGGCGGAGCCGGCGGCGGGGCGCCGGCGGCGGGGCGGCCTCTTCCCTCTGGACGTCGATGGCGACGCGCTCGGCGACGTGCCGGTGACCGCCGGAGTCACGCGCGCGGCGCTGCGCGTGCGCGCGCCCGCCGCTCTGGGGAGCTGACATCCCGGCCGCTGCGGCCGGGTCGAGGACTCCGCAGCGAGAAAGGCGGCGCGCCGCGTGCTCCGTCGGTCTCCGCGACGCGGCTCGCCAACGGCATATCGGGCTCGCCGCCCGGGCATCATCAAACAAACGTGGTGGGACCGCGCGCCGACGAGCCGCGCGCTCTGGACCCCCCGGCGCGCGCCGCGACGCGCGATCTCACCACGGGTCGCGACGGGCGCCACGGTGAGAGCCGGTCTTCGTGCCTCCGGCCCTCACCGCGGCGCCGAAACGCTTCTGGTGGAGGAAGATCATGGACGAGAGTATGCGTCGTGATCCCGGAGGGACCGCCGCCGAGACCAGGCGCCACCGGACGATGGTCATCGTCGTGGCCGTGGCGGCGCTCGTGTTGCTGGCGGCGGCTTGGCTCGTCGCGGCGCCGGCCGCAGGCGCTCTAGCCGCCTGCGGCGCGTCGTTCTGAGCCGGCACGGGCGGCAAGACGCGGTGTGCGGTCGCGGAGGCGCGGCACGTGCGCCGCGCCCGGCCGGGCGTCAGCCGCCGGCAGGCGGCTTGTACTCCGGCGCCCGACCCTTCTTGCGCTCGAAGTGCCCAGGGTTCAGCTTGGTGCGCGAGATCCCCACTGTGAAGCCCCCGAACACGGGCGTGACCTCGCGCCCGCCGCACACCGGGCACACGGCGTTCTCGTCGCGGTCGGCGAGACTGGAGACGATCTCGAAGCGCTCGTCGCACTTCGCGCAGTGGAATTCGTAGACGGGCATCGCGCGATTGTACGGCATCGCCTCAGTACTTGTCCGGCGGCGGCGATGAGAAGGCCGCGCTGAACTGCTGCTCCACCGCGTGGCTGCCGCACTTGGGACACACCGCCCCGGCCTCGCGTTCGTCCATGTGGCAGGTGATCTCGAACGTCGTGCCGCACTCCCGGCACTCGAACTCGTAGGTCGCCATCGCCGTCACCCCCTGGGGTCTGGTCCACACTCCCTACCGCAGGTGTTCCCGGCCACGGACGATCAGATCGCTGTTGCAGAGGAGGATCGGCCGGGCCGGAGGACGACCGGCTCAGCCGTCCTCTGCCGGCATCTCGCCCGGCCAGGTCGCGAGGGCGCTGGCGATGAGGTGCTCGCAGGGGTGCTGGACCGCCTCGCCGCAGGTGCACGCGTACTCGAGCTGCTCGCCGTCGAGGCTCCACTCGGCCTCGACGATGTCGACGGCCTCGACCGTCGTCAGCAGACGGGCCTCGTCGCGCTGCAGGATGCGTACCGCGCCGGCCTCCACGGCGGAGGCTCCGCGCACGTACACGTCGGCGGGCACGAGGCCGAGGAGCGTGCGCTCATCGAACCAGTCATCGATCGCGGTCATGGTTCTCCTTTCGTTTGAACGACCGGGACGACCGCCCAGTCGACAGATGAGGGGCGCCGCGCGTCTGTTGCGGCTCCGCGGCGCCCCTCACATCCAGCGCGGCGGCCATCTCAGGCCGCCGCCGCCGTCCTCTGCCTCTGCGTCCTAGCCGAGCGTAGCCTCGCCGGGCTGCCAGTCGATCGGGCAGAGCTCGCCGGTCTGAAGGGCCTGCAGGACGCGGAGCGTCTCGTCGGTATTGCGGCCGATGTTGTTGTCGTGCACGACAGCGTACTTGAGCGTGCCCTCCGGGTCGATGACGAAGGTGCCGCGGAGTGCGATGCCCTCGTCCGCGAGCAGCACGCCGTAGGCTTCGGTCGCCTCACGCTTGATGTCGCTGAGCAGCGGGAAGCCGAGCTTGCCGAAGTCGCGCTCCGCCCAGGCAAGATGGCTCCACTTGCTGTCGACGCTGGCGCCGAGCACCTGGGCGCCGAGCTCGTCGAACTCCGCACGCCTCTTGGCGAAGCCTTGGATCTCCGTCGGGCAGACGAAGGTGAAGTCGAGCGGATAGAAGAACAGGACCACCCACTTGCCACGGTAGTCGCTGAGCTTGACGTTGACGAACTCGCCGTCGAGGACGCCCTCGAGGGCGAAGTCGGGGGCGGGCTGACCTACCTGGACCATGACTCTCCTTCGTCGTGAAGGGCCGGGAGCGACTCGTGTTCAATGACTGAGCCGGTCCCACGACTCACCGTCGCCCCGCCCGCTGCCTTTGCTGCCGGGAGGCATCGTACCCGGGTCATAGCGGACCAAAACAGTCTCTTTATCCCAACAGGCGGGCCGCACGGTACAGACCAGTCCTCGCTCACACGGGCGGCGTGGCGGCGAACCCGTTCTCACCCATCCAGGCGCTCACGAACGGCACCAGTGAGAGCCAGAAGAGCAGGCTGACGTTCGCCCAGAGCACGTCACCGGTGACCCGTTCGGTCAGGTCGAGGACGTGGTGGTGGTTGTTCCAGGAGATCGCCAGGTAGACGATGCTGATCACGCAGCTGAGAAAGACCGGCCGGTGCTCCCAGAGGGCGGCGAGCGTGGCCGGATGCTCCGTGTTGTGGATGGTCGGCGCCGTCAACTCCAGCAGCATGCGACCGGCCCTGGCGGGCTGCGCACGCCGTCTCCCCGTTGCAGATCGATGTCGGATGTCAGAGACGAATGAGCCGGCGCACCGGCGCCGCTCAGAGCCGCCCGCGCAGTGCCTGGCTCGCGAGCACGACGAGTCGTTGCGTGGCCCGCGTCGCGCCCACGTAGAAGAGGTCGCGCTCGCGTGCGCTGTCGAGGCGCTCGATGTCGGTGAGCACCACCGCTCGCGCCTCGAGGCCCTTGAAGCGGTGCACCGTGGCGTACCGCGTCTTGTTCGCGTGGAGGTCGGTGACCGGGCCGAGCGGTGTGTCGCGCACAAGAGGCGTCAAACGGTCGCTCCACGGCTGCCCGGTCAGGCCGGCAGCGGCGCATGCCGTGTCGTTGCGAGTGCTCAGCACGGCGACCTGCGGGCCCGTGAAGCCGTCCTCGCGCAGCTCGTCGAGGACCTCGCGAAGCAGCTCGCGCTGCTGCGCCGCGTCGTTGTAGAACCGCACCTCCGGCGCGTAACCGTCGTCGGCGCGGAGCACCCTTGCGTAGCCGGCGTCGGCCTCCGGGCTCGCACAGATCCCCGCGCCGGCGCACGCCAACGCGGCCACCGCCGGTGAGTTGCGGCAGTTCTCGTCGAGCTCGAACACCGTGCACGAGCGGCCGTCGCCGTCGCAGAAGGCGCCCAGGTCGACGGAGTCGTCGTAGATCGCCTGGTGGCGGAAGTCGCCGAAGAGGCGCCAGAAGCCGTTCAGGAGCCCGCCGGCAAAGCTGAAGTCGAGGACGTCCAGGAACTGCCCGCGGAGCACATCCTGCGCCTCGTCGACGACGAGCTCGTCGTACGCCCCGGGCCGCTCGATGAGACCCTCCGCGGCGAGCCGGGGCAGCTCCTCCTCCCAGAACGCGCGGCCGCCTTCGAGCAGCGGCGAGCCGGCCGGGATCCCCGCGGCACGGACCATGTGGTCCGAGATCGTGGTCGCGTCGCAGAGCCCGGCCGTCTGCTCGCGGAGCCACTCGGCCAGCGGCCGGTTGAAGCACAGCATGAGGGCGCGGCGCCCGGAGGAGCGGGCGCGCCGCGCCGCCTCGACCGCCAGCAGCGTCTTCCCCGTGCCCGCCGGTCCGTCGAAGACGACGCGGGGCATGCGGCGCATATGGTCGAGCGCCTCGAACTGGTCCTCCGTGTAGTGGCGGATCTCCTCGTCGATGCGCTTCGCCCTGGCCTTGGGGCTCTCGTAGAACTCGAAGTCGGGGCGCAGCACGCGGACGATCTCGTCGCACTGCTCCTGTGTCGGCTCCCCGGCGCGCGCATCGAACCAGGCCTTGCGCAGCTCCGCTGCGCGCTCGCGCGCCTGCCTGAGAGCCGCCGCGACGCACTCGGCGACGGAGCGCTGATCGAGCCTGACCCGGTCGATGACCTGCCAGGAGTGCCACTCCTCGCTCGCATCGGTGAACTCGATGAACGGAAAGCAGACGGCGGACTGAAAGGGGACGCCGCGGAGGTGCACGCGATGCTTCGCGAGGCGCCCGCGGAGGCTGTGCATCGCCTCCGAGCCCTGTTTGAACGGACCCCGCGGGTCTCCCGTGGTGTTCGCGCCATAGAACCACAGGCCGCGCTCGCGGCGCAGCCGGTGACAGCCCTTCACCTCGAGTACGAGCACGCCGAGCCCGGGCGCCACGACGAGGAAGTCGATCTCGCCCTCCATCTGACGGCGGTGGTGGGCGAGGTCCTGCGAGTGCAGGACGGTCCAGCCCGAGGTGTCGGGGCCGGCGCGGCCGCCTCTTCCGGAGTCGCCGGCCTCGGCCTCTCTCGATTCCGTGGCGAAGAGCTCGAAGAGGAGCTTCTCGCCGTCGCTCGGCGTGTCCGGGTCGATGTGCGGCGGGATCAGACGCATGGCGCCTACTTCGCCCGCCGCACGGGGGGACCCTGCCCGTGAGTCCGCCTCCTCCCCATCCGGGACGGGCGCCGGGTCCCCGAACTCCATGCCCCGCCGTTCCGTCTCACGTATGCTGACACTCCCCCGCGAACGAATGGACCGCATCATGGCCATCGTCACCTACAGCAACGCAGACTCCGGCTTCGGCGTCACCTACGACGACGCGCTGCTCACCCACTCCGAGGACCCCGCCGACCTGCGGCTACGCGCAGCGTGGACCCATAGGATCCCCACCGTGATCGCCGCCGCCGTCCTCTTCACGAGCCGGGAAGCGACTGCCGCGAGCATCGACAGCGGACGAGCACCGAGCCTGCTCCTCACGACCGACGGCGCGCCGCTGCAGCCGGGAGTGCTGGGCATGTGGGACTGGGGCGAGGTCGCGCCCCGCGAGGGCCTCGCCTTTCTCGAGCGGACCGGCGCCTACGCAGCCGACTCCGTCGGCATGTACTGGCGCGGGTTCCCGGTGCTCCAGTACACCACGGCCCCGCCGGCCGACGCCGATCCGCCGGCGCCCGTCGAGTGCCTCTCCTTGCTGTACACGCCGGCGCAGACGTTCGCGATGGAGCTCGTCGTGCCGGTCGTCGACCTCGACGCCTGGTCGAGCCGCCTCCAGGACATCGCCGATGGGTTCTTTCTGTTGCCGATCGCGCGCGAGGGACATGTACGCACCGGCCACCAGCGGGCGTGGTCGCAGCGCCTCGAAGCGGGGCATCTCGAGGACGACCGAGGTGTGCTGACCGGCTAGGCTGCGCAAGCTCGCGGGGCCTCAAGCGGACCGCGTCGTCGTCTCACAGCCGCGGGAAGCCGCTCTCCGGTACAGGCCTGGTGTCCTTGCTCTCCCCGGCACCCAGCGTGACGTTCCAGCTGGTCCCCTGCGTGGTCGTCCGCGAGTGCCCGCGGGAGACCGAGAACCGGCGGCTTCGGACAGGCCGAGCACTGCGGCCGGATGGGGTCAGCGCAGCGTGGCGCAGGCTAGCGGATCACCCCGACGTAGGCAGGGGCCGACGACACGGCAGAGTGGTCGGCGTCCGCGAGCGCGCGGGCGATCAGCTTCCAGCGGCCTGCCTTCCCGAGACTGAAGCGCGTCCCGTACTTCGTGACGTCACCGAAGTCTCGGTTCGTGGTGATGATGGTGCGCCGCAAGACCCACTTGGCGCCGTTGTAGCGGTAGCAGCGGATTTCGACCGAGTGGGCGCCTGCGGCGTGCCGGGGCGAGAGGCTGCCGGAGACGGGGAACCGGGCGCCCGCCGCGACCCTCCTCCGCACTCGCGGCGCACTCAGCTTCGGCTTCGGCAGCGGCGTGGCGCTCCAGTAATGCGCCGGCTGCGGCGTCGGGGTCTCGACGCCGAAGCCGTCGACCAGCGACGACGTGGGCACCGGCGTCACGGGCTGGCCCGTCCACCAGCCCGCGGGGCCGGCGGCGACGTGCTCCCAGATCCGGTATGGATAGACGTTGTTCGCCTTCCAGCCGTTGTAGGCCCACACCGCGTAGAACCAGTTCTCGTAGCAGCGCGGATCGCCGTCGCCGATCACCGGGATGACCGTCGGAGCATAGCCCCACTTGACCACGAGGATGTCTGCGCCGGCGGCGATGTTGTAGTCGATGTCCGTCTTGAGCCTGTCGACGTCGTAGCTGCCGTACGAGGTCACCTGCATGATGCCGAGGCCGTGGCCGTCAGAGCCGATGAGCGGATCGCCGTTGGCGTCGAACTGCCGCCACGTGCTCTCCTGGAAGGCGATGCCGTAGAGGATCTTGGGCGGGATACCGCGGGCGACGGCCGCGTCGCGGAGCTTGGCGCGGATCTCGACCGTCGTGGGATTGACGTAGGGGCCCGCGGAAGCCGACTCGGCGAGGCCAGAGCAGGCGACGACGGCCGCGGCGGCGATCGCGAAGAACGCGAGGAGAGCCGCAGGCGGGCGAAGACCGATGGTTGTACGTCGCAGGCGCATGAGGACTCCAGTGTACCGCGACTCGCTCGTTCGAGCGCCCGGGTGACGCGGAGGTCGCGGAGCACGTATCCTGCCCCAAGCCTGCCACCTGCCGACCCCGGAGCCCGCCCGTGTTCATCCTCGAAGAGCCCTACGTCTCCGACTTCCTCGCGACGACGGTGGCGGACCTCGGACAGCCCGTCCTGCGCACACCCATCGCCGAGCGCAGCCTGTCCGGCGCGGCCGCGGAGCTCATGAGCGCCGACGACGCATTTGCCGCCGCGGCCCGCCGCCCGGAGGCCCGGCTCTACTCAAACTCAGAGAACGCCATCGACTGGATCGCGGCGCACCTCGCGGAGACCGATCTGCCGCGCCAGATCCAGCTCTTCAAGGACAAGATCGCCTTTCGTGACCTGCTCGCCGATCTCTACCCCGAGTACCGTTACGTGGGTCTGGCGCTGAGCGAGCTGCGCGCGTTCGATCCGTCGCGTCTGCGCGCGCCGTTCATCGTCAAGCCGGCCGTGGGTTTCTTCAGCATGTGTGTGCACGTGGTGGAGTCGGCAGCGGCCTGGCCGACGGTGGTCGCCGAGATCGAGCGTGAGGTCGAGACCTTCGCGGCCGTGTATCCCGACCGCGTGCTGGGGCTGGACCGCTTTGTGGTGGAAGAGGTGATCGAGGGCGAGGAGTTCGCGGTCGACGCGTACTTCGACGCCGACGGCGAGCCGGTGCTGGTGGACCTGTACGCGCACCCCTTCGTCGGCGCGCACGACGTGAGCGACCGCGTCTACCTCACGAACGGCGAGACCGTGGCCCGCCTCAGCCCGGCGGCCATGCGCTTTCTGCACGAGATCGGCCGGCGCGCCCGCCTCGCCGACTTCCCGGTCCACGTGGAGCTCCGCATCGATACCGCCGGGCGCGTCGCACCGATCGAGGTGAACCCGATGCGCTTCGGTGGCTGGTGCGCGGCCGACCTCGCGCACTTCGCCTACGGCGTGAACCCGTACAGGACCTACCTGCTCGGCGAGCGCCCGGACTGGGCTCGCCTCGCCGAGCAGACGGCCGGACGCACCACCGCGCTCGTGGTGGCCGACCTTGCCAGTTCTGTGGACCTCACGCGCATCGTGGCTGTCGACTACGAGCGCTTCGCGGCACGCTTCAGCCGGGTGCTCGAGCTGCGCCCGACCGACTTCAACCGCTACCCGGTCTTCGCGTTCACGTTCGTCCAGGCGCCGTCCAACGACCTCTCCGAGCTGGACGCAGTGCTGGGCGCCGACCTGCGCGAGTACCTGCGCATGCGGTCGGCCCCCTGACGGGAGCCGGGACGCCCGCGCACGGCGACTGACGGCGCGCCCCGAGACACCGCCGCCCTAGTCCAGCCCCGGCGTCGCCGGCATGCCCTCGTAGCTCACGATCTGCTCGGGCCTGCCGGCGAAGGCGAAGCTGGCGTTCATGTGATCGCGCTCGTCGAGCCCGATACGACGGAAGACGTCGGCCCAAGAGCCGAACGAGCCGTACTCCCGCACCACCTCTCCGGTGGCCGGCTGCTCCTCCCACTCCGGGTGCAGGCCGACGAGCTCGGCGTAGTAGTGCTCCGCGTGGTCTTCGGCCTCGGCGTTGAGGAGCATGGCGCGACGGAGCGACACCCTGGCCAGGGTGCGCGCCGCCAGCGCCCACGATCCGGTCATGAGCTCCGGCATCGGGTCGAGAGAGACGAAGCGGGCCACGCTCGTCGTCCTCCCTGAGCCTGGCTGCGATGACGCGCAGATGCCGATACTCCAGGTCCTGCGCCTCCCGCGCCCAGCGCACGATATCCTCGGCCTGGCTCACCAGCGCGTCGTCGTCGAAGTGTCTGCCGAGACGTCCGTACTGGCGGTTCTCCCACGCCCGATAAGGGATCGGGGCCAGCGATTCCACGATTCGGGCCTTGAGGACGGTCGTCCCCGCGCCGGCGAACACGTCCATGCCGCGCACCGCCGCCCGCGTGACGGAGGAGTAGTCGAGACGGGGCCGCGCCAGCGACGCCTGCCGCTCCTTCTCGAGGTCGACGGTCGATCCATGCATGGCTCTCCCTCTCCGCGTCGCCAACGGGTCATGGAAGCGCTTTCCGCGCCTCGGGAAAAGGGAAACCGTTGCGCCCATGGGTCTCCGTCCGGGGGGCCGGTTCGTACGGCGAGGTGCTGCCGGTGAACACGAGCGCCGCTACGCGGTGACGTCGTGCTCGGGCTCGAGGCCGGCGACGATGTCGCCCGGCGCGAGCCCGGCCACGGCGTCGTCGGTCTCGTCCGCGTCCGCGCCGGCGAGGTCGAGCACCAGCTCGGCCTCGGCGTCCGGCAGCTCTTCGACCGCGCGCAGCTTGCGCTCCATGGCGCGCGTGCGCACACCGGTCTCGTCGATGGTGCGGCCTGCCGTCTCCAGCTGCCGCTTCACCTTGGCGAGCACATCGCCGAACTTGCCGAACTCCGTCTTGACGGCGCCGAGAACGCGCCAGACCTCGACCGCCTGCTGCTCGATGGCCAGCGTCTGAAAGCCCATGCGCAGGCTGCTGAGCAGCGCCGCGAGCGTCGTGGGGCCTGCGACGACGACTCGATAGCGCTGCTGCAGGTCCTCGACCAGCGCCGGCTGGCGCACGACCTCGGCGTAGAGCCCCTCGGTGGCCAGGAACATGATCGCGAAGTCGGTGGTGTGCGGCGGCTTCACGTACTTGTCGTGGATGGACTGCGCCTCGACCCGGATTGCCCGCGCGAGCGCGTCGGTGGCGTGCAGCGTCGCCTCCGCGTCGGCGGCGTCGGCGGCGTCCTGGATGCGCACGTAGTCCTCCTGCGGCAGCTTGGAGTCGATGGGCAGCCACACGCAGCTGCCGGGCTCGTCCTTGGGGCCGGGCAGCTTGACCGCGTACTCCACCATCTCGCGTGAGCCCGGCTCCACGTGCACGTTGCGCTCGAACTGGCCGGGCGCGAGGATCTCCTCGAGCAGCGCGCCCAGCTGGACCTCGGCCCAGGTGCCTCGCGCCTTGACGTTGGTGAGCACGCGCTTGAGGTCGCCGACGCCGGTGGCCAGGGTCTGCATCTCCCCCAGCCCCTTCTGCACCGACTCGAGCTGGTCGCTGACCAGCTTGAACGACTCACCGAGGCGCTTCTCCAGCGTGGACTGGAGCTTCTCGTCGACGGTGGAGCGCATCTGCTCCAGCTTCTTCTCGTTGCCCGCCTGCAGCTCGATGACGCGCGTGTCGATGGTCGTGCGGATGCCGTCGAGGGCCGTCTGGTTGGAGGCGCTCAGCTCGGCCAGCCGTTTGGAGACGCCGTCCAGCTGTGTGCGCTGGACCTCGGCCATGCTACCAAGGGTCTTGGCGAGCATCTCGTTGCCGGAGGCGAGGCCGCGCGTGAGCTCCTCGCGGGACGCGCGCGACGAGCGCTCCGCCTCCTCGCGCGCGGCGCGCAACTCCGCGCGCACGTCCGCGCGACCTTGGGTGCCGGCACCCGAGCGCACGAGCAGGACGACGAGCAGCACGGCGCACACAGCAGCCAGGATGAGCAGCAGCCACACGGCGACTTCGTTCACGCCCCACGCCCTCTCGGTCGACGACGGTCACCCGCGACGATGTGTAGCAGGCGTCCGCGCGGGCACCACAGTGTAGGCGCCCACCGCGGACGGAATGCCGCCATCAGGCCGGCATCGACACCGGCGGGCCTCAAAGGCGGTGCGCTCCCTGCCCGGAGGATCGGTCTCCCCGGGGTCCGCTACTCCATTGGCTTGCTGACCGGTCCGGGACCATCCGGCTCGCCCACTCGCTTGGGGCTGCCGTCCGGGCCGCGCAGATCGCGGCCGATCGTGGGCGGGCCGATCACCCAGAGGACCTGCGCGGTCTCGTCGCCGACGTTCTCGACCCGAGCCGGGATCGAAGTCAGGTACTCGATGGCGTCCCCGGCTTCCATGACATAGGTGTCGTCGCCGACGTGGCAGCGGACGGTACCGGCGATCACGTAGCAGAACTCCTCGGAGTTGCCGGACGAGATGCCCTCCGGCGCTTCGACGGAGCCCGGCTTGAGGACGCCGAGGAACACCTCGAAGTGGGCGGAGGGCCGCCGGGTCAGCACGAACTCCTGGTAGTCTCCGTAGGTCAGGGGGCGCCGGTCGGCCTGGCGTTGGGGCCGCATGACCAGCGATTCGTCGCTCAAGAGCGCGCCGGTCGAGATTCCCAAGGCGCCCGTGATGCGCAGCAGAGCGGGAATGCTTGCGTTCGTCAGCCCCCGCTCGAGCTGGCTCACGAAGCTCGGACTGAGATCCGCCATGCTGGCGAGCGCCCGGACGGACAACCCGCGGCTCTTGCGCAGGTGCCGGATCCGTTCGCCGATCTCGCTCATGCTCGGGTCGCTCACGCAGGACTCTTTCGCCACATCGCCCGACCCGTCCTGTCCCCGCTGTGAACCGAGGCGAACCTCCCCGGGGAGAACGGCTGCAGGTCGACGGCCACGGCCTCGTCGCAGACCAACCCCGCGATCAGCCGTCCGGTCGGCGGACCGAGCGTGAGGCCCAGCATGTTGTGACCGCTGGCCACCAGGACTCGCCGAGACCCGTGGAGCCAGCCGATCAATGGCAGGCCGTCGGGCGTCATGGGCCGCGGCGCCACCCACTCGTCGGCGACGTCAGACCAGTCAAGTCCGGGAAGCAGCGGGCTGACCGCCCGCACCATGGCCTCGACGCGCCGCCGGTTGAAGCGCTCCCGGGTGCCGTCGAACTCCATCGTGCCGGCGATCCGGACCCGGCCGTCGATAGGGGTGGCCACGGCATGGGCATCGCCGAAGTAGAGGAGACGCCGGGGAATCTCCGCGCCGCCGACGCTGAAGCTGTAACCTTTTCCGGGCTGCATGCCCAAGCGCACGCCGAGCTCACGACAGATGTCCTCGGACCACACGCCGGCTGCGATCACGACGTGATCGGCGGCGTGATTGCCCGCCGAGGAATGGACGACGACCTCGGAGGACGTCTCGCGCACGGAGGTGACCCGGGCGCCCTCCACCACCCGCCCCCCGGCGTCGACGATCGCTCGCCCGAGCCGGTCGACGAACGGCGACGCATCGACCCAGCGCTCGTCGATGTGGAGGAAGCCGGCTCCGGCCTTTGGCGACCAGAAGGCCGCCACGATCAGCAGTTCGATGACCTTGAAGTTGCCGGCGTAGATGATCTGCGCCTTGGTCAGCAGCTCCTCGGCGGCGATCACGCTGACCAGCGAGGTGTTCTTGAGCATGCCGATCAGCTCATTGCCGGTCGGCGGGATGATGGCGCGCATCGCCTGGGGCAGCACGATGAGGCGGAAGAGCAGTGAGCGTTTCATCCCGAGGCGAGGCCCGCCTCGGTCTGGCCGTGGTCGATCACCTGGATACCCGCGCGCACGATCTCCGCCATGTAGGCGCCCTCGTTGAGACCCAGGGCCAGGACCGCGACGACCGAGGCCGTCATGATGTTGTTGGTCGGCGTCGACGACCACAGGCCGGTGAACGGGATGCCGATGCCGACGCGCGGCAGGATGAGCGCGATGTTGTAGAGGATCAGGATCTGCAGCAGCAGAGGCGTGCCGCGAAACAGCCAGATGTAGAACCAGCTGAGCGCCGAGAGCACCGTTCACCTTCGCCGCCGCCAGAACGAGGACCAGCCAGAGGATGGTGTCACTCATGGGTCACGCTCCCGAGGAGTTGATCTCGATGCAGGATACCTGCCGCAGCGGACAGACATGCAAGCGAGGGCTCGTCCTCTCTCCGGCGACACATCAGGCGACAGGGACCGCGTGTGGCCACGCGGCCTGCTCCCGATGGTCCGGGGGAGCGCGACGCCTACGACGATCGGCTCGCGAGCAAGACGGATGAGTGCCACGCCGTGCTGTACATGGGCGAGTCCAAGCCGGGCGTCTACGGTTCCGGGCGAGGTGGCGCCACCGATCTCGGCGAAGCCGTGCTGATCAAGTACCAGTGGTAGCCGCGAGCAGCGCCAGGCAGAGGCAGCGCTCTCGGAGCTAGGCGCGTCCCTCGGAGTCAGCCTTCACCTTGGGCTTGGCCTTGGCTCTTGGGCTTGGCCTTGGCTTTGGGCTTGGCCGCCGCTTGGCCTTCGCCTTGGGCGTGGCCTGGCTCGGGCTTGGCGGCGGTCTTGCCTCTGGCGTTCGTGCGCGGCGGCCGGGCCGGACACGCCGGATCGATGCAGAGCTTCCAGGGTCCACGGTTGGTGGTCACGACGACCATCGGGGCGCCGCAGGCCTCGCACGTCTCGCCCGTCGCGGCGAGGTCGCCGCGCTGCGGCAGCGGGTAGCTCGTCTGACACTCGTCGTAGTTGGTACAGCGCACGAAGCGCTTGAGCGTGCGCGGCGAGCGGCGCGCGATCAGGTCGCCGTGCTTGCCCGCCTTGGCGCAGGTGGAGCACACGCCGACATTGACCTCCGGCTCGTGGTTGGTCACGCAGGCAGGGTCGAGGCACACCACGCGCGGCTTGGTGCGGAACTGGATGACCTTGACCTGCGGCGTGCCGCACTCGGGGCACGGCTCCGGGACCGCCTCGATCTTGCCCTGCGGCAGCGGATAGGTGACATCGCAATCCGGCCAGCCCGAGCAGCCGACGAACTGGCCGCGCGTCTTGGGAGAGGCCTTGACGAGCAGGTCGTGACCCGACGTCGGGCAGACGCCCACCTTGGCGTCGCCGGCGCCGGCGACCCTGAGCATCTCGCCGACCTCGGCCGCCTTGGGGAGCAGGTCGTCCATCGCCCGCGCCAGCAACTGGCGCGAGTGCGTGACCACCTCGGTGCGCGTCCTGCCGCCGGCGGCGATCGCGTCCATCTCGGCCTCGAGCTCCGAGGTCATGTCCGGCGTCGTGATGCGCTGGGCGTACGTCGAGAGCGCCTCGATCACGGCGCGGCCCAGATTCGTCGGCCGCGGCGGCTCGTCGACCACGTACTTGACCTCGAGCAGGCGCTCGATGATCGCGTGGCGGGTCGCCTTGGTGCCGAGGCCGCGCTTCTCCATCTCCTGGATGAGCTTGCCCTGCGAGTAGCGCGCCGGCGGCTCGGTGGCCTTCTGCGTCTGCTCGGCGCCGAGGAAGTCGACCTCGTCGTGCTCGTGCAACGCAGGGAGCTGCTCGTCCTTCTTGAGCCCGTACGGGTAGACGCGGCGGAAGCCGGGGACCACGAGGACGTCACCCTTGGCGACGAACGGCTCGCCGCCGACCTCGACGGTCACGGTGGTGCCCTCGACCACGGCGGCGTCCGACAGCGTCGCGAGGAAGCGCCGCGCCACGAGGTTGTACAGCTTCCAGGCCTCGGGCTTCAGCTTCTTCGGGTCGGCGGCGCCCGTCGGGTGGATCGGCGGGTGGTCGGTGGTCTCCTTGGCGCCGCGCGTGGGATGCAGCGGCCCCGCGAGGATCGCGGCGGCGTGCGTGCGGAATTCGGGCACGCCCTGCAGCGCCTCAAGGATGGCGGGCAGGTCGAGCGACTCCGGGTACACCGTGTTGTCGACGCGCGGGTAGCTGATGAGGCCGTCCATGTAGAGCGACTCGGCGACGCGCATCGTGCGCCCCGGCGTGAGACCTTCCGCGGCGGCGGCGGCCTGCAGCGAGGTCGTGCTGAACGGCGCCGGCGGCTTGACCGTGCGGCGCTTCTTCTCGGCGGCGGTGACGGTACCGGACGTCTTGCCGGCGACGGCGTCCATCACGCGGGCAGCGTCGGCCTCGGTCTTGAAGCGGCTGGTGGCGTGAGGGGCGACGAAATCGGACGCCTCGGCGCCGCGTGAGCGGAAGGCGCCCCTGACCGTCCAGTAGATCTCCGGGACGAAGGCCTCGCGCTCACGCTCCCGCTCGACGATGAGCGCGAGCGTCGGCGTCTGCACACGGCCCGCGGACTTCACGTTGCCGAAGCCGGTGAACTTGGCGACGGTGAGGTAGCGCGTGAGCACCGCGCCCCACACGAGGTCGATGTCCTGGCGCGACTCGCCCGCCTGGGCGAGGCAGTCGTCGACCGTGACGAGCTCGTCGAAGGCGCGCACGACCTCACCCTTCGTGAGCGCCGAGAACCGCGCCCGCTTGATCGGCGCCTTCTTGTTGACCTCGCGCACGAGCGCCGCGGCGTCGCTGCCGATGAGCTCGCCCTCGCGGTCGAAGTCCGTCGCGATCACGATCTCGTCCGCCTTGCGGGCGGCGCTCTTGAGGGCGCGGATCAGCTCGCGCTCGGCCGGCGTCTTGCCGATCGGCGCCCACACGAGGTATGGGAGCGCCGCGAGCTTCCACCCCTTGAGGTCGACGCCGTCGGTCGTGAAGGGCTTCTTCTTGGGCCACGGCGGCGTCGCCAGCGACGCGGGGATGGCGACCGGCGCCTTCATGGCGTCGTCCTCCCACACCGCGTCCCACGCGCCGTCGCCGAAGACGATCTGCTGGGGGAAGTCCACGCCGAGCACGTGACCCTTGAGCCCGATGCTCATCCACTCCTCCCCGTCGCGCTCGAAGGTGTAGACGGCCGTGCTCGAGACCTTTCCGGTCTTGGGCTTGCCGGTGGCCAGGATCTCGGCGAGCTTCTTCGCGGCGATGTTCTTCTCGGTGACGACGAGCTTCAAGGGCACGACCTTCTCGGAGGGGAAGCTGGGGCAAACGACCGGGAAGGGAGTATACACAGGTCCAACGGGCAATCCACCTGTTCGCGCGCGCGGGCGAGGCGACAGTGCGCGCAACCCGGACCGGTGCTCGCCCGCGCCCCGTCAGCCCTCCCGGCTGATCCTCTTGCGGAGGGTGACGATGCGCTGCCGCACCGGCGTCGCCGGCACGTGGTCCCCCAGGCTGCACGGCGGGTCGAGGCGCTGGACGATCGCCTGCTCGAGGCCGCCGAGCGTGTCGCGGTCGTCGTGCGCGTGCACGGCCACGGAGAGGTGCGCCTGCATCCACTCTCCGAGCGCCTGCTCGGACGACGGCGTGATCAACATCGCCGCCTGCCCCTGCATCTCGAGCTGGTCGAAGAGGATCGCGGCGAGCGTCCAGCGGAAGACCGACATGCGGACCTTGCCGCCGAGATGCACCCGGCCGACGGCGTGGCCGAGCGTCTCGTCGCCGGCCCGGCCGGAGGGCCACTTCGTGGCTCCGGCCTGCCCGACGTAGACGCGCCCTGCCTCGAGCGACAGGTCGAGGCCGCGCGAGAGACCGGCGGCGCCCGCGTCGTCGACCCAGAAGGCAAAGAGCCCCGGCCGGTCCAGACCAGTGACACCGGCCGGCCACTCGCTCGCCGGCACGAGCACCGGCGAGACGTCGAGGTCGTCGAGCGCCGTCCAGGCGTCGCGCTCCTGCCACTGGGGCGGCTGGGCCGCGTCGTCGCTCGGGGGCGTCTGTGGCGAGTCCGGTTCCATCACCGCATCCTACCCCAAGCAGCTACTGCGCCCGCCCGGACTTCTCCCGACCGGCGCCGGCGCGGGACGACCGGACCGCAGGTCGGCGGTGACCGCCGAGGGCGAGATCACGCCGGCGGCTGCTCTCAGACCGTGGCGTCCGGCCTTGACGCCTTCCCCGTCAGCTGCAGCCCGGCGACGCGGCGACGTGGCGGACAGGGTTCGACACGGCCGGAGCTGACGACGGCGCCACGCGCTCTCGCTGGGCGCCAAGGGCGTCTGCCTCGCCGGCGTCGGCGGCGAGTCGGGTCTCATGGTGCCGTTCGGCAAGAACGTGGTGACGCCGTGACCGACTGACCGGCCATGCTCACGAGCAGGCCATATCGCCTGCCCGCGCGCTTGGCCGCGGACTCCTTCTTCCGCTCCCGAGCTACCCGGGGCGACACGCTCGACCTCGTGCGTGGAGACAGCCCCGGGCTCCCGCCCACTCCCCGTCGCCCGGGTGGACAACACGCGGGTGGGCGTGTAGCGTGCCCCGAAACCGCTGCCGTCAGGGGACGGTTCCGGCCACTTCTCCCCTCTCCAGGACATCCAAGGAACGGTCGTGACGTGCCGCGTCACGACGAGCGATCATTGGGAGGCGCCCATGAGAAAGGCCCTCGTCTTCATCATCCTGCCCCTCGCCCTCGCCCTGCCGGCGCTCACGTGCGCCCTTGTGCCGGCCACGGCCGGCGCGGCCACCACGCCCACCAGGGCCGAGCGCCTCGTCGTTGCGGCCGTCAACAGCCAGCGCACCGCGCGCGGCCTCGCCAAGGTCTCCTTCAAGGCCTCTCTGACGCGCGCAGCCCGCGCCCACGCCCGCGAACTGGCCCAGCGCCGGCTGCTCAGTCACGTCAGCCGGAGCGGCTGGACCGTCGGCCCGCGCGTGCGCAACTACGGCTACACCTCCCGTGGCTACAGACGGTGGACCGTGGGTGAGACCATCGCCCGCGCGACGAACGGCTCGTCCGTGGCGACGCCGCGGGCGATCGTCATACTCTGGATGGGGAGCGCGGCGCACCGCCAGGTACTGCTCACGGCGCGCATGCGCGACATCGGTGTGGGCATCGCCGTCGGCGGCGACGGCAGGCGCTACTTCGTCGTCGACCTCGGACGGCGCGTCAAAGGGTGAGGCGCGGCACCGGAGGCCGCGCGCCACGTCGAGGATAGAGGCCCGTTCCCATGCGCAGTCATCGGCATCCGCCGTGAAGACAAGGACCCGTGGGAGGCTCGCGTCCCCCTCGTGCCCGCCGACCTCGCCCGCCTGGCGGGCTCGGGCGCAGCAGCGTTCGTCGTCCAGCCCTCCGGCCAGCGCGTCTTCGCCGCCGGCGAGTACGAGCGCGCCGGGGCGCGCGTCGGCGAGGACCTGAGCGCCTGCGACATCGTCCTCGCCGTCAAGGAGATCCCCCTCGAGCTGTTCGAGCGCGGCAAGACCTACGCGTTCTTCTCGCACACCATCAAGGGCCAGCCCTACAACATGGACATGCTCCGCCGCCTGATGGAACTCGGGCTGCCAGCTGATCGACTACGAGCGCATCACCGACGAGCGTGGGCGGCGGCTCATCTACTTCTCGCGGTTCGCCGGCCTGGCCGGCGCCGTCGACTCGCTCTGGGCGCTCGGTCAACGGCTCCGCTGGGAGGGCCTCGCTCCCAACCCGTTCGCCACGCTCGAGCAGACGTACAGGTACGCGACGCTGGAGGCCGCGCTCGCGGCAGTGCGCGACGTCGGGGAACGCATCGCGCGCGGCGGTCTGCCGGCGCAGCTCTGCCCGTTCGTCGTCGGGGTCACGGGCTACGGCAACGTCTCGCGCGGCGCCCAGGAGGTCCTCGACGCGCTCGGCGCCGTCTCCGTGGCGCCGGAGGACCTCGACGGCTTGTTCGCCGGCCCGGCCCGGCGCGACGTCGTGCACTCGGTCGTGTTCGCCGAGCGCCACCTGGTCGCGCGACGCGACGCCACGGCGCCGTTCGAGCTCGACGAGTACTACGCGCAGCCGGAGCTGTACGAGGGCGCCTTCGGGCGCCGGCTGCCGCGCCTCGCCGTGCTGCTCAACTGCGTCTTCTGGGACACGCCCTACCCGCGGCTGGTGACGAAGGCGGCGGTGCGGAGCCTCTTCGCCGCCGCCGACCCACCGCTTCTGCGCGTCATCGGCGACATCAGCTGCGACATCGACGGGTCCGTCGAGTTCACGGTCAAGGAGACCCACATCGACGACCCGGTCTACGTCTACGATCCCGCGACCGACGACGTGGCCGACGGCGTGGCGGGCAAGGGGCCCGTCGTGCTCGCCGTCGGCAACCTGCCCTGCGAGCTGTCCCGCGAGTCCTCCGAAGCGTTCAGCGCCGCGCTTTCACCCTTCGTGCCCGCCCTGGCCGCCACCGACTTCTCGGCGCCCCTCTCGGATCTGGCCCTGCCCCCGGAGCTGCGGCGCGCGCTCATCCTGCACCAGGGCGAGTTCACCCCTGACTACGAGTACATGCGCCGGTTCGTCTGACGCGGCTGGTCCTCCCGACGACCTGGCTCCGTTCGCCCGCGGGGGCGCGTCGACACGACGTCAACCCGTCACGTGCAGGCGCCGCCGGTAGAGCTCCGCGTCGGCGGCGCCGAAGCAGCAGAATGCGACCGAGCGCGGAAGGTCATGTTTCGCCAGCCAGGCGGATACGGCCCTGACCGCCACATCACAGGCCTGGTCCTTGGGGTAGCCGTACACTCCCGTGGAGATGCTGGGGAAGGCGATGGTCTCCAGCCCGGCGTCCTCCGCCAGCCGCAGCGACTCCGTGTAGCAGGAGCGCAGTAGCTCCGCCTCGCCGGCCTCGCCGCCGCTCCACACCGGCCCGACGGTGTGGATCACGTGCCGCGCCGGCAGGTCGTAGCCCCTGGTGATGCGGGCCTCCCCGGTCGGACAGCCGCCCAGCGTGCGGCACTCCGCCAGCAGTCGCGGACCGGCGGCGCGGTGGATGGCGCCGTCCACGCCGCCGCCGCCGAGCAGGGAACTGTTGGCGGCGTTGACGACCGCGTCGACGCGCAGCCGGGTGATGTCGCCCTCGACCACCGACATGCGCCCACGCAGGGCGTCGTCCGCAGCCCCGCGCGAGACGTCGTCCTGGGCATCCGGGCACATGGTCGTCTCCTCCGTCTCGTGCGGCGTGGCCCACACTGCGACGAGAGCCTTCGTCCGAGCCTACCATCAGACGCTGGTCGGCCGGAGGCTCGACCTCCCAGGTCACGACGGCCTCGCACGTGTCGCGCTGCTTGGGACTGGGTACCCACAGGAGGCACGTCGTCATTCCAACCACCAGCGAAGGGGGCGGACGTGAGCATGCAGATGCACCCATGTCCCCACTGCCCAGCCGAGTTCGACTCGCTCAAGTCGCTCGAGTATCACCTCGGAGCGATGCACGACCAGACGCTGCAGTCTGACAAGTTCCGTTGCGTGACCTGTGACGCCGAGTTCCTGGCCCAGGCAGAGTGGCTAGATCACGTTCACGAGGATCACGAAGAGAGCGCCGCCTGAGACCCGTCGGCGGACGGCCGCGGCCGGGCCCGAGGGCCCGGCCGCGGCCGTCTCTCCATCCGGGCGGAGCGGTATGCTGGGCACATGACGAGTCCCTTTGACGGCGACGCCGCGCGCTGGGCCGCGCGCGCGCCACACGTACCCGATGCCTGGTTCCGGCGCCGTTCACACCTGCACGGCCCAGTCCACACCCAGCGCGTCCACATCCACGCCCAGAGGCTGCTCCGCGAGATCGGCTGGCACGAAGACGACGCGCGCCTGGCGCTGAGCGCCGCGCTCTGGCACGACATCGGTCGCATCGACGATGGCGTGGAGCCTATCCACGGCGCACGTGGCGCGGCCCGCGCCGATCAGCTCGGCCTCACCGCCGATCTGTCCGCCAGCGAGGCCATGGTCGTCCGCTTCGCCATCTGCCGGCACTCGCTGCCGGACTCCGGCGCCGCCGAGCTCGCGCATCGCCTGGCGGTCGACCCGGACGAGGTACGCCGCCTCACCGATCCGGAGCGCGCCCTCCGCGTCCTCTGGCTGCTCAAGGACGCGGACGCGCTCGACCGCATCCGCCTGGGGTTCGGAGAGTGCGCCGACCCCCGGCAGCTGCGCCACGCCGCGGCCGTCGCGCTGGTCCCCTTCGCCGCGGAGCTGTTCACCGTCCTGTACTGAGCGGCTCCGCCCGCAGCGTCCACCCTCGTCTCTCACGTCACCCTCGTGCCGCACGCACCTGACTGCTAGCGTCGGTGGGCCGGCCGGGCGAAGCACCCGGGCCCGGCCGGCCCACCGATGACCTGCACCTCCGCCGACAAGCCGCCCGCCAGCGTGCCTCGCCTCGTGTTCTTTCACGTGAGCGGCCGCCGCGACCTCGCGCAGCGAGCGACGGCGGCGGCTCCCGGCGTCCGCTTCGCGCCCCGGCGCTCGTGGACCGACGACCCCGCCGGGCAGCGCCGGCCACTGCTGGGGGGCGAACCCCCGGCCGGTCTCTGGCTCTGGAAGGGGACCGCCGATGAGTTCGCGGCGCAGGCCGAGACCATCCTCCTGCGCCTCGTCCACCCGCTCATCGGTCAGGGCACGCCGTTTTGCATCGGCTTCCCGTTCGGGCCGGAGGTGCTCGCGGCGCGCACCCTCCGCGTCAGCGAGGCGGTCCGGCTCGACCTCGAGGACATCGGCCGGCTGCTCAACGCCGCCACCAGGCCGGGCGAGCCGCTCCTCCAGGCGGCCGCGCGGCCCGCGCCCACGTCGGTGACAGCGCAGCGTGCGGTCACCGGTCCGGACGCGGTGCAGCTCGACGACGCGCAGCGCGCCGCGGTCGAGCACCGGCGGGGCGCCGCCCGGGTGCTGGCTCCCGCCGGCTCGGGCAAGACCAAGACCCTCGTGAGCCGCGTCGTGGAGCTCGTGGCTCGCGGCGTCGACCCCTCCGGCATCCTCATGCTCGCCTTCAACCGAAAGGCGGCGGAGCAGCTCGAGGAGCGCCTCGCCGCCCTCGGCATCGCCACGACGCGTCGCCTGGGGTCGCCGCCCGACGCGCTCCGGGGGCCGCGGCGCCGACCAGGCGGGCCCGGCGCCGCGGCAGCGCCGGGAAGCTCCAGCGTCCCCGAGCGACCGCCGGGCGTGCATTGCGCGACCTTCAACGCCTTCGGCTACCGGTATCAGCGCGAGGTGCTGCGGGCGCGCTTCTCGCTCGACCACGACGGCAGCGCGCTGCGCGCGCTCATGTCGCGGGCCATGGAGACCGCCGGCGTCTCTCTTCGCGAGCTCAAGCCGCGCCGCGGCAGCGACCCCGTCGGCGCCTTCATGGGCGGTCTCACCCGCGTGCGCGCCGCACTCGAGCCGGCGGAGGCGGTGGCGATCCGTGTGGAGTGCGTCACCGACACGCCGATCGTCACCATCCCCTTCGCCGCCACGCACGCCCAGTACGCCCGGGCCCAAGCGGCCACGGGCCTGCAGTCCTTCGACGACCAGATCTACTTCGCCGTCGCCGACATGCTCGCCGACCCCACCCATCGCGAGTTCATCCAGGGCCGGTTCGACCACGTGCTCGTGGACGAGTTCCAGGACCTGAACGGCGCGCAGCTCGCCCTCGTGGACGTGCTTTCCCGCCCGCACCGCGAGCTGTTCGTGGTGGGCGACGACGACCAGCTCATCTACGGCTGGCGGCAGGCGGACCCGCGCGGCATCCTCGAGTTCCACCGTCGCATGCCGCCCAAGCCCTGGTCGGCCACCTACACACTGTGCACCAACTACCGCTGTTCGCGCGCGGTCGTCGAGACGGGCGCGCGGCTCGTGGCCAACAACGTGGTGCGCGAGGCCAAGGAGATCCGCTCTCGCACCGGCGCGCAGGACGGCGCGGTGCGCTTCGCGGGCGCGCCGGCCTGGCCGGCTCGCTCCCAGGCGATCTGCGCCTTCCTGCGCGCGGAGAAGTCGCGCCTCTCCTGCGGCTGGCGCGACCTGGCCGTGCTCTGCCGCTACCGCTCGCAGCAGTTGCTCGTGGCGCTCGCGCTCGACTCCGGCGACATCCCGCGGACGCCGGCGCTCGGCTGTCGCCTGTTCACGCACCCGGCAGCGCGATTGCTGCGCGCGTACCTGGACCTGGTGCGCGCACCGGACGAGCTCCCCGCCGCGGAGCTCGCCGGGCTGCTCAACCGGCCCAACCGCTACGTGACCGGCGGGGTCGTGGAGGCCGTCGGCGCAGACCGACGGCCGTGGGCGCGCGTGCGGGCGGTCGCGGCCTCCGAGCCTGCGGCCGGGCCGCGCCCCCTCTCCGCCCTCGTCGAGCTCGTCGAGCACCTCGGCGCCGAGTTGGGCGCGGAGCTCGGCGCCGAGCGCGGCGCCGACCCCGCCGCAGCGTCCCTGCGCCTGGCCGACGATCTCGTCTGGACGGTCGTCGAGGCTTTCGGGCTCGACCATCACTGGGCCGCGGAGGCCGATGCCGCCGCCGGCGGCGGTCCGGCGGGCGGCCCCTCCGACCCGGCCGGGGCGGCCGCCGGCCCGGACGGCGCCGGATCGCTCCAGGTCTTCGACTCCCTCCTCCTCCTTGCCGAGACCTACCCGGATCCCGCGGTCTACCTGCGCACGTGGGATCGCCTGCTCACCGACGAAGAGGCGCACGAGGGCGCGAGCGACGACACGCTCGCGCGCGAGCAATCCGCGGAGGACCGCGTGGTCATCGGCACCATCCACGCGGCCAAGGGCCGCGAGTACGATGCGGTCGTGATCCCCGACTACGACTGCGACGTCTCGCGCTGGGAGCTGCCGCAGGTCGAGGAGGAGCGCCGTGTCGTCTACGTGGGCGTCACGCGCGCTCGCGACACGGCGCTCTTCACCGTCGACACGTCCGTCGGCTTCGTCCATCCGTTCCTGCGCGAGCTGGTCGAGCCGCCCGAGCCCGGTGAGCACGACGCGCTCGGCGCCTGGCTCGACGAAGAGCCGGACGCGGAGCTGCGCGCCCGCATCACCGACCGCCTCACCGAGATCGAGGTGCTGTTCCCTGAACTCGTGCCGGCGGCCGGCGCCGCGGGTCTTCCGGACGCCGGCGTCAGGAGTCCGTGTCCGGCCGCCGGCGCCGCTGCCGGCCCTTCTTGTCGATGATCACGTTGGCCATGAACGCCGCCGACGGCTTGGCCGACTCCACGTCGGCCAGGCTCAGGCCCTCTATGTCCTGGAGCAGGTCCGCGGACGCCGCCACCCCCTTCTCGCTGAAGTAGCCGGCCGCCGCGCTCGCGTGCCGCTCGGTGCGCAGTTCGGTGCGCTGCAGGTAGTAGTGGCTGATCATGTGGAACACGTCGCCCTCGCCCCAGCGGAACCACACGGCCACCGGTGCCTCGCCGTACTTCTCCTCGAGCTCCCGGCTGGTGATGAGCACCTGCACGCGCTCTTCGTCCACCACGCTGATGGGGTACGACGACCCCTCCAGCCACCACTGCGGGTCGTCCTGGCCGTCGAGCACGCCCTGCAGGTAGATGTTCTCCCGGTCCTTGACCTCGATGCGCACCACGTCGTCGGGCGTCGGCCGACCGCTGAAGGCGAGCACGCCCGGGAACGCCAGCTCGATGACGTGCTTGAGAGCCCAGTCGGTGGTGAAGAGGCTGCCGCCCGCCTCAACGAACGCGCGGATGCGGGTGTTGGCCCTGGGCGAGACCTGACCGGGGCAGTTGACGATGAGCAGCTGCTCGGACCGCAGCGCGAGCCGGTCGAGTTCGTGCGGCTGCACCAGCTCGTGCGGAACGTCGAGCGCGCTGAGCACCGACTCGACGTGGTCGTAGACGCCGGCGACCACGACCACGTCGCTGGCCTCGACCTCGTCGAGGGTGCGCGCGCGCTCGGGCGCGTCGCGCCTGAGCTGCTCGCGCGTGATGTGAGCCGCGGCCGCGTAGGCTTTCTGGCGTGCGTCCTTCTCCATTCTCTCCTCCTTCTTCAGCGGGACTGGCGGCGGCGGGCGCGCTCGCGCGCGTCGGCGATGCGCCAGTCCGGAGCGGTGCGGCGCTGCCGGCGAGCATCGCCGCCGCTCTCCCCAGCCTCGCTCACGCCGCCGACGTCGAAGAACGCGGCGTGCACCGCGTGATCGCGGTAGGTGAGGGCGGAGCCGAGCACGCCGCCGCCCTCGTAGCGCACGTCCCAGCCGAGGCCCGGGCTCTTGTACCGGCGCCCGGGCAGCCCGGAGATCCGCTCGAGAAAGGCGTCGGCGACGGCTCGGTCGCCGGGCTCGCCGTCGCGCACCAGCGCCTCGAACGCGTAGCTGCGCAGCAGCTTCTCGTGCAACTCGGCGTACTGCGGCGCCCGCGAGACGAGGTCGAGGCCGACCACGCGGGCGCCGTGCAGCACCAGCATGCCCTGCTGCCCGGCCACGAGCGGGAAGGCGGCGAGGACCCTGTCGAGGTCGTGCTTGCGGGTCTCGTAGGCGTCGCGCATCGCGCCTGTGTCCGAGTGCGTCCCGTGCCTCGCGTGCAGCGCGCCTACTTCGCTCCAGACCCGGCCCTGATCGGTGCGGTGACCGGCGCCGACCGCCAGCGACGCGGCGGTGCTCTCCCTCATCGCGTAGCGCACCTGGCGATCGGCGACCATCTCGCTCTCGGCGAAGTCCGCCGAAGCGTAGGACCAGCGTCCCTGCTCGGTGCAGCTCACGGGCACGACGAGACTGCTCTGCTTGCCGATCAGGATGCTCGTGTTGAGCACGCGGTTCTGCTTGGCGCCCCGCAACTCCTCGCCGTCCAGCACCAGGACGCGCGTGTCGCCAGAATTGACAACGCTCAGTTCCGGCACCGACCCGCCCTCGCTCACCTCGGTGATCCGGGCGCTGTGGTCGGCGAGGGCCTCGCGCAACGTGATGTAGCGAGGCCCTCCCTCTTGCGCCGCCGACTTCACGTGCAGCGGAAACACCGCCAGCGGCCCGTGCGCCTGGCGGTCTCCCACGTGCAGCGCCTCGACCAGCGCCGCGCCTCCGAGTGCTTGGTTGTTCTCCGGCATGACCCACCTCCGTCTCCTCCGCTCGCCGGCCTGGCTCGGCCGGCGAGCAGCACCTCCATCCTGCTCGCTGCGATGACTCGCGTCACCGATGACCACTCGTATGATGCGACTATGATGCTATAATAACATACTACGCAAGCCCCGCGTGCACCCGACGGCGCAGGGAACCGCACATACAGGGCGTACACTGATGCACGAGAGTAGCGTCCGGAGGTGACGGAACGATGCGCGATGAACATCAGGCCACGATCGGCGCGCTGATTGCGCGACTGCGCGAACAGCAGGGCTGGAGCCAGCGCGCCCTGGCCAAGTGGGTGGGCATCGACCAGTCCGCCGTGAGCCGCATCGAGGCGGGCCACAGGCGACTCTCCGCCGACGAACTCCAGCGCTTCGCCGAAGCCCTGCACGTATCGGCCGATGACCTTCTCGGGGGATTGGCCGCAGCGCCCTCCCCCCTGGACCGGCGCCGGCGCCCGGCTCTGCGAGCGCACCGCTGCCGGCGCGAACGCCCCCCACTCGCACTCTCGAATGCGCGCCCAGCGAGCCGCCGCGCACGGCGACGACGACCTCTTCCTGGCGATGCGCTCGGCCGATGCTCCCGGCCCCGGATGGGACCTCGAGGAGGCCGGACCTTCAGACGCGTCCTTCGCCGCGCCGCGCATGCCTACGTCTTCGGCGCCGGAGAGCCGGAGCGAGCTTGGACCTCCGGTTCGGCACGGCGACATCAGCGCGCTCGATGGGGACGTGGCCGAGTTGTCCATCTCCCACGCCCTCCGCGTCGACGCGACGGATGCCCTGACGCCCTCCCGCCTCTCCGGGCTGCCCGACGAGGCGGCCGACGTCGCTCGCGACTGGTTCGCCCTGCGGCGGCTGGCGGCAGCAGGCGAGCCGGCGCAGCCATGGAGCACCGGCCACTCGGCCGAAGGCAAGCCGGAGCGCGTCTCGCATGCAGCCTCGTCGCTGCGCGCGGGGTCGCCTGCGGGCGACGTGCTCTTCGACCGCGTCGCCCGCTTCTGGCGCAGCGAGTTGCACGTCGATCCCGACGACGGGCCTCTGCCCGACCTCGTGCCCCTCCTCGAGGACGGCTACGGCGCCCAGGTGATCATCGCCCGGGTAGCCGCCGGCGACCATCCCGTCGCCGCCGCGTTCACCACGGGCGACGTCCCATTCATCTTCCTCAACGCAGCTCGGCCGGTCGTGCTGCAGCGGTACGCGCTCGCGCACGCCTTCGCGCACCTGGTGCTCGGTCACGGCGACGTCGTGGACCACCGCATCGAGTGGAGCCGCAACGTACCGCCCGAGGCCGCCGCCAATGACTTCGCCGAAGAACTGCTGGCGCCGGTGCGCGCCGTGCAACGCTGGTACGAGCGCCGGTCGATCCCGCGATGGGTGCGACTGGAGGATATCCTCGCTCTCGGCAACGCCTTCGGGATCAGCGCCTGGGCGGCGCTGTACCGCTCCCGCGCCGCCGGCCGATTGCAGGGTAAGCACTTCTCCGTCCTGCGCGCCGACCTCGAGCGCCACGAGTGGCGACTGCTGCCGCGTCAGGCCTTTCTGGGCGGGCTGCGAGACACGCTCGCCCACCTGACACCGACAGAGGTCTTGCCACAGGGTGAGTACGGAGAGCCGGCGGTGCTCCGCGTGCCGGCCGCGATGCGCGTGTGGGCGCTCGCCGCCCTGCGCGACCGCCGCCTCAGCCTCGAGGAGGCGGCGGCGGCCCTGCGCGTCGAGACCGCTGCGCTTGAGGAGCAGTTGTCGCGCCTCGGCCTCGAGTAGCAGGTGAAGCCGGGAGCCCCGCCGCACCTGCGCCGCAGCCGCGCCCGCCCTGCGCAAGCCCGGCGGGGGTGCAATGACGCCGGGGGCGGCGGCGCGGACGCGCCGCCGCCCCCGGCGTCATTCATCGTGAGTCAGGCCGCGCCCCGCGGCCCGGCGCTCACACCATCTCGTGGTACTTGTACGAGATCTTGACCTTGGTCCTGAAGGCGACGATCTGCTTCTGGTCGATCTTCATGTCAAACTCGACCGCCTCGGCGACACGCAGGTCTTCGCGGTGGATACCGGCCTTCTCCACCGCGTTCCTGGCGGCTTGCTCCCACGACTCGACGCTGGAGCCGATCACTTCCATCACCCGGTAGACGCTGTCCGACATTAGGACTCCTTCACTCGGTGTGGCTCAGAGATGACGTATCTTAGTCCGGAACTGGAGGATTCTGAACCATCTGGACGCGAACATCTGTCCGCGTCCGCTGCTACGCTCCCTGAGAACGCCGCCGCAGGCCGCGGGTTGCCCGGCAGCCCGCCCACGACGCGGTCGCTGCAGACCACGCGTCAACGGCCGTGCGGCGGCGTTCCGTTCCGGTCACACATCGAGCACAGGGGAGCCGCCATGATCACACTCACCTCCTGCACGCCCGTGCGTGGGCCGCGGCGCCGCCCGGTGCGGCCGTCGATCGTCGACGACGAGCTCGTCTGGGTCGTCACGGCGCCGGTCCTCGAGCTGGCAGCCGTGCGGCCCTCCTCCCCGGCAGCGCTGGTTCACCTGAGCGTCCAGCTCGCGCAGGACCTGGCCGCGGCCAACGGCGCCCCACTTGATGCCGCGTTCGCCGAGGCCGAGCTCGTCGACGCGGCAGCGCGCGCCGTCGCCGGCTACCTCGACGACCTGCCCGACCTGCCTCTCGTCGGCGAGCCTTTCGGCGGCGAGGAGGGAACCGACTGAGCCGCCCCCGGCTGACTCGCTCTTGCGAGAGCGTCCACGCTCTCCGTCAGGCGGTTCCACTTTGCCGCCACGCAGGCTGACCAGCCTGCCAAGGCCGCCTTTGTGCTCAAGCAATCGAGGGGGCGGGCCGACTCCGTTGAAGCAAGCACCGGCTCCTGTCGTCGACGTTAGGGTTCCTTGTCCGGCGTCGTCTGAGCAGTAGCGGGACAACGGAAGCGACAGGGAGAGACGGCGGCCACATGACTCGACGCTCCACGGCACGGCACCCACGCCTCGAGGGCGCGCTCGCGACAACCGTCCTCGCGATGGTGGCCTGCCTCGTCGTCGTCTGGCTCGTGCCACGCGCCAGCGCCACTGCCGCCGAGTGGATACGCACTCCCTCCGTCCGCATGAACACGATCAGAATGCCCGGTGACGGCAGACTCGTGCTCGCCGGGCCCGCCGCTCGCGGCGCTGCTCCTCTGAGCATCGACGCCGGCATGCGCTTCTCCATGGCCGGCGTCGTCTGCGACGTGCCCGGCGACGGAGCCGTGACGGTGCGCCTGCGGACGAGCCTCGACGGCGCCGCCTGGGGCCCCTGGATGGAGACGCCGCTCGAGGTGGCGGACGAGGCAGGTGCGGCTCGGGCCTTCACCGATCCCGTGTGGACCGGCGCCGGCCGATTCGTCCAGGTCGCCGCCGCTCCCGGCGGGCGCGGTGGTCCGGCGGCGCTGACGGGCGTACGTCTGGTGGCGATCGACCCCGCGGAGGACGCCGACGTCGCCGCCCGCGCCGTCGGAGCGCTCCGGCGCGCCGCGGCTGCTGTGTCCGGCGTCAGCCTCGTCCCGCCGGCCTTGGCCGCGACCTCCGCACCGGCCATCGTCACTCGCACGCAGTGGGGTGCGGACGAGAAGCTGCGGTCCGGATCCCCGTCCTACGCGACCGTCAAGATGGCCTTCGTCCATCACACGGCCAGTGGCAACACCTACGCGCGCTCCGACGCGGCGGCGCTCGTGCGGGGCATCTACGCCTACCACACCAAGAGCCTGGGCTGGAGCGACATCGGCTACAACTTCCTCGTCGACCGCTTTGGGACCGTCTATGAAGGCCGGTACGGAGGAATCGACAGAGGCGTCATCGGCGCTCAGGTGTACGGGTTCAACACGGGCAGCACCGGCATCTCCGTGATGGGTACGTTCACCGGCGCGGCGCCGCCGTCCGAGACGATGGCGGCGCTGAAGCAGTTGCTCGCCTGGAAGCTCGCCGTCCACGGGCTCGACCCGGCGCGGACGGCGAAGCTCACGTGCGGCGCCAGCGAGAAGTACGCCAAGGGCACCCTTGTCACGTTCCCCGTCATCGCCGGCCACCGCGACGCGAACTACACGGAGTGCCCGGGAACGTCGCTCTACCCGTTGCTGCCGGCAGTCCGCAGCGACGTGGCCCGCCGGATGGCGACCAGCGTCGTCGCCAGATTGAGCGCCAGCACGCCTCTGATCAGCCCGAACGACGACGGTGTGCTCGATGTCGGTGAAGCTGGGCGTGAGCATCACGACGCCCGCCGACTGGCGGCTCACCGTGCGCAACGCCGGCGACGAGGTCATTGGCGCCTGGAGCGGGCAGGGCGCGGCGGCGGAGGTCACCTGGGGCGGCAGTTCGGGAGGCGCCGTGGTCCCCGACGGCGTCTACACGGCGGAACTGACGGCGACTTCAGCCGGCGTCGAGGCCGTTCCCGTGACCCAGACGATCACGGTCGACACAGCCGCGCCTCGCCTGGCGAACGCCGTGGCCGACCCGCTGTCGTTCAGCCCCAACGGCGACGCCCGGACGGAGACCACCACGGCGACGTACAGCCCGGATGAGGCATGCGCCGTCCGCGTCGGCATCATGGATGCGAACGGCAAGGTGCTGCGATGGCTGCACGGCTGGCGCGCACGTGGGACCGGCTCGTACCGGGTCGCCTGGGACGGCAAGATCGGCTCCGGCAGCAGCCTCGCGGCGGCGGCGGACGGATCGTACCGCTTCGACATAGAGCGACGCGACGCGGCCGGCAACATCGCCCGTCGGGGCGTCGGAGTCGTCCTCGACCGGACACTCGGCTTCCCGACCGCTGCCCCATTGACCCTCTCGCCCAACGGCGACGGCGCCCGCGACACGACGAAGCTCGGCTTCAAGCTCACCCGCCGCGCGGCGGTCACGCTCACGGTGCGCCAAAGCGCCGAGGTCGTGCGCACGCTGGAACTCGGCACGCTGGAGGCCGGCGCCCACACCGCTACCTGGGACGGCAGGGCCGACTCCGGCGAGTACCTCGCCAGCGGCCGGCCGGTCTTCACCGTCACGGCCGAGTCCACGCTGGGCGAGAGCAGCGTGAGCAAGACGCTCGTCGTCGATCTCTACCGGCCCCGGATCTACGCCCCCAAGGCCAAGACGGCACGACGCGGAACCACCACACGCCTCGGCTTCAAGGCGCGGGACCCCTACAGCGCCAAGGTCGACGTCCGCTATGTGGTGACCGACGCCAAGGGACGGCGCGTGGCTTCAGGTCACCCTGGATGGCTGCGCGCGGGCAAGGGGCTGAGCGCCTTGTGGAAGCCCAGGTCGCGCGGCGTCTTCACGGTCACGTGGCGCGCCATCGACCGCGGCGGCAACCGCGAGGCGAGTCGCACGCGCACCATCGTCACCGTCCGCTGACGGCGACAGCACGCGCCGTCACCAACGCGGTGCCCGGTACGTGCACCGATCCCGATGCACCTGCGGCGCCGTACACCGGTCATCCGGCGGCGCTCGTCGACGCCGGCCTCTCCTCCGTCCTCGCCGTCATCGAGCATCTTCTCCACGAGCCCCGACCCATCGCCAGCGCAAGGGCGCCGAGCAGGACCGAAGCCGAGCGTCGAATCGCGACGACCTGCCTGGTGCGACCGGCCCGGAGCCTCCATGGCGAGCTCGAGCCCACGTCACTGCCGCCGGAGCTGAGCGAGCGCAGTCGTCGCACCGCCCACCGCCTTCTGCCGGCCGTCCCGCTGCAGGACCAGCCGGCCGGCCGAGGGCGGCGTAGCTGGTCGTGAACGCGGCAGCGGGGACGTCGCGGCCGCAGCCGGCGAGCAGTCGCGGAGCGGCTCAGGAGGCGTAGGCCGGTCGCTCCGTCGTCAGTAGATCTCCGGGATGAACGTCTGGCTGTCGATGGGCGGCCGCACGTACCCCTTGTCCGATGGCCGCTCGGCGAGCTTCAGATCCTTGTGCGTGACGTCCTCGTAGGGGATCTGGCCGAGCAGGTGATGGATCATGTTGAGCCGCGCCCTCCGCTTGTCGTCCGCGTTGACGACCCACCAGGGCGAGTCCTTGGTGTCCGTGTAGCTGAACATCTCGTCCTTGGCCTGCGAGTACTCCAGCCAGCGCATGCGGCTCTCGATGTCCATCGGGCTGAGCTTCCACACCTTGAGCGGGTCCTTGAGCCGCGCCTGGAAGCGCTTCTCCTGCTCGTCGTCGCTCACGCTGAACCAGTACTTCAGCAGGATGATGCCGCTGCGGATGAGCATGCGCTCGAACTCGGGGCAGGTGCGGAAGAACTCCCAGACCTCGTCCTCCGTGCAGAACCCCATGACGCGCTCGACGCCGGGCCGGTTGTACCAGGAACGATCGAAGAGGACCATCTCGCCGGCGGCCGGAAGATGCTCGACGTACCGCTGGAAGTACCACTCCGTGCGCTCGCGCTCGGTCGGCGTGGCCAGGGCGGCGATGCGCACGACGCGCGGGTTGAGGTGCTCGGTGACGCGCTTGATGGTGCCGCCCTTGCCGGCCGCGTCGCGTCCCTCGAAGATCACGGCGACGCGCAGCCCCGCGTGCTTGATCCACTCCTGGAGCCTCACGAGTTCGACCTGGAGCTTCTCGAGCTCGCTCTCGTAGGTCTCGCGGTCGAGCTTCTTGTGATGTCCCGACCTCTCGGCCGGCGGCGTGCTCATGTCCGGCAACGGTCCGACCGCCCCGGAATCGCCGGCCTTCTTCTTGTCTTTGGACTTGTCCGTCATCGAGCTCCCCCCGGACGCGGGCCTGCCGGTCCGCCACATCATAGTGCAGGCGGACCCTCGACGGGGAGTATGCCCACTTGTCCAGGACACACCCTCTGGAGCCTGTAGTATCCTGTCGGAAGACGAGCAGCGTCGAGTGGAGACCCCCGTGGAGTTGTCTGAGCGTCCCGTCGAGGCCGAACTGGCCGCCATCGCAGAGTGCGCCGAGCCGGGCCGTGCGGCGCTGCTTGCCGTGCGGCACGGGGGCTGGGGCGGGAGCGGCGGCGGGACTCTCGAGACGATCGGCGACGAGTTCGGCATCACACGTGAGCGCGCGTGGCCACGCCTCGCGTGGCCTGAGATGGCGCTCGGCGCGGACGGGCGGCCGCCGCCAGAGATGGAGGAGGACGGGCCCATCGATGACCCGAAGGCCGGTCTCGCGGACCCGGGCGGACCGGTGGCGACGCCATGACCGGCGCCCCAGGCATCGTCGGACGGCCATTCCCTGCCGTGACCGGGAGGGCGCTGTCTGGCGAGGCCGTCCGCTTTCCAGAGGACCTCTCCGGCGCGCCGGCGCTCCTGTTGTGCGCGTACCGGCGCGGGACCCAAGCCGACGTCGACCGCTGGGCCGCGTTCGCGACGCGGGAGCTGCCCGAGCTGGCCGTCTACGAGGTGCCCATCATCCCGGCCCGGGTATGGCGCCCGCTGCAGGGGTGGATCGACGGCGGCATGCGCGGCGGCGTACCGCCCGCGCAGTGGTCGCGCGTCGTGACGCTCTACGAGGACGGTGCGCCGGCGCGGGCCTTCATCGGCGACGGCGGCGGCTGGCGTACGCAGGTCGTACTGCTCGACGCCGCCGGCGCGGTCGCGTTCCACGACGCCGGCGGCTTCAGCGAGGAGGCGGCGGCTCGTCTGGCGGCGGCCGCCGCGGCGCTCGGGCGCTGAGCCTCAGCCGACGCCGAAGAAGTCCACGGAGAGCTCGGGCGCGACGATGGTGAGGAGCTCGGCCGGGGAAGCGGCGATGCGCTCGGCGCCGGCCGCGACGAGCATCTCCGGCTCGTGCCAGCCCCAAGCCACGCCCAGTGGCGTGACGCCGGCCGCTCGTGCCTCGCGGATGTCGCCGGCCGTGTCGCCGACGTACCAGTAGACGTCCTGCCCGGGGAAGCGTGCGGTGAGCGCGTGGATCTTCTCCACCTTGCTGCGCGCGGTCTCGGCCCCCGCGACCTCGGCGATCCCGCTGACCTCGTGGGCCCGCAACCAGCCCTCCACCACCTCGGCGGGGCTCGAGGTCACGATGACGACCGTGCGCGAGTGGCCGAGGTCCTCAAGCACCTGCGGCATGAGCGGAAACGGCTTGAGCCAGTGGCGCGCGCGGACCAGCGCCTCACCGAAACGGCGCAGCACCTCGGCGACATGGTCGTCATCGACGCCGCGCGCGCGCATGCCGCCGTAGAAATTGTCCTCCATGATGGCCAGCAGGTCTTCCTGCGTGGTGAACCCGGAGACGCCGGCGGCTCTGCACGCGTCGAGGAAGGCGACCGTGAAGACGTCGAGCGAGTCGACGATCACGCCATCGAAGTCGAACATGACGAGCTTCCCCGCATCCTGACCCACGGAGGTCCTTTGTTCGTGCGCCGGGCCCTGCGGCCCGCCCGGCGCGAGCGTTCCCGCTGGGCGTAGGGCCGGCCGGTCGCGGTGCGGCCGGCCGGCCCTCGACCGGCGTCTGATGCGGCGGGCCGGCGCGTCAGAGCGCCGGCCCGCCGCCCTGACTCAGTAGTGCAGTCCGGTCTTGTTCTTGAATTGCTCGACGCTGTTGATGGGGATGTCGAGCAGTTGGCTGATACGCGCCTTGGCGGCAAGACCCTTGGCGATGCCGGGCACGCCTGTGATCGTCCCGATGTCGAGTTCTTCCCTGAGACCTCGCATCATGGTCGGATCGGACAGGTCGAACGGCGTCACGTGGAGCTTGTCGGCGACGTACTGCTTGGCTTCCGTGATCCTCATCTTCTTGCTGAGCTGCATCCTTGCCACCAGATCTCCGGCGGCCCGGATCCCACCCATCGACGAGGCCAGCAGATGCGCCATGTGCATGCCGGCGGGGTCACCAGTACCCACCTACAACCCGTCGGCGTGGCCGATCTCGATCATCGCGGCGCTGCAGCGGGTCACCACGTCAACGGCGGGCGTCTCGAACATCGGCACGCCGCCGACGCCCATGCCCACGTTCGGGTGCACGGGGATCTTGGCGATCTCGGTACAGGCCTTCACGAAGGTGAGCGCCTTGCCGAGGTTCCACGGCACGGTCTTCCGGGTGTTGGTGTTGGAGACGGGGCCGAAGATGGCGCAGCCGGCCTCTTCGCAGACCTGCAGCTGCTGGTGCGGCCACATGCCGGCGAGGCGCTTGCCGTTGTACTCGAGCTGGCCGTGGAAGCCGAGGACCATCTCGGCCGACATGCCGATCTCGACCGGCAGGCCGGTCTCGTTGGCCACGTGATCACAGGCCTGGAGCACACGGTAGAACTCGGCGTCGCCAGTGGACGCGACGGTGTCGAAGTCGATGCCGTCGGCGCCCATCTCGACCATGCAGTCGCTCATCTCGATGCAGTCCTCGAGGCAGGCCTTGCCGGCCTCTTCCTGCGTCTTGCGGGCTTCGTCGATCTTGCCGATCGGCATGAGGTCGCTGGGGTTCTCGAACGAGCCGTCGGGGCGGTAGTAGAGCCCGAGGTTCGGCATGAACCCGTAGAGGAGCGGGAAGATCGTCGTCTCCATGAGGAGCTCGACATGGAGCATCTCGAGCGCCTTGAGGAACCGCTGCGGCTTCACCGAGTAGTCGTTGTGCGAGATCTCCATGGAGTCGAAGCCGAGCATCGACTCGAAGAGGCGCACGCCCACCTCGCGGTTGACCGGAGCGACCACGCCGCTCGACATGCGCGAGGAGTTCAGGGCGTTGACGCAGCCGTCCTTGGTCATGACGACTTCGTTGCCGCGCTGGACGCCCCAGATGCGCGTCGGCGCCGCGAACATGTCGACCAGGTAGTCGATCTCGTTCTCGGTGAGGACGGGGATCTTGGCCTTCTTCGCCGCTTCTTCGGAGCCGGTGATGAACTCCGTGCGCAGCTCGTCTTTGGTGAGCTCCACGTTCGAGGAGTCACCCATTCTCGTCATTATCTTCATCTATACGGCCTCCGCTGTGTCGCTGATCAGGAGTCCCAGGCCGTCCCGGGGGTCTCGTCTTGTCTCGTCTGCGTGTGCGTCTTCGTGGGTAGCGCCGGCGGCGGCTCTGCGGCCGCCGCCGGCGCCGGTATTCACGCCGCGAAGGGCTCCCCGACTACTCGACAGGGATCTCCTTGGCGACGGCCTCGAGCTCCATGCCCTGCTTCTTGCGGACCATCCACGCGACCAGCCAGATCACGACGCCGGCCAGGTAGAGGACGCCCATGAAGACGGCGGACTCCCACAGGTTGATGTAGTAGACGCCGTCGGGATCCCACACGAACATGAAGATGTTGAAGACCAGGAAGGCGCAGTAGAAGGCCGCGATGATGGCCATCCACGGGATGCCGGCGATGCCCGACTTGGGCAGGGCGCTGTTCTCCCAGATCCCGCGAGCGCGCCACTTCATGACCATGAAGGCGAGCCCGCTGAAGAGGAACATGATGATGATGCCGAACGTCGCATCGTAGGTGAAGAGCTTGACGATCGTGACCCCGCGGTCCTCCACGACGGGGGTGTACGCATAGAGCGCCGCCACGATGATCGACGGGATCGTCATGAGCAGCAGAGCGACCGTCGGCACGCCGCCGGAGGTCACCTTGGCCGCCCGCTCGGGCAGGATGCGGTCGAACGCGGACGCGAAGATCATGCGCGTCGACGAGAGGAAGAGCGTGCCGAACCAGCCGAAGAGCAGCAGCGAGATGGCGGCGATGAGGATGACCTGGAACGCCGCATTGGGGACGATCCAGCTGATCATCGCCGTCGGCGATATGTAGTCGCCGCCGATCGGTGAGATCCCCCACCAGAAGGAGGCCATCGTGCCCATGAAGGCCTGGTAGCCGACCTTCCAGGTCATCAGCCCGAGGAAGGACAGGGCGATGATCGTCGGCACGAAGAGCCCGCCGAGCATCTGGTAGATGTTCTTGCGGAAGTCCTTGGCCCCGCGGACCTCGCCGTACAAGGTGGCGCCCCAGTTCGGCCACGCCATCCAGAACAGCATGAACGGGATGATCGCCCAGGTGGCCCAGCTCAGGCCGCCGCTGAACGTGGAGGTAGGCATGCCGGTGCCGGCGCCGACTGCCTCGACGGCCTCGAACGCACCGGCGTTGGTCTCGCCCTCGACGACGACCAGGTTGCCGTCGTCGTCGTAGACGAACAGGCCGGCCTCGTCCTGCTCGTACTTGGTCAGGTCCAGCAGCCCGACGTCGCCGCCGTAGTACTTCTCGGCAGCCTGGTTGAACTTCTCCTTGAAGGAGTCCCCGGACGTCACCAGCAGCAGGATGCCGCAGACAATGACGCCGGCGAGGCCGATCCACATGGCCCACTTCTGGAAGTTGGCGTACGCCTTCATGCCGACGGCCACCAGGATGGAGGCGATGGCGATGACCACCAGCGACGCCACGAAGATGCCCGTCGCCGTGCCGAGCCAGTCGGCCGCCCCATTGAGGCCGAGGATGCGGAAGATCGGCTTGACGGTGGTCTGGACACCCATGTCGGCGTAGATCGGCGTCCAGAGCCACAGGATGAACCACCAGCCCACGCCGGCGATCACGAAGCCGATGGAGCTGTGGAAGATGCGTGTGATCCACACGTAGTCGCCACCTGCGCGCGGCATCGCTGAGATCAGACCCGCGTACACGACGATCTCGAGGACGATGAAGATCGCGGTGATCACGATCGCCCAGAACAGACTGCCACCCGGGATGAAGGTGGCGTACGCGAACGACCAGATCGCGAGGAACAGGTTCACGGAGAAGAACGAATACCTGAACCCGTCCGTCGACGACCAGCCCTTCACCAGACCGCTCGCCTTGCGGACGAACAGTGTTTGTTCAGCTGGCTTGCTTGCGTCAGTCGCCATCAGCTAAGTCCCCCCTCTGTCGTTTCTGCCCGGGCGATGCGCGGCGCGCTCCCGGGGCCCTCCGTCGTGCTTCCGGGTGCCCTCACCCGGACGTCAGCCTGTAGCGCTTCAGCTTCTTCTTGCCATCGAGGTCGACCACGCAGCCGGCGACCATGCCTTCGACGTACGAGCTGCCCGGGTTGATGGAGAGCGTGCGTCCGATACGGACGGCAGCTCTGCTCTCGTGGATGTGCCCGTGCAGAGACAGGATGGGCTGGACCTCTTCGATCACCTCCTTGACGGCGGTGGACCCGACGTGCGCCGAGTCCTGACCCTGGACGGTCAGCGACTCCCAGTCGATCTTCGGCGCCACGTCGAGCTGCGTGTCGTAGGGCGGCGCGTGCAGACCGAGCACCAGCCGCTCGGGCGGCACGGTCGCCTGCTTGACGATGTCCATGATGCGCTGCTTGAGCTTGGGCTCCTCCTCCTCACGCGGGGTGTCCCACGGAGTCAGGTTGGTCCAGCCGCTGGAGGCGAGCTGATACCCGTCAGGCAGGTCTATGACGTTGCCCTCACCGACCTGCATCGTCTTCGACGTCGCCAGGATCTCGTCGATGTCGTGACGGTCGTCGTTGCCGGGGCACACGATGCACTGGATGCCGCTGCCCTCGAGCTTCTTGTCCGCCCACTCGACCCACTCCTCGACGGTCTTGCGCATCTGGGCGTGGAACAGTTCCTCGAGCTTGTCTTCGTCGCTCGTGTACTCGTCGCGCTCCTCCGGCGTCAGGGAGACCGGATAGTAGCCGTGATCCTTGATGAGGCGCTCGGCCTTGGCGAGGTCGTCGGCGCCGTTGAGCTCGTGGTTGATGTCGAGCATGTGGTAGCGCCACTTCTCGGGCCCGGTCTGGATGATCGGCACGATGGCCTTGCCCGTCATGTCTCCGCCGAGTATCAGGACGTTGGCCTCGTAGTGGCCGGCGGAGTTGATGAACTTGCGCCAGCAGACCTCCGAGCCGTGGACGTCCGTGGCGAAGAAGAGTCTTACCGTCACGTCCTACCCCCTTTCGCCGCGTGCGCGGGTCGCTTGTTCACTGTGCATCGAGCCATTGTTGGTAATCGGGGTCGTTCACGACCTTCTCGGCGCGGGCCACACGTTCCAAGCCCCACTCCATGTAGTCGAAGTCGATATGCGACACCGTGTGCTGGATCATCGCCCACACGCCCCACCAGACGCCGGAAAGCGCCTTGTAGAGCATCAGGCGACCGAAGTAGCGCTCGTCCATCTCGCCGCAGTAGGCGGCGATGACGAGCTCTTCTTCCTCGCGGGAGAACGGGTGTTCCATCACGTAGTCGCCGAGATCGAAGTACGGGTCGGTCATCCCGCCGTACTCCCAGTCGATGATCCACATCTTGCCGTCGGCGTCGATGATGAAGTTCTCGGAGAGCAGGTCGTTGTGGCAGGCGACCGCCGGCACCGGGTTCCGCTGGGTCGCCGCCTCCACGTCCTCCATCGCCACCAGCATGGCCTCGAGGCGCTCCGGCATCGGCGCGTTGATGTCGCGCGCGATCTTGGTGTACTTGCGCAGCATGTCGAAGAGCTGGATGTCGCTCTTGAACACGCAGTTCTGATGAAAGACCTTCACGGTCTCGACCGACTGCTTGATGCGTTCGGGATGCCCGGCCATGGTCTCGGGGTGCAGGATCTCGCCCTCGACGAAGGCGATCACCAGCGCGCCCTCGGGGTCGATCTGGTAGGCCACCGCCGGGCCCACGCCGACCTTGGCGGCTTGGATCATGCAGTCCCGCTCGACGTCGCGGTCGATGAACATGTCGGTGCCCATGCCGGGAACGCGCATCACGTACTTCTCGCCGCCGTTCTCGGAGCCGCCGTCCACCCACACGATGTAGTTGTGGTTGGTGATGCCGCCGCCGAGCTCCTCGTAGCGGACGTCCTTACCCTTCCAGTCCGCGATCCGGGCGATGATGTCCTCCGGCGTCAGGTGCGCTGCCTCTGCCATTCGTCCTGCCTCTCCTTACGCGCAGCGCTCCGCCTGCGCCGTGGTCGGCGTTGCTGGATGGGCGCTGGTCGCGCGCCGAACAGGTGCGAGCGCCGTCCCCGCCGCCGCGAGGCGGGCGGGGACGGCGCCGAAGAGACGACGTCGAAGATGCAGGGTCACGAAACGGGGACCTCGAGACCCATGCCGGCGAGCTCCGAGCGGACCTCGTCCATGGCCTTCTGGTAGTCGGCGTTCTTGATCCGTTTGGTCTGCATGTCGTAGACCTCCTGGAACGTGAGACCCTTGTCCGGATCCTTGAGCTTGTCGCCGAACAGCGGGAAGAGCTTCTGGGCGATAGGCTCAGCCTGGGCGCGCGTCAGCTTCGAGACGGCGAGGCCGATCTCGGCGTGGAACTTGTGGTCGTCCGGCACGAGCGAGTCCGACTGGACCGCCATCGCGGGATGACCTGAGAACACGTTTCCACCAGACGTCACAACAGCGAGCATATAGCAGGCCATTTCGTAATGGTACTGCTTTGTGCCCGACCCGCCGCCGAGATACGGCAGATTGACCATCGGGTAGCCCATGTTGCGGCCGATCGCGGCGTTGGACATGGCGATCGCCCAGATGAGCGGCTTGGTGGACGAGAGGTGCAGCTTGCTGTGCAGCGGGGCGTTGTAGTGGTAGCTGCCGCGCAAGACCAGGTTGCCCATGATCATGTACGCGGTCGCGGTGACGGCCACGCCCTCGGCGCCGCCCGCGTAGCCGCCGAAGAGCGGCGTCGAGGTGGAGCCGATGTTGGCGCTGATGCTGTTGTAGAAGGCGACCTTCTGCAGCGCCTCGTAGCCGACGACCATCTCGGAGAGGAAGTCGATGAGGAAGCCGTCGCTCGGGCGCAGCCCGAACTCGGGGTAGCTGGCGGCGAACATCGAGGCCGGCTGGGAGGCCGCGGAGATGCCGTTGATGATCGGCAGGCCGGCGCGGCCGGAGCGACGGATGCCCTCACGCGCAAGGCGCACGGTCTTGCAGGCGGAGAGGATCTCCTGCGGCGAACGCACGCGCGAGTCCTTGCCGCGAAGGTGCAGGATCGACGGCACGCTGACGGAGTTGACGATGCTGAAGGACGCCATCTTCTCGACGGTGTCCACGAAGACCTGCTCATCGGTGGTGTAGATGCCGCCGCCGACGTGCACCCACGGGCGGTCGTCCGTGGTGTCGGGACGACGGCCGCGCATGACATTGCGCTCGCGGCCCTCGCCGAACGTTGTCGCCGTCGGGCACTGCTCGCAGGCCGTGACGATCTCGTCGCGCGTGAACTGCATCACGCGGTTGGTCTCCGGGCAGTAGGCGCCGGCCTCGGCGATGAGGTCGACGGCCGCCTCGAACACCCCGTCCGTCAGGGTGTCGTCGGTGTTGATGATGGTCTCTTTGTCCCACTTCACCTTGTGCCGCGAGATGACCTCGCTGAGCTTGGGGACGTAGCGCTTCATGTAGTAGTCGGTCTCGGAGGTGAGCGGGCCGGTCTCGGCGCGGTCGAACACCTCGATAAGGTCGATCATCTCGTGCTCCTCGCTCTCGTCGGGGTCAGGCGCGGTTTCAGGAGACCAGCTTGGTGGACAGGGTCACGGCCTCGTACGCCGTCGCGGCCCAGCCGTCGGCGCCGATGGTGTCGGCCCACTCCTTGGTGGTCGCGCCGCCGCCGATGATGACCTTGAACTTGTCGCGCGCGCCCTGGTCCCTGAGCGCCTCGATGACGTCCCTCTGGCCGATCAGGGTCGTCGTGAGGAGCGCTGACATGGCGATGATGTCGGCGTCGACTTCCTTGGCCTTGTCGACGAACTGGAACAGGTCGACGTCGATGCCGAGGTCCCAGACCTCGAAGCCGGAGGTCTCGTAGAGGAGCTTGAGGATGTTCTTGCCGATCGAGTGGAGGTCGCCCTTCACCGTGCCGAGGACGATCTTGCCCTTCTTCTCACCCTCGGCGCCTTCTTCCTTGATCTTGGGCTCGAGGACGACCATCGCCGCCTGGAAGGCGAGGGCGGCCTGCATGAGCTCGGGGAGGAAGATGTCCTCGCACTCGAACTGCTCGCCGATCACGTTGAGGCCCGGCAGAAGGCCCTGGTCGATGATCGCACTGGCCCCGACACCGTCGGCCAGCGCCGCGTTGACGGCGGCGAGGACTTCGTCCTCGTCCTGGTCGATGATGGACTGCTTCAGCTTGTCGAAGTGTTCTGCGTCCGCCATGGAATGCACCCCTTGGTCCGATTGAACGTTGCCCGGCCGCGCTGCGGCGGCCGCGTGACTGGTCGGGACTTCGTCTCAGCTCTTCCGCGTATCAGGCCTCCAGCGGTGTCGCGTCGCCGGCGACGAGGCCGGCGAAGTGCTCTCTGATCTTCGCGTCGAGGGCGGCGTCCCAGACGGCGTCGTTGGGCTCCGCCAGGATGCGGCGCGCCTCGGCGAGCGCGCGGTCGTGGATGACCGGCCGCCCGGCGTCTTCCCACTGCTGGCGCATGTCGCGATTGGCCAGCTTGGGGAGCACCGCCGTGGTCTTCATGCGCGCCTTGGTGTGCTTGCGGCTCATGTAGCTGCCGCCGGGGCCGACGGCGGCGATCTCGTCGAGCGCGAGGTTCTCCTCGCTGAACTCGAGGCCGCGGTAGGCGCGCTTGTCCATCAGCGCGATCTCGTTGTCGACGACCGCCTTGGCGAAGTCGAACGCCATGAGCGAGCTGAAGAGGCCGCCCATGTTCAGCAGCGTCGCGCCGGCGGAGACGCCGAGCACGGTGTTCATGCCGGTCTCGAAGCCCGCCTGGGCGTCGTTGGAGTGCGAGTTGGTGAGGCCGATGTAGCCGCCCGACGGCACGCCGTAGAAGTGCGCGAGCTGCGCCTGCGCCGCGAGAAGGATGCCGGTCTCGATGGCGCCGGGCGCGTAGGCGCCGGTGCGCATGTCGGCCACCGTCGGAAGGCTGGCGTAGATGATCGGCGTGCCCTCCTTGACCATCTGCTGGAAGGCGGTGATGGCGAGGAACTCGGCGTTGCCGACCACGAGCGTGCCCATCAGCGTCATCGGCGAGGTGAGGCCGGCGTTCGGCACCACCGTCGTGTAGACCGGCAGCCCACGCTCGGTGAGCCACATGACGGCCTCGGTCGAGTCGACGTCCATGGTGAGCGGGCTGACCATCGGGCAGTAGTGGTGGTTGATGATCGGCCGCTCGGCGTAGGCCTCCTTGCCGCCGGCGATGAGCTCGCCGAGCTCGACGACCTGGTGCAGGTCGCTCATGTTCGGCGTGTTGCTGCGCACCGGCTTGAGGCAGTTCTTGAGCGCCGGGTAGAACCGGCTCAGGCTGAACTGCCCCTCGGGCGCGTCGTCGGCCAGGGTCGAGATGCTGAACACGTCGAACCCAGGCAGCTCGTTGATGAGATGGGCGATGTTGGCGATGTCAGAGGACGTCGCCCGGCGCTCGACGCCGGTGACCGGGTCGACCACGTTCGGCGCCGACGAGCCGGTGACCACGATGGGGCCGTCGTCCGGGATCGTGCGGTCGTACTGGGGGTCGCGGCCGCGGAACGTGAAGCTCGGCGGCGCCATCTTGCGGTACTTCTCGATGACGGCGGCTGGGAAGCGCACAAGACCGGTCTCGTCGTCCACAGTGCAGCCGTGTGCCTTGAAGACCTCGCGGGCGGGCGCGTAGTGGGCGAGGATGCCCACCGTCTCGAGAACCTCGAGCGAGGCCTCGTGAGTACGCCTGACCTCGGCCTCTGAGAGCATCTCGACGAACCTCATGCGGTCATGCCTCCTCTGCGATGTGTGCGAGCTCGTACTGGTGCTCTTCGATGTACTCCATGAACTGCACCTGGTGATCCAGGTACACCAGATACTCGTCGACGCCGACCCCGGGGTCCTCGTAGTACGCCGCGAGGTCCCAGTTGAGGATGTAGAGATTGGCGTTGGCGACCATGCGCGGGAGCAGGGCGAGCTCCTCGGCGCTCATGGGCCCGGGGATCTCGAACCGCTTCGCCTCGTCCTGGTAGGCGCGGACGAAGAGGGCCGCCTTGTCCAGGCGCAGGTCGCCGTCGTCGTGGCCCGCCCAGGAGCTGCAGAAGTAGGCGATGCCCTGTGCCACGTCGAACAGCCGGAAGTCCAGCTTGGACCAGTCGAAATCGAAGAGCCCGACGCCCCGCTCGTCGACCCACTTGAGATTGCCCGGGTGGTAGTCGCAGTGCACGGGGACACGGGGCAGCCCCTGCAGGTCGTCCTCCATCGCGCGGCCCTTGTCGAGCAGCTCGAGGATGCGCGGCAGCCGCTCGATGTAGAGCTGGTCGAAGGCCGTGCCGCGCGACGCGGCGGCGTAGTCCCGGAACGTCTGCGGCAACTCGCCCAGCATCTGCATGATCGGCGGCTGCTCGCGAGCGAGGTCGCCGGGGTCGAAGTCGTGGGCGAGGGCGTGGAACTGGGCGAGCACCCGGGCGCCGTTCGCGAACTCGGTGTCCGTGAGGCGGTTACTGATCCAGGTGTACTTGTCTTCGCCCTCGAGCATCTCGTAGACGGCGAACAGCCGGGAGACGCGCTCGCCGGCGATGGTCTCCTCCCGCGTGACGTAGGTGAGCCTGCTCTTGGCCGGATACACCTGTGCGGCGATGTGGAACCCCTTGCCGCTGATGTGATTGACGAGCGCGTGCTCGAACTGCACCTCGCGCTCGGTGTTCAGCCGGTTGTACTTGCGCACGAAGTACTTGCGCTCGCCCTCCGGCGTCCCAACGACGACCGCGAAGCTCAGATTGGTGTACCCGCCGAGGATCTGCTCGACGCGGAGCACCTCCCCGAGGTCGTAGTCGCTGGCGACGACCTCCGCCAGCTGTCCGCTCAGGAACTCCACCTTCAGGGCATCCCGGAGGGACTGCGCGTCGGCCGCCAGTCGCTCGGCCAACTCGAAGAGCTCGTTTGCCTTGGCTACATCCACGGGACCTCACTTCCGCCGGCAGGCCGCGACGCCGGGCACCACCGGCTCAGACGACGATGCACTGCAATCCCAACCGCACGATCTCGTCGCGCACGCTCTGGTCTACCCCGTCGTCGACCATGACGGAGTCGATCTCGCCGAGGCCGCAGATGACGACGTCCGCGACCACGCCGATCTTGGTCGAGTCAGCCAGAGCGATGACCTCGCCGCGCGTCTGCGCGAGCATCGCGCGCTCCACACCGGCCATGCCCATGGTCGGGGTGGTGAGGCCTTCCTCGAGATCGAAGCCGTCCACACCGATCAGCATCTTGCCGGCGTGGAAGCGACTGATGTGCTCGAGCGCGAGCGGCCCGCTGACCGCATTGGAGCGAGGCCGGTACAGCCCGCCGACGAGGACGACCTCGACCCGCAACCTGCGGGCCTCCTGCACGGCGCCCACGTTGTGGGTGACGATACGCGCCTCCAGCGAAGGATCGATATGCCGGATGACGCGAGCGGCGGTGGTCCCCGAGCTCAGGAAGACCGTCTCGCCCGGCTCGATGAGCGCGGCCGCGCGCTCGGCGATACGCCGCTTCTCCTCGGCGCTCGCGCTCTCGCGCTCGACGTACAGCGTCTCCTCGGCCATGTGCCGCTTGAGGACGGCCCCCCCGTGCGTGCGCACCAGGATGCCTTCGACCTCCAGCCGCTCAAGATCTCTGCGGATGGTCATGCCCGAGACACCGAGATTCTCGCTGAGCGCCGACACCCTCACGGCTCGTCGCTTCTGGACGAGATCGACGATACGGGCCCGACGCTCCGCAGGGATCATCTCGTGGACGTCCGGGACTTCCTGAGACACAGCGGCTCCCCAATACGTAGCGCGTTACGGCCCGGCAAGACCGAACAAAGTCGAACATATCATAAGCGCGGCCAACATACTGTCAAGTGTCGGAGCCCGGGGCCGGCGGCACGCGACCTCCAGAAGACCGGGCGCAGATAGTGGCGCACGCGGCAGCCGCGCCGCCCGGCGCGCTTCCGGACGGCCTCGAGAGACCTGACGGTCGGGCGCTTCACTGCCCGCTTCTCGCTTCCTGCGCCGGAGGCTCCCACTGTTCGCATCCCACGGCGCCCGACCGTTCCCCGTGCTGTGCGGAGAAGTCTGGTCCAGTGCTCATGCCTTGTGAATCCGAGCACTTTCGAGCATAACCGCACGAAGTCTACCGCGTTTCGGCGTTGCGTCAAGTCCGGCCCGGCGATCCGCGGCGAGAGAAGTTCGGAGGAGCGGGCAAGGCGAGGCGCCGCGCGACGCCCGCAAGGGCTCAGTCGCCTTGGAATGCCCAGGTGTAGGAGGGGTCCCACCACGCGTGACCGTTGCCCCGCCCGATCGCGAGCGCGGTCGCCTTGATCTGGGCGGCGCCGTCGGTGATGCTCGAGGACCGCCAGGGGTTCCAGCTGCCCTTCCAGGTGCTCGGGGCGTACTGGAACAGGCCGTAGTAACCGCCCGCGCCGGCGATGGCGGCGGAGCCGCCCGATTCGATCATCATGAGGCGGTACATGCCGCGCGCGCTCACGCCGTTGCTCGCCGCCGCGCTGCGGATGAGGGGCCACCAGGGACCGGAGCCACCGCTCGCCGCCGGAGGCTCGACGGTCGGCGAGGGCGCCGGAGACGACTTGGCGGCGTCGGCGGCCAGGCGACGGATGTCGGAGCGGACGCCGGCCAGCATCGCGCGGCGCTCGTCCAGGCGGCTGCGGATGATCGCGAGCTCGCTCTCGCAGGTCCCGACAAGCTTCTCCGCAGTGCGCTCGTCTGCGGTCAGCGCGACCCCACGATCGCGCAGCTCTCGCTTGGTGCTCTCGATGCTGCGCACCACGTCGCGGTCACAGCGAGCGATAGAGCGCACTATGGTGAGTTGCGTGACGAGATCGCTCAGGTCGGCCGCACCCAACACGGCGTCGAGAGGGCTGACGTCGTCGTGCTTGTACATGGCCACGGCCCGAGTCGCGAGCGTCTCGCGAGCGACCCCGAGCTCCCTGTACGCCAGCCGCTGCAAACGCCGATTCTCCTCGAGCTGCTCGCGCACCGCCTCGAGGGCCCGGGTCGCCCGCGAGTAGCGCGTGACAGCCGACCCGATCTGGGCGTCGAGGGTGCTGATGTCGGCGGCGAGCTCGCGCGCCTTGGCGCGATCCTGCTGCAGCTCGCCGGACCGGGCGCCCGCGGACGCGGGCGCCAGCGCGGCGGCACCGGTGGTCGCGCACAGCACCGCCAGAGCGACGAACAGCAGACGACGTATGGGGTGGCTGTCTTGCAGTACGCCTCCTCGTGAGGCAGGCGACCGGGAGGCCGCGCGCTCTTCCCCGAAAGCCGTGGCCAAGCGCGGCAAAGGGGTGGAGTGAGAACCTAACACTCGGCAACTCGATGCTCAAGCGCAGGAATTCGTGGCTTCGTCGCGACGCGTCGCTTTCGGACGCATCCACCAGTCTGTCACGTCGCCTCCGGCAGCACTCATCCTCAGAAGATGGAGTAATCGGCAGAGTCTCGTCATCCTGTCGATTGACGAGCCTGGGCTGAGACGCCCGCCGCAGAAGCGGCGGCCGCGCGCGAGCGGGCCTTGACACATGCGGTCAACGCGTGGTGAACTCAACATGTGTTGAATTCTTCTACCCGCTCCGCTCTGTGCGAGTGGACATGGCAAGGAGGCAGTCCGCATGCTCGCCATCGCCGTCAAGGAGTTCCGGGAGCTGCGTCGCGACCCCCGCACCCTCGCCATGCTGTTCCTGCTGCCGTTCCTCTTCCTCGTCGTGTTCGGCTACGCGGCCAGCTTCGACATCAAGGACGTGCCTACCGTGGTCGTGGGTGCGAGGGCAGGGGCGGCGGCCGCGGCGCTCCCCGAGACGTTCAACGTCGTCTCCACGGAGGCGGACGACGACCGCGTCGGCGCCGAGGACCTGCTGCGGCGGGGCGAGGCGGTCGTGGCCGTCGTCACGCCTGCGGAGACGGGCCGCCCGGCCCAGGTGCTCGTCGACGGCACAGAGCTCTTTGCCGCGCAGGCCGCGTTGCGCAGCCTCGCCGAGCTGCAGGCGACCGGCGCGGCAGGCGCCGCCGGGTCCGGCGGGCAGAGCCCGCTCGCCGGCGGCGCCGTCCCGGTCGCAGAGGTGACGGTGCTCTACAACCCCGACCTGCGGACCGCCGTCATCATGATCCCCGGGCTCTGCGGCATCATCCTCGTGTTCGTCGGCACGGTGGCCACCGCGCTGGGCGTCGTGCGTGAGCGGCAGAGCGGCACCATGGAGCAGCTCGCGGTGATGCCGTTCCGACCGCGCGACGTCTTCCTCGGCAAGATCGCGCCGTACCTGCTCATCGCCGCCGCCGACATGGTCATCGTGGTGATCGCCGGCCTGCTGGTCTTCGACGTCCCCTTCAGAGGCTCCGTCGCGACCTTCGCGCTGGGCGCCGTCCTGTTCCTGTTCGTCACCCTGGGGACCGGCGTCCTCATCTCGAGCGTCTCGCAGACCCAGGGACAGGCGATCCAGCTGGCGATGATGACGATGCTGCCGCAGTTCCTGCTCAGCGGCCTGTTCTTCCCCCTCTACTCCATGCCGTGGGGCGTGCGCTGGATCGGCTACCTCCTCCCTCTGACCTGGTTCATCAAGGTCGCGCGCGGGGTGATGGTGCGTGGTGCGCCGATCGACGCGCTGTGGCTGCCGCTCACGATTCTCGCGGTGATGGCCATCGGCGTGTTCACCGCCTCCACTCTGCGCTTTCGCCGGGACCTCGCCCCGGCCGGCACGGCGGAGTCCGGCGGGCCGGGGGCAGACTCCGTCACGGACGGGGCTTGCGCGGAGGCGGCGCGGTGAGCGCAGCCTCGGGCAACGCCCCGGCCGGCCCCGGCCCCGGCGCGCGCGCGTGGGGCGTACGCGACCTGACCGTGCGCTACGGGACGAACGCGGCGCTGGACGGCGTGACCTTGGCCGTTCCGGCCGGCGCCGTGACCGCCGTGATCGGCGGCGACGGCGCCGGCAAGACGACGCTCCTGCGCGCGCTCGCCGGCGTGGTCCCCGCGTCGGCCGGCAGCGTCGACCGGCCGGACCGACGCCGGATCGGCTACGTGGCCGGCGCCGCCGGCGTCTACGACGACCTCAGCGTCGACGAGAACGTCGAGTTCGTGGCGAGCGCCTACGGTCTCACCGCGCGCGAGCGCGAGGAGCGGTCGGCGGAGCTGCTGGCCCGCACCGGGCTCACAGGGACTGGGACACGGCTGGCCGGCCGTCTCTCCGGGGGAATGCGCCAGAAGCTGGCATTCGCGCTGGCCATGCTCCACGAGCCGGACCTGCTCGTCCTCGACGAGCCGACGACCGGCGTCGACCCCGTGAGCCGCGCCGACCTCTGGCGGCTGATCGCCGCTGCGGCCGCGGCCGGTGCAGCGGTGGTCGTCTCCACGACCTATCTCGACGAGGCCCAGCGGGCCGCGAACGTCGTGCTGCTCGAGGACGGCCGCGCGACCGCGCCCGAGGACGCGGCCGGCCTGACGACAGCCGGCCGCGTGCGCGCATCCGCGCCGCAACGTCCCGCCGACACGGGCAGATCCGGCTCCCGAGCGCTCGCCGTCGCCGACCGGCTCGTGCGCCGCTTCGGCTCGTTCACCGCGGTCGCGGACGTGGACCTCGAGTTGCGGGCCGGCGAGGTGATCGGCCTCCTCGGCGCCAACGGCGCCGGCAAGACCACCCTCATCCGGCTGCTCCTGGGTCTGCTGCGCCCCACGTCCGGGCGGGCGCTGCTCTTCGGCCGCCCTCCCTCGAGGGAGACCCGCGGGCGCCTCGGCTACGTGCCCCAGGGCCTCGGCCTCTGGCGGGATCTCACCGTGGCCGAGAACCTGTCGTTCTCGGCCGGCGCCTTCGGCGGCGCGCCGCCGGCGCTGGAGCCTGACCTCGCGGCTGCCTCGGGCACGCTCGTCCGCGACCTGCCGCTCGGCCTGCGGCGGCGCCTCGCCTTCGCCGCCGCCCTCGCCCACGCGCCCGAGCTGCTCGTCCTCGACGAGCCCACCTCGGGCGTCGGCCTCGGCGCGCGCGCGGCGCTCTGGGACACCATCCATCGCTCCGCCGCCGACGGCGCCGGCGTCCTCGTCACGACACATCGCCTCGACGAGGCGGACCAGTGCGACCGGCTGGTGCTGATGGCCGGCGGGCGCATCGTCGCCGAGGGCACTCTCGCCAACATCGTCGGCGACGGCGTGGCGGTCGCCGTGCACGCGGACCGATGGGACGAGGCGTACGCGGCGCTCGACGACGCCGGACTTCCGGCGGCCCTTGTCGGGCGTGACCTCCGCGTGCCCGGTGATGACGAGGCGGGAGTGCGCGCCGCCCTGACCGCCCGCCGCGTCTCCGCCCGCGTCACGATCGTGCCCGCTACCTTCGAAGAGACCTTCGTCCGGCTGGCGCGCGCGGGCGACGAGGCCGACGTTCCACTCCGGCAGCACCCCGAAAGGACGTCCCCGTGACCGACCCCGTCCCCTCCCCCGACGCTCCACCTCTCGACCAGGGTCACCCGCGCAAGTGGTGGATCCTCATCGCCGTCAGCGTCGGCATGTTCATGGCGCTGCTCGACGTCACCATCGTCAACATCGCGATGCCGGCGATCATCACCGACCTGGGCACGACCGTGTCGCAGGCCTCCTGGGTGCTCAACTCGTACAGCCTGGTGCTGGCCGTGTTCTTCCTCTCCATGGGCCGCGTCGCCGACCGCTACGGCCAGAAGCGCGTCTTCATCTTCGGCCTCGTGACCTTCACGCTCTTCTCGCTCCTCTGCGGCTTCGCTCCCAGCATCGAGTGGCTGGTCGCCTTCCGCGCCGGCCAGGGCCTCGGTGGAGCAGCCCTTCTCACGATCTCGCTGGCGATCGTCCTCGGCGCCTTCCCGCGCCGCCAACAGGGCATGGCCGTCGGCATCTGGGGAGCACTCGGCACCGCCGCCGCGGCCGTGGGGCCCACGCTCGGCGGCCTGCTCGTGACCTACGGCCACTGGTCCTGGATCTTCTTCGTCAACGTTCCGATCGGGGTCGCCGCCGTGGTCGGGTGCGCGATCGTCCTCCCTCGGACAGCCCGGAAGGCGCAAGCCGAGGGCGGCATCGACATCCCCGGCATGCTCATCTCCGGTGTGGGGCTCTTCGCCCTGACGCTGGCGCTCGTGGAGGGCGACGCGTGGGGCTGGACGTCGCCGACGATCGTCGCGCTCTTCGTCGCCGCGGCCCTGAGCTTCCCCTTGTTCATGTGGTGGGAGACGCATACGGCGTCACCCATGTTCCCGGTCAACCTGCTGCGCATCCGCTCGTTCACCGCCGCCAACACGGCGATCCTGTTCGTCGGCATGGCGATGGGCGGCACGTTCCTCATGCTCGTGATCTTCATGGTCTCGGTGCTCGGCTACTCGGAGCTCCGCGCCGCCGCGGCGATGACGATCGTACCGGTGATCGCGCTGATCGTGGCCCCCAACGCGGGGCGCCTGAACGATCGTATCGGTCCCCGCTTCCCCTCGGCGGTGGGCGCAGCGTTCTTTGCCGTCGGCCTCCTGCTCCTGGCCCAGCTGGGCGGTGACGCCACGGTGCTGGACGTCATCTGGCGGGCGGCCTTCATCGGCGTCGGCATGGGCCTCGCCATGCCGACCCTGTCGGCCGCCTCCATGGCCTCCCTGCCCCCGCAGGTCCGAGGGGTGGGCTCCGGAGCCCTCAACACCATGCGCCAGATCGGCTTCACCGTGGGCGTAGCCCTCCTTGTCGCCATCTTCACGCACACGGTCGCCCAGAACGCGCAGCACGCGACGCGCCAGGCAGCCGGACTCATCGCCGCGCAGCCGCAGCTCGACCCTGCTGCGAAGGGAGCGTACACGGCGACGCTGATCGAGAACGCCAAAGCTGCCGCGGGCAGCGGGGGTGGCGCAGCTCAGATGACGACCGATCCGCTGCGCGGGGCGCCCGGGCCGCCGGCCGGCACCGCCGAAGCGCTCGAGCTGCGCAAGCTCAACGCGGCGGTGGCCGCCCTCTACCGCAACGACATCGCCGAGTCGTTCAGCTGGCCGTTCTATGCGGCGGCGCTGGCGGCGCTGCTGGGGATCGTCCCCGCCCTGTTCACGGGCCGCCGCCTGGGCGAGTACGAGGGCCACCAAGACATGACTCGAGCCGAGCGGATGGAGGCCGTCGGCCGGGTCGAGGTGGCCGAGGCCGGCGTGCCGATGATGGACGAATGACCGCGGAGAGGCCCGAGGGGGCCGCCGACGGCCGCAGGAGCGGCCGCCGGCCTGGCGACCCCTCGACGCGCACCGAGATCCTTGAATCTGCGCGGGCATGCTTCGCGGACAATGGTTTCGACCGTGCGACCATCCGCGACATCGCCGCGCGGGCGAGCGTCGACCCCGCGCTCGTCATCCACTACTTCGGCTCCAAGGAGCAGCTCTTCGGCGCGGCGCTGCAGCTGCCGATGGAGCCCGGTGAGATCCTCGCCCGGGTCCGGGACCAGGCACCCGAGGACATGGGCCCGGCGCTCGTGCGCGCCTTTCTCTCAGCCTGGGAGCCGGCGGAGACGCGCGTGCCCCTGATCGCGACGCTGCGCTCGGCGATGACCAATGAGACTGCGATGACCCTGGTGCGCGACTACCTTGAGCGCAGGGTCTTCGGCCCGATCACCGAGGCGCTGCCGGCCGACGACGCGCAGCTCCGGGCAACGCTGGTCGGCTCGCAGTTCATCGGGCTGGCGATGCTGCGCCACGTCGCCGGCATCGAGCCGCTCGCTTCGGCGTCGGTCGATGAGCTGGTCGCGGCCGTCGGACCCACGGTCCAGCGGTACCTGACCGGCGACCTGGGCTCGGCCGAGGACGCTTGAGGTAGCGCCGCTGGTGGTGCGCGGCGCAGCCGGCGGCGGCGTCAGATGAAGCGCGCCCGCAGAGCGGTCGCGGCACGCAGCAGCTCGTCGGCGCCAGGGGCTGCTGTACCCCGCGAACTGCTCGTCGAGCTGCCTGCGACGGCCGGGGTCATCGCGGTCGGCGAGGCGGCGATAGATGCCGAGCCGCGCGCCGACGGCGAAGCGTGCCTGCTCTTCGCGCGGCCAGCCCAGGTACTCGTCGAGCAGCGTCACGAGCCGCTCGCGGTCCCGCGGCAGCGAGCCCTCGAGCTCCGGCAGCAGATTGAGCACATGGTCGGAACGCAGCTCGAGGCGGGCATCCCCGAGCTGCTCCAGAAGGTCGCGCAGCTCCTGGGCCACCTCGACGTCGTCGGGCAGCACGAACTCGCCTGCGGCCTCGCGCTCTGCGAGCGGCGTGCCCGGCACGACCGCGGCCGTGCGCAGGCGCACGACGAGCGGGCGCTCGGCGGGCGCCGCCGCGGCCACCGCGCTGATCACGCGGGCGGAGCCCGCGACGTGCGCGGCGGCCGCCTCGCGCCCGCCCAGCCCGGGCATCAGGTAGAAGCAGAGCTCGAGACCGGCGCGCACGACCTTCTCCCCCGCCTCGATCAGGTCGCCGCCGGAGCAACCCTTGTCGATCGCCATGAGCACCTCGTCGGCGCCCGACTCGAGGCCGAGGTGGACCCGGGTGAGACCGGCGTCGACGAGGAGTGCAAGGTCCTCCGGCGTGCGCCGCGCGAGCGTGCTGGCGCGGCCGTAGGTCGTCACCCTGTCGACCGTCGGAAAACGCTCGCGCACCCGCCGGACGATCGCCGCCAGCTTCGCCGGCTTGACCGCGCACGGATCGGCGTCCTGCAGGAAGACCGTGCGTGCGCCGCCGCCCAGGAAGAGTGACACCTGGTAGGCCTCGGCGGGTACGAGGCCATCGTGAACGGCGGCGACGCCGCGGCGGCGCAGCACCTCCGCGGCCGCAGCCATGGCGTCCACGTCGGCGAGCACCTCTTCCACCGAGCGCAGCGACGACTTCGCGCCCTTGTAGACGGGGCAGAACGTACACCGGTTCCAGGTGCAATTGCGGATGACGCGCACGAGCAGACTGTGCGCCTCGCTGGGTGGACGGATCGGACCCTGCTCGAAGGAAGGCGTCGGCTCGGGGATCGCCCTCACCTCCTCGGGGACGGTCGCGAACGTGTCCGCAGATGATACCGGGCGCGAACGACGCGTGCTATTATGCGGGATTCTCGGGGCTCCTGCCCGGGACAGGCGACCTCGAGGGGGCGAAGGGCGAAAGGAGACGCACAAGCGGCATCCTGCCCTGGATTCACAGCACAAGCCATGGGGCGACGCGCGCTCGCCGGTCGCAGCAGGCACACGTAATCCGACGGAGGTAGACACCATGCGTGGACGCACACTGAAGCTCTCGATGGCGGTCCTGACAGCAGCGCTGGCAGTATCGTTGGCGATCTTCCTCGCCGGCTGCGGAAGCAGCGACAGCGCAGACACCGCGAGTACGGAGGAGCCTCTCAAGATCGGCGCGATCGTCTCCGAGACCGGGACCTACGCCGGCCTCGGCGAGCCTGAGACGAACGCGCTCGAGATGGAGGTCGCGCGCATCAACGAGGCCGGCGGCGTCGACGGCAGGCAGGTCGAGTTGATCATCGAGGACGACGCCACGGACGAGGCCAAAGCGGTCGCCGCGGCGAGCAAGCTGATCGAGCAGGATGGTGTCGTCGCCATCATCGGCTCCACCGGCACCGGGGCGACGATGGCGGTTCGCGGCGACGTCCAGCGCGCCAACGTCCCGCAGGTCTCCATGGCTGGCGGCACGGTGGTCACCAACCCGGTCGACCCGCTCGTCTTCGCGACGCCCTGGTCGAACACCATCGTCGTGCCGTTCACGCTCGACTACCTCAAGGCGCAGGGCATCGCCAAGATCGGACTCATCAGTGACAGCGGCGGCTTCGGCAAGGACGGTCAGGCCGTCATCGCCGCCGCAGCCCCCAACGCGGGCATCGAGATCGTCGCCGACGAGAGCTTCAATCCCGGCGACACCGACATCAGCGCCCAGCTGACCAAGATCAAGAATTCGGGTGCCGAAGCGATCGTGATGTGGACCGCCGGCTCGGAAGCCGCGCTCATCGCCAAGAACGCCAAAGCCCTTGCCATCGACCTGCCGCTCTACGGCAGCCACGGCATCGCGCGCGAGGAGTTCATCACGGGCGCCGGCGACGCCGCGAACGGCGTGAAGTTCGCGGCCGGCAAGGTGCTCCTGCCGGAGGCGTACGGTGAGGGCACCGACGCCTACGTGACGGCCACCGACTTCATCGACCGCTACACCGCGGCCTATGGCGCTGCACCGAGCACCTTCGCCGGTCACGCCTACGACGCCCTGTACCTGATCACCGAAGCGACGAAGCGCATCGACGGGGACGTCACGCCCGAGGCGCTGCGCGACGAGATCGAGAACACCGCGGGCTTCACCGGCATCGGCGGGACGTTCAACTTCACCGCCGAGGACCACAACGGTCTCTCCGCCGACGATCTCACGATGTACGAGATCGCGAACGGCGAGTGGACTCAGGCCCAGTAGAGCACCCGTCCCGATCCTCCGGGCGCCCACAGGCGCCCGGAGGATCGGGTACTCGAGCACGGCAGCAGAGGCGCCTGCCAGATGGTGCCTGAGACCGGGAGAGTCACTCCATAGACGAGCTCCTGCAGTTCCTCATCTCCGGCTTCAAGAGCGGCGCGATCTACGCGCTCATCGCGCTCGGCTTCACGATCGTCTTCGCCGCGACGGGCGCGATCAACTTCGCTCAGGGCGAGTTCTTCATGCTGGGCGGCATGCTCGGCGCGTTCTTCGCCGGCCTCGGGCTGCCCCTGCCGATCGCGGCGATCGCGGCGATCGCCACCACCGCCGCGATCGGGGCCGTCTTCGAACTGCTGGCCGTGCGCCCGATCAAGGGCGGCGATCCGTTGCGCATCATCATGGTGACCATCGGCGGCGCCGTCGTGCTGCGGCAGATGGCCCTGCACCTCTTCGGACCGGACGAACGGGCGCTCGCCGCGTTCACGCAGGGAGCCTCTCTCAAGGCCTTCGGCGCCGCGATCGAACGGCAGACGATCTGGATCTGGGTACTCACCGCGATGGCCGTCGTCGCCCTGGCCCTGCTCTACCGCAAGACGATGTTCGGTCGCGCGATGCGGGCCACGGCCCTTCGCCGCGACGCGGCGCGTCTCGTGGGCGTCAGCACCTCGACGATGGTGACCGCGTCCTTCGCTCTGGCGGCCGCGCTGGGCGCCGTGGCCGGCCTCGCCGTGGCGCCCCTCACGCAGACCTCGTTCCATGTCGGCGCGAGCATGGGCGTGAAGGGCTTCGCGGCGGCCATCCTCGGCGGCCTCGGCAACCCGGTCGCGGCCGTCGGCGGCGGACTCATCCTCGGCCTGCTCGAGAGCCTCACTGCCGGCTACATCGACCCGATCTACAAGGACGCGGTGGCGCTCGTGGTGCTGCTCGTGGTGCTGTTCGTACGCCCGCAAGGACTCTTCGGCGGCTCGGGAAGGATGAAGGTCTGATGAGCGCCCGTACGCTGCGGACGCTTGCTCCGATCGTCGCCGTCGCGGTGGTGGCGATCCTCCCGCTGGTGGTGAGCGACCGCTATCTTCTCAAGATCCTCACGTTCGCGGGCATCAACGCCCTGGTCGTCGTCGGACTCGCGCTGCTCTTCGGCTACGCCGGTCAGGTGTCGCTGGGGCACGCCGCGTTCGTCGGCATCGGCGCCTACGTGTGCGCCTACACCACGGTCCGGCTCGAATGGCCGTGGCTGCTCTCCTTCGCCGCCGCCGGCGCCGTCGCCGGCCTCGGAGGGCTCCTTCTGGCGCTGCCGAGCCTGCGGCTGAAGGGGCACTATCTGGCGATGGCGACACTCGGCTTCGGGCAGCTGATGACGCTCGCATTCGTCGAGGCCGAGCCGATCACCGGGGGCGTCGACGGTTTTGGCGGCATCCCCTTCCCCGCCCTCGGACCCATCCTGGTCGACGAGGCGGCATCGCTGTACTGGCTGGTGTGGATAGGGGTCGGCGTCGCGATCCTCGCCACGTACAACGTGACGAGCACGAGGCCGGGCCGGGCCATGCGGGCCCTCCACGGCAGCGAACTGGGCGCTCAGGCCAGCGGCGTCGACGTCGTCGGGCTGAAGGTCCGCACCTTCGTCATGAGCGCGCTGATCGCCGGCCTGGCGGGAGCGCTCTACGCAAGCGTCGTGGGCTTCGTGTCCCCGAGCGTGTTCACGCTGGCAACCTCGGTGACCCTCCTCGCGATGACGGTGATCGGCGGCTCCGGCTCGCTCGCCGGACCACTCCTCGCCGCCGTGCTGCTGACGCTGCTGCAGTATCCGGACGCGGTGGCCAAGGGGCTCCCCAGCGACACGGCCCAGACGCTCCAGTCATACCAGGAAGACATCTACGGCCTCGCCATCATCCTTGTCGTCGTGCTCGCGCCGCGGGGGCTCGCGGGAGTGTGGCGGCGTCGCTCGAGCGGAGGCGAAGCCTCGTGAGCCTGCTGCAGGTGCGCAACGTCACCAAGCGCTTCGGAGGACTGACCGCCGTCGACGACGTGTCCTTCGACGTGTTCGAGGGCACGATCAAGGCTCTCATCGGGCCCAATGGCGCCGGCAAGTCGACCCTGTTCAACGCGCTCACTGGGTTCGACAGGCCCGACGCCGGTTCGGTGCTCTTCGCCGGCGCCGAGATCGTCGGTCGCAGTCCTCGCGACACCGTGCGCGCAGGGCTCGCCCGCACGTTCCAGAACACCCAGCTCTTCGACGAGCTGACCGCCGGGGAGAACGTCATGGTCGGCTGTCAGGCCCACCAGCGCCGCGGGTTCACGGCTGCGATGCTGAGACTGCCCATGGTGATCGCCGAAGACCGTGATGCCCGCGCTGAGGCCGGCCGCCTCCTGCGCCTCATCGGCATCGAAGAATGGCTCGACGCGCCGGCCGGCGACCTGCCGGCCGGCCTGCGCCGCCTGGTGGAGATCGCCCGCGCGCTCGCCACCGGACCGCGGCTGCTTCTGCTCGACGAGCCGGCCGCGGGGCTGAACGCCACCGAGACTCGAGAGCTCGTCCAGACGCTGGTCCGCGTGCGGGACTCCGGCATCACCGTCGTCGTCGTCGAGCACCACATGGGACTCGTCATGGAGGTGTCGGACGAGATCGTGGTGCTCGACCGGGGGGGCAAGATCGCCGAGGGGCCGCCGCGCATGATCCAGAAGGACCCTGCCGTGATCGCCGCCTATCTGGGTGGGGAGATCGAAGAGAGTGCCTGACGTTCCCTCGCTTCTCGAGCTCAGCGCCGTCAAGGCCGGCTACGGTCGCGCCGAGGTGCTTCACGGCATCGACCTCACGCTCGCAGAGGGCGAGCTCATCACGGTCATCGGCGCGAACGGCGCCGGCAAGTCCACCCTGCTGAAGACCATCGTGGGACTCGTGGACATGCGTGCGGGGACCATGAGCTACCGGGGCTCCCGCGTGACCTCACCGCGACCCGAGCGGCTCGTCCGGGATGGGCTCGCGCTCGTTCCCGAGGGCAGGATGCTGTTCGGCCCCATGAGCGTGCGCGAGAACCTCGTGCTGGGCAACTACGCGATGCGCCGCGCGGGCAGGACGAAGCTCGAGGAGGCCCTCGCGCGGGTCCACGACCTCTTCCCCGTGCTCGAGGAGCGCGCGAGCCAGCCCGCCGAGACGCTCTCCGGTGGCGAGCAGCAGATGCTCGCCGTCGGGCGAGCGCTCATGTCTCAGCCACGCCTGCTGTTGCTCGACGAGCCGTCGCTCGGGCTGGCGCCCAAGGTGATCGCCGAGATCTTCGCCGCGCTCGACGCGCTGCGCGCCCAGGGCGTCACCATCCTCCTCGTCGAGCAGGATGCGAGCCTGGCGCTCAGTCACGCGGACCGCGGCTATGTCATGCGCACCGGTCGCGTGGTGCTGGAGGGATCGTCCGGCGATCTGCTCGCGGACGAGTCTGTACGGACCATCTACCTCGGCGCGTGGAACGGCGAAGGGGAGGCATCATGATCTGGAACCCCGAGTACGAATGCATGGACCGAGCGGCGCTGCACGTCCTGCAGCTTCGCCGGCTCCAGATGACGACGTCATGGGCATACGAGCGGAGTGCCTACTACCGCACCCTGATGGACGAGAGCGGCGTGCGGCCACGCGACCTGCGCAGCCTTGACGACGTTCGCCGACTGCCGCTCACCGACGAAAGCGCACTGAGAGACACCTTCCCGTTCGGGATGTTCACCGTGCCGCTCGACGAGGTCGTCCGCGTGCACTCGTCATCGGGCACGACGGGCAAGCCGGTCGTGGTCGGCTATACGCGCGGCGACGTCAATACGTGGACCGAGCTGACCGCCCGCGTCGGCGCCGCCGCCGGAGTGCACCGGGGCGACCTCGTCCAGATGGCGTTCCCCTACGGCATGTCCACCGGCGGATGGGGTCTGCACTACGGCATCGAGCGCATCGGGGCGACGATCATCCCAGCCGGTTCCGGCCGGACCGAGCGCCACCTCCGCATGATGCAGGACTTCGGCACGACGGTCCTCGTGTCGACGCCCTCCTACGCGCTCTTTCTCGCCGAGCAGAGCGAGGAACTCGGGATCGACCGCGCATCGCTCGAGCTCAGGCTCGGGCTCTTTGGCGGTGAGCCGTGCTCCGCGAAGATGAAAGCCGAGATCGAGACGAGACTCGGCCTCCGCGCCACCGACAATTACGGCCTGTCCGAGGTGATGGGACCGGGGGTGGCCGGTGAGTGCGAGCTCGCCTGCGGCCTGCACGTCAACGAGGATCACCTGCTTCTCGAAGTGATCGATCCGGCGAGCGAGGAGCCTCTCGAGTACGGCGAGGAGGGTGAACTGGTCATCACGACGCTCACCAAGGAGGCGTTCCCGGTCTTCCGCTACCGCACCCACGACCTCACGACGCTCGACCCTTCGCGCTGCGACTGCGGACGCACGCTCGTGCGCATGAAGAAGGTCAGGCAGCGCACCGACGACATGCTCATCATTCGCGGGGTCAACGTCTACCCCAGTCAGATCGAGGATGTGCTCTTGCGCATCGAGGGCGTGCGGCCGCACTACCTCATCGTCATCGACCAGCGGCAGAACCTCGACGACCTGGAGGTGCGCCTGGAGGTCGCCGACGGCGTGTTCTCCGATGTCATGGGCGACATGGCGGCGTTCCAGCGATCGGTGGCCGACAAGCTCCAGTCGACCTTGGGCCTGCGCACGCGCGTCACGCTCGTCGAGCCTGGCACGATCGAGCGGACGGCCGGCAAGGCGAAACGCGTCCTGGATCTGCGCGGCGGCGAGTAGCGGAGCCGCCGTCGAGGGGGGCCCCTCAGGGTGCGCAAGCGCCTGCCCGGGACGCCCTCCCGGTGCTGCTCACTCATAGTGGATGGCCTCGAGGATGTCGATCCTGGCCGCCCGCCGCGCCGGCAGGATCGCGGCGATCACGCCGACGATCACGGCCAGGACGAGGAAGACGACCAGCTGCGTCCAAGGGATCGAGAACGTGATCCCGATGCCCGCGAACCGCTGGTTGATGACCCAGGCGAAAGCGATGCCGACGAGGATGCCGAGGACGCCGCCGATCACCGAGGTGATCACGCTCTCGTAGCGCACCGTAGCGCGTACCTGAGAGCGAGAGGCGCCGATCGCGCGCACCAGCCCGATCTCACGCGTCCGCTCGTATACGGAGAGCACCAGCGTGTTGACGATACCGAACAGCGAGATGATGACGCTCATCGCGAGCAGCCCATACATCAGGTTCAGCAGCTGGTTCACCTGACCGACGATGCTGTCCTTGTACTCCGCGTCGTCGCGGACCTCCGCGGTCGGGACGTCCGCGAGCGCGTTCTTCAGGGCCTCGGAGTTGGCCGGCGTGGCCCCTCCGGACATCTTGGCGAAGGCCATGAAGTACTGCGGCCGCGGGAACAGGGCGTCGTACCCCTGCCCGCTCAACGTGATCCCGTTGATCATCATCGGGTCGCGATAGATCCCGAGCACTTCGAGGCTACCGGTCTTGCCGTCCGCCGTGGTCACCGCCAGCGTGTCGCCACGCTTCACGTCGAGCGACGTGGCGGTCTGCTCCTCGACGAGCGCGCCCGTGCTCGCCGAGCTGCCCCAACAGGTCGTCGCTGCCGTCGACCCAGTCGAACTGCCAGACGCTCGGGAAGGTCTCGGTGTCGACACCGTACAGCGCCGCCGTCGCCTTGTCGCTGCCGGCCTGCACCTGCTGGACACTCAGCGCCGACACGACCTCCGTCGACGGCACGGCTTCGACCTGGCGGACCGCCTCAGCCGGCAGCGGCAGGAAGTTCGTCCCCGAGATGACATAGTCGGCACGGACCGTCCGATCGTAGCTGTCGATGAAGGAGCTCTTGAGCCCCTGAGCGAAGACGGCGACGAACACGACGACGCCGAGACCGATCATGAGCGCCGCGGCCGTAGCGGCGGTCCGCTCCGGGTTGCGCCGGGCATTGTCGCGGGCCAGTCGGCCGCTGACCACCGACACCCGCTGCAGCGGCCAGCCGATCACTCCTGCGACGGGGCGGATGAAGTACTTGCTGACCACGGCGACGGCGACGAAGATGAAGATCGCCCCGAACGCGATCTGCCCGAGGCGCGCGGTGGTCCCGCCGCTGCCGTACATCCCGCCCACGATGCCGAGCGCACCGAGCACCGCTGCGGCGACGGCGACGTAGGGCATGAACCGGGCGAACCGTGACGGCGGCAGCGACGCGCCCTCCTGCAGGGCGGCGATCGGCGGTACCCGTGTGGCGCGCAGCGCTGGCACGATCGCCGAGAGCAAGGTCACGCCGATGCCCACCGCCAGCGCGACGAACACCGTGCGCGGCTCCATCACGAGACCGCTGCGGGGGATGTCGACCCCGACGGCCTGGAACAGCGCGTTGATCCCGGTTGCCACCCCGAGCCCCGCGAGCAGTCCGACCAGGGACGCGAGCACACCCATGACCAAGGCCTCGCCGGTGACGCTGGTCAGGACCTGCCTTCGCGAAGCGCCGAGGGCGCGAAGCATGGCGAACTCCCTCCGCCGCTGCGCCACCGTCATCGAGAAGGCATTGAAGATGATGAACGCGCCGACCAGGACGGCGACGCCGCCGAAGCTGAGGAGGACGGGGGTGAGGAATTGCCCGATGGACTCGCTGACCTCCTTGGTCTGATCGGCGGCCGCCTGCTGGCCGGTCTTGACCTCTGCGTAGTCGGGAACGACCGCGCGGATCCGCCCGGCGAGCGTCTCCGGCGACGTCCCCGGCTCGGCTTGTGCGTCGATCTCGCTCAGTCTGCCCTCGAGGCCGAACCAGCGCTGCGCGTCGGCCAACGTCGTGCCCAGAAGGAGCGAGCCGCCGAGCGAGGACTCCGAGGAGAACGTGAAGATACCGGAGACGCTCACGTCGTACGCGCCCGTGTCGGTGATGACCTGGAGCGGCGAGCCGATGGACAGGCCCGCGTCGTCGGCGAGCTTCCGGACCACCCCGATCTGCCCGTCTGTGGTCGGAGGCGCTCCGTCGACGTAGTCCGTGTTGCTGATGTCGCTCGGTACCGTACTGAAGAAGAGGGTCGGCGAGCCGCCCGTCTGGACCACCTCGCCATCCACGGCCACGGCTCCCATCCCGGAGACGTACCCGTAGGCGGCCTTGACCCCGTCCACGCCGCGGATCTCGTCGACCAGGCTCTCAGGCAGGGCCTCGCTGGCCGAGCTGAACTGGCTCGTGAACTCCGCCTTGCGCGTGACGGTGACGTCCGTGCCCTTGTAGGCCTCGCTGAAGATCTGGTCGAACCCGCGGTTGATCTGATCCGTGAGGACGAACGTGCCGCTGATCATCGCGACCCCGAGCAGGATCGCCAGCGTCGTCAGAAGGGTGCGCAGCTTGTGCGCGATGAGACTGCGCCAGGCGATGCGGATCATCAGGCGTCCTCGAGCGACTTGATGACGTCGTAGATGTCGTCGCGGCCGAGCCGGCCACAGTCGTGGGCGATGGCGCCGTCCTTGAGGAAGACGATGCGGTCGGCGTACGTCGCCGCATGGGCGTCGTGGGTGACCATGGCGATCGTCTGCCCGAGGTCGTCACGCGAATGCCGGAGGAGTTGCAGTACCTCCTCCCCGGTGCGCGAATCGAGGTTCCCCGTCGGCTCGTCGGCGAACAAGACCGCCGGCCTCGACGCCAGCGCGCGAGCGACGGCAACGCGCTGCTGCTGGCCGCCGCTGAGCTCGGCCGGCTTGTGCGTCAGCCGATCGCCGAGCCCGACCGTCTCGATCAGTTCGTCGACCCAGGCGGTGTCGCCCTTGCGGCCGGCGATCGTCAGCGGAAGCATGATGTTCTCCGCCGCGTTCAGCGTCGGGAGCAGGTTGAAGGTCTGGAAGATGAAGCCGATCTTGTCGCGGCGGAGCTGCGTGAGTGCTCGCTCCTTGAGCGTGGTGATCTCCTGGTCGTCGATCCACACGTTGCCGGCCGTGGGCCTGTCGAGGCCGGCCAGGATGTGCATCAGGGTCGACTTGCCCGAACCAGACGGCCCCATGATGGCCGTGTAGGCGCCGCGCTGCAGGTCGATGTCCACCCCGGCCAGCGCGCGGACGAGCGCGTCTCCCTGACCGTAGTCCCGCTCGACGCCCCGTGCCTTGACGACGGCGTCCGGCATGCCCACCGTCGTCCCGGCTTCACAGGTCGCCGCCGCGCCGTCGGCCGGATCGCTCGTCGTATAGACCGTCTCGTTCACGTCTCCCCCTTGTGGTTCGCCGCCTTCGGTGGCGGCAGGTGCTGGGCCGCGCCTCCCGGCGCGGCCCAGCACGTCTCCTGTTCACTCTTATCCCACGCGGGGGCGCCGAACGGAACCTCGACTCCGGCGCGCTCCCGGCGCGAGTCACTCCGGTGTCGGTCCGGCCTCGCCGCCCGGTGCCTCCCGGCCACTGTCGGCCGCGGAAGTCTCCGCCGGCGGGTCTGCGGTCTCGGCCGCCGTGCCGGCGGGTCCTTCCGTCGCCACGACCACCGTCTGGACCCCGTCTGCCGCCACCGGCGAAGTCTCCACCCCGGCGACCTCGGCGGCTGCCGGGCCGGGCGCGACGCTCGCCTCGCCGGGGGTCATCGCGGGCGACGTCTGCACGATGGGCGTGATGATCGAGCCCTGGGCGGGAGCGGTGCCCGCGGTCGGGTATGCGCCCGCGCTCGCCGCCGCAGCGTTGGCGGCAGCCAGAGCCGCGGCCGCCTCACGCTTGCCGCGCCGCCATTCGGCCAGGCCGAGCGCGGCGGCGCCGACGCCGAAGACCATCATGACCGTGAGGAGCACCGGCCCGGCGAACGGGATGCGCGAGACTACCGTCGTCCCGACGACACCCACGGTCACGGCGAGCATGAGGTTCTCCCTGCCGCCGAACCCGGTCAGCACCTTCTGGGCGAGGAACGAAGCTACGCCCGTCGTCGCGAAGAAGTAGGCAAGCAGCACGAACAGTCCGTAGGGCAGGACCAGGAGCAAGCCGATCACGCTGACCACGAGTACGAACAGGACGGCCGGCGCGACGATGAAGAAGACGAGCGCGCCCCACCCGAGCGACGCCCAGGGCGTGCGACCCAGGTGCCGCTGCACCGAGCGCAGCTGCACCGGCATGAGCGCGGCCGCCACGAGGGCGAGCACCAGGAAGAACGCCGTCTGCACGACCCAGCCCCAGAAGCTGAGCCCCCACAGCGGATTGTCGAAGGTGCTCCGCGCGAGCCAGCCCGCCGCCGCGCTCCAGTCGATGCCATCGATGCTCTGGATCTGGCCGACGACCTCGGCGCCGGGCGCCCGCGTCAGCTCGCCGCCGAACAGGACGAGGGACGCATCGGCCGGCGTGAGGCTGCCGCCCAGGGCAGCTTCGGGCCCGAGAGTGACGTCACCGCCGAACGCGACGGTCGTCGCGCCCACGGTCCCGTTGATGACCACGTCGCCGCCGAAGGCGACCACAGCGTCCGTCACCGTGCCCTCGACGAGGATGTCCCCGCCGAACACGACCACCGACGGCATCGTGGCGCCCTTCGGGACGACGACGTCGTTGCCGAACTGCACCTCGGAGCCCTGGTCGAGCACGATCGCCCCGGACGGCGTCGCGGCCGGCTCGGGCGACACCGTCGCCGCCTCCGCGGGGCCGGCGAGCGCCAGGCCAAGCAGAACCACGAGCGCGGCCAAGGCGGCGAGCGCCAGCGACGGCCGCAGGATCCTCAGGAATCTGTCATCTCTCATCGTGTCACCTCCGCGAGCCGGCATGGTCAGCTCGTCGACTGTTCATGAGTAGGGTCGCCGCCGCGCGCCGGCGGCGCCGGCGGAGCGGTCACTGCCGGTGCCTGCGGCGGCGCGGGAGCGGCCGGTGCCGTGCGGCGGGCGCCGGTGCCGCACGGCGCGAGCCGCCGGCTGGGCGACCGTCGCCGGTGCGGCCGTCGCGGGCGGCAGCGGCGGCTGCGGGCCGCGGAACATCACCTCGGCCCAGCGGGCGCATACCCAGCTCCACGCATTGAGAACGTGCAGCGACACGAAGAACACGAGGATGCCCAGCGGCACCGAGATCACGCTGAACCACAGCGGCGGCACCCAGGTGCCGTTGACGATCGGCACGTCGAGGATCGCGACCACGGGTATGGCCAGGAACCAGAAGACCATGGACAAGGCCGTCACCAGCAGCGTGAACGACACGATCCCGAAGGCGAGCTTGGCGAGCAGGTAGAGGAGGTCCTTCCACGTCGCCGCGCTGCCGAAGTGCGCCTTGAGCTTGGCCCAGACGCCCTCGGCCTTCTCCCACTCGCGCGGCGCCGGCGGAACCTCCGCGCCCAGAAGATAGCGCGCCTGCACCCGCTCGAACGCGCCGAAGAGCCACCAGGCGCCGGCGACCACGAGCAGGATAGGGATGCCGACCCAGATCACCACCAGGCCGATGCCGAGCGAGAGGCCCGTGGTGAGGAACACGAAGTAGAAGAGGCCCAGCGGGAAGGCGAGCCACTGGAACAGGATGCCGAGCCACGTCTGCGGACGTGCGACCACGCCGAAGAACCGGGTGAGCGCCGAGTCGTTCAAGAGGTGACCTCCCTGGTCGTCCGCAGGTTGCAGACAGAGCCTAGCGGGAGGCGCGCTCCCAGTCGTCACCCCGTGGCGGGAATCGAGGTGGACTCGGAGTGGGACTCGGGCGCCGGCGTGCATACCCCTTCGGGGGTAGCCGCCGGCCGGCGTCAGGTCACTCCGTGGGCTCTTCTCCCGGCCGCACCAGCCCGACCTCGTAGGCGAGGATCACGGCCTGTGAACGGTCGTGCAGGCCGAGCTTGGCGAAGATCCGCTTGACGTGCGTCTTGACGGTGCCTTCGCTGAGGAAGAGATGCCCGGCGATGTTGCCGTTGCTCATGCCGCGAGCTACCAGCACGAGGACCTCGCGTTCACGATCGGTCAGGTCGTCAAGCTCGCCCACGTCTCGTGAAGGCGCCATCTCCGCGCGGCCGCGGAAGTTCTCGATGAGGCGCTGCGTTACGGAAGGAGCCAGCAGCGCCCCTCCCTCGGCCACGACGCGGACGCCGGCGACGAGGTCCTCGGCGGGGGTGCGCTTGAGCAGGAACCCGCTGGCTCCCGCCTTGAGCGCCTCGTAGACGTACTCGTCCAGATCGAACGTGGTGAGGATGACGACGCGCGAGCTCTCGTCGCGCCCCAGGGCGACGATCTCACGGGTCGCCTCGATGCCGTTCATGACCGGCATCTGCACGTCCATGAGCACGACGTCCGGGTCGAGGCGCCGCGTGAGCGCCACCGCCTGGGCGCCGTCGTCGGCCTCTCCCACGACCTCGATGTCGTCCTCGGACTCGAGAATCAGTCGAAGGCCCGAGCGCACCAGCTGTTCGTCGTCGGCAAGCACGAGCTTGACGGTCATGTCCCCTCCGTTCCTTCCGAGAAGTGCGACGGCGTCGCTCCTCGACCTGGTCCATCGTCGCCGGGCAACGGCAGCCGGGCGCGCACGCCGAAGCCGCCCTCGACGCGCGGTCCCGCCTCGAGCTCTCCCCGGAACGTGGCCACTCGTTCGCGCATACCCAGCGAGGCCGCGGCCACCGCCGTCCACCGCGGGCTTGACCCCACGACCCTCGTCGAGCACCTCGATGGCGAGAGCATCTCCCTCGTAGCGCACGTGAACCGTCGCACTGGTCTTGCCCGCGTGCTTGAGGGTGTTGGTCAGCGCCTCCTGGACGATGCGGTAGGCAGTGAGGTCGAGGCTCGCCGGCAGTGGCCGCGCGGCTCCCTCGACGGTCAGCGCGACGGGCAGCCCCGCCTCGCGTACCTGTGCGCACAGCGGCTCCAGCTGCCCCATGCCCGGCGCCACGTCATAGGATGTGTCCTCCTCGCGCGCTCGCAGGATGCCGAGCATGCGCTCGATGTCGCCGAGCGCCTGCCGGCCGGCGGTCTCGATCGATTCCAGCGCCTCGCGCGCCAGCTGTGGCTTCTTCTCGATGACGCGCTGTGCGGCGCCGGCGTGCAGGACGACCACGTTGAGCGCGTGACCGACGCTGTCGTGCAGCTCGCGAGCGAGACGGGCGCGCTCCTCGGTGACGGCTTCGTGGGCGCGGGCTTCGCGGTCGGCCGCGAAGAGCGCGGCCCTGCGCTCCGCCCGCTCGATGCTGCCGCGATAGACGCGGATGACCACCGCGACCACCCAAACGACGGAGAGCGAGATCCAGGTGGTCAGCACCCGCTCCCAAGAGACCGACGGCTGCACGAAGATCACGATCACGACGCCGGCGGTGACCACGAAGCCGGCGGCGATGGCCCGCTTCCAGTGGTCGAACGCGACGGTGGCGAACGAGGCGATCACCACGACCCAAACGGCCGCCGTGGTGTACTCGTAGCCGGCGACCGCCTGAACGGTGAGCAGGGCAACGGCCGCTACGAGGCTGCCGAGCGGCGACCACCAGAGGGCGGCGAGCGACAGCCCGCTGGCCACGGTCAGCACGATGAGCGCGGGGCCGTCCTCCCGGTAGCCCACGGGCACGCCGCCGCGCGTCAGCAGTTCGACGAGGCCTGCGGCCGTGAAGATCAGGGAGAGGATGATGCTCGCCGGAAGCGGGTCGAGAATCCGAGGGCGTCGAGGCGCCGGCGGTACTGCGCCGGCCGGCGAAGCGAGGATGTCGGCTGGCCGTTCCACGCCCGCAGTATAGACCACGCTCCCGTGCGCGGACCCTCCCGGGCACGCCGGTCGAGGCGAGGCGCGACAAAGAGAGTGGTGGTGGAGGCGGCGGGAATCGAACCCGCGTCCACGGACGCCTTGGCGGAGTCTCTACAGGCTTAGCCGGCGCATTTCATCTCGCTCGCGACCCCCGCGTCGGCCGGGTGTCGTTCGCCAGCCCCGATCAGTCTCAGGTGCGCTCGCTCGGAGCAGTGCGACCGCACCCCAGCCCACTTCATGACACCGCGAATCCCGGCCGTGGGCATGCCGGGTGCGATGCGTCACCTAATTACTTAGGCGGCGAGTGCGAGAGAATTATTCTCGGCAAGTAGTGTGTTCCGGCAGTTTAACGAGGCCACCGGACCTCGGCCTGCTGCTCCCACCTCGGTACAGCCCATGTCGAGACCTGTTCGCCCCCAACTGGGCAGCCTGGGTGGCTGCATCTCCGAGTATACCAGTCCCCGGAAACGGCGAAACCGCGGCACTGCCGCGGTTTCGCCTGCAAATCATCTCTCTTCGACGCCGATGTGCGTGCGGCGCACCTACGGCGCCCCGCACGTCGACCCACCTTCAGCGGTCAGTCTTCTACGGTCTGGACCTCACGCCGGTCGCGACGCCGGAAGTACATGTTGCGGCAGAGCGGGCCCTCGCCAGTGGCGTAGCAGCTCTGCACGGCGATCGAACACTGCGGCAACGGCTGGCGAGCGACCTTGACCACGCCGAACCCACCCTTGCCGCGCTCGATCTCCTGGAACATCTTCAGGTCGATCTCGTGCGGGAACACCTTCTCGATACACCCGAAGAACGTGTCGCCGTCTTCCTTGAACGCGTACAGAAAGCGGCAGTTCATGGCGAGACAGGCGGCCGGGTAGACGACCTTCTCGCACTGCGCCGAACATTCCTGACATTCAAGCTGTTCTTCAGACAAGCTGATCAGCCTCCTAGACAGCACAACGGCCGGCGTTCTGGTGCCGGCCCGGGCGAATAGTAGCACGGGGCTCGCAGCCTGAACAGGGTCCTTAACCTCCGCTTAATACTTCTCACACAGGGACAACCTCGCCCCGTCCGCGCGACATTGCGCCCACCGGCACAAGTTCGCGTTGACAATGCACCGCCGTGATAGTGAAAATAGTCACGTACCGCCGTCGTGGCGTCCGGGTAGACGCCGCGCCGGTCCACTCCGACGCCCGAGGAGGTGGCGGACACGCATGGACGCCGTCATGCTCGCCCGCATCCAGTTCGCGTTCACCATCGGCTACCACTTCATCTTCGTCCCCATCAGCATCGGTGTGGGCATGATGGTGGTGTTCGCCGAACGGCGCTACTACAAGAGCGGGATCCCGGCCGACAGGGCCGCCTCGAACTTCTGGATCAAGCTCTTCACGGCGACCTTCGCCATCGGCGTTGCCACCGGGATCACCATGGAGTTCGCCTTCGGCACCAACTGGGCGAACTACTCGCGCTTCGTCGGCAACATCTTCGGGGCGCCGCTCGCGGCCGAGGGCCTCATCGCCTTCTTCCTCGAGTCGACCTTCCTCGGCATCCTGCTCTTCGGCCGCAAGAAGGTCTCCAAGCGCTTCTACTACGTCTCCGCCTGGCTGGTGTGGATCGGCTCGCTCCTCTCCGCACTCTGGATCCTGATCGCCAACTCCTGGATGCAGACGCCGGCCGGTTACGAGATCGTGGACGGCAAGGCCGTCCTCACGAGCTTCTGGGAGGCGGCGCTCAACCCGTCGACGGCGCCGCGGTACTTCCACACCGTCGCCGCGACCCTCATCACCGGCTGCTTCGTGGTCGCCGGCGTGTGCGCGTACTACATGCTCAAGAAGCGGCATCTGCACTTCGCCCGGACGGCCATGTTCTGGGCCGTCTCCGTGGGTCTCGTCATATCCCTCGCGATGCCGTTCATCGGCCACTGGGGCGCGCTGGTCGTCGCCGAGTACCAGCCGGTCAAGATGGCCGCCTTCGAGAACATCGGCGAGACGCAGAAGAACGCGCCGCTCTACCTGTTCGGGTGGGTGAACGGCGACGGCACCACCACCGGCGTCAGCATCCCCAGTGGCCTGAGCCTCATGCTGGGCCTCGATCCCGAGCACGAGGTCGTCGGCCTCGACAGCGTCGCCGCAGCCGACCGGCCGCCGGCGCAGCTCACCTTCCAGAGCTACCACCTCATGATCGCCCTCGGCGGGCTCTTCATCCTCGTGTTCGGGCTCGCCCTCATCATGCACTTCCTCAAGCGCCTCGAGAACGCACGCTGGATGCACTGGGCTCTCATCGCCTGCATCCCGCTGTCGCTGCTCGCCATCAACCTGGGCTGGATGGCGGCGGAGGTGGGACGTCAGCCGTGGGTGGTCCAGGGACTGATGCGCACGACCGACGGCGGTCTCCCCGCTGGTCTCGGCGGGTGAGATCTGGACCACGCTCGGTCTCTTCGGCCTGATCTACCTGGTGTTGTTCATCGCGTGGATCCGCATCTTCCTCGGCATCATCAAGAAGGGTCCCGAGGACGCGGCCGAGATGCTGCAGGCGGAGAAGGGCATCGCACCCGCTCCCGCCGGTGCAGGGGAGGTGACGACATGACCCTCGCCAACATCTGGTTCTTCCTCGTCGCGCTCCTGCTCACCATCTACGTCATCCTCGACGGCTTCGACCTGGGAGCCGGCGTGCTCTACCCGTTCCTCGGCAGGACGGAAGAAGACAAGAGCGTCATCCGCGCCTCCATCGGCCCCATCTGGGACGGCAACGAGGTCTGGCTCCTCACCGGTGCCGGCGCGATCTTCGCCGCCTTCCCGATGGTGTACGCCATGACCTTCAGCGGCTTCTATCTGGCCATCATGCTGGTGCTCTTCGGACTCATCCTGCGGGCCGTGTCGCTCGAGTTCCGGCACCGTGACTCGAGCTGGAGTTCGGTCTGGGACGGCGCCTTCTTCCTCGGCAGCCTGGTGCCGGCGCTGCTGGTGGGCGTCGCCCTCGGCAACGTCATCCGCGGCGTCCCCATGGATGCTCAGGGCAACTACATCGGGACCTTCGTCGAGCTGCTCAACCCGTACTCGCTGCTGGTCGGCGTGACCGGGCTCTTCCTCCTCGTCCAGCACGGGGCCGCCTGGCTGGCCGTCAAGTCCGAGGGCGAGCTCCACGCTCGTGCCCTGCGCTACCGTCGAGTGACGTTCTGGATCTGCGCCGTGCTCGCCGTCGCCACGTCCGCGGCGACGATCCTCACCGTGTCTCGCGCCTCGGACAACGTGTTCGGCAGGCCGGCCGGCTGGCTGTTCCTGGTCATCCTCGTCGTCGGCCTGCTCTACACCATCTGGCAGATGATGAAGGAGGGTGGCGAGTTCAAGTCGTTCCTCGGCTCCGCCGTCATCATCGTCGGGCTCGCCGGAATCGCCGCCGTGGGGAATTTCCCGGACATGGTCCCGGCCCGCGGCACACCGGCGATCACGAGCCTCACCGTCGAGCGTGCCGCCTCGGAGCACCTCACCCTGCTGGTGATGCTCATCCTGGCCCTCATCTTCGTCCCCGTCGTGCTCGTCTACACGGCCCTGATCTACAAGACCTTCTGGGGCAAGACGAAGGCGGGTGACGCGGACTACTGAGTGGACGTGCACTGGACCTCGCATGCACCCCGCTGAAGAGGCGGCGGACCGACCGGTCCGCCGCCTCTTCTTCGCGCACGTACGCACGCGCGCGCTCTTAATTAGGCACGCGCGCGCTCTCATTAACACATCCCTTGACACCGGCCGCGCAGTAGTGCTGAATGGCGCTCAATACGCGCTCGCGTAGGTCGGCAAGTTGAGACGTAAAGGGGGGTCCCACGTTGCCAGATGACACACCCGCGTCACCACCGGCTCGAGCAGATTGGATCAGGACACCAAGGATCTTCACGAGATGGGCTACGCCCAGGAGCTGAACCGGAGCATGAGCCGGTTCTCCAACTTCGCCATCTCGTTCACCATCATCTCCATTCTGTCCGGTTGCCTCACGCTGTACGGCTACGGCCTCAACCACGGCGGCCCGCCGACGATGCTGTGGGGTTGGCTGCTCGTCGGCACCATCGTCATCTTCGTCGCCATGTCCATGGGCGAGATCTGCTCGTCGTTCCCCACGGCCGGCGGTCTCTACTACTGGGCGGCCAAGCTGGCGCCCGCGAAGAGCGCACCGGCCTGGTCCTGGTTCGCCGGCTGGTTCAACCTGCTGGGGCAGGTGGCCATCACCTCCGGCATCAGCTTCGGTTGCGCCTTCTCCATGTCGGCGTTCCTGAACGCGTACACAGGCAGCGAGTACTGGCTGGAGCCCAGGTACACCATCGGCATCCTGGTGGTCATCCTCCTCACGCAGGGCCTGCTGAACACCTTCGGCATCCGCCTCGTCGCTCTGCTGAACGACATCTCGGTGTGGTGGCACGTCGTCGGCGTGCTCGTCATCCTCGGGCTCCTCATCTGGGCGCCCGAGTCGGGTAGCCACCAGAGTGCCGGGTTCCTGTTCGGCAGCGAGGGATGGAAAGCGTTTGAAGGCCTGTCGGGCTTCTCGATACCACTGTACGTGTTCCTGATCGGCCTGCTGAACGCCCAGTACACGTTCACCGGCTACGACGCTTCGGCGCACGTCTCCGAGGAGACGACCAACGCCCGCATCTCCGCTCCTCGCGGCATCGTCGACTCGGTGTGGGTCTCGCTGATCTTCGGCTTCCTCCTGCTGTTCGCCGTGAGCATCGCCATCCCGCACACCTTCCCCGTCACCATCGGCGGCGTGGAGTACACCGGCTACGCCGACATCGCTGGCGCCCTCGCGCCGTGGGCGACTGTCTTCGAGTACGCGACCGGGCGCACGATCGGGCTCTTGCTGATGATCGTCGTGATCGTCGCCCAGTACTTCTGCGGCATGTCGTCGGTCACGGCCAACTCCCGCATGCTGTACGCGTTCTCGCGGGACGGCGCGGTGCCGTTCTCGAATTACTGGCACCATGTCAACAAGCGGACTCGCGTCCCCGTGCGCACGGCCTGGTTCGGCGCTGTCGGCGCGCTCATCCTGGCGATTCCGTACCTCTGGAACGGCGCCGCCTACTTCGCGATCACCTCGATCGCCGTCATCGGCCTCTACATCGCCTACTTGATCCCGATCTTCCTGCGTCGCATCTACCCGAGCACGTTCGAGCCCGGGCCGTGGAAGCTCGGCAAGGGGTGGGGCCCGCTGATCAGCTGGATCGCGATCGTCTGGGTGGCGTTCGTCTGCATCCTGCTGATGCTGCCGCAGTACAGTCCGGTCACGGCGTCGAGCTTCAACTACGCGCCGCTCGCCGTAGCGGTCGTGGTCGGCGGCGCCGGGCTCTGGTACCTCGCCTCGGCCCGCAAGTGGTACAAGGGGCCGAAGGTCCAGGGCACGCCCGAAGAGCTCGCCGAGATCGAGCGCGACCTCAGCATCTGAGTCGCGTCACAGCGAGCAAGCGCTCCGGGACGGGGTGGGCCGCAAGGCCCGCCCCGTCCTCTTCTGTGCGCGCCTGCGCCCACGCTCTATGCGCGCGCAGGCAGAACACCCTGCACGGACGATCGCGAGAGCTCGCGTGCGGCGGTGGCGCCCGTCGGCGGTCAAGAGCCGGCCAGCCGGCCTCCCCGGCCTGCGGCGAGCCCATAGCGAGCGCGACACCCCGGCGTCGTCGACCCGACTGGACAAGAGACGCGCGCGAGCGCTAGACAGCCGGGTGCGAGTGCACTACGATGCGCAATGATGGAGCGAATCTGTGCAGTTGAGTGAGTCCTTGTTCACTTTTTCACCGGTCGAATCGATCCTCGAGGAGGAGCAATGAAAGACCCCAATCTCTTTGAAGACCTGGTAGCGGTCAGTCCCGGCATGGAGATCTGGTGGGACTCGTCGCCGTGTATCCTGGACAACTGGTACGCGAAGATGCTGGCCAAGGCCGACGACGCCGACAAGCCCGTCCTCGAGGCCCAGTTCGAGCGCATGTACAACCTGGATCACCCGATGGGCCAGCTCTTCCGCGGGGTCACCACCAACCCGCCCCTCTCGCTCGCCGCGTTCAAGGACGACCCGGCGCGCTGGGAGAAGGTCGCGCAGAAGGTCCTCGCCGAGAACCCGGACGTCGACACCGAGGGCCTGTTCTGGGTCCTCTACAAGGAAGTCGTCCGTCAGGGCTCGGACATGTTCCTCCCGCTCTTCGAGGCCTCGGGCTACAAGGAGGGCTTCCTCTCCGGCCAGGTCGACCCGCGCAGCGCCTTCGACGGCGAGGCCATGCTCGCCCAGGCGCTCGAGATCCACGCCGTGAACCCCAACGTGATGGTCAAGGTGCCGGGCACGGCCCAAGGCTACGAGGTCATCGAGGAGCTCACCTCGCGCGGCATCGCCACCAACAACACGCTCACCTTCGTGCTTTCGCAGCTGCTCGACTGCGCCAAGTCGGTCATGCGCGGCCTCGAGAAGGCCAAGGCCAACGGCGTCGACCTCAGCAAGTGGCGCTCGGTCATCACTCACATGGAAGCCCGCTACGGCGACCTCGGCGGCCTGCGTGAGGCAGGCGCAGAGGTCGGCGTCGAGGTCACCGAGGGCGACGTCCGCCTCGCCGAGCTCGCGATCTTCAAGAAGGCCTACCGCACGCTCAAGGAGCGCAACTACCAGAGCAAGATGCTCTCCTGCTCGCTGCGCCTCGGCCCCACGATCGACGGCAAGCAGCAGATCTGGCACCTCGAGGAGAAGGCCGGCGCCAGCTGCGTCGTCACCTGCCCGCCGAGCCTCATCGACGAGGTCATCAACTTCCCGCATCCCGAGGACATCACGTTCAAGCCGAACCAGATCGACGTCGATCCTCCGGCCGACGTGATGGAGAAGCTGCTCAAGATCCCGTACTTCGCCCGCGCCTACGACGAGGACGGCTACACGCGCGAGGAGTACAACACGCATCCGGCGCTGGTCAAGACGCACGAAGCCTTCTCCAAGGCCACCAACGAGATGGTCGCGTTCGCCGACAGCTGTCTCAAGGGCAACTGCAAGGCCTGACGCGCCGCGCCCAGACGCTCACCTGATGACGAAAGGAAAGTGGGAATGACGGACATCAAAGACAAGATCAATCCCTACGTGTGGACCGCCCCTGAGTACAACACGGGCATCCTCGACAAGGCGTGGGCGCACCCCGAGTTGGGCCGCATGATGCTCAACGAGAACCCCATCCCGCCGTCGGACGCGGTCGTCGCCGCGATCACCGAGATCGCCCAGAAGGGTAACCGCTACCCGGACCGCGCCTACCGTCTGCGCGAGAAGCTGGGCAAGCTGCACGGCGTGGCCGCGGAGAACATCGCCCTCGCCAACGGCTCGTCCGAGACCATCGACGCCATGATGCGCATCTTCCTGCAGCCGGGCGACGAGTTCCTCTGCTCCAACCCGACCTTCGAGATGTTCCCCTCGCGCGCCGGCCTCTGCAACGCCAAGACCGTGCAGATCCCGCTGCGTGAAGAGGACCTGCAGTACGACGTCGAGGGCATGCTCGCGGCCGTCAACGAGAAGACCAAGCTCATCCTCATCATCAACCCGAACAACCCGACGGGCATCTTCATCGACGACGCCGACCTCACCAGGTTCGCCGAGCTCGGCATCCCGATGTGCATCGATGAGGCCTACCTCGACTACCATCCGGACGTCGAGGCCAAGATCGACTTCGTCAAGAAGTACGACCACGTCTTCCTCTCGCACACGTTCTCGAAGGCCTTCGGCCTCGCCGGCATCCGCATGGGCTATGTCGTCGCCAGCCCGACCCTCGTCGACGCCTTCAACCTCGTGTACCTCCCCTGGAACCTCAGCCTGATGGCGATCGCCGCTGCCGAGGCCATCCTCGACACGGGCGAGGTCCAGGAGAAGGTCGTCTACAACAACGACTGGATGAAGACGTTCGCCGACGCGCTCAGCGCCAAGGGCCTCAAGCCGTATGAGGCGCACGGCAACTACATGCTTGTCGACGGGTCCGTGACCGGCAAGACCAGCGCCGAGATCGTGCAGGCGGCCAACGACATGCAGCAGATCATCATCAAGACCATCAAGCCGATCAACGGCAAGGAAGGCTACTTCCGCATCACTCCCGGCACGCCCGAGGAGTGCGAGCGCTTCATGGCCTTCATCGAGGCGTACTTCTGAGCCGACCAACGCGCGCATGACGCCCGTCCGCAGCCTCCGCCCTCCCGTCGTGACGGGGGAGGGCGGAGGCTGACGGGCTTTCACTCCCGAACGAAAGGATCCAGGTGAGCCCAGTGGCGAGCGCACCCCTCCAGGACCGCTGCATCGACACCATCCGCTTCCTGGCCGTCGACGGCGTCCAGAAGGCCAACTCCGGCCATCCGGGCATGCCCATGGGCGCCGCGGCCATCGCGTACACGCTCTTCACGCGTCACCTCAGGTACGACCCGGCCGACCCCGCGTGGCCGGACCGCGACCGCTTCGTGCTCTCCGCGGGCCACGCGAGCATGCTGCTCTACTCCATGCTGCACCTGACCGGCTACGACCTGAGCATCGACGACCTCAAGGCCTTCCGCCAGTGGGGCAGCCGCACGCCGGGTCACCCCGAGTACGGGCACACGCCGGGCGTCGAGACGACGACCGGCCCGCTCGGCCAGGGCGTCGCCAACGCCGTCGGCATGGCCGTCGCCGAGCGCTTCCTCGCCTCCACCTTCGGCGACGACGTCGTCGACCACTACACCTACGTGCTGGCCGGCGACGGCTGCATGATGGAGGGCATCAGCAGCGAGGCCGCCTCCTTCGCCGGCCACCAGAAGCTCGGCAAGCTGATCCTCCTCTACGACGACAACCACATCACCATCGACGGCTCCACCGACCTCGCCTTCACCGAGGACGTGGGCAAGCGCTTCGAGGCCTACGGCTGGCACGTCCAGCGCGTAGCCGACGGCAACGATGTCGACGCGATCGACGCTGCGATCACCGCGGCCAAGGCCGAGACCGGCAAGCCGTCGCTGATCGCCGTGCGCACCCACATCGGCTGCGGCTCGCCCAACAAGCAGGACAAGGCCGCCGCCCACGGCGCTCCCCTGGGTGTCGACGAGGTCAAGCTGACCAAGGAAGCCTGCGCGTGGCCGCTCGACCCCGAGTTCTACGTGCGCCGACGACGTGCGCGCGTTCTTCGGCGACGCCGCCGCGAAGGCCGCCGAGGCTCACGCCGCGTGGGAGGTCAGGTTCGCGGCGTGGCGCGCGGCCGACGCCGCCCGCGCCCAGTCGTGGGACGACGCCTGGGCGCACAGCCTGCCCGAGGGCTGGGACGCCGATCTGCCCGTCTTCACGACCGAGGACAAGGTCGCGACCCGCGCCGCCTCCGGCAAGGTCATCAACGCCGTGGCGCCGCACATCCCGACGCTCATGGGCGGCTCCGCCGACCTCGCTCCGTCCAACAACACGCTGATCAAGGACGCCCCCGACCAGCAGGCGGCGACGCCGGGCGGGCGCAACGTGCGCTGGGGCGTGCGCGAACTCGCCATGGCCGCCATGGCCAACGGGCTCTCCACGCATGGCGGCATCCGCCCCTACGTGGCCACGTTCTTCGTGTTCGTCGACTACATGCGCCCGGCCATGCGCCTCTCCGCGCTGATGAAGCCAGCCGGTCATCTACGTGCTCACGCACGACAGCATCGGCGTCGGCGAGGACGGCCCGACGCACCAGCCCGTCGAGCACCTCGCCATGCTGCGCGCGACGCCGGGCTTCATCGACCTGCGCCCGGCCGACGCCAACGAGACGGTCGAGGCCTGGAAGATCGCCCTGCAGACCGCGCGACGCGCCCGTCGGCCTCATGCTGACGCGCCAGAACCTCCCGACGATCGACCGCGAGAAGTACGCGCCGGCGAGCGGCATCGCCCGCGGCGCCTACGTGCTCGGACGACGCCTCCGGCGGCGGCGCTCCGGACGTGATCCTCATCGCCAGCGGCAGCGAGGTCGCCCTCGCGATCGAGGCGCACGAGCGTCTCGTGGCCGAGGGCGTGCGCTCGCGGCTCGTCAACATGGCCTCCATGCGGCTCTTCGCGCGGCAGAACGCCGACTACCGCGAGAGCGTCCTGCCGCTCGCCTGCAGCAGCAGGCTCGCGGTCGAGGCCGGCGTCACGTTCGGCTGGGACCGCTGGGTCGGCGACGGTGGCCAGGTCATCGGCATCGACCGCTTCGGCGCGTCGGCGCCGGCCGGGACCATCTTCGAGGAGTTCGGCTTCACCGCCGACAACGTCTACGCGCGCGCCAAGGCTCTGCTTGCCTGAGCCCGTCGCGGAGCGGCCGCAGCGGGAGCGCAGTCCACAGCGCCCCGTCCCCCGGCCGCGGGAAGCACGCAAGACGGCCGCCCCTTCCGGGCGGCCGTCTTGCGTTCCGGGGCAGGCCGCCGACCGCCCCAGCGCGACGGCCGCGCGTCGACTGCTTGAACCCACCCCGACGCGAAGCCTATGATGTGTGCGACTATGTGCGAACTTGCAGCACTATGAGTACCGAGCGCGAGGGGCAGCCGATGTCGTCAGACGTATCACCCGATGTCCACGAGATGATCCCAGCCGAGCGCCGGGCGCGCATCATCGAACTCCTCGAGGAGCGGCGCGCCGTGCGTGTCTCCGTGCTCAGTGAGACGCTCGGCGTCTCCGAGATGACCATACGCCGCGACCTCGAGCAGCTGGAGCAGGCTGGTCTGCTCTCGCGCATGCACGGGGGCGCCATCCTCAAGCGCCGAATGGTCGAGGAGCCGCTGTACGCGACCAACGTCCGTGCCCACTCCGAGGAGAAGCGACGCATCGCCAAAGCCGGTGCGGCCATGATCGCCCCCGGCGAGACCGTGTTCCTCAGCTCGGGCACGACCGCCGCCCAGGTGCTGAGCCACGTCGACCCGCAGATCAAGGCGCGCATCGTCACGCACAACGTCGGCGCGCTGTCCACCGCACAGCACACCGCCCTCGACGTGGTCCTGCTGGGCGGCTCCTATCGGGCGCGGTCCAACACCCTGGAGGGCCCGCTCGCGATCGAGGCGGTCTCCGCGTTCCACGCCTCGCGCTTCATCCTCGGCGCCGACGGGGTCAGCCTTGAGGAGGGTGTGACCACGCCGAGTATCGGCCTCGCCGGCGTGGAGAGAGCGATGATACGACAGACGAGGGGCGAGGTCGCCGTGCTCGCCGACGCCAGCAAGTTCGGCGTCATCGGCGACGTGGCGATCTGCACGCTCGACAAAGTCCACACGGTCGTCGTCGACGACGCCGTCGACCAGGAAGTGCGCGACGAGATGGAGCTCCTCGGCCTCTCGCTGATCGTCGTCTGAGTGCGGTCGCGGGCGGCGCCCGCCGCCCCGCGGGTCTCAGACGTCCCAGCGGGCCGACTGGACCTCGCGCGCACGCGCTATCGCGGCGGCGGCGCGCTCGGTGCCGCCGCCCACCTCGGGCGCGCGTTCGTCGGCGACCGCGCGCAACACAGCCTCGACCGCCCTCGCCGTGGCGCCGCGGTCGTAGCCGCCCTCAAGCACGAACGCGAGACGGCCTTCGCACAGCTCCTTGGCGAGCCGCACGCAGCGCAGGCTCATCTGCGCGAATCCGGCCTCAGTGACCGCCATCTCGCCGAGCGGGTCGTCGCGGTGGATATCCTGGCCTGCCGAGACGAGGATCGCCTGCGGCGCGAACTGCCGGACGACCGGCTCGAAGACGACGTCGAACACGCTCGCGTAGTCGCCGTCCACGGCGCCCGCGGGAAGCGGCACATTGACGGTGAAGCCCTCCCCCGCCCCCTCTCCGCACTCGGTGAAGAACCCGCTGCCTGGGTAGTGCGGCCACTGGTGCACCGAGCCGAAGAGCACCCTGGGCTCGGCGTAGAACGCCGCCTGCGTGCCGTTGCCGTGATGGACGTCCCAATCGAGGATGGCGACGCGCTCGTAGCCCTGCGCAAGGAGCCGCGCCGCGGCGATGGCGATGTTGTTGAAGAGGCAGAAGCCCATCGCCCGGTCCGGGGTCGCGTGATGACCGGGTGGACGGATGAGGGCGAAGGCGACGACATCTTCTTTCCACATGTCGGTGGCGAGCAGAGCGCCGCCGACGGACGAGAAGCGCCGTCTCGAAGCTCCGTGACGAGACGTGCGTGTCGGGGTCAAGCCACGCGCCCTGGCCCTGCGCCGCGCGTTTGATCATCGCGAGGTGGGCCGATGTGTGTACGAGCAGCACGTCGTCCTCGGTCGCAGGAACCGGCGAGGTCCCAACGGTCAGCCGCGGCCAGAGGTCCGTACCCTCGAGGTGCTGGACAAGTGACGTCACGCGGTCGGCGCCCTCGGGGTGCGCTCCGGTGTCGTGCTCGGCGTAGGCCTCGTCCCAGATGATGGCGGCATTCACGCGGCCAAGGATACCTGCGCCCGGGACGCGCGGCCACTGCGCAGGCTGGGCACGTGTGCGCAGTCGAGGCGCCGGCGCCGATCGCCGTCAGGCGGGAGGCGTCTCGCGCGGGGCCGTGAGCAACGGTCGGGCGAGTCGCTCCCAGAGCTCGGCCGCGGCGCGGACGTCGGCGCCGTCCGGGTCCAGGCCGTGCTGGATCGCGAGGCCGTCCACGATGGCGATCATCAGCATCGCGAACGGGCGCAGCTCTGCGGCAGCGTCCGGATCGCCAGCATCCAGGCAGCGGAGGACGGTCTCTCGATAGCCGTCGTACAGCGCCGCCACCCGCTCGCGCAGATCGGGATCGCGGAGAGCGTGCGGCAGGATCTCGAAGAAGGACTGGAAGCTCTCGACGTCCGCGGCGATGCGCGTCTCGCCGTCGATGAGCGCCCGCACCCGGGCTTGGCCGGCCGGGGCCGCCGCCGTCTCGTCGATCAGCCCGCGGTTGGCGTCGTGAGCCAGGGAGTCGACGAGCGCGGTGACGAGACCGGCCTTGTTGCCGAAGTGATAGCCGATGCTCGCCTTGGACTCGCCCGCCTCGCGGGCGATCGCTGAGAGCTTGAGCGCCTCGAACCCGCCCGCGGCCAGCAGTCGCTGCGCGGCGGCGAGGATGTTCTGCGCCGTCGGCGGAAGAGCCTCCATCGGGTCCTCGAGCAGCAGCGGCTCGGGAAGCCCTTCCCCTCGCGCCAGGCTGCTGCGCTTCTCGTTGACGGGCGTCACCTGCTCCTCCGGAGATCGCGGCCGGCTTCACTTGCCAGCCTCTGCATCAGTTGCTAGTATACATTTGTCCGTCCGGACAAACAAACTCTCGCGGTCTCGCCCGCCGACGTCAGCGATCCTGCCCCAGGAGGTACCGCCTTGGACACCACACTCCCCGCCCTCAAGAAGTACCGCGGCCGCCACTTCCTCACCGACCTCGACTACACGCGCGAGGAGCTCGAGGACCTGCTCCGGCTCGCGGTGAACCTCAAGGCTCTCTGGAAGAAGCGCCCGCTGACGCCGTTCCTCCCCGGCAAGCACCTGGCGATGATCTTCGAGGCCGCCTCCACGCGCACGCGCGTCAGCTTCGAGAACGGCTTCGCCGAGCTCGGCGGCAACGCGCTCTACCTGCGCCCCGGCGAGATCCACCTCCCCGGCCGCGAGAGCATCGCCGACACGGCGCGCACCCTCTCGCAGTACAACGCCGCCATCGAGATCCGCAGCAAGAAGAACGAGACCGTCAACGAGCTGGCCGCGTGGTCGACGGTGCCGGTCATCAACGGCATGGACCACGACCGTCACCCCTGCCAGAGCATGAGCGACGCGCTCACCATCCTCGAGTCGGCCGGGACGCTGGCCGGCGTCACGTTCGCCTACGTCGGTGACGCCGCTCACCCCTGCAACTCCCTCTCCACGACGCTGACCAAGCTCGGGCTCAACGTGCGCGTCGGCAACGCCGCCGGCTACGAGATGGCGCCCGAGCTCGTCGAGCTCTCCGAGCAGTTCGCCGCCGAGAGCGGCGGGTCGTTCCTGCTCACCAACGACCCGCTCGAGGCCATCGCCGGCGCCGACTTCATCTACACCGACTGCTGGTGGTGGACCGGCCAGGAGGACGAGTACAAGGACCGCGTCGCGTCCTTCAAGGCCTTCCAGGTGAACCCCGAGCTGTGGAGCCACGCCAAGCCGGAGACCAAGTTCATGCACTGCCTGCCGGCGATGCGCGGTGAGGAGGTCGTGGACGAGATCGCCGACGGCCCCATGTCGTTGATCTTCCCGCAGGCCCAGAACCGGATGCACTTCCAGAAGGCCCTCATGCTCGCCGTGATCGGCATCGACGAGCTGCCCGCCGACCCGGACCTGCAGCCCATCGGCAAGGCCCTGCTCAGCTAGCAGCACCCGCAGCACCGACGTCAGCGAAAGGAACCACCGTGGCTACCGATCTCCAGTCAGGAGCGCCCGCGGGAGCGCTCGCGGCAAAGCCGAAGGTGTTCGGCCTGTTCAGCATGGTGCTGTTCAGCGTCTCGGCCATCCTCGTCGCCGACACCGTCGCCGCTTCGGCGGCGATGGGCGTCCAGGGGCTTGGCTTCTGGATCATCCTCGGCCTGCTGTTCTTCATCCCGTATGGCTTCGTCACGGCCGAGCTCGGTAGCGCCTGGCCCGATGAGGGCGGCCTCGACGACACGGCCCCCGGCGTGTTCGGACACGTCAACAGGCGCTTCGGGACGCCAGACTACGCCTTCGTGCTCATGGGCCTGATCGCGACCGGGATCACGATCCTCGCCTACGTGCTCGACCCTGACCAGGCGAGCGTCTTCTGGACCCTGTTCGCGCTGTCGTCGATCGTGTTTCTCATCCCGTACCTGCTGATGTTCCCGGCGCTGCTCGTCCTGCGTCACAAGTACCCCGACCAGCCGCGCCCGTACGTGGTGCCTGGTGGCGCGGCCGGCGCCTGGATCGCCACCCTCCTCTGCGAGGCCGGCATTCTGCTCACCCTGTTCCTCTTCTTCTCCTTCCCGGCCGAGGGGACGTCGAGGGGCGTGCTCTGGCTCATCACGGCGGGTGGTACGATCGTCTCCCTCCTCATAGGCTGGTGGCTGTACTGGCGCTCAAGCCGCAGAAGCGGTGCGGGTACCTCCCCATGACGATCGGCACTCAAGGATAGAAGGGTAGCGATGGCACCAACGCGCGAAAACAACGGCAAGACCGTCGTCGTCGCCCTCGGCGGCAACGCCATCCTCCAGCCCGGCCAGGTCGGCACGTTCGAGGAGCAGCTGTTCAACATCGACGGCGCCATGCGCCGCGTCGCGCAGCTGGTCGAGGACGGCTGGAGAGTCGTGCTCACCCACGGCAACGGCCCCCAGGTCGGCAACCTGCTGATCCAGAACGCGCTGGCCGCAAAGACGGTGGCGCCGATGCCGATGGACGTCTGCGGCGCGGAGAGTCAGGGCCAGATCGGCTACATGGCAGCGCAGACCCTGGCCAACCACCTGAAGAAGCGCCGCCTCGAGGTGCCGGTGGTGACCATCGTCACCCAGGTCGCCGTCGACCCCAAGGACAAGGCGTTCGCAAGCCCCTCCAAGCCGGTCGGCCCCTTCTACTCCGCAGCCGAGGCGAAGAAGATGATGCTCGAGGAGGGCCTCGCCATGCGCGAGGACGCAGGGCGCGGCTGGCGCCGCGTCGTGCCCAGCCCCGAGCCGCGCGAGATCGTCGAGCTCGCGGCGATCCGCGAGCTGGTCGCCTCCGGCAGCCTCGTGGTCTGCTCGGGCGGCGGCGGCGTGCCGGTGGTGCGCAGCCGCGGCGCCCTCTCCGGCATCGACGCGGTCATCGACAAGGATCTCGCCGCGGCCCTGCTGGCCGCGAAGCTCGGCGCCGACGCACTGCTCATCCTCACCGACGTGCCCCGCGCCTACATCGGCTACGGCACGCCGGAGCAGACCGCCCTGGACACGGTCACCGCCAGCGAGATGCGCGCCTACGCCGCCGCCGGCCACTTCAAGGCCGGCTCCATGGGGCCCAAGGTCGAGGCCTGCCTGCGCTTCGTCGACGCCGGCGGCGAAAGCGTGATCGCCAGCCTCACCGAGGTCGGCCCGGCGATGGCCGGCAGGGCCGGGACGCACATCGTGCCGGACGACGCGGCGAAGCCGGGTGCCTCCGCAGAGCCGGCGGCCAAGAAGCCGCCGGCGAAGAAGGCCGCCAGGACGAAGAAGCCCGCAGCCAAGAAGCCGCCGGCGAAGAAGTCCCGGCGGAGCGCACCGCCAAGCCGCGGCGCCGACGTCATCGATATCAAGACCGCCCGGCGGCGCGCCGCCGCCGAGTGACGGCCTACCGGGCCGTGAGGAGGTAAGCGTGACCACGCTCATCGACAGCACGCCCCGAGCCGACGGCTTCCGTATGCCCGGGGAATTCGAAGCGCACAGGCAGATCTGGATGCTCTGGCCCCAGCGGCCGGACAACTGGCGTCTCGGCGGCAAGCCGGCGCAGCGAGCCTGGGTCGAGGTCGCCACGGCGATCTCCCGGTTCGAGCCAGTCACGGTGGGCGTGAACAACGATCAGTACGAGAACGCCGTGGACCTCCTCCCTGAGACCGTCCGTGTCATCGAGCTCTCGAGCAATGACGCCTGGGTGCGCGACTGTGGACCGACCTTCGTGGTCAATGACGAGGGCGACGTCCGCCTCGTCGACTGGGACTTCAACGCCTGGGGCGGGCTCTACGACGGCCTCTACTTCCCTTGGGAGAAGGACCAGATGATCCCCCAGAAGCTGGCCCAACTCGAGAGCGTCGACCGCTACAAGGCCGGTCTGGTGATGGAGGGCGGGTCGATCCACGTGGACGGCGAGGGCACCGTCCTCACGACCGAAGAGTGCCTCCTCAGTCCCGGTCGCAACCCCGACCTGACGCGAGAGCAGATCGAGGAGCACCTGCGCGACTACCTCAACATCGAGAAGGTCATCTGGCTGGCCAAGGGCATCGACCCCGAGGAGACCAACGGCCACGTCGACGACGTGGCCTGCTTCGCGCGGCCCGGCGTGGTGCTGGCCGCCGTCACCGAGGACGAGGACGACTGGCGCTACGAGTTGCTGCAGGACAACCTGCGGCGCCTGCGAGAGGCCACGGACGCGAAGGGGCGCAAGCTCGAGGTGCACACCGTACCCATGCCGGCGATCATGGAGATCACCGCAGAAGAGGCCTGGGGCGTCGACAGCGCCGAAGGTTCCATCCCGCGGCGGCCCGGGGACAAGACCGCCGCGTCGTATCTCAACTTCCTCATCGTCAACGACGGCATCATCCTGCCGGCGTTCGACGACCCCAACGACACGGTGGCGCGCGAGATCATCGCCGGCGTGTTCCCCGAGCGCGAGGTCGTCACCGTCGCCGGCCGCGAGATCGTGCTCGGCGGCGGCAACGTGCACTGCATCACGCAGCAGCAGCCGCGCGGCTGAGGCACGCTCTCCCAAACGTGCGACGACGGCGGCCGGCCCCTATCTGGGGCCGGCCGCCGTCGTCTTCCTTCTCCCTCGCACCCCACACGGAGGCGCCGACCCGTCATCACCGCGTCGGCGGCGCCCCGCCCTTGACCAACTCCTTGCCCCACGGCTCGCAGTCGGTCTCGAGCAGATAGCCGCGATGGGCGAAGAACGCCTTTGACTCGCCGTTCTCGTTGAGGATCTGGAGCTTGGCCTTGACGGCGCCCAGGCCCCGGAACCGCGCCTCCAGCTCGTCCATCAGCGCGTCGCCGACGCCCTGTCGCCGACTGTCCGGCGCGACCGCGAGATGGTACACGTAGGCGCGGCGTCCGTCCCAGCCGCCCATCACGGTGCCGACGATCCTTCCCCGGGTGTCACGCGCGACCAGGAACAGACCGGGATCCCGGGCGAGTTTGAGCAACGTCGCCTCCGGGCCGTCCGAGGGCCGCATCCAGAGGTCCCCCCGCTGCCAGAGGACGTGCACGACCGGATAGTCGTCCATCGTGAACTCGGCGATCGTCACCTCGGGCGCCTGCCGTTCCATCTGCATCCCTCCTTGTGAGGATTCTAGCGCGACCGCCACAGCGCCGCTCACAGCAGATCCGCCTCGATCGCCGACGGCCGTCCGACGGTTTGCGCGGGCAGCGCGGCGGTACAATCGCCACAGCCCATCCGAACTCGGAGGAACCCGCATGGACGCCCTCGAACTGCTGCTCGCACGGCGAAGCATCCGCCGCTTCACAGCGCAAGACGTGTCCATCGAGGACGAGGAGAAGCTGATCGACGCCGCGTTCGCGGCGCCCAGCGCCAACAACTCCCGCCCCTGGCACTTCGTCTTCGTGCGCGACCCCGAGACGCGCGCTCGATTCAAGGACATGCACGAATGGACCGGGATGCTCGACAAGGCCCCGCTCGTCGTCGCCGTTCTCGGCAACGACGCCGGCAACCCCTGGTGGATCGAGGACTGCGCCGCGGCCACGGAGAACATCCTCCTCGAAGCGACCGCCCTGGGCCTGGGCAGCGTGTGGTGCGGCATGCGCGAAGACGCGACCGAGGTCGTGGGCTGCGAGAAGGCCTGCTGCGACGTGCTCGGCGTCCCGGTCGGGCGGTGGCGCGTATTGGCGCTCATCGGCATCGGTCACCCTGCCGCGCACAAGAAGCCGCGGACCCAACGTCAGGTCGAGCAAGCTGAGCTTCGAGCGCTTCGGACGGCGTTCGCGGTGACGCTCCGGGGCGTGCGATGACTGCGCCGCGCGACTTCGAGCAACGCGTCCAGGCCACGTCCGCGACGATCTTCGCCGGCATGGCCGGCAAGAAGCCGTCACGCCTCTCGCGCGAAGGCGTGCAGGGCGAGATGATGGAATGGGCGATGTCCGACGAGCGACTCAAGGTCGAGTTGCTGCGTTTCGTCGACGTCTTCCCCGCACTCCGCACCCGTACCGAGGTCGCCCGCCACCTGCAGGAGTACTTCGTCCAACAGGACGTCGCCGCGCCCAAGGTGCTGCGCTGGGGCGTCGGCCTCACCGGACGGCACTCCCCGGTGGCGCCGCTGGCGAACGCCGTCGTGCGGCGCCAGATGAAGGGGTTCGCGCGGCGCTTCATCGCAGGCCGGGACGCAGAAGACGCCATCCCCGCCCTGCGAGCGCTGCGCCGCGAGGGCATCGGCTTCACGCTCGACGTCCTCGGCGAGGCCACCGTCAGCGAGGCCGAGGCGCACGCCTACCAGCAGAGCTACCTGACCCTGCTCGACGGCCTTGCCGCCGAAGCCGCCGACTGGCCCGCGGTGGCCGTCGTCGACGAGAGCGCCTGGGGTCCGCTGCCCCGCGTCAATCTCAGTCTCAAGATCACGTCGCTGTACTCGCAGATCGATCCTCTCGACTTCGAGGGAAGCGTTGCCGCCGTCAAAGACCGGCTGCGGCCCATCTTCCGCAAGGCGATCGCGACCGGCGCGGCGCTCACCCTCGACCTGGAGCAGTACCGCTATCGCGACCTGACCCTCCAGGTGTTCACGTCCCTGCTGGACGAAGCGGAGTTCCGCGACTACCCTGACGCCGGCGTCGTCCTGCAGGCATACCTGCGCGACGCCGACCGGGACCTGGAGCGGCTCATCGAGTGGGCTCGGGCTCGCGACAGAGTCTTCAACCTGCGCCTCGTCAAGGGAGCGTACTGGGACTACGAGACGGTCCTTGCCGCGCAGGAGGGCTGGCCGGTGCCCGTGTTCACGCACAAACCGGATACCGACGCCATGTACGAGAAGCTCACACGGGCCATACTGGCCGAGCCCGACCACGTACGCCCGGCCTTCGCCAGTCACAACGTGCGCTCCTTGGCGGTCGCGATCGAGACGGCGCGCGAGCTCGGCCTGTCGCAGAACGCCTTCGAGATCCAGATGCTCCACGGCATGGGCGAACCCATCAAGGCGGCGATCCGCGGCATGGGCCTGCGGCTGCGGGAGTACGCCCCGGTCGGAGAGCTCATCCCCGGGATGGCGTACCTGGTGCGCCGGCTGCTCGAGAACACTGCCAACGAGTCCTTCCTGCGGCAGACGTTCGTGGAAGAAGCCGCAGCGGAAGAGCTCGTACGGCCTCCGCAGACATCGGTGGACTACGGTGCGGAGCCGCGGCGGTCGCCCGTTGTCGAGCCGACGGATCCGGTGGATCCTGGCCCGTTCCGCAACCAGCCGCACGCGGACTTCTCGCGCCGCGAGCATCGCGAGGCCTACGTCGCGGCGCTGGCCGCGGTCCGGAGGCGTCTCGGCGCCCGCTACCCGCTGCGCATCGGCGGGCGCGACATCGAGACGACGCGGACGCTCGACTCCGTGAACCCGGCGGCGCCGGACGAGGTGGTCGGCACGGTCGCCTACGGCGGCCGCGCCGAGGCCGAAGCAGCCGTTGCGGCGGCGCGCGCTGCGCTGCCGGCCTGGCGGGACGCCGCGCCGGCCGAGCGCGCCGGCGTCCTCTTCCGCGCCGCCGAGCTGATGCGCGGCGAGGCCACGGAGCTCTCGGCGCTCATGACGCTCGAGGCGGGCAAGACCCGCCGCGAGGCCAACGGCGACGTCGACGAGGCGGTCGACTTTCTCGAGTACTACGGTCGCGAGATGCTGCGCCTGGGCACGCCCAGGCGCATGGGACACGCGCCCGGCGAGCACAACGTCTACTTCTATCAGCCACGCGGCGTCGCGCTTGTGATCGCGCCGTGGAACTTCCCGCTCGCCATCCTCACGGGGATGACCAGCGCGGCGCTGGTCGCCGGCGATCCGGTCATCATCAAGCCCGCCGGTCCGACGCCGGTCATCGCCGCCCACATGGTGCGCCTCCTCGAGGACGCGGGCGCACCGCCCGGCACCGTGAACTTCCTCCCGAGCCCCGGCGGCGAGGTCGGCGACTTCCTCGTGCGTCACCCGGGCGTGGATCTCATCGCCTTCACCGGTTCGATGGAGGTCGGACTGCGCATCATCAGCCAGGCGGCCCAGAACCCCGCCGAGGGCGTCAAGAAGGTCATCGCTGAGATGGGCGGCAAGAACGCGATCATCGTCGACGCCGACGCCGACCTCGATCTTGCGGTGAGCGAGGTGATCGCCTCGGCGTTCCACTACCAGGGGCAGAAATGCTCGGCCGCCTCGCGGGTGATCGTCCTCGAGGCGGCTCATGACGACTTCGTGCGCCGGCTCGTCGAAGCCACGAGGAGCCTCGCCGTGGGCCCACCGGAAGATCCGGGCACCCGCGTCGGACCGGTCATCACCGCCGACGCGCGGGCGCGGATCGAAAGGTACATCCAGACAGGGCGGCGCGAAGCCACGCTGGCCGCCGCCGTCGAGCCGCCTGAGGGCGGCTGGCCCGGCGGCGGCTTCTTCGTCGCGCCCCACGTCTTCGTCGACGTTCGGCCCGACGCGGTGATCGCCCAGGAAGAGATCTTCGGCCCGGTCGTCGCCGTCATGAAGGCGGCTGATCTCGACGAGGCATTGGCCATCGCGAACGGCGTTCCCTACGCGCTGACCGGGGGACTTATCAGTCGCAGCCCGGCGGCGATCGAGCGCGCACGCCGGGAGTTCCGCGTCGGCAACCTCTACATCAACCGCGGTGTCACCGGCGCGCTCGTCGAACGCCAGGCGTTCGGCGGCTTCAAGATGAGCGGCGTCGGCTCCAAGGCCGGGGGGCCCGACTACCTGCTCCAGTTTCTCGAGCCGCGCGTGATCACCGAGAACACGCTGCGCCGTGGCTTCGCACCCCCCGACGACTTGCTCTGAGCCTGACCACGAACCCTCCTCCTCCTCCGGGCGTCTCACCGCAAGAAGGACCCATCCGGCCGCGGGGGGCGCGGCCCAAGGAGGAGGAAGTCATGTCTCGCAGGCTCAAGATCATGATCGCCGTCCCAGTCGCCGTCGTGGCCATCGTCGCGCTGTTCGCGGCCGTCGGCCTCGTCAGCCGTGACGGGGCGAGCGAACCCGGCCGCTCCGATACCTCGATCGACAGGGTGGCCAGCGCCTTTGGCGGAACCGAGCCTGAGATGGCATCCGATGCGGCAACGGCCGGCAAGAGCACGTCCGGCGGCATCGCCGAGGAGCAGGCCATCGCCGCTGCAGTCCCGCCGGCCTCGGCGCCGTCCGCGCACCACCTGCTCCGCACCGGGGACCTCTCGCTGCTCGTGGCCGGAGGCACGCTGCTCTCCACCGTCGACCGCATCAAGAGCATGACGACGGCCATGGACGGCTACGTCGTGTCGAGCGCGATCGGCAGCCAGTCTGCGGATGCCGGGACCGCGATCGAGCCGATGCCGCTGGACGACGCGGTCTCGTCGACGAACGACGGCGAGCGCGCCGCCTCATCCGGCCTCGAGGATCCCTACGCGTCTCTGGTCGTCCGCGTCCCGGAACAGCTCTTCGACGCCGCGCTCAAGCGCTTCTCCAAGCTCGGAGAGGTCCAGAGCGCGTCCACCTCGAGCGAAGACGTGACAGCGCAGTACGTGGACCTGCGGGCGCGCCTGCGCCACTACCGCGCCGTGGAACGGCGTCTGCTCGGCTTCCTCTCGGAGACCACCAACGTCAACCAGATGCTCGCGGTCCAGGACCGCATCGACGAGGTCCAGCTGACCATCGAGGAGCTTTCGGCCCAGCTCAAGTCACTGCGCGAGATCACGACCTACGGCACGCTGTCGGTCTTCATCTCCGAGAAGGACGCGACGCCGGCCGTCGTCCACGCGAGCGACACGTTCGGCGGCACCTTCTGGAACTCGATGCTCCTGCTCGGCCGCGGCGCCCGCGTGACGGGCCTCGTGCTCACCGCGCTCGCGCCCTTCATCGTCGTCTTCGGCGGCATCGGCCTGGTCGTGTGGTACCTGTTGAGGCGCACGCGCCGCGGCCGCGGTCAGACGGCGCCGCCGACGATCCCGGCCTGACGAGTATCCGCTGCCACCTGCCCGGACGCGCCGGCTGCCCTGCTGTCGCGGCGCGCGGCCGGGGCTCACCCGACGTCGTCGGTGAGCCCCGGCCGCGCGCCGGGTAGAGTGAACCTTGACGAGCGACGACCCCAACCCCGGGAGGCAGTGGTGAAAGCGGTGCGCATCCACGAGTACGGCGGCCCCGAGGTCCTGCGCTACGAGGACGTCCCGACGCCCGAGCCGGGACCTGCCCAGATCCTCGTCAAGGTCGCCGCCGCCACGGTCAACCCTGTCGACGTGGCGGTGCGCGAGAACCGGTTCCCGACACCCAAGCAGCCGCCCAAGACCCTCGGCTCCGACGGCGCCGGCGTCGTCGAGCGGGTGGGCGACGAGATCGGCTCCGTCGAGCCCGGCGACCGCGTCGCCTTCAGTGGCCTCGGCATCGGCAGCGAGGGCAGCTACGCCGAGTACGCGCTCATCGCGGAGACGCAGGTCGTGCGCATGCCCGAGGGCCTCTCCTTCGTCGACGCCGCGGCCATCGGCATGGCGTTCCCGGCCGCCTACTACGCCCTCGTGACGCGCGGCGCGCTACGCGAGGGCGAGACCGTCCTCGTGCAGGGCGCTGCCGGTGGCGTCGGTTCGGCATCGGTCCAGCTGGCGAAGGCGCTGGGCGCCCGCGTGCTCGCCACCGCGAGCGGTCCGGGCGCCGCCGAGCTCGTCCTTGGACTCGGCGCCGAAGCGGTCGTCGACTACCGCACGGAGGACGTGGTCGCTCGCGTCCTCGAGCTCACCGACGGCAGAGGCGTCGACCTCGTGCACGAACTCGTGCTCAGCGTCAACCTCCCGCTCGACGTCAGGCTCGTCGCCAAGGGCGGACGCATCGTCGGCACCGGCCAGGGTCCGGGTCCGGACGCGACCGCCCCGATCGGGGAGGCGTTGTCCAAGGACGTGTCCGTGCTCTTCATGAACCTGGGCAACGCCGGCCGCGCGGGTACTGCCGCCATCGCCGCCGAGATCGCCGCGATGGCGGCGGCCGGCAAGGTCAAGCCGGTGATCGGAACGGAACTGCCGCTCGCCGAGGCGCGCCGCGCCCACGAGCTGCTCGCCGGGGACCACCTCGGCAAGATCGTCCTGCTGCCATAGACGCGGCGAGCGGCTGGGGGGCGTCAATACCCCTTGCCGTTGCCGCGGATCGCTTCTTCGCGCTCCTTGCGCAACTCGAGCCGCGGTAGCAGGGTGGTCATGACGGTGAGCAACGTCTCGAGCCGCAGTTGCTCGCTCAGCGACTCGAGCAGCTCCTGCTTGAGCGGGGCGCCGAAGTCCACGGCGGCGGCGATGCGAAACGAGAGCGGCTCGTCGCCGGCGGGCTCGAGCGGGCTCTCCACGTCCATCAGCGCGAGTATCTTGCCAAACACCGCCAGGACTGCCTCCCGGAGCTCAGGCGTAGACTCAGGCTCCGCATCCCGATAGCGCTGCACCTCAGCGCTGAGGTACTCGGCCTCGGGATCGTCCGGCGCGCGTACCTCGATGATGCGAAAACGCCCGTCGCCCCGCACGAGCACGTTCATGCGCCCGTCGTCGAGCTCCTCGATGAGTTCCACGACCCGCGCGAAGGTCCCGCACTCACGCACCGCGTCCTCTTCCACGAGGACGATGCCGAACTCGCCCCCTTCGAGGCGCTCCGCGATCAGCTTCTTGTACCGCTCCTCGAAGATGTGCAGCGGGACGACCTCGCCCGGCAGCAGCACGAGACCCAAAGGGAACAGTCCCAGCAGCCCCTCGTCAGCATCGGTCATGCCATGCCTCCACGGTCGTCGCCCGGCCTTCTGGCGCAGGCGCCCATCAGTCTACCCTTCGCTCCTCGCGGCGTCGCCACCCGGGCGGCGCGCCACGTACATGGTGTAGTCGAGCGGTCGTCCGTCGATCACGTCGACGGCCGGCGCGGTACGCACGTGCGCGAACACCGCCGCCAGCTCGCGCTCGAAGGCCGCGTAGCGGTCCGGCGACCAGAAGACGGCCACGCCGCCGGGCCGGAGGGCGTCGTGGACGCGGCGCAGTCCGGCCGGCGCGTACAGCCTCGCGTTCTCGCTGCGCACGAGCCACTCCGGGCCGTTGTCGGTGTCGAGGGCGACGACGTCCCAGCCGTCCGCCGGCGCCCCGAGGACGTCGGCCACGTCGGCGAGGACGATGCGCGCGCGGCCGGAGCGCTCTTCCGCAGCCGCACGCCCCGCCGCGGCTCCGCCGTGCTGACGGAACCAGCGGACGACCACCGGCTCCAGCTCGGCCACGGTCACCTCGGCGACGCGCCCGCAGCGCAGTGCCTCGTCCAGCGCGTCGCCGATGCCGAGCCCGCCGATGAGCACCCGTAAGGAGTCACCGACCACGTGTGGCCAGGCGACGTTGACCAGCGCCCTGCTGCTCGCGGCGTTGGCGGCCGACACGAGAAACACGCCGTTGGCGACGATCTCGAGACCCGCCGGACCACGGCGCAGCACCAGCTCGCCGCTCACACCGCGAGCGCGCTCGATCTCCTGGCTCGAACTCACGCGGACCTCCCATGACGGCGGCGGCGCACACGCGATCCGCCGGAGCGCACGCGCGAGGCGGGCGCCCGTGACGACCTCGCCGGCCCGCCGAACGCGTTCAGTCCTTGCCGCGCGCGTACTGGTCGATCAGCTCCCGGACGTGCCGCCCGACGTCGTCCGGCAGCGGCGGCACGTCGCTCTCGGCGATCAGCGTCTGCGCCCTGTCCCAGGCGTCGCGCACGAGCGGCGTCCCGGCGTGCTGGTCGAAGGTTCCGCGATGCCACAGGCTCGGCTGCCACAGCTCCCCGGCACGGTACAGCTGCCGCGTGCTCCTGCGCGCGAGGAAGTGGCCGCCGATGCCGACCTCGACCAGGTCGTCCATGAGGGCCCGGGCCTCGTCGACCGGATCGTCCCGCATGAACCGCTCGATGGCGTTCACCGTGTCGGCGTCGAGGACCGTCTTGGCGAGGCTGGCGGTCTGAGCGCTGTCCATGAGACCGAACGCGAGCATGATGTCGGCTCCGGCGAGCGCGCTGGCCATCCCCGTCAGCATGCCCTCCGCTCCTGCCTGCAGATCGCAGGCCTTGGCGTCGCAGCTGACGGCGCTGCCCTGCGTGCGCAGCCCGTAGAACCGGCTCATCTCGATGCACACGACGTTGATGAGGCCGTCCTCCGGCGCCCCCGAGAGGTACAGACCGCTGCGCATCTCCGCGACCGCGGAGCCGACGGCGGAGACCATCGCGCACCCCGGCACCGCGAGTTGAAAGAGCACGACGGCGCTCAGGAGCTCGGCCATGTTGAGGATGCTGGTGCCGAGGACGCTCATCGGGCCTGTGGTGCCCATCTGCGGCATCGGCAGGACGAAGATCGGGCAGCCGGCTTTGGCCATGAGGATGTGCGCCTCGGTCATCTCGGCGTCGTGCTGCAGCGGCGCGATGGTGCAGTTGGTGGCCGACCAGATCGGCCGTTCCCTGAGCGAAGCGCCGGCGACCGTCTCGAGCAGCTCGATCATCACCGGCGCCTGGTCCGGCGTGCGCACCTCGTCCTGCAGGTGCTTGCGCGAGTTCTCGAAGGAGATGCGCGCCATCTCGAGGTTGCCGACGCGGGAGTCGACGTCCCCCGGCGTGATGGTCGCCCACGTGAAGTCGATCTCGGGCACGGCGTCGTAGAGGCGCATCATCGTGGCGAGATCGGCCTCGGTGCCCTCGTGGCGCTCCCCGGTGAGGTCGTCGAGCATGTACGTGGCGGCGCCGTCACTCGTGTACAGCATCCCGCCGGCGCCGACCGTGCAGTCGTAGGCCGGGTCGCGGCCGGCGAGCAGGAACTCCCGCGGGACGAGCCCGAGACACCGTTCCACGAGCTCCCACGGCAGCTTCGCCTGCAGCTTGGCTTCGTCCACGGTCGCGCCGGCCTCTTTCAGCAGGCCGGTCAAGGTCGGCGTGTTGTAGGCGACCCCGACCTCCTCGAGCAGACGCACGGTCTGCTCGTGCACGAACTGCTTCTCGGTCTCGGTCAGGTATTCGAAGCTCGGTCGCACGTCGATTCCTCCAGTGGTCAGGAGCCGGGTCGTCCCGGCCCCTCGAGTCGTTTGCTCAGCGCCATCGGCTCGCACCCGCGACCGTACTGGCCACAGTCGAGGCAGCCGCCCAGGAGCGTATCGCGCTCGACGCCCGCCGGCGCGAGCTCGTAGCCCTGGGCGAGGAAGAACCCGGGCGCCCGGGCGGTCACCCAGAGCCGGCGCATGCCCCGCGCCCTCGCCTCGCGCTCGAGGGCGGCGTAGAGGCTTGCGGCAACGCCGCGGCGCCGGTAGGCGTCGTCCACGGCCAGCCAGTTGGCGGTGTCCAGCTCACCGAGCTTCTCGAGCGCGAGCCCCCCCACCAGCCGGTCGCCGTCGTAGGCGCCCCAGGCCGCGATGATGGTTTCGTCGTCGCGGCCGGCATCCTCGAGACCACAAGCCACACCGAGCCGCCGCATCGCCTCGAAGTCGGTGAGCGGGCGGATGATCACATCCCTCACGCGAGCGGCTCCCGCCACCCGACGCGCACGTCGGGAGCCCCGACACTCCTCGCGTACCGGGCGATGATCGCGTCGATCTCGGTGACCACGTCGTCGGGCAGCGGCCGCACTTCGTGCGTCTCCAGGAGCTCCCGGGCGCGAGCGGAGGCCTCTTCGACGAGCGGCCGCCCCTCATACTTTTCGAACGGCCCGCGCTGCCAGAGATCCGGCTGCCACACCTCGCCGGCCCGGTGGAACTCGCGCGTACTCCGCCGTCCGAGATAGTGGCCGCCGATGCCCACCGCGGCGATGTCGTCGATGAGCGCCCGGGTGGCGTCGATCGGATCCTCGCGGACCAGCCGACGCAGGGCGCCGACGGAGTCGCAGTCGAGCACCACCTTGGCGAAGCTGAGGGACTGCGCCCCATCCGAGCACCCGAAGGCGAGGATGGTGTCGGCGCCGGCCAGCGCGCAGGCGGCGCCGGTGAGCATGCCCTCGGCGCCGGCCTGCTGGTTGCTCGCCTTGGCGTCACAGGTGATGCCGGTGCCCGTGCACGGCAGGCCGTAGAAGTGGCTCATCTCGATGCCGATCACGTTCATGAGGGCGCACTCGGGCGTGCCGCAGAGATAGAGGCCGCTGCGCATGTCGGCGACGCCGGCGCCCATGCCGGAGATGATCCCGCACCCGGGCCGGGCGAGCTGGAAGAGCACCACCGCGCTGAGCAGCTCGGCGACATTGACGATCATCGTGCCGAGCACGGTCATCGGCGCCGTCGTGCCGCTCAGCGGCATCGGCAGCACAAGGACGGGTACGCCGGCGCGCACCATCGCCATGGTCGCCTCGGTCATCTCCCGCTCGTGCTGGAGGGGCGCCACCGTACAGTCGATGGTCGAGAAGACGGGCCGGTCCCAGAGCGATCCGCCGGCCACCGCCTCGAAGATCTCGATCAGTGGCGCCGCGTGCGCGGGGTCGCGCACTTCGTCCTGGACGTGCTTGCTGAGGTTCGCCAGCGAGATGGCCTCGATCTCGAGCCCCGCGGTCAGCGGGTCGAGGTCGCGGGCGGAGATGGTCGGCCAGGCGTAGTCGACCTCGGGCAGCGCGTCGTAGAGGCGCATGGTGCGGGCGAGCCAGTCCGCCGAGCCCTCCTCCCGGCGACCGGTCAGGTCGTCGAGCATGTAGGTGGCGGTACCGTCGGCGCAGAACGTCAGCGACCCGTCTCCGACGACGACGTCGTGACGCGGGTCGCGGCCCGCGAGCCGCACCTCCGACGGGCAGGTCGCGAGGCAGCGCTCGACGAGCTCCCACGGCAGCTTGGCGGTGAGCGCCGTCCGGTCGACCTCGGCGCCGGCCTCGGCAAGCAGTTCGATGGCTTCGGGGGTGTTGTAGCCGATGCCGATCTGCTCGAGCACGCGCACGGCCTGTTCGTGGACGAAGTCCCGATCCTCCGCTGTGAGGTAGGTCAGTCTCGCTCGTGCCACATCGCCCTCCTGGTTCCGGTCACGACGGCGCTGCGGCTACGGCCGCGCGGCCTCGTGCTGCCTCAAGATCGCGTCGATCTCCGCGTCCGCGCCCGATGGCAGCTGCGCGACGTCGTGCGTCGCGAGCAGGTACCGCGCCCGCTCCACGGCCTCTTCGATCAGCGACCGCCCCGGCGCCGAGGAGTCCTCGTAGCTCCCACGCTGGAACACGTGCGGACGCCACACCTCTGACCTCGAGAACGCCCGTGTACTCTTGCGTCCCAGGAAGTGTCCTCCGATGCCCACCTCGGCGATGTCTGCCATCAGTGCGGTGCTCTCGTCGATCGGGTCTTCGCGGATGTAGCGTCGCAAGGCTCCGATCTGGTCGTTGTCCAGGACAGCTTTCGCAAGGCTCTCCGTCTGGACTCCGTCGAAGGCCCCGGTGGCGATGAGCGAGTCGGCGCCCACGAGCGCTGCGCACAGACCGGTCATGCCGCCCTCTGAGCCCGCCTGGAAGTTGGGCGCCTTGGCGTCCGCGGAGATGCCCGTGGACTGCGTCAAGAGGCCGTAGTACTTGCTCATCTCCACGCAGATCATGTTGATGAGCCCGATCTCCGGGCCGGCTGAGATGTAGCCGCCGGTACGCATGTCGGCAACGGCCGAGCCGACCCCGGAGACGAGGGCGCAGCCCGGCTCTGCCAGCTGGAAGAGCACGACGGCCGACAGCAGCTCGGCCATGTTCACGATGCACGTGCCGGCCAGAGTCATGGGTCCCGTCGTGCCGGCCTGCGGCATCGGAAGAACGAAGATGGGCACGCCGCGCCTGACCATCTTGAGCGCCGCCTCGGTCATGTCACGATCGTGCTGCAGCGGCGCGATGGTGCAGTTGGTCACCGAGAAGATGGGGCGCTCGCGAAGGGATGCCCCGGCGGCGGCCTCGTACATCGCCAGGATCGGCTCCACGAGCTGCGGCTCACGGATCTCGTCCTGGATGTGCTTGCTCGTATTGCGGATGCTGATCGCCTGCCAGATCACCGGCATGGAGTACGGGTCGAGGTCGCTGGCCTGCGGGGACGGCCAGATGGCGTCGACCTCCGAGAGCGCATCTCCCAGCTTCACGAACGTGGCGAGGTCGGCGGACGT
>CAVOGK010000019.1:0-23845 GCA_963695395.1 uncultured Thermoleophilia bacterium | reverse complement strand
TTGGGCCGATTTTGTTGCAGAACTCGGTTGAGCCTTTGAACGAACAGTGATTCCTGGTGCCGGGGCGATTATCTCCGGGGGGCTGGCAATGATGGGGCATCTCGAGCGCGATCAAGGGCAGCTGTTCTACGCCTTCGATCTCGATGCGGCAGTGCCGGCGGACCATCAGGTTCGCGCCATCGATCGCGTGCTCGATCTGTCGTGGGTGCGCCGCGATCTTGCCCCCTACTACTCGCACACGGGTCGCCCATCGATCGATCCGGTGCTCCTTCTGCGCATGCTGGTTCTCGGCTACGTGTTCGCGATCCGCTCGGAACGCGCGCTCTGCCGCGAGGTGCAAGTGAACCTTGCCTATCGCTGGTTCTGCGGTCTCTCGATCGAGGATCGCATTCCCGATCATTCGGCCTTCACGCGCGCCCGCAACGAGCGCTTCCGTGACGGCCACGCGTTTCGCCGCGTGTTCGAGCGCGTCGTCACCCTTTGCATCGCTGCCGGTTTCGTGGGCGCCAAGGGCTTCGCCATCGACGCAAGCCTGATCGCCGCCGATGCCAACGCGTGCCGTTCGATCCCGGGTAGCGAGTGGAGCCACGACATCGACCCCGAGGCCACGCGAGCCGTCGCCGACTATCTCGCGAACCTCGATGATCCCGCGTGGGGCGCAGCAAGCGATGTGATACCGAAGTTCGTGGCCCCTGCCGATCCTGCCGCCCAGTGGACTGGCGCGCTCAGGGACGCAGCGTTCTTCGCTTATGCCAACAACTATCTCATCGACGTCGAGCACGGCATCATCATGGATGTCGAGGCCACGCGCGCTATCCGGCAGGCGGAGGTCGGCGCCACCGAGACCATGATCGAGCGCACTGAACTGCGCTTCGGCATCAAGCCCGAATGGCTCGTGGCCGATACGGCCTACGGCTCGGCCGACAACCTCGGCTGGCTGGTCGAGGAGAAAGACATCGCCCCGCACATCCCCGTCATCGACAAGTCCAAGCGCGATGACGGCACGTTCAGCCGGGAGGACTTCGTCTACGACGCCGAGCGCGACTGCTACGTTTGTCCCGCCGGCTCCGATCTTCCGACGAACGGCCGGCTCCGAGACGACAACGCCTATGCCTACCTCGCCAGCGTCAACGATTGTCGCACGTGTCCGCTGAAGTCGCAGTGCTGTCCGAGGTCACCTCAGCGCAAGATCACGCGCAGTGTGCACGAGGCGGCGCGCGACGTTGCCCGCGCGATCGCCAAAACCGAGGCCTACGAGACGTCGCGGCGGCTGCGCAAGAAAGTCGAGATGCTGTTCGCGCACTTGAAGCGCATCCTACGGCTCGACCGGCTGCGTCTGCGCGGACCGGGCGGCGCGCAGTTCGAGTTCACGATGGCCGCGACCGCCCAGAACCTGCGCCGTCTCGCCAGGCTCACCGCACGCGCGCCACCGACCATCGTCTCCGCGTCTGTTGCGTCGGCGTGAAGTGCAGTCGCGTTCGGTGTGTCGACGTTGCGTTCCACTGCGTCCAACGCTGCCGCTCCGAGCGAGCGCACAGCGCTCAACGCCCTGACGCTGCTTCGAAAAGTCCATCCGAACCGGCGTCGCCAAGAAATCCGCGACTTCCACAACAACATCGGCCAATCTCTGCCATTGAGACCAGTCTCCAACTGCGCTAGTTCGTCGGCAGCTATGTGAGGGGGAGCAGAAACGAGGGCTCCCAAGCGGTGAGATATGGCCCCCTTGATCCGCCGAATGCGTTCCGATGAATGGCGCGAACTGCGCGCACTCAGACTTCGAGCGTTGGAAGAAGCCCCTACTGCATTCAGCTCGACCCTCGCTGCAGAACAGGCCTACTCCGAAGGCGTCTGGCGTGAGAGAGCGCTCGGGGCATCGAGCGGATGTGATCGCGCGACTTTCATTGCGGAACTCGATGGAGTGTGGATTGGTGCTGTAACTGGATTGGCAAACCAATTCGCCACAGAGAATGGCGTGCCGCTCCTTGTCGCGATGTTTGTTGTCGCCTCCGAGCGCGGGCGAGGTGTTGGAAAAAATCTGGTCAACATGGTGTCTTCTTGGGCGCTAGATTGCGGAGCCAATCAACTTGCACTTTCAGTGACCTCAGGCAATGCATCCGCGATCGCGCTTTTCGAACGCTGCGGTTTTCGCTTCACCGGAGCCACCAGACCACATTCGCATGCACCCGACCTCGTCGAGAGAGAGATGATCTGCCAATTATTGAATGACACACGCTGACTTTGGCTGGTAGCGGAGCGCAATGCCCGCAAGGACTGACATGCAAGTGCGTGGCCGACTTCGACGAGGAATGCCACCTCCAAACTCGAGTAGCGCAGCAAGCATCGCGGGGAAGAGCGGACACCCGGAGGCCTCGATGATCAGCGAGCTCCGGCTCGCTTGATAAGTGGTCCAAATTCTGTCAAATGGGCGAGCAGTCGCGCGGCGTGCGGCGACAGTGACTGCCGAGATTGCACACAAATTGTGAGATGCCGGATGCACCAGGGGTCCGTGAGTTGAGCGATCGACAGTGCCATAGAGCGTCTCCAGCGCCGCGCTGTCGCTTCAGGAACGATGGCAATTCCCGTGCCGCCCTCCACCATTTCGCAAATGACATCGAAGCTAGAGAGACGTACGCGAACACGCATTCTCTGACCGGCACGCTCGGCCTGTTGACCGACAAACTCCTGCAGGGCGCTGGCAGCGCCTAGGCCAATGAAGTCGTGGCGCAGCGCCTCGACGAAGGGCACTTTGCGTTTTCCCGCCAACGGGTGGCGCTTCGGCATAACCAGAACAAGTCGGTTCTCGGCAAATGGAAACGTCTCAAGTTGCATGACAGGATCGATGGCTCCCGCAACGATGCCGATTTCGACACGACCCGCAGCCACAGAACGCATGATCTCTGGGCTCTTTCGTTCGTCGAGCTCAACGTCGAGATTGGGGTTTTGGGCCAGGAATGCCGATAATAGTTTCAGGAAGATATTCCAGCATCGCGACGGTATTGGCCAGCAACCGAACATGCGCGCGTAGGCCCTTGGCATAGTTGTCAAGATCGCCTCGCATCCGCTGGAGTTGCTGATCTACCGCGCGCGCATGTGCAGCAGTGTGAGGCCTGCCGACGTGAGTTGGACGCCCCTGCGGCCGCGCAACAGAAGATCCGTACCAAGATTGGCTTCCATTGCGCGAATACGTTCACTCGCAGCGGCCAATGACATATTCGAGCGTCGCGCGCCGTGCGTGATGCTCGTGGCTTCCGCTACATGAAGGAACAGTTGCAGATCTATCAAATCGTATCGCAGTGGCATGGGTTGCCTTCGCCTCAGCTTGAGGCAACCTTGGCGCGCATTCCGCATTGTGACGCGGCGTTGCCCAGAGCAGGGTTTGTCGGTCCGTTTGGCTCTGGAGAACTGCGATGCGAACCAAGGCTATAAGCCTGCAACAACGTCATCCCCTCGTTGGGAGTTGGAAGCTCCTGTCGTGGCAGGTCGTTGGCGAAGGCGGCGCGCAAGACCTGTTTGGCTTGGCGCCAAAGGGTTATCTTGTGTTGACGCCGGAAGGTCGCAGCATTGTTGTCACGACGGCGGCCGAATCGGAAAACTGCGGCTGATGACCTGGAGCGAGCAGCGCTCCACAAGTCGATGCTTGCATACAGCGGTCGCTATCGTGTCGAAGGAAGCGATTTCATTACGACCGTCGAAGTATCCTGGAATGAACAATGGAACGGTACTGAGCAGCGGCGACACTATAGGATTGAAGGAGACAAGCTCTTTATAGAGTCTGCTCCGGCACCCAGCATCATCCATCCCGGCAAGACTGACTTCAGGCGCGTAGTCTGGATGCGAGAGAGAACGAGCCGCCGGACGCGGCGTGAATGGTTTCAATTTATCAGTCGGGACTCTCAATGAAGCGTGTTGCTGTGTTCGGAAACACGGGCGAAGGAGAAAATCAACTCTTTCGCGGCGCCTGTCCGAGCTGACCGGCTTGCCGTGGTACCCACTCGATCTGATCCAGTACGGTGAAGGCGGGGGAAAATTCCCGCATGAGCAATACCTGCAGGCACATGCAGATCTGCTGCTCCGCGACCAATGGATCATCGATGGCTTCGGCTGCGTGCCTTCGTCTTGGGAAAGGTTCGCGGCCGCTGACACACTGATCTACATCGACCTGCCACTTTCTACCCACTACTGGGGTCCGAGTAGCAACGGGTGCGCCAGGCGAAGCTGGCGCGGTCCAGCGGGTGAAAGTCCCGCCCGGGTAAGGCGTAGCGAGCCGCCCGGTAGCGAGTGTTGCAGGCGTGTCCGGTAACGGCGCGACTGAAGCGTACACAGCGATCATGCAGGGAATGGGATTGAGCCACGTAATCACTCAGGTCGCAGAGGCCGAGCCTGTCCGTTATGGCGAAGGCAACACGAACGGCGCCGATATGCGAGGCGTCGCCGCTCTGCCGGGGTCTAAGGCCATTTCACGCATGAAGGGAACGCGTCGGAACCTGGGAAGCCCCGTCGGGGCCTCCGGTGTGGTTGCCGGAGGGAGCCTGTAGCAAGGGATAACCGGAGCTGCGGGCTGTACCGGACGGGGTGGCGGATCGGGACATAGTACTGATGACGATGGCGAAGGTAACGAGCCAATCCGAGGGAAGGCCCCGACCCGAGTGGAACTTGGGCGAGGCGGCGGGAGACCGGACACAGGGCCGGGGATCTCTGCCAGCCAAGCTCGTCCAGGTGAACGAGGCGGCGCGGAGATCGCGCCAGACCTGCTTCACGGCGCTGCTGCATCACGTGGACGACGATGCGCTCAATAGAGCGTTCCGGCGGCAACGGCGGGCAGCGAGCGCTGGAATGGATGGGGTAACGGTAGCGGACTACGAGCGGAACCTGGATGCCAACATCCGGGACCTTTGCGACCGGGTCCACTCCGGGCGATACCGGCCACAGCCGGTGCGCCGAACCTTCATCCCGAAAGCCGACGGCGGGCAGCGGCCCCTCGGCATTCCGGCACTTGAAGACAAGATCGTCCAGGGTGCGGTTGCCGAGGTGCTGAGCGCCATCTACGAAGTCGACTTTCTTGGGTTCAGCTATGGCTTCCGGCCAGGGCGAAACCCGCATCGGGCGCTGGATGCATCTGCAGACAGCCCTGATGAAGGAGCGGGTCAACTGGGTTTTCGATGCCGACATTCGCAGCTTCTTTCGACTCGGTTGACCACGAGTGGTTGCTGCGCATGCTGGCTCACCGGGTCGCCGATCCGCGCATCCTGCGGCTCATTCGCCAATGGTTGCGCGCCGGCGTGCTCGATGGAGGTGAATGGCAAGCAACTGACAAAGGGACACCGCAAGGGGCGGGGATTTCCCCGCTCCTCTCCAACATCTTCCTGCATTACGTCCTCGATCTCTGGGCGCATGCATGGCGCAGTCGAGAGGCACGCGGCCGCGTGATCGTGGTCCGCTACGCTGACGACTTCGTTATGGGCTTCGAGCACGAGAGCGATGCGCGGGGGATGATGGCGGCCCTCAAGCAGCGACTGGCCAAGTTCGGGCTGGCACTGCACGAGGACAAGACCCGTCTGCTCATGTTCGGCAGGTTCGCCGCCGAGCGCCGGGCGGAACGGAAGCTTGGCCGTCCCGAGACGTTCGACTTTCTGGGCTTCACGCACTACTGCGACAAGACCAGGAACGGGCGGTTCATCGTCAGGAGAAAGACGCAGCGAAAGCGGATGATCCGCAAGCTCAAGGAGCTGCGCCGGAGGCGTGGCGGCGAATGCACATCCCGGTCAAGAATCAGTGGCAGTGGCTCAGTGCGGTATTGCGGGGCCACTACGCCTACTATGGTCTGACCGGCAATTACCGGGCTATGAAGCGCTTCCTCCAAGAGGTCGAGGCTCTGTGGCAACGGGCACTCGCTCGTCGCAGCCAAAAGGCACGCATGTTTGGGCCGCGGTTCTACCGGCTGCTGCGTCACTTCCCCTTGCCAGGACCCACCATCATCAGCCCCCAAAGGGCACACCCAGTGACATAGCCTCCGGATACTCTCGGGAAGAGCCGAGTGCGAGAAAGACGCCTGCTCGGATCTGTGAGGGCGGTGCTCGGGTAACCGGCACCGCTACTCGACAACAGAATTACTAGGTAAGGGCGGTGGGTGGTCCGTTTCCGGAGGTGCAGCACGCATGCCCAGCCTGGCCTTGATCGACCCGAGTGACCCTGAGCCGCTGTGAGCAGACGCAGCACACCTAACTTGCCAGCAAGCGCTCGGCGAAGAAGCGGGCGTTGACCGACTGCGGAGCCACGCTCTATCGTAGGTTCAGGGCCACGGCAGAGGCACCCCCGAAAGCGGAAAACGGGTGCTCGACGTCATGGGCCAATAGGGTGCATGGAACTCAGATATTGATGCGTGTTGCTGGACTTCTGCTTGTTGGGTAGGCTCGGACGCTGGACACCTGCTTCCACGAGAACCACAAGAACGACGTCACCATCGTCGGTCTCCCTCAAGAACTACCACATCCCCTACGGCATCTGTGAGATCGCCGACGGCGGGGAGCTGGTGCGGATCACGGAGAAGCCGGAGTACAACTTCCTCGTCAACACCGGCATGTACGTGCTGAGGCCGGAGGTCCTCGGCCTCATCCCCAAGGACACGCCCTTCCACATGACCGACCTGATCGCGAGGGTCCAGGAGAGCGGGCGGGACGTGTCGCTGTCTACCCCGTCAGCGACAAGGCGTGGCTGGACACCGGTGAGTGGGCCGAGTACCGCAAGGCGCTGAGGCACTTCGAGGTGGACGAGTGAAGCGGACGATCCTGACGCAGGGTGGAGCCCGTGATCGGCGGAGAGCGCGTCATCGCCGTGATCCCCGCCCGGGGCGGCAGCAAGGGCGATCCCGCACAAGAACATCGCGCCGCTCGGCGGCAAGCCGCTGCTCGCGTGGTCCATCGAGATCGCGCTGCGGTCAGTACCTGCGTCGACCGGACAATCGTCTCCACCGACGACGATGCCGTCGCCGCCGTGGCCGCAGCGCTTCGGCGCCGAGGTCTACCGACGACCTGCTCGCCTTGCCAGCGACACGGCGCTGGTCGTGGACGCCCTGCGCGACCTCATCGGCACCCTGCAGGGCGGAAGGCGAGCCGGCCGGGATCATGGCTCCTGCTCGAGCCGACGTGTCCGTTCCGATCGCCGGCGACGTCAGAGCCTGCATCGACCTGCTCGTCACGCAGGACAAGGACGCTGTCGCGACGTTTCGCGAGGCGGCCCTCAATCCACACCGCGCGTGGACCGCTGACGGGTGACGTACCCGGCAGCTTCATCCCGGGCGCGAACCCTGGCTGCCCCGGCAGCGCTGCCTCGCGCCTATCAGCTGAACGGGGCGGTGTACTGCTTCAGGGTGGACCGGCTGCCAGCCGACGGGCCCGGCCTGCTGTTCGGCAACGCCGGCGCGGTCGTCATGCCCGCGGAGCGGTCTGTCGACATCGACACGAGCGACCGATCTCCTGGTCGCAGAACAACTGCTCTCGGCAGGAGGAGATCGCGTGGAAGCAAGTGACGTCCTCCTCATCACCGGCGCGAGCAGCGGAGTCGGGCTTTCGCTCGCGCATCACCTCGCGGGCCGGTTCCACGGTCATCGCGGCCGCCCGCAGCGAGGACGTCTTGCGCGCCGAATTCGACGATGAACCCCGACGTCTCAGTCTACCGGCTGGACCTCGCCGACCCGGCCGGCACAATGCGCCACCGCTGGAGAAGATCCTCAGCGAGCACGGTCACATCGCCGTACCTCATCAACAACGCGGGCGTGAACATCGCCGGCGCGCTGGAGGAACTCGACGACAGACGAGATCGCGCGCTCGCTGCAGGTCAACGCGGTCTCTCCGGCGATGATCATGCGCCGACTGCTCCCCGCGATGAAGGAGCGCGACTTCGGCCGCGTCATCAACATGACGTCCGGGGCGCCGCTCAACTGCTTCCCCGGGCTACGGCGCCTACAGCGCCTCCAAGGGCGCACTGAATGCCTTCACCGTGACGGCGGCGCGCGAGTACGCCGACTGCAACATCAAGATCAACCTCATGAGTCCGGGGCCGGTGAAGTCGAAGATGGCCCCCGAACGGCCCCCTCGACGCCTCGGTCTGCCACCCCACCGTCGACTACCTGCTCTCCCTGGGCGAGGACGGGCCGACCGGCCGCTTCTTCTGGCTGGGCTACGAGATCCCGCTCTTCCCCGATCTGGACGGGATCGAGTGGCTCGAGGGTCGTGCCGACGAACGCTACCCGAAGGCCTTCTGAGATGAGCGCACACACGTGTCGGCATCCTCGGGCGTCAGCGAGGGGAACGGGCACCCGTTCTCGTTCTCAGCCATCATCAACGGCTACGACGACGCCGGGCTCGCCGCGTCGGGCTGGCCCGGCATCTACGACTACGTCCGCCGCCGGGACGCCAGTGAGTTCGGCGTCGGCGACCTGCAGGTCACCCACGCCTGGACGCAGGATCCAGAGGTCACGGCGGCGCTGTGCCGCGCCTCGTCGCATCCCGAACGCCGTCGCCGAGGTCGGAGACATGCTCGGCGAGGTCGACGCCGTCATCATCGCCCGCGACGACCACGAGACGCACCTCGAGCTGGCCCAGCCGTTCCTCGAGGCGGGACTGCCGGTGCTGATCGACAAGCCGCTCTCCCTCGACCCCGAGGCGCTGCGCTTCTTCAGGCCCTACCTCGAGTCGGGCAAGCTGATGTCGTGCTCGGGCATGCGGTACGCGCGCGAGCTCGACGAGGTGCGCGCCAACCTCGGTGACTACGGCCGACTCCTGCTGCTGCGCGGCGCGGTCGTGCTCTCGTGGGAGAAGTACGGCATCCACCTCATCGACGCGTTCTTCGGCGTGACGCACGGCGCGGCCGGTCGCGGTCACGGCGCCTCGAGGCGCCGCACACGTCGATGGCCATCGCGATGGACGACGGGTCCCTGCTCCAGATCGACGCCCTGGGCGACGACGCCCCGCCTACGTTCCACTTCGATTTCTGGGGCACGGCGGCGCAGGTCGAGCCACGACGTCACGGACAACTTCTCCATGTTCCGGCGCATGCTGTGGCACTTCGATCGAGATGATCCGCAGCCGGGCGGCCCGAGGTGCCCGCGCGAGGACACCCTGGACGCGATGCGCCTCCTCATCGCCGGCAGGATGGCCGCGAGAGAGCGGAAGGAGCGTGCTGCTCAGTGAAGTCACACTATAGGGACCTCTTCGACCTGCACGGCAAGGTCGGCCATCGTCACCGGCGGCGTCGGCATCCTGGGCGCGGCTTCTGCCGCGGGCTCGCGGAGTTCGGCGCCAACGTCGCGGTCGTCGACCTCGACGGGGACGCGTGCGCGGCGTTCGCCGCCGAGCTCGAGAGCGAGAGCGGCCTCAGGGCCATCGGCGTCGGCTGCGACATCGCCGACCCGCGGCGGTCGACGACGATGGTGGCGCGCGTCGTCGACGAGCTGGGCGGCGTGCACATCCTGCACAACAACGCCGCCTCCAAGTCGAAGGACCTCGCGGCCTTCTTCGCCCCGTTCGAGGACTACTCGCTCGAGGAGTGGCGCAGCATCATGTCGGTCAACATCGACGGCATGTTCCTCGTGCGCCAAGGCCGTGGGCCGCCGGATGATCGAGCAGGGCACCGGCGGCAGCATCATCCAGACGTCGTCGATCTACGGCATCCGCGGCTCGGACAAGCGCATCTACGAGGGCTCGTTCTACCTGGACACGGCAGATCAGCAACCCGGCCGTCTACTCCGCCTCCAAGGCCGGCGGTCGTCGGCCTGACCAGGTACCTGGCGGCCTACTGGGCCGACCAGGGCATCCGCGTCAACACGCTGACGCCCGGCGGGCGTCGAGAGCGGCCAGAACGAGACGTTCAAGCAGCGCTACTCGGCGCGAGTGCCGCTGGGGCGCATGGCCCAGGCCGACGAGATGGTGGGCGCCCTCATCTACCTGGCCTCCGACGCGTCGAGCTACGTCACCGGCCAGAACATCGTGGTCGACGGCGGGCTGAGCGCCTGGTGAGCGGAGATCGCCGATGGCCGTCGAGGCGAGACGGCGCTTCACCGTCAGTCATGTACCACTTCGTGCGCGACCTCGCGCAGTCGCCGTACCCCGAGATCAAGGGCCTGACCATCGACGAGTTCCGCGGCCAGGTGGCGTTTGCTCGCCGTCACTTCACCCCCGTCGGCATCGAGGACGTCCTGGCGGCGCTCGACGACCCGCAGAGATCGCTGCCGCCGCGATCCTTGCTGCTTACCTTCGACGACGGCTACCGCGACCACTGCGACAACGTCGTTCCCGTGCTGCGTGAGCACGGCATGACCGGCTGCTTCTTCCCGCCGGCGAAGGCCGTGCTCGAGCACGAGGTGCTGGACGTCAACAAGATCCACTTCGTCCTCGCCGTCGGTGCCGGACAAGACACGCATCCTCGACTCCGTCTTCGCGCTGATCGACGAGGCGCGCGGAGATGCGAGTTCGCCGTCGCGCGCGCGAGACTACGAGCGCAAGCTGGCGCACCCGGGCCGCTACGATCCCGCCGAGGTCATCCTCATCAAGCGGCTCCTGCAGCGTGACCTGCCGGAGGGCTCCGCGCGGCAGCATCACCGACGAGCTCTTCGCGCGGTACGTCACGCGAGGACGAGGCGCACGTTCTCGCGAGAGCTCTACATGGGCGTCGACGACCTCCGCGACATGCGGGACGCGGGGATGTGGATCGGCAGTCACGGCTACGATCACTACTGGCTCGACTCCCTCGACGAGGCAGAGCCAGGAGCGCGAGATCGACCTGTCCCTCGACTTCCTCACGCTCGGTGGGCGCGACACCGGATCGCTGGGTGATGGGCTACCCCTACGGCGCCTACGACGCAGCCCTGCTCGGGACTGCTCCGCGAAGACACTGCAGAGGCGGGATTCACCGACGAGGTCCGGGTCGCCGACATCGACACGGACGATCCGCTCTGACCTTGCCGCGACTCGACACCAACGACCTGCCCAAGCGCGGCGACGCGACGCGCCGAGCGAGTGGACGACTCTGCGACGAGAGGAGCCGACGGATGAGCCTGATGATGGAGCTCCTGCGGGAGCTCACCCCGCTGAACCGGGTCATCTGCTCCACGCGACTTCGACCGCACCGTCGACTACGTGTGCGGACTCCTGCCCTGCGAGGTCCTCGAGTACCCGGCAGACCCGTGGAGCACAACGGCTGGGTCATCCCGCCCAAGTGGGACGTGGTAGAAGCGACCATCTCGAAGGACGGCGAGACTCGTGTACGACGGCACGTGGCACCCGCTCGGCGTCATCGCGCTCTCGGCTCCATTCGAGGGCAGGGTGTCGCTCGAGGAATCTGAGCGAGCATCTGCACTACGACCACCGGTACGCCGACTCGCTGACCTTCCACTTCCGCGGGCTCTTCCGCAGCTGGAACCGGGACTGGGGCTTCTGCGTACCCCAGCATCTGTACGACTCCCTGGAGCCGGGCGACTACGACGTGCGTATCGTGACGCGGGAGGCGCCCGGCGTCCTGAAGGTCGGTCACCGCCACGCACGCAGGGCACGTCGCCGTACACGATCGCCCTGTGCGCGAACCTCGACCATCCCGGCGTCTCCAACGACGGTCTGGCCGGGGTGGCGGTGGGCATCGAGGTTCTGCGGCGGCTGCGGCGGCCGCGGACGACTTCACGCTACCAACTCCTTCTCGCGCCCGGGATCATCGGCACCGAGTACTACCTCGGCATGCTGCCGTCGGCTGAGCGGCAGCGCATCCTCGACGTGCCTCTGCCTGTGGATGCTCGGCTCGCGCACCGAGCTCGCGCTTCAGTCCTCGCGCGGCGGGCGCATCGGCCATCGAGCACACCATCGCCGAGGCCCTGGACGACGACGGCATCCCCTACCGCCTCGGCGAGTTCGAGACGGTCATCATCAACGACGAGTACCTCTGGGAGGCGTACGACATCCCGACCTGCTCGCTGTCCCGCTTTCCGTACCCCGAGTACCACTCCTCGCGCGACGACGTCTCGATCATGGACGAGGACCGGCTCGAGGAGGCCGTGACCATCCTGCTCGACGCGATCGAGCGCCTGGAGGCGCACGCCGATCGTGGAGAAGCGCTTCGAAGGCACGGTCTGCCTGTCCAACCCGCGTACGACCTGTACGTCGATCCCGGGCCAGATCTCGTTCGGCGAGCAGATCGGCGACGAGCAGCGCCGGCTGCGCATGCTCCAGGACTACCTGCCTTCGCTGCGCGGTCCAGTGACGGTCCGGAGCCTCGCCGAACGCTTCGGACTGCCCGAGATGTCGTCTGTCACTCGAGTACCTGCGCACTCTGGGCCGGACAAGGGCCTCGTCGAGCTGTGGGCCTGCAGACGCCGTTCGGGCATGAACGTCCTCTTCATCAACGACTCCACGACGTACCCGAACTGGGGTGGACGGGCAGCCACGATCGCGCTCGAGGAACGATGATCGAGAGCGGCGAGGCACGATATCGCCAGACACGTTCTTCATCGACGAACTTGAGCAGTTCGCGCTTCGAACCGCCGCGTCCCGCGCGGGCGAGCGCCAGAGCCAGAGTCACGGGAGGCTCAAGCTCTTCATCCCGCCGGTGGTCTCGGCGCTCGAGAAGCGCGCGCAGGACTCCGGCGCCAAGACCGGGAGGTCCGCTCATCCCGAGGACTGGGCGGAGTACGACGGTGCGCGAAGAGAGTGCTCGGCAACGAGACGCCGTGGCCGAGCTGCTGCGCGTCATTCTCAGAGGCGTGACGTCGCCGTCGTCTTCGGCGACGGCGACGTCTACGGGAACCACCCTGCTCGCGCGTACGCTGCTCTTCCTCAGCTACCTGATCAAGCGCATTCGGCAAGCCGGTCATCATGGTGGCCACTCCGCGGACTTCGACGATCCCAATCTGCTGAGCAGTGGCCGACACGTCTATCCGCTGCTTCGACGACGTCGTCTTCCGCGATCCCGTCTCCGCTGGAGCGGTGCAGCCACATCTGCGACGGGACGGTTCGCCGCCGACACGGCCTTCTGGTTCAAGCCGGCGCCGCAGGGACGCCTGGACGCCCATCGCCGGCCGCCGTCATACTTCGACGTCTGGCCCGATGAGGCGCCGTTCGACCCGGCGGAACCCTACATCTGTATCGGCGGCTCCTCCCTCTTCGACAGCGGTGACGTCGACGTCGGGTGACTCAGGACTACGCGGCGCTGATCAAGCACCTGCGAACGGTGTATGAGGGGCAGGTCGTCTTGACGGCTTCGGACTGGCGTCGACCACGATCATACTGCATCCGCTCGCGAAGTCGCTGTCGCTACCGTTCCTCGGCGTGGACGTCACCGGTCCAGCAGGCCGTCGACGTCCTGGGCAACGCCGACGTGTACATCGGCGGCCGGTTCCATCCCGGCGTCTTCGCACTACGAGGAGGTGCGCCGGTGATCGCGCTGTCCTGCAAGACCTTCAAGATGGAGGCGCTGACGAGCATGGCCGGACTCTCCACGGCGCTGTTCGACGCCTTCTCTCTCTGCCTCGAGAAGGAGCGCATCGGCCAGACTCCTGCTGACCTATCTGGAGCAGGGCTACGACCTGCGGACGCGACTGGCGGCCTGGGCACAAGACATGGCGCGAGGACAGCTGGCAGAACGTCGCGTTCCTTGGCAGAGGACCAAGGCGAGTGAACCACTCTTGATGCTCGATGCCTCCGCGCTCTTGACCACAGCCGCCTCGTCGCCCGCAGCAGCCTGTCTCGCTGTGGCTCGGGCGCTCTCGTAGATGTAGCTGGCTGCGTGAGCCCAAGAGCTGACGCGTCGGGCAGTCAGCAGTCGCCTCTGTGCTGCCACCGTCAGTACGCCCCGCGCTTGTTGAGCACCGCCGGCACCGTCTGCAGCAGCAGCTTGACGTCCCAGCTCAGGCTCCAGCCCGTGACGTACATGTAGTCGAGCTTGACCATCTCGTCGAACGGGATGTCGCTACGCCCCAGCACCTGCCAGAGGCCGGTGATGCCGGGGGTGATGTCGAGGCGCTTCTGCGTCCAGCCGCAGCACTGCTTGGCCTCCTCGACCCACAGCGGCCGCGGACCCACGAGGCTCATGTCGCCCTTCATGACGTTGAGGATCTGCGGCAGCTCGTCCAGGCTCCAGCGGCGGAGCGCCCCGCCGACGCGCGTGATGCGCGGGTCTTCCTTGAGCTTGAACATCGGCCCGTCGTAGTCATTCTGCTTCTCCGCCAGCTCGAGCCGCTGCTCGTCGGCGCCCACGTACATGGAGCGGAACTTGTAGATGTTGAACGGCCTGCCCCCTCGCCCCATCCGCTCCTGGCGGTAGAAGACCGGACCGGGCGAGTCCAGCTTGATGACGATCGCGACGACGCCCATGAGCGGCAAGAGCGGGATGCAGAGCAGGCCGCCCACGACGAGGTCGAATACGCGTTTGACCGCCACGTTGAAGGTGCTCAGCTCGACGTGGGCGACGTCCAGCAGGGGGATGCCCTCGACGTCGTCCACCAGCGCGCGCGAGCTCACGACCTCGAAGAGGCGCGGCACGATGTTCACCCGCACGCCGGAGTCGTCACAGGCGCGCACCACGCGCAGGAAGTCGTGGTGGCGCGCCTTGGAGAACGCCACGATGACGCGGTCGACGTGCTGCTCGGCGACGATGCGAGGGAGGTCGCCGAGCACGCCGATGACCGGCACGTCTACCTGGCCGTTGCCGTTGCCGTTGCCGTTGCGCCTTGGCTCCCCGTCGTCGAGGAAGCCCACCAGCTTCATGCGGTACTCGGCGTGCTTGCCGATCTTGGCGGCCAGAGTGTGGCCCACCTCACCGGCGCCGATGATCAGCACGCGTTCCCGGAACGCCGAACGCGACCACAGCGTGACACGGCTCAGCCAGCGTGCGGCCGGCACGAGCACCGCGGCCAGCAGCCAGAAGGTGATGAGCACCGCCACCGGCGCATTCGCGCCCTGGACGAAGACCTTCACCATGAGCAGCAGCCAGCAGGCCGCCGTCAGCGCCGTGAGCCCACCCAGTGACTCGGACAGGTTCATCCCGCCGATGCTGCGCCCGGGCTCGCGGTACAGCCCGAAGGCCCACAGGGCCGCGAGCCAGAAGGGCGTGAGGAGAACGAACGTCAGAGCACCGCCGTACGCGTCCGCCTCGAAGGGGGCGGTGAGCCTGCCGATCACCGGCACGTCGTCGAGCGCCCCGGCCGCCCAGACGGCCAGTAGCGAGGCCGCGACAACGGCGACGGCGTCGGCGCTCAGCGTCGCGACGACTCGCACCGTCGCCGGGCGCGTTGCCCTTGCGCCTCCGGCGATGGCGGGCGCCGCCTCGATCGCAGCGTAGCGCCCGAAATCCACTCTCGGTGCTTCGTATGCCATATCGGAAGCATCGACGACATGCAGAGTCGGCGTGAAGGGTCGTTCGTCTAGTGAATGCTCTCTCAAGATCCCCCCGTCTGGCCCCGAACACGGGGAAGCGGCCCGCTTGAACAAGAATACTCGTTGACCGCCCCCCGTTGTGGGTATCGGCGTTGGAGGCGTTGCCAAATATGGCTACGAAGGGACTTGGCTGAACGCCGTGGCGAAACAACGCCGGCGCCGTACCCAAACGGACTACAGGATGACCTCGAACGCCTCGATGCCGGTCGCTCGGCCGCCCTCGGCGGACGATGAGAGCGGCATCGAGCCGCACCGGCCCATCCGCGACCTCGAACGACTGCGGCAGCTCGGTCGTGAAGCGCCGCAGGATGATGTCGGTGCGAACGCCGATCACCGAGTCCCGCGGCCCCGTCATGCCGACGTCGGTCATGTACGCCGTCCCGCCGGGGAGCACGCGCGCGTCGCTCGTCTGCACGTGGGTGTGCGTGCCCAGAACGGCGGTCACGCGCCCGTCGAGGTAGTGCCCCATGGCGACCTTCTCGCTGGTCGCCTCCGCGTGCAGGTCGACGACGATGGTCTCCGCGAGCTGCTGGGCCTCCTCCACCAACCGGTCGACGATGCGAAACGGCGACATGCCCGTCTGCAGAAAGAGCTCGCCGGCCAGGTTGATCACGGCGACTTCGGAGCCGTCCGCCGCCGGCCGTACCGTGAGACCGCGCCCGGGCGCGCCGGCGGGGTAGTTGGCCGGCCGCACGATGCGGTCGTCCGTTGCCAGGAATGAATACACTTCCTTCTGTCGCCACACGTGATTGCCGGTGGTGATCACGTCGACGCCCTCGGCGAGCATCCGCAGGGCGATCTTCGACGTGATGCCCGCGCCGTTGGCGGCGTTCTCGCCGTTGGCGATCACGAAGTCGACGGCGCGCTCCTGGCGAAAGCCCGGGAGCCAGCGCAGCAGCGCCTCCCGTCCGGGCTTTCCGAAAACGTCGGCGACGAAGAGGATATTCACTGGTCCAGTCTACCCGACGGCGCTCGGGCAGGTGACGGCGCCGCTTCGCCCGCGGCAGTCATATGAAGCATACTTGTGGATGCGATGACGGAACCCGCCTGCCCATACCTCGCCTGCCAGAAGACGGCCATCCGGGGCAGCCTCGACCTCTCGAGCCCGGCGTCGGTCCGCGTCATCGTGACCTGGTACTGCGAGCACCCGTTCCACGGCATGCGCCTGGAGCTCGGTGACGCGCGGGCCGCTGTGGAGCAGCAGTGCGCGGCATGCCCGCTGCCGCGGCCGGGGGACGAAGAGGACGGCGAGGACTGACGCGGCGGCGGTGGCGTGGCGCCGGCCGCGATGCGGCCGGCAGCGCGCGGCTCAGCCGCCGATCAGCACGCGGACGGCGCCTTGGGCGGCGTCCAGCAGCGGCCCGGGGAACAGGCCCACGAGCACGACGCCGAGAGCGGCGAACGTGACCGCGGTGATCACGCCGGCGTTGGACGCCTCCGGCTCGGCCTCGACCTTCGCGCCCTCCGTCGCCTCACGGAAGTACATGTACCAGACGACGCGCAGGTAGTAGAACGCCGACACGGTGCTCATCACGACGGCGATGATGGCCAGCCACGTGCTGTCCGCCTGGACGACGACCGTGAACAGCTTGAACTTCCCCCAGAAGCCGACGGTCGGCGGGATGCCGGTGAGCGAGACCATGAACAGCGCCATGAGGATGGCCGGCCACGGCATGCTCCTCCCGAGGCCGGCGATGCCCTCGAGCGAGTAATCGTACTTGCGGCGCGCGCGGATCCAGATGAGCACCCCGAACGCGCCGATGTTCATGAGCGCGTAGGCCGCGAGGTAGAAGAGGATCGCGCTCAGGCCCAGCGCGTCGCCGCTCTTGCCGGCGGCGATGACGCCGAGCGTGATGTAGCCGGCGTGAGCGATGCTCGAGTAGGCGAGCATGCGCTTGAGGTTGCGCTGCGGCAGCGCCAGGAGGTTCCCGACCACCATCGTGAGCACCGCGAGGATGATCACGACCTCGCCCCAGTCGGCCCAGCCGGTGCCTGCGGCCATGAAGAAGAGTTTGGCGAAACCGATGAAGGCGGCCGCCTTGACGCCGGTCGCCATGAAGGCGGTGACCGGGGTGGGGGCGCCCTCGTACACGTCCGGCGCCCAGCTGTGGAACGGCACGGCCGAGATCTTGAAGCCGAAGCCGGTCACGACGAGCACGAACGCGACCATGAGGAACCCGTCCGGGTTCATGCCGCCGGCCTGGAGATCCGTGAGGCCGGCGGCGATGCCCCGGTAGCTGGTCTGGCCGGTCGCGGCGTAGACCAGCGCCAGGCCGAAGGCGAGGATGGCCGACGAGAACGCGCCGGTCACGAAGTACTTGAGCGAAGCCTCGCTCGACTTCTCGTCGCGCCAGATGTAGCCGGCGAGCACGTACGTGGGCAGCGACATGAGCTCGAACGAGACGAAGAAGGCGATGATATCGGTGCTGAGCACCATGCCGATCATGCCGGTGATGATGAGGAGCAGCAGGCCGTAGAACTCGCCGCGCGCGGCCCCCCGCTTGGCCAGATAGGCGTCTGAGAGCAGGATGGTGAGGACGCCGATGGCCGCGAACAGCACGACGGCGAAGAGCGCATAGCGGTCGTCCCCGATCATGCCCGCGAAGCCGACGACGGCCTCACGGCGGCCGAAGGCGAGTCCGCCGTCGACCACCTTCCAGACGGCGAAGCCGGCGGTCCACTGTCCCCACTGGCCGATGGCGACGGCGGCGCCGGCGAGCAGGCCGGCGACGGCGATCCAGGCCAGCGCACCCTTGCGCTTGAGGAAGAGATCGGCGGTGAAGACCACGATCGCGGCGATGGCGATGACGACGCCGGGCAGGATCACGGTGATCGTGTTGTTGGCTCCCATCTAGAACAGCCCCCTGGTGACGTCGAAGAGCTGCGCCACACCGTGGACGCTCGCGCTCGCGTCCTGCAGCGACGGTAGGACTCGGTCGAGGATCACCTGCACCGGAACGTGCAGGAACTGGAGAAAGGTCTCGGGGTACACGCCCAGCCAGATGACGAACACGACCAGCGGCGCGAGGGACACGATCTCGCGCACGCCGAGGTCTTTGAGCGGGAAGCCCGGCTTGACCTCGTCGTCGCCGCGGTCGTTGAACATGGTGCGCTGGAACATCCAGAGGAGGTAGGCGGCCGCGAGGATCACGCCGAGCGCGGCGATCGCCGCCAGCCAGCGTGAGTACTCGAAGACGCCGAGGAGGCTGAGGAACTCGCCCACGAAGCCGCTCAGCCCGGGCAGGCCGAGGGAGCCGAAGGCGAAGAACAGGAAGAAGCCGGCGAGGATCGGCAGCGGCTTCGCCAGCGAGCCCATGTCGGCGATCTGCCGCGTGTGCGTGCGTTCGTACAGGAAGCCGACCATGAGGAAGAGGGCGCCTGTGAGGAAGCCGTGGCTCAGCATGACGAGGATCGCGCCCTCGATGCCGGCCGCGTTGCCGGCGAGAGCGATCCCGGCGAAGATCCCGGCGGTGACGAAGCCCATGTGGCTCACGCTCGAGTAGGCGACGAGCTTCTTGAGGTCCTTCTGCATCATCGCCACCAGCGCTCCGTACACGATGGCGACCACCGACAGCCCGACCACCCAGGGGATGAACGTGACCGCGGCATCCGGGAAGAAGGGCAGGCAGAAGCGCAGCATGCCGTAGCCGCCCATCTTGAGGAGGACGCCGGCCAGGATGACCGAGCCCGCCGTGGGAGCCTCGACGTGGGCGTCCGGGAGCCAGGTGTGCAGCGGGAACATCGGCACCTTGATGGCGAAGGCCACGAAGAAGGCGAGGAAGGCCCAGAACTGCAGGTGGTACGAGTACACCGTCTTGCTGAGCGCCTGGATGTCGAAGGTCAGCGCCCCCGTCGTGTCCCTGACGTAGTACACGACCACGATGATCGCAAGCAGCATGAGCAGGCTGCCGATCAGCGTGAACAGGAAGAACTTGATCGCCGCGTAGATGCGCCGCGCGCCGCCCCAGATGCCGATGATGAAGTACATCGGGATCAGCATGGCCTCCCAGAACACGTAGAACAGGAAGAGGTCGGTGGCGCAGAAGACGCCGACCATGCCCACCTCGAGCAGGAGCAGCGAGATGAAGAAGCCCATCTCGCGGTCCTTCACGTAGTTCCAGCTGGAGATGATGACGATCACGCCGAGCAGCGTCGTGAGGAAGACGAGCAGCGCGGCGATGCCGTCGACGCCCATCCCGTACTTGATGTTCAGTGCCTTGATCCAGGTGACGTTCTCGGCGAACTGCATGCCGGGCAGCTTGGTCTTGAAGGCGAAGAGCATCCACACCGAGAGAGCGAAGGCCGCCAGGGTCACGATGAGCGAGATGACCTTGTAGACGGCCGGCTTGCCGCGGCCGAAGAGCAGCATGAGCAGCACGCCCGCCAGGGGCAGGAACGTGATGATCGAGAGCAGCGGGAAGCCGATCTGGTCGTTCCAGCTCATCTCAGCCCCCCCACACCCAGGAGACGACTACGACGAGCACGATCATGCCGCCGAACACGTACATCACGTAGTTCTGCACGCGGCCCGTCTGGATGGGCCGCAGCTTGTCGCCGAACCAGCCCCAGAGCCAGGCGAGCCCGTTGACGGCGCCGTCGATGACCTTGACGTCGAAGAAGGTCCACAGCCAGCCGGCGAGGGCCAGCGTGCTGCGGATGGGCACCACTTCGTAGACCTGGTCCATGTACATCTTGTTGAGCGATGCCTTGTAGGCGATCGGCAGACGCTTCGCCATGCGCCCCGGCACATCGGTACGCCTGATGTACAGCACGTAGGCCACGTAGACGCCCAGCAGGGCCACGGCGACCGAGAACAGCATGAGGCCACCGCCCTCGCCGACCCAGTAGAACTCCTCGTGCTCGACGTCGTAGAAGACCGGCTCGAGGAACGAGTGGATCCAGCCCTTCTCCGGCGGGAAGCCGGCGACGACTCCCAACAGCGCCGACGGGATGGCCAGAAGCACCAGCGGGATGGTCATGACCTTGGGGGACTCGTGGATGTGGTGCTGCACCTCTTCGGAGGCGCGGCACTCGCCGAAGAAGGTCATGAAGATGAGGCGGAAGGCGAACACGGCCGTCAGGAAGGCCGTGACGATGCCGACCGCCCACACCACGTAGTACCCGCCGACGAAGGCCCCGCCGAGGATCTCGTCCTTGGCCCAGAACCCGGCGAAGGGGAAGACGCCGATGAGAGCGATGGCGCCGATGAGCATCGTCCAGAACGTGATGGGGATCTTCTTGCGCAGCCCTCCCATGTGGCGCATGTCCTGTTCGCCGCCCATGGCGTGGATCACCGAGCCCGAGCAGAGGAAGAGGAGGCCCTTGAAGAAGCCGTGCGCGAAGAGGTAGAAGATGCCGGCCGCCCACGCCCCGGCGCCGAGGGCCAGGAACATGAACCCGAGCGACGACACCGTGGAGTAGGCGATCACCTTCTTGATGTCGTTCTGGGTGATGGCGATATACGCCGAGTAGATGGCCGTGAACGTGCCGACGACCATCACGATGAGCATCGCCGTATCGGAGTGGAGGAACAGCGGGTACGAGCGCGCCACCATGTAGACGCCGGCGTTGACCATGGTGGCGGCGTGGATGAGCGCGCTGACCGGCGTGGGACCCTCCATGGCGTCCGGCAGCCACACGTGCAGCGGGAACTGGGCGCTCTTGCCGACGGCGCCCGTGAAGAGCAGCAGGCAGATCCAGAGCAGCGTGCCCGAGCCGATCATCTCGGCTTTGTCGAAGACGCCGGTGAACTGGAGCGTGCCGGTGGTGACGAAGATCAGGAACATGCCGAGCGTGAAGCCGAAGTCGCCGACGCGGTTGACCAGGAACGCCTTCTTGCCTGCCTGACTGGCGCTCTTCTTGCGGAACCAGAACGAGATGAGCAGGTACGAGCACAGGCCCACTCCTTCCCAGCCGAGGAAGAGAAGGAGGTAGTTGTTCGCGAGGATGAGCACGAACATCGCGAACATGAACAGGTTGAGATAGGCGAAGAACCGGTAGTACCCGGGGTCGTCCTTCATGTAGCCGATGGAGTAGTAGTGCACGAGCATGCCGATGATGCCGACGACGAGGAGCATGATCCCGGTGAGCGGGTCGGCGAGGAAGCCCCACTCCACCGTGAATTGGCCGGCGGCCACCCACGTGAACGCGTCCCAGATGAAGGGCTCCTCCGGATGCCGGAAGACCCACTCGAACACGTAGATCGACAGCACGGCCGTGACGGTGACCATGGCGACCGGCAGGATGTGCGCCTTGGTGCGGAAGAAGCGCTTGCCGAGCAGCAGTGTGATGATGAAGCCGGCCAGCGGCAGCAGCACGATCAGCGCCACGGCGATCTTCATGTACTGGGTCCCCTCCACGTGCGCTTCCTCGCTAGCCCTTGAGCTCGTCGTAGGTGTCGGTCTGCACGGTGCGCCTGTTGCGGTAGTTGGCGATCACGATGGCGAGGCCCACTGTCACTTCGGCGGCCGCCAGCACGATGATGAACAGGGCGAACAGCGTGCCGGCGCCGCGCGCGCCGCCGCGGAAGTTGGCCGTCGCGACGAGGGCGATGTTGACCGCGTTGAGCATGATCTCGAGGCTCATGACGACCAGGATGACGTTGCGCCGTGCGAGCGCGCCGAACGCGCCGATGCAGAAGAGCAGAAAGGCGAGCAGCAGCCACCAGTAGAGGGCGTTCATCAGCGCTCCCTCTCACGGGTCGCGAGGACGATCGCGCCGATCATCGCCGCCACGAGGACGAGCGAGACCAGCTCGAACGGGAGCACGTAGCGGTCGAAGATGAGCTTGGAGAGCGGGCGGAGGCCCGGCGTCAGCGACTTGTCGCCGATCGGGCCGATGTCTGCGGAGAGTGAGACGATCGCGAGCACCGCGGCGCCGATGAGCGCCGCGACCGCGGCGATGGCCGTCTGCCGGTTGAAGAACAGCTCGTACCCGCCGTGCTGCACCTCGGTGAGCATGATGGCGAAGATGATGACGACCGAGATGGCGCCGACGTACACGAGGATCTGGATGACCGCCACCAGGGGGGCGTTGAGCAGCGCGTAGGCGAAGGCGACGCCGAGGAAGCAGAACACCATCGATACGGCGGAGTACATGATCTTCTTGAAGAGGACGACGCCGAGGGCGCAGACGAGCACCCACACGGCCACGCCGGCGAAGAACCAGGGATGGAAGTCGCCGCCGGGCATCAGCTCACGTCCTCCGGGTCGTCGAGCGAGATCGGGTCGTCCTTCATGGGCTCCCACACCCAGCCGCGGCCGAGCTCGGTGTCGCGCACGTGCGGGATGAGGTCCTTGACCGTCTCGCGCAGCGGGTCGACGGGGCGCGGCTCGCGCACGTACAGGGACTCGCGCGCCATGGTCGTGCGGCTGTAGCCGGCGAGCTCGAAGAAGTCGGACTGTTCGAGCGCGTCGTAGGGGCAGACCTCGACGCACTCGCCGCAGAAGATGCAGCGGCTCTCGTCGAGGTCGTAGCTGCCGAGGATGCGCGGGTTGGTCTCGATGGAGCCCGTGGGGCACGTCTCGGCGCACTTGCCGCAGCTCACGCAGCCGACGAGCTGCAGCGGCAGGTTGTCGGCGGTGCTCACGATGGTGTCGAACCCGCGGTCCATGTTGTCGTAGCAGCTCGACCCGACCTCCATGCGGCAGACGCGCACGCAGCGGCCGCAGTTGATGCAGCGGTTGGGCTCGCGCATGATGAAGTCGTGGCGGAAGTCGGCCGGGTAGTCGTGGGCGTCGCCGCCGTGGAAGCGGTTCTTGAAGACCTCGTACTCGATGCCGTAGCGCTGCAGGTCGCACTTGCCGCTGGCCGGGCAGTAGCAGTCCAGGCAGAGCTCGGCGCCGCGCACAGCCTCTTCCTCGCTGAATCCGAGCTCGATCTGCTTGAAGTTGGTGCGCCGGTCCTCGGGCGCCAGCTTGGGCATCTCGGCCGGCGGGCTCGGGTGCGTCACATCGGTGGTCATGTCGATGAACACCGGCGGGATCTCGGCCATACGCGCGATCCGCGGGTCGAGGTCGGTGCGCGCGCTCAGCGCGTTGAAGAACGGCGTCGCCTTGAGTTCGGCGAGCGACCCCGCGACCTCGGACATGTCGGCGCCGCGCAGGTAGGCATCCATGCTCCAGGCGGCCTTCTTGCCCTGGGCGACCGCCTGGATGACGGTCTGCGCGCCGAGCACGGCGTCGCCGCCGGCGAACACGCGCGGGTCATCGGTCTGGAACGTCCAGTCGTCCACCTGGATGGTGCGCCACTTGGTGCGCTTGACGCCCTGCTCCTCGCTGGTGCCGTCGAGCTTGGGGTACTGGCCGATGGCGGTGATGACCTGGTCGCATTCGACGACGAACTCGGAGCCCTCGATGGGCACCGGGCGGCGGCGGCCGGAGGCGTCGGGCTCGCCGAGCTCCATGCGCAGCATCTCGATGCCGGTGACCTTG
>CAVOGK010000018.1:0-76551 GCA_963695395.1 uncultured Thermoleophilia bacterium | reverse complement strand
GATGCTTCCCGAGCCGACGACGACGGCGGCGCGGAACTCGGTCACAGGCACGCCTGCTTCGCGGAGAGCCTCGCCGGTCTCCTGGCGCGAACGCAGGTGCTGCGAGAGGTCGGCGGCGGGATCCCCCAGTCCGCCAAGGTAGACGATGCGGCCGACGCGGGCGGCCGCGGCAGCACGGCCGAACGCCCTGGCCGCCGCGAGGTCACGCTCGTGGAAGCCCTCTCCCTTGGCCATGGAGTGCACGAGATAGTAGGCGACGTCGACCCCCTCGAGAACTGCCGCGAGCGTCTCCGGACGCAGGACGTCTCCCGAGGCGATGTCGACGCGCCCTTCCCAGGCGCGACCCTGCATGCGCCGGGGGTCGCGCACGAGCACGCGCACGCGGCGCCCAGCGTCGAGCAGCCGTGGCACGAGCCGGCCGCCGACATACCCGGTCGCGCCGGTGACGAGGACCAGCCGGTCATCAGATGAAGAAGCCATCGGGGCTCCTTTCCGCGAGTCGAGCCGCGTGAAGAGGCTAGAGGATGCTCAGAAGGGCGGGCGGCACCATCGCGAGCCGCATCCCGATGAGATAGCCGACGAAGAAGGCGGCGACGGCGACGGCGACGACGATCAGAAACGCGACCAGGAATCGCACGGCCGGATGCGCTCTCTTCTGTGCCATTCACCCCTCCACGAGATTTGCGCCAGTATATCCGACGCCCAAGCGCCGACAAGCGGCCTCAGAGGCTCGGCGCGAGCACGTCCCGCAGGTCCTCGAGCAGGTAGAGAGAGCCCCCGACGAGCACGCTGCCTCCGGGTCCCGCCAGCTCGCGGGCGCGGGCCAGCGCCGCGTGTGGGTCGGCGACGGTCTCGACGGCGGCCGTCGTCTCTTCAGCCGCCGCCGATAACTCGGCGGCCGTGAGGCTCCGGGGCGCACTGGCCTGCGTGCACACGAGTGCGTCCAGGAGCGGGACAAGGCCCCGGACCATCGCGAGGTAGTCCTTGTCGCGCATGATCGCCAGTACGCCGACGACAGGGTGCGGCAGGTCGACGGCGGCGAGGCTCTGCCCGAGCACGCGCACGCCGTCGGGATTGTGCGCGCCGTCGGCAAGCACGAGAGGGCGTTCGCCGACGATCTGCAGCCGCCCCGGCACGGCCGTGGAGGCCAGCGCCCGCCGGGCGGAAGCCTCGTCGAGGCCGCCGAGGAGCAGGCGCACGGCGGCGACCGCAAGGGCGGCATTGGCGACCTGGTAGAGAGCCGGCGTCGGCACGCTCAGGCCGGTCCAGCGCTCGGCTTCATCTCCGGCTCGAAACGTTACCGTGAAGTTGCCGGGCGTGCCCGCTGCCATGAGGTCCCCCGGCCCGGCTGTCGCGCGCAGGAAGTGCGGTGTGGCGCCGGCGGCCGAGCAGGTCCGGCGCGCCTCGGACTCGAGGCCGTCAAGCTCGCCGAACACGGTGTCGCCGCCCTTGATGACCGCCGCCTTCTCGGCGAAGATCGACTCGCGCGTATCGCCCAGGACCTCGGTGTGCTCCAGCGCGATGTTGGTGAGCACGACGACCGGCGCCGCCACGACGTTCGTGGCGTCGAGGCGCCCGCCGAGCCCCGCCTCCAGCGCAACGGCCTCCACACCGCTCTCGGCGAACGCGAGCAGGGCGGCGACCGTGAGCACCTCGAACTGCGTCGTCTCCCCTACCTCGTCCGGCAGGTTGGGGACCTCGGCACGCACGCGCTCGACGGCGGCGCCGAGGACCGCTTCGTCCACCGGGCAGCCGTTCACGATCACGCGCTCCGTCCAGCCGGCGATGTGTGGCGAGAGATACGCGCCCGAGCGCCGCCCGTGAGCGCGCAGCAGCGCCTCACAGTAGCGCGTCGTGGACGACTTGCCGTTGGTGCCGACGACGTGGATGACCCGGTAGTCGTCCTGCGGCCGGCCGAGGCGCACGAGCAGGTCACTCACGCGCTCGAGCCCCGGCCGCATGCCGAACATGGCCAGCGATTCGAGGTACGTCGCCCACCCGGGTCCGGCTGGCTTGCCAGTGGCCGCGCTCACGGCCGGCTCAGGCGCCGCGCAGCTGCGCCAGGCGCGCGGAGAGGCTGTCGCGCTCGGCGACGTGTGCGGCGAGCTTCTCGCGCTCCTTGGCCACCACGGCCTCGGGAGCGCGGCCGACGAACTTCTCGTTGCCGAGCTTGGCCTCGCCGCGCCGGACTTCAGCAGCGGCCTTCGCCACCTGCTGCTCGATACGCAAGATCTCCTCGGCCGTGTCGACGGCGGCGGCCACTTCGAAGCGGCCGCCGGGAACGATCACGACGGTCGCGCCGGCCTCCGGATCGCCCTCGAAGGCGACCGCGGTCCGGGCGAGCGCGCGGAAGGCGCCGGCGTACGGCGTGTAGAGCGCCGCCGTATCGGCGTCGTCGCCGACGAACACGGCGTCGAGCACCTTGCCCGGCGGGATCTCGGCCTCAGCACGGAACCGCCGCAGAGCGTCGACCGCGGCCTGCAGCTCGCCGATGGCCTTCTCGTCGTCCGGCGCCAACTGCGTCGCGTCGTACCGAGGATGGTCCTGCGTCAGAAGCGGCGCGGCGCCGTACTGAGCCGCGATCTCCTCCGTGACGAACGGCATGAACGGGTGCAGCAGGCGCACGATCTGATCGAGCATCCAGCGTGCGTGGCCCGCGGCCTGAGCCTTCTGGGCCTCGTCGTCACCGTACAGGCGTACTTTGACCAGTTCGAGGTACCAGTCGCAGAACTCGTCCCACACGAAGTGGTAGAGGGCGTCCACCGCGGCGGTGAAGTCGTAGACCGTCACCGCCTCCTCGACGGCCACGAGGCAGCGCTGGAACCGGCTCGCGATCCAGCGATCGACCTGGTCGGCCTCGCTGCGCTCGGCCGGCTGCCCTTGGCTGCCGAGCAGAACGAAACGGGCCGCGTTCCACAGCTTGTTGGCGAAGCCACGACCCATGGCGATCTTCTCTTCGCTGAAGCGCACGTCCTGGGTGCTGCTCATGAGCAGCATGCCGAAGCGCGTCGCGTCGGCGCCGTGCTCGTCGATCATCTCGAGCGGGTCGACGCCGGTGCCGAGGCTCTTGCTCATGCGCCGGCCGTCGGGCGCCTGGATCACCGAGTGGATGTAGACGTCGTCGAACGGGATCTCTCCCATGAACTCGAGGCCCATCATGATCATGCGCGCGACCCAGAGGAAGATGATGTCCCGCCCCGTGCTGAGCACGTTGGTCGGGTAGAAGTAGGCGAGGTCGGCGGTCTCGTCCGGCCAGCCGAAGGTCGCGAACGGCCACAGGGCCGAGCTGAACCACGTGTCGAGCACGTCGGTCTCACGGGTGAGTTCCGTGGAGCCGCACTGGGCGCAGGCCTGCGGCTCGCTCTCCGCCACGGTCATGTGGCCGTCCGCGCAATACCACACCGGGAGCTGGTGGCCCCACCAGAGCTGGCGGCTGATGCACCACGGGCGCAGGTTGTCCATCCAGTCGATGTAGACCCGCCCCCATCGCTCCGGCGTGAACTTCACGGCGCCGTCGCGGACCACGTCGGTGGCCGGCTTCTTGAGCGCCTCCATGTCCATGAACCACTGTTCGCTGATCAGCGGCTCGATGGGCGTGCCGCAGCGGTCGCAGGTGGCCACGCTGTGCGGGTAGTCCTCGACCTTCTCGAGGGCGCCGAGCGCGCGGAGGTCGGCGATCACGCGCTCGGCGGCTTCTTCGACCTCGAGCCCGGCGTACGGGCCGCCGGCCGCGGTGATACGGCCGTCCTGGCCGATGGCCTGGACGGACTCCAGACCGTGGGTGCGGCCGATATCGAAGTCGGTGAGGTCGTGCGCCGGCGTGATCTTGAGGGCGCCCGTCCCGAACTCGGGGTCGACGCGCTCGTCCGCCACGATCCTGAGCTCGCGACCGAGCAGCGGCAGCGTGGCGGTCTTCCCGACAACGTCCTGATAGCGCTCGTCGTCCGGATGCACCGCCACCGCCGTGTCGCCGAGCATCGTCTCGGGGCGCGTCGTGGCGATGGTCACGTGCCCGCCGCCATCGACCGGGTAGCGCACGTAGTTGAGCGTGCCCGGCATGTCGCGGTAGGCGACCTCGAGGTCGCTGATCGCCGTGCCGCAGCGCGGGCACCAGTTGACGAGATAGCTGTCCTTGTGGATGTAGCCCTTCTCGTAGAGAGCGACGAACACCTTGGTCACCGCGTGCGCGTAGCCGTCGTCGAAGGTGAAGCGCTCGCGCTCGTAGTCGCACGAGCAGCCGAGTCGCTTGAGTTGCTCGATGATCGTGCCGCCGTACTCGCGGCGCCATTCCCACACGCGGCTCACGAACTCATCGCGGCCAAGGTCCTCCTTGGTGAGGCCCTCTTTGCGCAGCGTCTTCTCGACCACGTTCTGCGTGGCGATTCCCGCATGGTCGGTCCCGACCAGCCAGCAGGCGTTCTCGCCGAGCATGCGGTGGTAGCGCGTGAGCACGTCCTGGATGGTGTCGTTGAGTGCATGACCCATGTGCAACACGCCGGTGATGTTGGGCGGCGGGATGACGATGGAGTACGCCTCGCGCGCCGGGTCGGGCTCCGCGTGGAAGAGATGCTCGTCGAGCCAGTACTTCATCCAGCGCGCCTCGACGGCGGCGGGCTCGAAGCGGGTGGTCTGCTGCAGGTAGTCGGTGCCGCTGCTGGAGTCGGTCATGTGCCTCTGTCTCGATCAAGACCGAGCCGCGGGTCAAGCTGCGCTGCCCGCGGCGGCCACTTCACACGAACGAGCCCGCGACGCGGGCCCTCGGGCCGCGAGGCGTCGCCGCCCCTGGCCGAAGCCGAAGTATACCGGGCGAACGCCGCGGGTGCCGAACGCGGAAGGCGCGTGGCCCGCCGGACACCTCGCCCGGTCCGCGGTCTCCACCGGTGTGCGTGGAGCCCCTCGCGGACGGGGACGTCATCTGCTGGGATCATCCTCCGGGTTCACAAGCGCCACATGACCGCCCGGCCGTCGCCGGCAGGCCCATGGACGCACGAAGAGGAGGCTCGGGAGCCATAGGGAGATCGCCACCTCGCCGGCAGGAGCGGCTCTCGCCGCGGCCGTTCCGGTGAAGCACCCTACTCCTTGTCCGGCGCCTCTCCCCCGCTGTACTCGATGGCGCAGACCTGGCAGAACTCGTCGGAGCTCCCGATCAGCGAACCGCACTGCGAGCAGTGCGGTTCGAGCTTTCCGCTTCCGGCGTCGACGCCGGGCTCCTCGGTCGACCCGGGTGTCTGATGGTCGTGGTCGTGGTGGTGGTCGTGGTGGTCATCGTGCATGGCGGTCGCCCCCAAGGTACCTGACGCTTATGACGTGTGCCCCATAGATGCCCAGCCGCTAAACACCGGCGGAAGGGCGCCTCGCGAGTCGAAACATACACCAGCCGGAGCCTCCCGTCATCAGATCGGCCGGGAGATCGGCGCGCGGAGGCGGAGGTGCGCGGGCCGCCTCGGCGACCACGGTCAGCGCTCTCGGCGCCGCCTCCCGAACACGTGCGGGAGCACGTCGGCGAACTGTGTCACGTAGACGAGGTCGAGCTTCTCGACGAGCTCGGCGGGCAGTTCCTCGACCGTGCCGCGGTTGGCCGCCGGCAAGCAACACCGTCCGGATCCCGGAGCGCCCCGCGGCAAGCAGTTTCTCCTTGAGACCGCCGACGCGCAAGACCCTGCCGCCGAGCGTGATCTCTCCCGTCATCGCGAGGCGCGGCTTGACCGGCACGCCCCCCAGCGCGGAGAGCATCGCCACGGCCAGCGCGAGGCCCGCCGAGGGGCCGTCCTTCGGCACGGCGCCCTCGGGAACGTGGATACGCACGTCCTGATTGGCGAGGTCCAGACCTTCGGCGGTCATGAACGGTGAGCGGCGGATCAGCGCCCTGAGATCCGGATCGCGCTCCACATGCGCCAGCAGGTGCCCCCACGCCGCGGACGCCGACTCCTGCATCACCTCGCCGAGCTGACCGGTGAGCACCAACTCGCCGCGGCCACGAGCGACGGCGGCTTCGATGGAGAGGACTTCCCCGCCGTCCGACGTGTACGCGAGTCCCAGGCTCTCTCCCACGCGGGCCGTCCGCGGCAGAGCCGTGTCGAGCCACACGGCCTCCCCGAGGAAGCCGCGCAGGTCGTCCTGTGACACCGTCACCGGCAGGCTCAGGGCGCCTTCCAGCAGGCGACGGGCGACCTTGCGGTCGACACGTCGCAGCGACCGCTCGAGCTCGCGCACGCCGGCCTCTCGCGTGTACCCGCGGACCATCGCCTGCAGGACGCCGCGGCCGAACCTGACGTCGCCGCGGCCCAGCCCTGTATCGTGGGCCACGCGCCGCAGCAGATGCCTTCTGGCGATGGCGAGCTTCTCCGGCATCGTGTACCCGCTCAGATGAATGACCTCAAGGCGGTCGTACAGGGTTGCCGGGATCGCGTCGACATCGTTCGCGGTCGCGACGAAGAAGACCCGGCTGAGGTCGTACTCCACCTCAAGGTAGTTGTCGCGGAAGGCGTGATTGTGAGCCGGGTCCAGGACCTCCATGAGCGCGGCGGCCGGATTGCCGCGCCAGTCGCTGTCGAGCTTGTCGAGTTCATCGAGCAACATGACGGGGTTGTCCACGCCGGCCTTGGACAGGCCCTCGACGATGCGCCCGGGCATGGCCCCGATGTACGTGCGACGATGCCCGCGGATCTCCGCCTCGTCGCGCACTCCGCCGAGCGCGACCCGCACGAAAGGCCGTCCCAGGGCGTCGGCGATGCTCTGCGCGACGCTGCTCTTGCCGGTGCCGGGCGGGCCTGCGAGGCAGAGGATGGTGGCCGGCTGGTCGGCGACCGTCGCTGCCGTGGTCCCGCCCACCCGGCCCCGCACGCTCACGCGCCTACCGTCGGCCCGGAGCCTGCAGACGGCGAGATACTCGAGGATGCGGTCCTTGACGTCCTTCAGGCCGTAGTGCGTACGCTCGAGGTGACGGGCGACAGCGGGGACGTCGACGTCCGCGGGGGCGAGCTTGCCCCAGGGGAGGTCGAGGAGGGTGTCGAGAAACCCGCGGATCACGGTCACCTCGGGACTCATCGACGGCGCCTGCTTGAGCTTGCCGAGCTCCCGGGTGACGAGCTTGCGCGCCGCCGGCGAGAGGTCGGCGTCGGCGATGCGCTCGGCGTAGCCGGCGATGTCCTCGTCGGCGCTGTCCCCGGCCTCCTCGATCTCATCGCGCAGGACGCGCAGCTTCTCGTGCAGCAGCAGCTGGCGCTGCGCGCCCTCGATGCGCTGCTGCACCTTGAGGCCGATCTCCTGCTCGATGTCGAGTACGGCGTTCTCCTCAGCAAGGCTCTCGAGCAGGGCGAGCAGGCGTTGCTGCGTACTCAGGATCTCCAGCAGCGCCTGCTTCTCACCACTCTCCGTCTGCAGGTGCGCCGCGACGATGTCGGCGAGCTCGTCCGGGTCAGCGGCCGTCTGGACCACGAACTGGGCCTCGTCCGCGAGCTGAGGGTGCAGCTGCACATAGCGCACGAATTCGTCGGAGACACGGCGCGCGAGACTGCGTGAGCGCGCCGAGTCGCGGTCGGGACTCTCGACGAGGGCGTACTCCACGACCAAGTGGGGGTCGGCTGTGACGAGGCGCTCGGCCCGCACTCGCGCCTCACCCTCGACCAGGGCCTTGACGCTTCCGTCGGGGAGCTTGAACAGCTGGAGCACTCGGGCACGGACACCGAGCGAGCGGATGTCCTCGAAGGCCGGGTCCTCAACGCCCGCTTCGTGCTGCGAGCACAGGATCAGCTCGGTCTGCCCGGTGAAGGCGGCCTCGATGGCCGAGATCGACCGCTCGCGCCCGACGAAGATGGGCGCGACCATCTTGGGAAACAGGACGAGCTCGCGAGTCGGCAAGAGGGGCAGGGCCGCAGTGGGCGAGCCCTGCCCCTCCTCAGTCACCACGGTCTGTTCAGGCGGATTCGGCGTCACGCTCCGGTATCGACTTGTCCGCCTCAGTGAGAAGCGTCGGGTCGATGCCCTTCTCGATGGTCTCTTTGGTGATGACGCACTTGCGCACGTCCGTGCGGCTCGGCAGGTCGAACATGACGCCGAGCAGCGACTCTTCGATGATGGACCGGAGGCCGCGGGCGCCGGTGCCGCGCTCCTGAGCCTTCGAGGCGATCGCGACCAGCGCCTCCTCGGCGAAGACGAGCTCGACGCCGTCCAGCTGGAAGAACTTCTGATACTGGCGCGTGAGCGCGTTCTTGGGCTCCGTCAGGATGCGCATGAGGTCGCTGTCGTCCAGGTTGTGGACGGCGCTGACGACCGGCAGACGGCCGATGAACTCAGGGATGAGACCGAAATCGAGCAGGTCCTCGGGCAGCACGTGCGTGAAGATCGTGCCCGGATCCTTGTCGGCCTTGCTCACGACATCGGCCATGAAGCCGACGCCCTGCCTGCCCATGCGCCGCTCGATGATCTTCTCGAGACCGGCGAAGGCGCCGCCACAGACGAACAGCACGTTGGTGGTGTCGATGGTGAGGAACTCCTGGTGCGGGTGCTTGCGCCCACCCTGCGGAGGCACGCTGGCCACCGTCCCCTCGAGGATCTTCAGGAGCGCCTGCTGCACGCCTTCGCCGGAGACGTCCCGTGTGATCGACGGGTTGTCCGCCTTGCGCGCGATCTTGTCGATCTCGTCGATGTAGATGATGCCGGTCTCGGCGCGCTTGACGTCGAAGTCGGCGGCCTGGATCAGCTTGAGCAGGATGTTCTCGACGTCCTCGCCGACGTAGCCCGCCTCGGTGAGCGCCGTCGCGTCGGCGATGGCGAACGGCACGTTGAGGATCCGCGCCAGCGTCTGCGCGAGAAGGGTCTTGCCGCAGCCCGTCGGGCCGAGGAGCAGGATGTTGCTCTTGGCCAGCTCCACGTCGGACTCGCCGCTGGTCACTGCCTGCACGCGTTTGTAGTGGTTGTACACCGCCACGGCCAGCGAGCGTTTGGCCTCGTCCTGGCCGACCACGTAGTCGTTGAGGATGCCGTAGATGTCGCGGGGCTTGGGCAGCTGCTCGAGGTCGAGCGCCGCCGGAGCCGTGAGCTCTTCGTCGATGATCTCGTTACAAAGGTCGATGCACTCGTCGCAGATGTACACGCCGGGGCCGGCGATGAGCTTCTTGACCTGTCGCTGTGACTTGCCGCAGAAGCTGCAGAGCAGCTGGTCGTTGCCGTCGGTCGTTCCCGCCACCGTGCTCCTCCTCTACCGGGCCGTCGTCAAGGCCACCATCAGCGGTGGTCGATGACGTCGTCGATGATGCCGTACTCCTTGGCTTCGGCCGCGCTCATGAAGTAGTCGCGCTCCGTGTCCTGCCGGACCTTGTCGATCTCCTGACCGGTGTGGTCGGCGATGATCTCGTCCAGGCGACGGCGGAGGTTGAGGACTTCTCGTGCTTGGATCTCGATGTCGGTGGCCTGGCCCTCGAAGCCACCAGCCACCTGATGGATGAGGACGCGGGCGTTCGGCAGCGCGAAGCGCTTGCCCTTGGCGCCGCCCGCGAGGAGCAGCGCGCCCATGCTCATGGCGCTGCCGACGCAGATGGTGCTCACGTCGGGCTTGATGAACTGCATGGTGTCGTAGATCGCCAGCCCGGCGTAGACGCTGCCTCCCGGGCTGTTGATGTACAGGCTGATGTCTTTGTCGGGGTCATCGCTCTCGAGATGGATCAGCTGCGCCACGATGAGGTTGGCGACCTCGTCGACGACCGGCGTTCCCAGGAAGATCACGCGCTCGTTGAGGAGTCGCGAGAAGATGTCGAAGGACCGCTCGCCGCGGCTGGTCTGCTCGATCACGAACGGCACAAGTGGAGTCACGTACTCACCCTCTTCACGTCGCTTGTCTCTCTCTGTGTTTCCCCGATCCAAACGCTCATTCGGCCTCGGGGTCGAGCGCATCCGCCGATTCCTCGGCGGCGGCCTCCTCCGCCTCGGTCATCGGCACCGCGACGGCGGCATCGGCGACGAGATCGGCGGCCTTGGCCACTAGCATTTCGTCACGCAGCGCCTCACGCCTGCCCGACTTCTCGAGATCCGCGAGCAGCTGCAAGTGATCCCGGCCCAGCGCCTCGGCGTCGCGCTTGACGACCTCGGCGATATCGTCGTCGGTGATCTCGAGCTCCTCGGCTTCGGCGATCGCCTCCAGCACCAGTTGCCGCTTGATGATGAACTCGGCCTGCGGGCGCATCTCGTCCTCGATGTCCTCCGGCGTCTTCTCGAGCACGCCGAGGTACACGTCCATGGTGAGACCCTGCTCGCCGACGCGCTCCTCGAGCTGGTGGAAGAGCCGGTGCGCCTCGCGGTCGACCATCGACGACGGGACCGCGATGGTGGCGTGCTCCACGGCCTTCTCCACGGCGCCGGCGCGGAACTCACGTTCCACGCCCTCTTCGGCGGCGGCCTGCAGCCGTTCGCGCACATCCGCGCGCAGCTCCTCCATCGACTCGAACTCGCTCACGTCGGCGGCGAAGGCGTCGTCGAGCTCCGGGACGACCTTCTCCTTGATCTCCTTGACGGTGACGGTGAACGTCGCCGGCTGCCCGGCGAGCTCCTCGGCGTGATAGTCAGCCGGGAACGTGATGTCGAAGGACTTCTCCTCGCCGGCGTTGACGCCGATGAGTTCCTCTTCGAAACCGGGGATGAGACTGGCGCGGCCGACCTCGTACATCTGGTCCTTGCCCTGCGCGCCCTCGATCGGCTCCCCGTCACGAGCCCCGGACATGTCCATGAGCACGAAGTCGCCGTCTTGAACCGGCCTGTCCTCGATCGGCTGCAGGCTGGAGAGCCTCTCCTGCAGCATCGCCAGCTGAGCCGAGATCTGGTCGTCGGTGATCTCGACCTCTCGCTTCGGCACCTCGAGGTCCTTGTACTCACCGAGCTTGGGCACGGGCATGGTCTGGACCTTCAGGGAGAAGCTGTAGTCGGCGGTCTCGTCGAGCGGCCCGACCTGGAGGTCGGACGTCCCGACGGCGTCGTCGTAGAGTCCGGCCTCGCGAAGGGCCTCGTCGCCCCACTCGGGGATGGCGTCCTCGAGCGCTTCACCGCGGATGAAATCGGCGCCGACGTTCTGGATCACGAGGTCGACCGGCACGCGCCCCTTGCGGAACCCGGGAAGCTGCATCTCTTCGCGGACCTTGGCGACCGTGCGGTCGTAGGCCTTCTTGACGGCCGCAACGGGGACTTCGACGCTGAGCTCGACCTCGTTCTCGCTAGTGGGGCTGACCTTCGTCTTCACTGTGGATTCTCCGTCTGTCGCTGGAACGGTCCGCAGACGCCGCCGACGGCACTGCGGACCGCCATGTGGTCCGTACTGGGTAGGGCCCGAGCCTGTGGTGCGGGTGAGAGGACTTGAACCTCCACGAGCAGAGCTCACCAGATCCTAAGTCTAGCGCGTCTACCAGTTCCGCCACACCCGCACGTCGTTAACGTGGACGGCCGGCGCGGAGCGCCGGCCGGTGCATCGCGAGTCTGGGGTGAAGGACGGGATTCGAACCCGCGACCGCCGGGACCACAACCCGGAGCTCTGCCAACTGAGCTACCTTCACCACCGGTCGCCGCGCCCAGGGCGCCGCAGCGGCGCCGATGACACGGTCGACGCGAAAGGATACCACGAGCGCGGGCATGCGTCACACGTGAGGCGGGACCAGCTCGCACGACAGCCCGCCACCCGACTCGCACGCCGGCGCCACCCTCATGCCGACGCCAAGTACTCATTGCGCACGTCCTGCAGCAGCGCGCCGTCGCTGACCTCGAGGATCCGGTCGGTCTGCTGCGCGACGTTGCGGTCGTGCGTGACGATGATGAAGGCGGTTCCATGCTCCTCGTTGATCTCGCGAAACAGCCTGTACACGGCCTTCGTGTTCTCCGTATCGAGGTTCCCGGTGGGCTCGTCCGCAAGCACGAGCGCGGGCCGGTTCATCAACGCGCGGGCGATGGCCACACGCTGCTTCTGCCCCCCGGAGAGATCGTTGGCGTTCTTCTTCTCGAGGCCCTCGAGCCCGAGCAGGGCGAGGTTCTTCTCGGCGCGCGGAACGAGCTCGGCCGGGGCGACGCCGGCGATCCGCCCCGGCATCAACACGTTCTCGAGCACGCTGAACTCCGGCAGAAGATAGTGGAACTGGAACACGAAGCCGATGGCGTCGTTACGCAAGGCCGCGCGTTGCTTGCGGCTCGCTGCCGTCGTGTCGTGGCCGTCGAGGACCACGCGCCCCGTGGTGGGCGTGTCCAGCAAGCCGATGAGGTTGAGCAGTGTGGACTTGCCGGATCCCGACTCGCCGACGACCGAGGCGAACTCCCCAGCCCGGATCTCGAACGACACCTCGTGCAGGGCCACGGTCTTGACCACGGCCCCGTACGTCTTCCCGATCTGCTCGGCGTGGACCAGCACCTCAGCCACCTTGGATCACCTCGATGGGGTCGAGCTTCGAGGTCCGCCGGGACGGGATGAGCGACGACGCGAGGGCGACCAGGACCCCCACCAACCAGGAGATACCGGCGAAGCCCCACTGCGGAGCGAGAGTGAACGTGGACCCCTGCAGCGAGAAGAGCGCGATGAGTCCGACCCCGACGCCGACGCCGATCGTCGCCCCGACCAGCCCCAGGATGCTCGCCTCCCAGAGGAAGATGCGGCCGGTCTGGCGGTCCTTCATGCCCATCGCCTTGAGGATGCCGATCTGGCGCGTCTTCTGCACGGCCGAGATGGCCAGGGTGGAGGCGATACCCAATGCCACGGCGACGAGCACGAAGAACTGGATCGTGTAGCTCGAACTGCTCTGCGCCTGGAGGGCGTCGAGCAGGTCCTTGTTCTGCGACTGCCACTCGGTGACTTCGGTATCCGCGAAGGCCGGCTGGGCCTTCAGCTGGTCGGCAACGGTCTGGGAGTCGAACACGTCGGCGACCTGCATCTGGACCTGCGAGACCTGATCGCCACTGTAGCCGAGCACGCCCGCGGCAGCATCCCGAGAGACGAAGGCCGTAGCAAGGTTGGCCGCCGAGGAACCCAGGTCGACCACGGCGGCCACCCGTTCATCCAGTGTCTCGCCGCTCGGTAGCACAAGCGTCACGGCAGATCCAGGCGCGAGGCCGTATTCGTCGGCGAGGTCCGTGCCCACGAGCATCGACGACCCATCCAGGCTTGCGGTACCCGTGACGACCTTGCCGCTCAGATCGTAGATCGTGTCGAGGCTCGTCAGCTCTCCGCCCGTGAGCCGCAACGGCGCCGTCTGCGCGCCCTCGCGCAGGATCGCCGAGAAGATCCAGACAGGCACCTGCGTGGTCACGCCGTTCTCGCCCCGGATCGTCGCCTGCATGTCGGCGGTGTAGGCGACCGGCGAACCTTCTGTCGGCGACTGCACCGTGACCTGCGGGGCGCTCCCTACGGTCTGATCGACCAGGTCCTGCTGGAGACTGATGATCAATGAGCCGAGAAAGACCTGCACGCCGATGCCGACGGCGATGCCCGCCGCGATGAGGATCGACTGCACCGGGCTCTTGCGCAGGAACCGCGAGGCGATGCGAAGGCTCAGCACCGCTCAGGTCTCCGGCTCGCTCGCGGGAGGATCGACGGCCGCCGCCTGCGCGCCCCTGCCGGCGTCGTCCCCGAGGAGATCATCGAGGCTGACGACCTCCTGCGGCAGCCATCCGGTCGCCGCCCCGACGAAGGCAGGGCCCCCGACCCAGATGTCCAGGCCCGGCAACTCCCTCTTGAGCGCGTCGACCGCGTGACGCACCGCAAGGCGGTGGAAGTGCGTGGACGAGCTCATCACGACCGCGTCGACGCCGAGGCGCCTTGCGGCGTCGGCGATCTCGGCGACCGGCGTGTCCGGCCCCAGGAAGTACGTCGTCCAGCCGGCCATGTCGAAGCGGTCGGACACCATGCGCAGGCCGAGGTCGTGCCCCTCCTCCGGGGGGCAGGCAAGCAGCACTGCCCTCCCGGCAGACTCGACCGCGGCCTTCACCTTCAGGACGCCGGGATAGAGGATCTCGACGACGGTGCGCACCGTGGCGCTTGCCAGGTGCTCCTCCCAGATCGCTGTGCTGCCGCCTTGCCACGCGGCTCCGGTGTCCACGAGGATGGGCGTGAGAACGTCCCGGTACAGTTCTGAGATCGTGACATCGCCGGACGTGACAGCCTCCACGGCCGTCCGCACGGCGGTCGCCTTGTCGTGCCCGGCGAGCGCGGCCGCCACCGACTCGAAGACGGCAGTGACGCGAGCGTCGCTTGCCGGCGAGTCCAGGCTGTCGTGAGCTTCGTTCATCGGCAGGCTTCTACCCGCGAGGCAGGGGGTCGTAACGACGCTGGCGCGCCCGGCAGGATTCGAACCTGCGACCTGAAGATTAGAAGTCTCCTGCTCTATCCAGCTGAGCTACGGGCGCGCGGAGAGGCAAGTATACGGTGAGATGGAGCGGGAGACGGGTCTCGAACCCGCGACCCTCAGCTTGGAAGGCTGATGCTCTACCAACTGAGCTACTCCCGCCCGTGGGGTGGTTGGTCGGGACGGCGAGATTTGAACTCGCGACCCCCTGCTCCCAAAGCAGGTGCGCTACCAGGCTGCGCCACGTCCCGGACGCGGCGCAAGTATAGCGCATGCCCCGCCTCGAGAGCCCGCCCGGCGCCGGAGCTAGTCGCCCAGATACGGGAGCGTGAGCGTCTGACCAGGCTGCAGGACCGAGCTCTCCAGGCCGTTGGCCGTGCGGATCGCGTACACGGCGGCGCGCCTATCCGAATCGGCGCCGTACTCGTCGCCGGCGATGGTCCACAGGTCGTCGCCGGTCGCCACTGTGTATTCATGGCCGGTATAGATGGCCGCGTCCTCCCCGGCGTGCGCCACGCGCACCCCGGCCCACACGGCCACGAAGATGAGCAGAAGGAACACGCAGAACCTGATCAGACCGGCCATACGGCGCCTGCGCCGGTGCCGCCGAGTCGATCGTCCGAGCGAGCGTGAGCCCGGGACGACGGCCCGCCGCGTCATCGGCGACTCCGCGACCGCGTGCAGCTGCGTCCGGCGGCCGCTCACCGGGGCACCTCGCGGAGTCTGCGCGGAACGACGCCCGAGAGCTCACTGCCGCATTCCGGACAGCTGACGGTCACCTTGCCGGTCCACAGATCGGCCGACAGGGTGCGGACGGAACGGCCTCCGCACCACAGGCAGGGCTCATCACGACCCGCGAGGGCGGCGGCGAGGGACTCGTCGACGGCGTCGGCGAGGCTGGGCTGGGCGACTGTGGCGAGAGGCACGGTACTCATAGCTGACGAAGGACCCCCACGACTCGGCCGACGAGTTGGACCTCGTCGGCGTGGACGATGATCGGCTCGTAGTTCTCGTTGTCTGACTCGAGGCGGACGGTGGAGCCCTCCCGGTACATGCGCTTGGTGGTCGCCTCGTCCTCGGCGACGCGAACGACGACGATCTCTCCGTCGACGACCTGTGCCTGGGGATGGACGACGATGAGATCGGCGTCGAAGATGCCGGCGCCGATCATGGAATCGCCCCGGACACGGAGCACGAAGTCTCCGTCGTCGCGGCGCAGGAACCCCGGCACGTCGACCAGGTCCTCGACATTCTCCTCGGCGAGGATCGGCGCGCCGGCGGCAACGCGGCCGACCAGCGGCAGAGGCCGCGGTGGGCGCAGGTCGCGGACCAGGTCCAGGGCACGCGGCTTGGTGGGATCTCGCTTGATGAGGCCGAGGCGCTCCAGGTTCGCGAGGTGCGCGTGGACGGTCGACGGCGAGGACAACTCGAGACCCGCGCAGATCTCGCGCACCGTTGGTGGATAGCCGTTGACGCGGACGCTCTCGCGGATGAACTCCAGTACCTGTTCCTGTCTCGGTGTGAGACCTTCCACCGTTCCTCCTCCTGTGGCGAACACGTGTTCGTGTCGAGCCTAGAGCGAACCCGTGTTCGTGTCAAGGAGAATGATAGGGACGCCGTCGGACGGAAGAACGGACATCGGCCGCCGCGAGCGCGACCGGGGTCGGGGGCGCCCGGCCGGGGACCGCGCCAAGCGCGCCGCTGCCGGCGGGTGAACGCGCCAGGGGCGCCGCCACCGGTGAGTGACGGCGCCCCTGGGCGTCTCGCGAGCCACGCCCGCCCGGGCGCGGCCTGGGATCTCTCGGTCCTACTTCTTGTACGGCCCGATCGGCAGCACGACGCGGCCGTAGAGCTCGTTCCACACCTGGGCGATGGAGCCGTACACGGCGCTGAGCCCCACGAAGATGCCCTCCCAGCCGGCGATCTTGGTGATCGTGGCGTTGCCCGTCCAGTCGCCGACGGCGAGCAGGATGAAGAGGATGGTCAGGCTGAGGAACACGACCTGCAGCGAGCGATTGATGCGCAGCGTGCCGATGAACATGAGGCCGGTGAAGATGCCCCACGCCATCAGGTACCAGCCCATGGCGACGTCGTCGGGACCGTCGACGCCCATCCACTTGGGGAAGACGATGAGGCCGACCAGCGTGAGCCAGAAGAGGCCGTACGACAGGAAAGCGGTCATGCCGAACGTGCTGTTCTTCTTCCATTCCATGATGCCGGCGATGACCTGGGCGATGCCGCCGTAGAAGATGCCCATGGCGAGGATCATGGCGTTCATCTCGTAGAAGCCGGCGTTGTGGATGTTGAGCAGGATGGTCGTCATGCCGAAGGCCATGAGACCGAGGGGACCAGGGTTCGCCGTGGCGTCGCGCAAGGTGGCCGTGATCGTGCCACGCTCGCCCATCGGCCCGTCAGGTTGGCCAGTGGCATCTTGATCGTCATCACTCATCGATCGAAGCCTCCACTCTCGGTAGACAGAACGTGCACCCTGAAGGTCTGTCCGCGTCGCCCCCTGGCTCCCGCCATCAACACGGCAAACCCGCGGAGTTCTATCACGAAGCGCACGGCAAACCAAGTGGCGTGCCCGCTGCCGAGATGGCCCTGCGCGCCGGGCGCGGCGCGTCGTTTGTACAGCGACGCGCCGCCCCCGCCCCGGAGGCCTCGGAAGCCACGTCGCCGGCAGCGAAGCGAAGGTGACGGCTGCGGACCGGTCCAGGGGTGAGTCACGACTCCCCGCAGGCCCGCGGGCACGCGCGACGTCCTGCCCCTGCAGATTCACTATACTGTCGGCGGACCGGCCAGAAAGTCAGAGAGATCCCTGCGTACATGATAGCCAGCCCGCGCCCCATACAAGACCCCGCCCGCCGGCACGGCGTCACCCTTGCCGTGGCGCTCATCCTTCTCATCTCCGCGGCGCTGCGGCTCTGGCAGCTCGCCACTCCTGCCGAGATGATGTTCGACGAGATCTACTATGCCAAGGACGGCAAGGCGATCGTCGACGGCCGGGTCGGACCCAAGGCGCCGTTGCGCTGGGCGGGCGGCGACGAGGTCTCGTGGCCGCATCCGGAGATGGGCAAGTTCGCGATCGCCGCCGGCATCGTGCTGTTCGGCGATCGCGCGTTCGGTTGGCGACTGCCGGCGGTGGTGGCCGGTCTGGCGCTTCTCGCGTGCGTGTACCCGCTGGGGCGCAGGCTCGGCCTCTCCCCGCCGTGGGCGCTGCTCGCGCTCCTCCTCGCGGCTGCGGACCCGCTCGGCATAGCCCAATCGCGCATCGCCACCCTCGACATCTTCATCGCGGCCTGGACGGCTCTGTGCGTCCTGTTCGCGCTCCGCTACGTCCAGGACGGGTGGCGCGCGCGCTGGCTGCTGGCCTGCGGCGCCGCGGGCGGCATGGCGCTCGCCACCAAGTGGTCCGGCGCGCTCGCCGTCGTCGCCGCGGCGCTCATCATCCTCGTCTCCTGGATCCTGCAGCGGCGCGCGGCGCGGCGCGCGGCGTCGGAGGGAGCCGCCGAGGCTTCGGAAGGCGTGCGCAGCTCCACCGCGCTGACGACCTCCTGCGGCGAAACGGTCGCTGCGCTCCCGCCAGAAGGCTCCGTGGCGGTCCGCGTGCTCACCGTGATCGGGGCGCTCGTCGCCGTGCCGATCGGCATCTACCTGCTGAGCTACACGCAGTACTTCGCCACGGGCCACACGATCGCCGACTTCCGGGAACTGCACCAGCAGATGTTGACCTTCAACCTCAACCTCGACGCCGTGCACACCTACGCGTCGGCGGCCTACACGTGGATCATCGACTACCGGCCCGTCTGGTACTACTTCGAGGGCAAGAAGACCTATCACGGCGTCGTCGCCATCGGGAACCCGTTCCTCTGGTGGCTGGCGACCCTCTCACTGGTAGCCGCCGTCGTCCTCGCACTGCTGCGGCGCTCCTACGTCCTGCTGCCGGCTGCGGCCCTCGTCCTGGTCCTCTACCTGCCGTGGTTCGCCACCTCGAGGACGTCCTTTCTCTACTACATGACGCCGGTGGCTCCGTTCATGGCCATCCTCCTGGCCGCGGCGCTCTGCGTGTTCGCCGGCGGCGTGATCCCGCACCGTGGTTGGCTGGCCGTCGCCGCAGCGGCTCTCGCGACGGCCCTCCTGTGGCGCCCGGTCGGCATCGCCGCTGGCTGGCTCTTCTGGACGCTGCCACGAGGCGCGGGCGACTCCATGGGCTGGCTCGCCGTCGCCGTCGGCGTCTTTCTGGCGCTGGCGGCGCTCATCCTCCTTCTTTCCGCGCGGTTCAAGCCGTATCGGCCGTGGATGGCGATGGTGGTGGCCGGCGTGGTGATCGGCATCGTCGTCGCCTTCATCCCCATCGTGCTGGGGCTGCCGATCTCGCCCGAATACTTCTCGCACATCACCTGGTTCCCCAGCTGGATCTGACGAGCCGGACGGCCGTGCCAGCCGGACATTCGGTCTCCAGGGAACGCAGCGAAGGTCCACCCGCCCCCTCCCTCCTCCCCGTGTATCTGGCGCACGCCACGACGCACCTGTACATCGGGCTCTTCCCCGCGGTCCTGTTCATGCTGCGCGAGACGTACTCTGCGAGCTACGGGATGCTCGGCGCGGTGTTCACCGCCGCGATGCTCGCCTACGGGCTCCTGTCCGTACCCACGGGCTTCCTCGTCAACCGCGTCTCGCCACTGCTCGTGGTGCGCCTTGTCCTGGTCGCGGGCGCGGGCGCCTCGCTGGCCATCGCTCTGGCTCCCAACGGGACGGCCTTCGCCGTCGCCCTCATCGCACTCGGGATCGCGTGCGGGCCGTACCACACAGCGGGACTCACCCTCGTCTCACGAGTGAGCGGCAACGACGCGAGGCGCCTCGGCCATCACGGCATGGTCGGCAACCTGGGTCTGGCGCTGGCCCCCACGTTCGGCGCCCTCCTGGCCTGGAGCGTCTCATGGCGACTCCCGTTCGCGGCGGCCGCACTGATCGGCCTCGTGGTGGCAGGGCTGACGTTCAGGATGGGGCACTTGGTCGACCCGGGTCTCGTGCCGTCTTCGCACGCGACGTCGACGGACGGCACGGATGCGCAGGCGACGGCGGCGCAGGTGGAGCAACGCGAGGGCGCCGTGGGCTGGGACGTCGACGACGCGTCGCCACGCCCCTACGCCGAGGCCCGCCCGGACGGGACCCCGGCGCGATCATCGGCGACGAACCTCACCGCGCTCGTCCTTGTGTTCGCGGTCACCTGCGCTCTGGGCTTCATCTATCGAGGCTTCGCGACCTATCTGCCGGCGCTGGCCGCGTCCCGCTCCGACGTGCTGCCGGCGACCGCGCTGCTCCGCGGCGGCATTCTCGCCTCGATCGTCTATCTCGCCGGCTTCTTCGGTCAGTGGTGGGGAGGCCACCTGGGCGGCCGCCGCCACGCGGAGACGCTCTACGCGCTCTTGCTCAGCCTCACCGCCCTGCTGCTCGCCGCCACGTTCTTCGCCGTCGAGTGGTGGCTGCTTGCTTGCCTTGCCGCGACGAGCTTCATCCACTTCACCACCCAGCCGATGGACAATACGTTCACCGGCCGCTACACCTCCCTCGGGCACCGCAGTCTCGGCTACGGCACCAGTTTTGCGCTCTCGTTCGGTGTGGGCTCCTTCGCGGCGTGGGCGGGCGGGCTGGTCGCCGACGCCTCCGGCGACCGCCTCCAGTACGTCTGGCTCATGCTGGCCGCCGTGGGAGGCTTTGCCGCGATCTGCGGCGGCGCCCTTGCCGTGCTCGCGCGCAGCCTTGAAAGTCAGTCCCACACGGACACGCAGGAGGCCGGGCGCAGACGGTAGTCCGCGCCCGGCCTCCTGGTGACCGGTGTCGTTCGACGCCTGCGGATCGCTTGCTAGGCGATCACCGCCGCCATGATCGCCTTCTGCGCGTGCAGGCGGTTCTCCGCCTGGTCGAAGACGACCGAATGCGGTGAGTAGAGCACCTCTTCGGTGATCTCCTCGCCCCAGTGCGCCGGCAGGCAGTGCATGACCTTGACCTGGGGACCGGCGAGCTTCAGGAGCTCCATGTTGACCTGGTAGTTGGCCAGCGCCGCGAGGCGCACGTCGTGCTCGGCCTCCTGGCCCATGCTGGTGAAGGTGTCGGTGTAGATCACGTCGGCGCCGGCAACGGCCGCGGCGACGTCGTCGGTCAGCTCGATCGTGGCGCCGGTCTGCTTCGCGTCCTCACGAGCCCGGGCGATGATCTCGGCGTCGGGGCGGTAGTCCGCGGGCGTGCAACACGTCACATGCATGCCGGTCTTGGCGCCGACCTCGGCGAGCGAGTGGGTGACGTTGTTGCCGTCGCCGATGTAGACCAGCCTCACGCCCTCGAGGCGGCCGCAGTGCTCGCGGATGGTGAGCGCGTCGGCCATGCCCTGGCAGGGGTGGTGGGTGTCGGTGAGGCCGTTGATCACCGGGACCTGGCCGTACTCGGCCAGGTCCTCGACGTCCTGCTGGGCGAAGGTGCGGATCATGATGCAGTCGACGTAGCGGCTCATCACGCTCGCGGTGTCCTTGATGGTCTCACCGACGCGCAGCTGGATGTCGGTCGCGCTCAGGAACATCGGCTGGGCGCCGAGCTGGGCGATGCCGACCTCGAAGCTCATGCGCGTGCGCGTACTGGTCTTCATGAAGATCATGGCGACGGCGCGACCCTCGAGGAACTGATGCGGCGCGCGGCGTCGCTGCGCGTCCTTGAGCGCATCCGCCAGGTCAAGCAGGGTGACGACCTCCGCCGGCGTGTAATCGTGGATGGTGAGGAAGCTGCGACCGGTCAGGTCGAGCTCGGAGAGGTGGCGCTTGGCCTTCTCGGGCATGGAACCCCCTTCACTGGGACGGAACATGGGGATTGAACGGGGGCGGCCCGCCGCCAGGCAGGCCGCCCCGTCGGTCACTCGATGCTATCAGATGAAACCGCGCTCGCTGAGGACGTCGGCGAGCGTCGGGCTGCCGATCTCCTGCAGGTCGTAGCCGACCTGCACCGCCGGCAGCTTGATGTCGATGATGCGGCGCAGGTCGATCGGCGTGCCGATGACGACGACGTCGGCGCCGGAGGTATTGATCGTCGTTTCGAGGTCCTTGAGCTGCTGCTCCGAGTAGCCCATCGCCGGCAGCAGGACGCCGACGTTCGGGTACTTCTCGAAGGTCGCCCTGATCTCGCCGACGGCAAAGGCGCGCGGGTCGATGAACTCGGCCGCGCCGAACTGCCTCGCGGCCACGGTGCCGGCGCCGTACTTCATCTCGCCGTGCGTGAGCGTCGGGCCGTCCTCGACCACGAGGACGCGCTTGCCCTTGATCATCTCGGGCTTGTCGACCGTGACCGGGCTGGCGCCCATGATGATCTGCGCGGTCGGGTTGACCGAGCGGACGGCCTCGAGCTCGGCCTCGATGCCGGCGCGGTCGGCCGAGTCGATCTTGTTGAGCACCACCACGTCGGCGAGCCGCAGGTTGACCTCGCCGGGGTAGTAGACGAGCCCGTCGCCGGGACGGTGCGGGTCGGCGACCGTGATGTAGAGGTCGGCCCGGTAGAAGGAGAAGTCGTTGTTGCCGCCGTCCCAGAGGATGACGTCGGCTTCCTTCTCGGCCTCGCGCACGATGGCCTCGTAGTCGACGCCGGCGTAGATCACGTTGCCGGCCCGCACGTGCGGCTCGTACTCCTCCATCTCCTCGATGGTGCACTCGTACTTCTTGAGGTCGTCGAGCGTCGCGAAGCGCTGCACGCGCTGCGCGACGAGGTCGCCGTAGGGCATCGGGTGACGGATGGTGACGACCTTCTTGCCGGCCTCGCGCAGCATGGTCTGGATCTTGCGCGTGGTCTGGCTCTTGCCGGCGCCGGTGCGCACGGCGCAGACGGCGATCACCGGCTTGGTGCTCTTGACCATGACCTTGTCGGGGCCGAGGAGCGGAAGTCGGCGCCGAGGGCGTTGACGATCGCCGAGCGGTGCATGACGTACTCGTAGGGCACGTCGGAGTAGGCGAAGACGACCTCCTCGACGCCGTGCTTCTTGACCAGCTCGGGCATCTCGGACTCGTCGTGGATCGGGATGCCGTCGGGATAGTACGGCCCGGCAAGCTCGGCCGGGTACTTGCGGTCGTTGATGTACGGGATCTGCGTGGCGGTGAAGGCGACGATCTCGTACTGCTGCTTGTCGCGGAAGTAGGTGTTGAAGTTGTGGAAGTCGCGGCCCGCGGCTCCCATGATCAGGATCTTTGGTTCTCTCTGCCATGCTCACTCCTGTGGTTGCAGGTCCCTCCGCGCCACGATCAAGTGTCAGGCCGGCGGAGTGAACACCTTCTGGACGTAGGGCGACGTGAACAGCCGTAGTGTCGCCGCGTAGGTGGGGACGAACGTGATGGGCTCGCCGAGCGCCGGTGGCCGCTCGAGGCCGTCGACGTCGAGGATGAGATGGTCGCTCGAGGCGCCCAGCACCTCGACGCGCGCGTCGACCGGGACGAGTCCCTCTGGTGGAGCGTCCTGACGCCCCAGGGCGCAGATGGCGCGCCGCCGCTCGCCGCGATCGGTGAAGCGTCGGGAAGTTCCCGAACGCGTCCTGTGCGCTGGTGCCCTGTGGCAGCGACGGCTTGACGAGGCACTCGATGACCGGAGCCGCGACGGTGAACGCGTCCAGGTGGAGACCGAGCGTGGGCTCGCGAGTGAGCGTGTCGACGCCGAGAAGGATGGTCTCGCCGATGCGCAGCGTGTCGACCGCGGCCGGCATGCGGCCGGAGGTGACCATGCCGATGGAGCCCGAGTTGCCGCCCGAGACGAGCAGGGGGCGGCCGAGCTGCTTCTCGCAGCGCTCGGCCAGCTCGGCCAGCCGGCCGAGGTTGGCCTCGTCGGGGACGATCGCCCCGTAGCAGGTGAGGTTCACGCCGATGCCGGCGATGTCGATGTGGTCCATGGCGTTGACGCGCTCGAGGAACGGGGGCAGCGCGTCCGGCATCATGCCCTCGCGCAGGTCGCCGAGGTCCACCATGGCGACGATCGCGTGACGCCGACCCGCAGCGGCGGCGGCGTTCTCCAGGGCGACCACCGTCTCGAGCTCGCTCTCAAGCGAGACGTCGGCGAGCTGCACGGTCTCGCCGGCCAGGTCCGGCGCCGGCGCGCGCAGCAGCCAGATGGGCGCCGTGAGCCCGGCGTCGCGAAGGCGCTGGGCGTTCTCCAGGCGTGACTCGCCCAGCGCCCGGGCCCCGCCGGCCAGCATCATGCGAGCGACCTGCGGCGACCCGCCGGTGACCTTGGTGACGGCGACGACGGAGATGCCGGGAAGGTGATCGACGACGGTGCGCGCGTTGTCGCGCACCTTGCCCAGATCGACGGTCAGCGTGGGTCTCGCCAGCATCTTCCTCCCGTGCATAAGACGTATGCATCAGGGTATAGGGCCCGGACGGTCGACGCAAGTCCCGGAGCGTTGCGTGGCAGACCAAGAGGCGGCCACAGAGCGTCGCCAAACGCTCGCAAACGGGGTTCTCCGGAGAGAGGATGGTGAAGCATCCGTCAATCCCGGAGGGAGGAGCCATGGCAGCCAGCGTCTACAAGGTCATCGAGATCATCGGCACCAGCGACACGTCGTGGGAGGAGGCCGCCAAGACCGCGGTCGAAGAGGCCGCGGGTCACCTGGAGGACCTGCGCGTCGCCGAGATCGTCGAGCTCGACATGAAGATCGACGAGAACAAGGTGGCCGCCTACCGCGCGAAGGTCAAGGTCTCGTTCAAGTATCACAAGGAAGGCTGAGCGGCAGCGGACAGCGTGCCGCCGAGTCGGTCCTCACCCACCGGCGGCGTAGATCTAGACGCCGGCGCTGGAGCGCATGAGGGCGGTCACGGCCTCCGGCGCGAAGTGCTGCAGCAGCGCGCCACAGCAGGCGAAGATGTAGTCGTCGTCGAGGGCGACGCGCGCGTCCGGCGGCGGCAGCAGCCTCTCCCCGCCGCCACCCTTCGCGCGTGTGTCGGCGAGCACCGCCGCGCCGCCGGGCAGACGCGTGAGCGCGCCGCCGGTGCCGATGACGAGTCGGCAGGCGGTGAGGTCGCGCCCGCGCGCGACCGTCTGCCGGCCGGTCGGCGTGTACAGGTGCGCAAGCTGCCCGGCGTGCCGCTGCACGCCGGTGACGGCGGCGAAGTGCGTCAGCGTCAGCGCCGCCGCGATCTCCTCCTGCGTCGTCGGCAGCGGCGGCGGCAGGTGCACCGGCCGCTCCTGCTCCGCCAGCATCTCGACGACGTGCTTCGCGCTCACGTAGGTGCCGAGGTCGCCCTCGACGGTGCGCTTGCTGTGCGGCTGCGGCTCCATCATGAGCGCGGCGATCTCGGGACTCCCGTCGGTGATCGAGTGCACGTCGGTGGTGGCGCCGCCGACGTCGATGACGACGAGGTCGCCCACGTCCTCGGCGAGCCGCTCGGCGGCGATCAGCACCGCTCCCGGCGTCGGCAGGATCCTGCCGTTCACGACCTCGCCGATGCGCTCCATGCCGGGGGCGTGCGTGATGTGTTCTTCGAAGGCGTCGTGGATGACGGCCCGGGCCGGCACGATGTCGAGCTCGTCCACAGCCGGATAGACGTTGTTGGTGAGCTTGACCTTGAAGCCGGCCCGTTCAAGGAGCTCCTGAGCGTCGCTGCACACGACCGAGTTGCCGGCGTACACGACGATGGGCCGGGCCTCGAGCTCGGCCAGACGGCCGGCGTTGAAGAGGACGGTGTCGCAGTCACCGCCCTCGACCCCGCCGGCGAGCAGGATGAGATTCGGCATGACGGCCTCGATCTCGCGGAGGTCGTGGTCGCGCAGCCTGCCGGCGGTCTGGTACTTGACGACCGCGCCGGCCCCCAGGGCGGCCTCGCGCGCGGCCATGGCCGTCATGCGCTGCGTGAGACCGTGCACGGTCATGCGCAGGCCGCCGGCGGCCGAGCTGGTCGCCAGCGTGAGTTCCGGCTTGACCGAGCAGTGGAGGGCCCCCTCGAGCTGCGCTCGGGCGGCGTCGACGCCGACGGTGACGTCACCGTCGGCGACCGAGGTGGCGGCGACGCCCTGCCCCACGAGACAGGGCGTCGCCTCCGGGTACTCGCTCAGCCCGGCGAACGCCGAGACGACCGTGGTCGTCGAGCCGATCTCGGCGACGAGCGCGTCGACTGGCAGTCGCTCCACGTCACATCCCGCGTTCGCGCATCGTCCTGACCACGAACGACGCGACGCCGATACCCTTGGTCCCTCGACCGAAGCCGGCGTCCATGCCCCAGCTGCGGGCGAGCTCGTCGGTGACCTGCGTGCCGCCGCTGACGAGGAGGAGCTTGTCGCGCACGCCCTTCTCCACCGCCAGGTCGGCGAGCTTCTCCATGTTGTTCCGGTGCATGTCGCCGTGCGTGATGATGGTGCTGATGAGGACGACCTGAGCGGCGTGCTCGATGGCCGCGTCCAGCACCTTCTCGACCGGCACCGAGGTGCCGAGGTACTCGCACGAGAAGCCCCACTTCTCGAGGCCGCCGTGCTTGATGTCGATGATCTCGCGCATGCCGACCGAGTGCTCGTCCTCGCCCACGGTCGCGGCGACGCACTTGATCGCCTTCTCGATGACGAACGCCTTGATCTCCTCGTCCTTCATCACGACGGGCTCGGGCGGGATCACGAGTCGGGCCGGGTCGACGACCACGTCCAGCCGGCCCTTCAGCTCGATCAGTGTGCCCTCGGCCGGGTGCATGACCTGCTTGTTGATGACCTCGCACTCCTGCAGGTTCATGGCCTTGCCGAACTCGAGCGCCGCGAACTCCGCGACGCGCGGCGCCGCCGGCAGGAACAGCGTCACGACCACCCAGCCGTCGGCGGCCCACTCGACCTCGGGCTTGATAAGGCCCTTCTCGCGCAGCTCGACCGTCTGCGCCAGGCGCGCATTGACGTTGTCCTCGGGGTCGAGCTCGTCGATGAACGGCACCTTCTCGGCGTCGCACAGCGTGCAGCCGCCGATGAGCTCGCAGGGCTTGCGGGCGGCCTCGCCTGCGGCCGGGCCGCCTTCCGCGTCGTATCCCTCCGGCAGGTGGTTCTCGCCGAAGTGGTGACAGACGGGCGCGAGGTAGTCGGCGGCGCGAGGCACGATCGTGCCCGCCGCCACGCCGCCGTCGCTCTTGCGGGCGATGCCGTCGTCGTGTGTCTCCGGGTAGATGCCGGAGTCGACGAAGTAGGCCTCCTCGACGGCGGCGAAGTAGCCGCCCTCGCGGAGCATCGCCTCGAGGAACAGCACGGCGCGCTCCTTGATCTCGCGCACCTTCGCCTTGAGCTCGGGGGCGTCGCGGTCGAGCTTGACCATCTCCCGCAGACCGTCCATGCCCACGAGGCTCTGCTTGGCCGTGTTCACCGCGGCGACGTTGTTGTAGTGCCAGGGCACGTTGCGCCCCTCGTCGGGCGTGATGGTGCTCTGGATGTCGGCGCTGGTGAGCCGGCTGATCATCAGGTTCATGACGTGGCTCACGGTGGCGTCGCGTCCGTCGGCCTCCATGTAGCGCGTGTTCTCCTGGGCGCGCATCTTGTAGTCGCCGAAGAAGTCCCGCAGGGCGACCGCGTACGGCAGGTCCATGCGCATGCACGGCGCCGGGGCGGCGTCCGGCGGCACGGTGCTCAGACAGATGTCCTCCTTGGGCATCCCGACCGAGACCGAATACGCCGAGTTGATGGCGTGCTGCACGAGCAGCTCGGGCATCACGTTCCACGCCTCGACGGCGGTGGCGTTGGCGTTGTGGGCGCCGTCGATCTGCGCCATTCGGACGCTGGCCATCACGTGCTTGGCCACCGCTGCGTCGACGAAGCTGCGGTACATGTTGATGTTGCGGTAGAGGACGTTGTACTGCGGGTCCTGGTGGGCGCCGTTGACGCCCTCTTCGGCGAACATGACCGCCATCTCGGGGCCGGCGACTCCACTCACGTAGGAGTGGAAGTTGATGGGCCGGCCCACCTCGTCCTCGATGAGGTCGAGCGCCTTGCGCGTGGCGCGCAGCTGCTTGCGCGTGACGGCGATGCCGCCGACGCCCTCGGGCGTGCCCTCGAGCAGGCCGTCCATGTGGCTCTGGCCGGCGGTGCGGATGACCATCATGTGGTCGGCGCCATGCCAGGCCGCCATGCGCATGCGGCGGATGTCGTCCTCGAAGCGGCCCGAGGCGATCTCACTGGTGACCACGCAGTCGGGCTGCGGGTCGATGTCGCCGAAGTAGTGGGCGGCCGGCAGCGGGATGCTGCTCTTGACGCCCCTGGACGTCTCCTTGTAGACGAACTTGTGCAGCTTCTGGTCGGGCACCTGCTCGCGCCAGTGCCAGCCCTTGCGCCGCGGGCGGTAGCTCTCGAGGTCCGCGAGGAGGGCCTCGACGTCGAGCTTCTCGTCGGGGACGAGCGGCGGCATCTGGCCGCCGGCCGGCCGGGGGGTCGCGTCGCTCATGCGGCCCCTCCCCACTTCTGCTCCACGGCGTGCCAGCCCTCGCCGGCGGCGAGCCGGCGCGCGGCCTCGGGCGCGGCGCACCCCCACGTCGTGGCGCAGTGCAGCACCACGTGCCCGGCGCCGTGCCCCAGCAGGCCGCGCTTCTCGCACTCGCCGACCACGGCCATGCAGGTCGGCGAGTCGACGCCCATGCGCATCAGCACCGAGCGCTCGATGCTCGGCGAGGTGTGCGTGCGGGCCAGCTCGACCATCGGGTCGACGACCCGCTGCGCGAGCTCCCAGAACCGCGCCTCGAGCTGCTCGTCCGTGAGCTCGTCGAGGTGCCCGCGGATCTTGAGGTACGTGTCTTCGCGGGCCATCTCACGCCTCCTTGAGCTCGGCCAGCGTCGCCTGGACCGTCTCCGGGTCGGAGTTCGTGTCGGCGGCGAGGAACTCGACGTCGTCGGACGTCGGCACGTAGCCGCTCGGGGGCGTTCTTGAGCGCGTTGCGGACGTAGCTCTTGCGCATGCGCGCCACGTCGAAGTCCTTGGCGCGGATCTGCTCGAACGTCTCCGGGATGACGATGACCTTGCCGGGGACGTTGTTCTTGGGGTCGCCGGAGCAGACGCCGACGCCCATCTCCCTGGCGAAGTTGAGCTGGCTCCAGTGGTGCTTGCCGGCGCCGGTGTACTCCGTCTCCTGCACGACGACGGTGGCGTCGCGCGGCAGGTCGCGGGCGAGGCTGACGGCGGCGGTCATGGCTGTGTTGCCCGCCGGCCCGCGCTCGAGGCCCTCGAGCTTGGCCATGGCCTCGGTGATGTAGAACACCTCGCCCTGCGTCACCGTCAGGTAGCGGTCGATGTAGCGCAGCGGCCGGGCCGCGTTGCGCGGCACATCGGCGCGGTCCGGCCAGGTGGCGAAGGGCACGCCGAACCCGGTGTGGCCGGTGGTGAAGCTCTTGCGGTTGAAGTCGACGTCGCTGGCCATGTGCAGGCCGCTGAGGTCGACCGAGGCGCTGATGATCTGCGTGTCGGTCGCGCCGGCACGCTCCAGGCCGCGGGCCGTGCCGGTGGTGTTGCCGCCGCCGGCGTGGGTGACCACGACGTGCGTCGGCGGCGCCCCGGTGAGGTGCTCCATCTCGCGGGCGATCTCGAGGCCCAGGGTCTCGATGCCGCTCACGCCGAACGAGCTGTAGAGCGACGCGGCGAAGTAGCCAGTCACGTCCAGCAGCTCGACCATGTGGAAGAAGAGCTCTGGGCCCACGGTCAGTTGCAGGACTTCAGCTCCGTAGGACTCGCAGATGCGGCCCTTCTCGACGATCTCCGGCTGGCCGACCTTGCGGCTGTCGTACGTCTCCTGGACGATGATGCACTTGAGGCCGTTGCGCGCCGCCTGGCTGGCGACGGCGGCGCCGTAGTTGCCCGACGTCGCCGCGATGACGCCCTCGTAGCCCTTCTCCTTGGCCACGTGGATGCTGACGCTCGCGCGACGGTCCTTGAAGGCGCCGGCCAGGTTGGCGGCCTCGTCCTTGACGAAGATGCGCGCGCCCTTGCCGGGCTCGCTCACGCTGCGCACGAGATCGGTGAGGTTCCGGAGCTCGAGCAGCGGCGTGCTGCCCACGCCGGCGCGCCGCTGGATCGCGACGATCTCGTCGAGACTGTAGCCGTGCGCGGTCATCATGCGCTCGTAGTCGAAGGCGATGGGGCTGAGCTCGAACTCGGTGTAGTCCATGCCGAGTGCCTTGCGCATGATCTCGCCGCGGCGCGCCATGATGGCGTCGAACTTGGTGGCCATCAGCGCTCACCGCCTTCGGAGGCGCGATAGGCCGCGAGCTTCGCGCGCAGGTCGCGGCCCACGTGCGTCAGCTCCGGGATCGGGTTGCCGTAGGTGATGAAGTAGCCGGGGTTCACGGCCGAGAGCGCACCGGTGACCTTGCGGCCGGTGATGGTCTCGATGGTGAGCTCGTCGCCCTTGGCTGCCGCGCCCAGGGCGAACCCCTTGACCCACATCATGAGCGGCTTCTCCGCCGTCTCCGGCGGCAGATTCTTGCTGCGGTCGGCCGGGTCGAGCAGCTTGCACTCGACCTCGACCCAGTCGCCCTCTCGGGCGCGGATCTCGTCCGTCACGCGGATCACTCCCTTCAGAGCGTCGGCGTCCAGAAGCGCGGGAGCGGCATGTCGACCACGGTGAGCATGCCGGGCTTCGCGTCCTTCATCAGCGGGATGTAGTTGCCGGTGCTGGCATAGGTGCCCTTGCCGCCGGGGATCTCGGGAGAGTTCACCATGTTCACGTTCGGGTCGCCGACGATCTTGATGTAGTCGCCGGTGCCCTGGTCGGCCATCTCGGGGTGGATCTGCTGCGGGTGGATGAGGTGGATCTTGAGCTCGCCCTTGCTGTAGCCCATGCCCACCTGCTTGCAGCCGGCGACCCAGCCCGCCGGGACGTGCACGTGCGGCGTCGAGCGCTCGACCTCGGTGACGATCGGCTCGCGGGTCTCGACGATCTCGTCGATCTCCCAGTTCAGCGCCCTGGCGATGAGCTCGATGGACTCGGGGAAACCGATGTGGCCGACGATGCTGCCATCGGCGACGCCCTTCTCGAACTGCTCGACTGTGGTGCCCACACCCTGGCCGACCATGACCGTGGGGCCGAACGGCGAGAGGTCGTTCACGCGCGAGGCCTCGATGCTGTCGACACGCAGGCAGATCGAGCTCCACATGACGATGAGGGCGTCGAGCACGAACCCGGGGTTGATGCCGGTGCCGAGGATGCTCACGCCGTTCTCCTTGGCGACGCGATCGAAGAGATCCGCGCGCTCGGGATCGCTGGCCCACGGGTACGAGATCTTCTCGGCGATGCAGATGACATTGCAGCCGGCCTTGAGCGCCGGGAGGATCTGCGGCTCGACCTCGTCGAGGTTCGACTGCGTGTTGATGCACACGACGTCCGGCTTCTTCGCGAGAACGGCCTCGAAGTCCGTCGTCATCGTGACGTCGCACGGCCGGCCCAGCAGTTCGCCGACGGTCTTCCCCTCTTTGGCCGGGTTGGTGACGATGACGCCGACGAGATCGATGTCCCTCGGGCGGTCCAGGATGAACCCCAGGAGGCCCTGACCCATCATGCCGGTGCCCCACTCAGCGACCTTGATCATGTCTCGCTCCTGTCCACGTGGATTGGCGCCACTGGCGCTGGTTTTCACTGATGCATACAGAATATGCACGTCTGGACGGGACTCTACCATGCGCAGGAAGCGGAAGACATGGACGTCAGGCAGAAGGTCGAAGCGACGACCTGCGACGCGCCGGAGGCGCGCCCATGCATGGCTGGGAGCCGCCCAGACTACGGGCGGAGATACGCCGGAGCCGCGTCCCGAAGGACGCTCAGCCGGCGCTCAGATGCGGGTGGCTGGGGGCGGCTGGTCGACCGTATCGTGCGCGAGGATGGAGAGCTCTTTGCCCATCACGCCTCCTCGGTCCAGGTGCTCCGCCGGCGGGCGCCGGCGGCTGGCCACAGGGTACGTGGGGCGGGCCGGAGCCGTCAACCGTCGGGCTCGCTCGGCCGGCCGGCGGGCGTCGGCGGCGCACCCGCGGGCTCGCCGACGTGGGATGACTCGCCGCTCGGCGTTGGCGTCGGCGCGAACCGCCCCACGGCCTCGACCACCGCGCGAGCGGTTTCGGGTCCTCCGACCGCGGACGCTGGGTCGCCGGCCCCTCCCCCGCCTGCCACGAAGACGCCGGCGGCCTTCACCCCGAGGACGGCCAGCTGCGCTGGGTCTTCAGGCACCGCACCGCCGGGGAACAGCGCCGCGTTGTCGCGCACGAAGCGCGCCGCGGCGCGCACGGCGTCATGCTCGGCGCGGGCGTGATCGTCCGCGTAGGTGAACACCCAACGCGCGGCCCGGCGCGTGATCGGCCCGCGATCCGCCGGGATGCCGGCCGCGGCGAAGACGCGGCAGTCGTAGACACGGCAGGTGCGCGGCCGGCGATCGTAGACCGCGCACCTGCCACGCTCGTCCAGCAGCGGGCAGCAGCCGCGCGAATCGTACGGGAGCACCACGTGGCCGGAAGGAGCCCCCGGGGCCGGGAAGGTGAGCTCGCGGGGCAGGACGGCGAGCGTCTGCCGCTCGTCTGGATCGACGTGAACGAAGTGTGACGTAGAGCAGCATGCGCAGCAGTCGCCGCAGGGCACGCCGCTGTCCCCAGCGCCGGCAAGCGCCGCCCGCATCTCGCGGAGCCACGTGGAGAACTCGCCGGCGGGCAGCGGTCCCGTTTCCATGTGCTCACTCACGGATGCGACCATGCCGCCGGCCGCCGTCCCTCGTCAACCGGCGGCGTCAGCCATCCGCGAACAACCTCTCGTTGGCCGCGACCACGGCGCGCGCCTTGTCGCGGTCCGACGAGCGCCGGCGCACGGCGCCCGGCGCGCACTCCAGGAAGCTCTCGTGGACGGCGATCGCGAGCACCGCAACGCGCAGAGGCTCGTGACGCGCCGCCTCGCTCGGCAGGGACTCGGAGTGCTCCCGAATGAAGGACGCGGCGGCTCTCACGGCCGTATGCCGCTCGCGATCTTCCGGCGCGGGATGACTGAACTCCCAGCGCCGGACCTGTTCGGCGATCGCCGCCCTGTCCGCGGTGACGTCCGCTGCCGCGTAGATCCTGCAGTCATAGGTACGGCAGACGATCGGCCGGTCCGCGTAGATCGTGCACCGGCCATCCACCAGCATCGGGCACTGCCCGTGCTCGTCGTAGGAGAGCACGAGATTGCCCGGCGGCAGGTCGGGCGCCGGGTGCAGGTGCTCTCGCGGCAGGCGGGCCAGGGCGCGCCGCTCCTCCGGCCGGACGTGGATGTGGTGCCTGGTCCGGCAGCAGGCGTTGCACTCCCCGCACGGGACGTCGGCCGGCCGCTCCTCCGCCAGCGCCGCCTGAACGCCGCACAGCCAGGCGCCGAATGGGATGGCGGGCAGTGGCCCGTTGTCGCACCGCTCGATCACAGTTCAGACGATGCCGCCCGGCGCGGCGATCCGTCAAGCTGACCAGCCTCCAAACGCCCCGGCGCGTCGAACGGCCCGCCCGTCACCTCGCCGTGCCGTCGTGCGCCGCCTTGAGCCCGGCGATGTCCAGCTTCTTCATCTTCAGCATCGCCTGCATCGTGCGTCCAGCCTTGTCGGGGTCGGGGTCGCTCATGTACTCGCCAAGCTGCACCGGCACGATCTGCCACGAGAGGCCGAATCTGTCCTTGAGCCACCCGCACAGCTGCGCCTCGGGGTCACCGCCGTCCGAGAGCTTGCGCCAGTAGTGGTCGACCTCCTCCTGCGTCGTGCAGTGCACGACGAACGACACGGCCGGGCTGAACGTGAACTCGGGCCCGCCGTTGAGAGCCGTGAAGGTCTGGCCGGCGAGGGTGAACTCGACGACCATCGCCGATCCCTCGGGCTTGGGGCCGCCGGGGCCGTAGCGGCTCACGCGCCCGATCTCGGCGTCGTCGAAGATCGAAACGTAGAACTGCGCCGCCTCTTCTGCCTGATCGTCGAACCAGAGCATGGGCGTGATCTTCTGGACGGTCGTCGACATGGTCGCCTCGTTGCGCGCGTCGCGCGGCGTCGGATTCGTCGTGACGGAGTGTTCCACGGCGGCGAGTGAATGAAGCGCCGCGGCGGGGACGTGGCAGAAGTGCCGATCGAGCCTCAGTCGGGTCCGAACTCGTCCAGGCTGAGGGCGCGGCCGGCGGCGGCCGCCGCGCCGATCTCGCGAACGGCCTCGGCGCGCAGTTGGTCGTCGACGGCGACGCGGACCACAAGCCCGTCCGCCCGGGCCGCCACGAAGCACACCTCACGCACGGACTCACCGGTCGCCGCCTCCAGGGCCACGGCGTAGGCGGCGCCTTGTGGCCGGTAGCGTCCGAGCAGCACGTCGGTGTCGGCCGCCTTGTCCGTCTTGTAGTCGACGAGGACCCACTCGCCTTCCTCACGGTACAGCAGGTCGATCGCCCCGTTGAGGACGACCCCGTCGATCAGAGCGCCGACCGAGAGCTCGCGATGGACCGCGTCGACGCCCAGCGCCGCGGCGGCAGAGGCGGCGGCCCGCACCGGCGCCGCCCTCCAGCAAGCGCCGGCCAGGGCGGCCGCGTCCTCCGCGAGGTCCGGCCGCTCGAGTTCGCCCGAGACCGCGGCGGCGACACGCTCCACGGAGGCCTCGTCGCCGAGGTCGCACAGCTCCATGACGCGGTGGACGGCCGTGCCCAGCGCCAGCGCCCTGGCTCGGCCGGCCGGCGCGCCGGGCCCTCCCTCGCGGACCTCGTCGTCGACGTGCTCGAGCCCGCTCGGGCTGGTCGCCGGCGCAGGACGCGACGCGCGCTCGAGCAGTGCATGACGCTCCGTACGCCACTCCGCTCGAGACGACGACAGCGCGTCGTCCGCCGGCGTATCGTCGTGCGCGTCGCGGATCGGCGCCGTGCGGGCAGGGAGCACGAGCAGGCCGTCCTCCACCCGCTCTTCGGAGACACGCGCAGGCGCCGGCAGCAGGTGACCGATGGGCCCGAGCAGTACTGCCGACGGCGTGCCGTCCTTGTTGGTCAGCCGCCCGAAACAGCTGATGATCAGCCGGTCGCGGGCCCGCGTGGCAGCCACATACAGGAGCCTGCGTGCCTCGCTGGCCTCCATGCGCTGCTCCCGCTGTCGAAGGAGCGTATAGGCCTGCGGCTCGAGATCACGTGCCGGCGCACCCGGCAGCTCCGCCTTGAGCTTGATCGCCAGTCGCCGCCGCTCGCGGTCGACGATCGGTTCGCCCCCACGACCGCCGCCGGCGAGCGCTCCGCCGACGAGTACGACGATCGGATACTCGAGACCCTTCGCCTTGTGGATGGTGAGCATGTGCACGACGTCGCCCTCGTCGTCGACCTGGGACTCCTGTTCGCCGGAGGCGTCCCCGGCCTCCCCGGCCCATGCCAGGAAGGCGCCGAGGCCTCCCCCGCCGGCACCTGCGAAGGCGCGCGCGCGGTCGACGAGCTTCTCCAGATTGGCGATCGCCTGCGCCGCACCCGGGCCGGTGGACGCCAGGAACTCGGACGCCCGCGTGACCCGGATCAGCTCGCTCGCGAGCTCGTGCGGCACACAGCCGGTGCGGCGCTCGTGCAGCCTCCGCAGGGTGGCCAGCGCCGCGCCGACGGCGGCGTGGTCCGCAGGCGGCGCGGTGAACAGGTCGAAGCGACCCCCGGCCGCCCAGAACAGGAAGAGCTGGTCGTCGCTGAACCCGAAGAACGACGAGTGCAGCGCCCCGTACACGGCGGGCCCGTCGCTCGGATCGTCGATGGCCCGCAGGCAGAGCAGGGCGTCGTCGACCTCGCGCCTGGCGAAGTACGCCTTGCCACCGTCGACCCGATACGGGACACCGGCCTCACGAAAGGCCTGCTCATACGTCTCGAGCCCGGTCGTGGCACGGAAGAGCAGCGCGACGTCTCCCCAGCGAGGCGCGCGCCAGACCTCCTCATCGCCCGTCGCATCACGGTCCTGGACCGTCCAGCGGTCCGCGCCGGAGCCGCGCATCTCGAGAAGGAGCGCGGCCAGGGCCCGCGCTTCGTCGCGGCGCGCGGCGTCGGCCGCACCGGCCGCACTGCCGTAGTCGTCGCCGAGGAGTACGGCTATCCGCGGGCCCTCGGCCGGCAGCCGGTACGGCTCCACCCATTCGTAGCCCGGCTGGCGCCCCTCCTCACGATCGGAGTCGAACACGTCGGCGAAGACGTTGTTGACCCACTGGACCACCGAGGGCGTCGTGCGGAAGTTCTGGCGGATCACCTCCGTGGCGCCGGCGCCTCCGGGCTGGCCGGCGACGAGGCGGCGCACCTCGTCGTACATGCCGATGTCGGCGCGCCGGAACCGGTAGATCGACTGCTTGGGGTCGCCGACCACGAACAGCTTGCCCGGTTCGAGAACGACCCCGCGCCAGTCGGCGGCCTCAGGCGATCGCTCACAGAGGAAGAAGACGATCTCCGCCTGGAGCGGGTCGGTGTCCTGGAACTCGTCGACGAGGAGATAGCGGAACCGGGCCTGGAGCGCCGCGCGAGCGGCGCGATCCCGCACCAGGAGGTCGCGGAGCCGGCCCAGCAGGTCCGTGAAGTCGAGGCGGCCGAGGGCGATCTGGGTCGCTCCCGCCCAGCGGGAGAATGAATCGGCGACACCCACCGCCAACGCCGTCAGATAGTCGGAGTACGCCTCGCGCAGCGCGAGGATCTCGGCGACGACGACACGGTATCTCGCCTGCAGCTCCTCCTTGCCGCCGTGCGCATGACTCCAATTGGCCTTCGCGCCCCCGGGAGCCGTGGGGGTGTCCTTTGCCGGCAGGGAGAAGAGGGCGGCGGCCACCTGATCGACGTCCTCCGGCGGCCGCAGCAGCAGCGCACGGCCGGCGTCGACGAGCTTGAGAGCGGCGCCGTAGCCCTTGTCGGCGGGGCTGCTGCAGGCCGCGACGCAGTACTCGGCCAGGTGCTCGAGAGGCTCGGCCAGCCGCTCCAGAGCGAGCCCCAAGGCCGGCTCCTGCGGAGGAGCGGCGAGAGGCTCGAGGTCGTAGCGCTCGCCGAAGACACCCTTGGGACCCACTGCGAGCGACCGGATCCACTCCAGCCGGACGCCGGCGCGGAGCAGCCGGGAAAGACCTGTCCTCGCGGACGACTCCTGCGCTTCGCCGGCGGCGACCTCGCTGAGCCACTCCTCCCACAGGCGGGCACGCTCGAGGTCGGAGCCGAGCGCGTCGAGCTGCTCGAACGCCGGATCGACCTCGGCCTCGACGGGGAACTCCCGCAGCAGGCGCCCGGCGAACCCGTGGATGGTGCTGATCGGGGCGTCGTCCAGGCCGTCCAGCGCCGCCTGGATCGTGCTCGCTTCGTCCGTACCGGATGCGACGGCGGCAAGCTGCTCGAACTCCTCGCGGATGCGCTGGCGAAGCTCGCCCGCCGCCTTCTCCGTGAAGGTGATCGCCGCGACGCTACGCACGTCGCCGGGGACGCCGCGCCGCGCATCGAGGACGCAGCGCACGTACCGGTCGACGAGCACGCGGGTCTTGCCCGTCCCGGCTCCCGCCTCCAGCAGGAAGGTGGTGCCGAGGTCGGTGGTGACCCGCCGACGGACATCGTCGTCGCAGACGCGGCGCTCAGTCGTCATCGGCGCCGCCCTCGCTCGGCGGAGACTGCATCCGGACCACAGGTTCGAGCAACTCGTGCTCACGCTTGCGCGCGCGAGCCCAGTCGGAGACGCCGCAGGCGTAGAGCACGTCGCAGTAGTCGCAGCGCTGTCGCGTGGTGCGCGGGAACATCCCCGCGTCGACGAGCGTGACGGCCTCCATGACGAGCGCGCGCAGGCGACGCTCGGACGCCTCCTCGCCCTCGGGCAGGTCGAGGTCCTCGAATCCCCCGCGTCTCGTGACCAGCCGGTACAGGCACGTGATGGAGGCGTAGTCGCGCTCCCCGGCCTGCCGCAGGGCGAGCCGGTAGACCGGGAGTTGGACGCTGAGCCTCTCCTTGATACGAACGCGCTCGGTGCCGCCGCCGCCCGACTTGTAGTCGATGACGCGTGCGCCGGCGGGCGTGTGATCGACGCGATCCAGCCGGCCGGCGAACCGCACCGGCCTGCCGTCCGGAAGCTCCAGCGTGACCGGCCTATCCACGGCGTCGCCGAACCGCCACTCCACGCCGGCGGGGCGGCTGTCCGGGTGCGAGAACACCGGATCGCGTCGCACCGACTCGAGGAGGTCCTCGAGCAGCATCTCACGCCGCACCTCCCAGGACAGCGCCGCTCCCGTGATTCCGCGACGTTCGGCCTCGGCGCAGCAGTCGCTCCATGCGGCGGCGACGGCGGCGAGCGCGCCGTCGAGCGGAAGGTCTTCGTCCATGACGTGCTCGTACGCCCGCTGGAGGATCTCGTGCGCCAGCGTCCCGAACTCCTTCGGGTCCATCTCGAGCGCGTCTTCGGGCTCGTCGGGGGCCTGAAGTCCGAACACGTCACGCAGCAAGAAGGCGAACGGGCAACCGATGTAGCGCTCGAGCCGTGTGGGATGCATCTCCGCGTCAAAGGGATGGCGCGCTTTGAGCGCGGCGCCGGCCTCCGCACCGAGGAGGCCGTCCCACGCTCCAGGCGCGACGCTGCGGGATGCACGCCAGGCGCCGAGGCGGCGCGCTGCCGCGCCCTCTCCCCCGAGAACGTCGGCCACATACGCCAGAGCCGCCGCGCCACGCCTGCGCTCCGAGAGCGCCAGCAGCGCGGCTACATCGCGTTCGTGCTCGTCGATCCAGACCTGCCCGCGGGTGAACGCCGGCGACCCTGCTACCCGCCGCCACACCGGCCGCAGCGGCCCGCCCTCGAGAAAGGAGTCGAGCCCGACGGGGCGCCCGTCGGCCAGGGACGCGAGTCGAAGCAGCAGGCGCGACGGCAGACGAGGCCTGCCGTCACTGGCGCTCGAACGCGGAGCGAGGAAGGCCAGGCGTTCGCGCGCGCCCTCGCATGCGAACGCGAAGAGAAGAAGCGACTCGGCGTCCCGCTGCTCGGCAAGCGGCAAGCGGACCCCCTGGGCGGCTGAGATCCGCCGTCTCTCGGGGTCGCCGAGAAGAGGATCAGGGCGGCCTCGCGCCGGGAAGCCGCCCTCGACGAGGCCCGTGAACACGACGGTGTGAAAGCGCAGACCGCGCATCTCGAGAGGCGTGAGCACCGCGACGCCGTCGCGGCCGACGCGCCCCACGGGGGTGCGCGCGTCGGCGAGCAGCTCGCGCAGGGCCGCCGTGGCCTCGGCCAGGTCGACCTGTTCATCCAGCACGGACAGCGCCGTGAGCCTGGCCGCGGCGTCGTCGGCCTCCGCCGCGGCCTCGGCGGCGAACACGCCGCCGATCACGCGCCCAAGCGCTTCGGCCCATCCGCCCCACGACGCGCGTTCCGGCAGGTCTGCGCAGGCCCTCGCGAGCGTTCTCGTCGCGGCCTCCAGCGTGCGAGCCGCGGCGAGCCGAAGACGCACCGTCGCGGCCTTGTGCCAGATCTCGTCCTCGTCACCGGCCTCCGCGTCGGCGCCTCGCGCCTCGAGCCCGTTGAGCCGGCGCTCGAGCCCGCTGCGACGACGACCCAGCCGCTCCGCCCACTGCTCGCGCCCGGCGACGACGCCGGCCTGCCGAGCCTCGTCGAGCCACAGCGACGTCTCGATTCCCTCTTCCATCTCGCCAAGCGGTGCGGCAGTGAGCAGGTCGACCACGGCTCGCCGCGAGAACGGCTGGCCCGCGAGCGGAGCGACACAGTCGGCGAGGCGCGTGAGGAGCCGGGCGCCGGAGGAACGGTCGGGCAGCCGGCACGAGACCGGCAGCCCGGCGCCGCGGAGGGCAGCCCCGGCGAGGTCGGCGTCGTCGCGGTGGGGCACGACCACCGCGCAGTCCCAGGAGGGCGCGCCTGCTGCGACCGCGGCCATCACCCCGCGGACCGCCTCGCGCAGCTCCGCGCGCTCGTCCGCGACGGACACGACGGAGAAGGACCCATCGCCGGCGAACCCGACAGAAGCGCCGGGCGGGCCGGGCGGCGACCAGACCGCCGAGACGCGCTCGTGGTCCCCCGACTCCGGTGGTGGCTCCAGACGACGCACGCCGAGGCTGAGCCGAGCCGCCAGATCGAGTACCGCCCCTCCCGCGGCCGTCGCCCGGGGAACCGGGACGAACAGGTCGGCGCCGCGTCCGACCAGAGCCGCGATCAGGCCGTCCTGGGCCATGTTGAGGTCGTAGAGGCCGTAGAGGATGGTCGCGCCGGCGCCGGGGAGCTCCGACACCGCGCGAGCCGCGGCCACCTGTACCGCGGCGCCGTCGACCAGGCCGCGCCTCTCCAGCTCGGTGCAGTAGGCGCGGTACAGGCGGTCCAGATCGGCGGCTTTGGCGCGGGCCGCTGCCGCGACCGGCGCGGGCGACCCCGCGGCGACCGCTTCCGCCCATGCGGAGTCCGGATCGACGCACGCCTCACGCAGGTCGGCGATCGTCGCCGCCAGTGCCTGTGCGAAGTGCGGCCGCGCGGCGACGGGACCGAAGTACGCGAGCTCGCCGGCGTGGTGATCGACGAGACGTCGCACCAGGCGCTCGCGGGCCAGGCCCGCGAGAACGACCGGCGGCGCTCCCTGCGACGCCGCGACGAGGTCGCGCGCCAGACCGGCCAGCGTCATGACCTGGATGTTCGCGACGGCTCCCAGCCGCCGGACCAGCAGGTCGGTGACACGCGTGCGTACCGCGGCGGACCCGACGACGATGGTGACAGGGGCGAGAGGGCGGCCGTCCTTGACCTCGCGGACACGCTCGCAGAGCGCGTCTTCGAGCTCACAGAAACGGCCGCTGACGCGCAGCCCGTGGTGTGTGTCGGCCCCTCCGGTCATGGTCGTGGCGAGCGTATCACGCGGCCCGGACGCCACAGACAGGACGGCCGAGCGGTGAGGCGCCTGGCACGGACGCAGCTCGACGGCCGAGTCAGGTGAGCGCGCGGACGAGGTCGGCGTGCTGGGGAAACGCGGCGAGCAGCGCCTCGCGGTCGCCCAACTCGAAGTCCGCGAAGTCGAACCCGGGCGTGACGACGCAGCTCACGAGCGCCCACGCTCGATCGGCCGGCAGGTGCGGGCCGCCCGCGAGACGGGCGCCCTGCCAGCTGCCGGCCGGCACCAGCGCCTGGGGCAACCAGGCTCGCCGGTCGTCGCGCGGCGGGACGAGGGCGAGATCCTTCCGCCCGACAGGGTGAGCGTCCGCCGGCGCGTCCGCCGTCGCGCGGCCGCGCGCGGACTCCCAGGGCTCGCCGAGCACGCGTACCTCAAGACCGCCACGCGGCGAGATCATCGTCAGCTCGAGCGGCAGGCCCCCCTGGTACACCCAGAGCTCGTCGCCGGTCAGCCGATGGAGGCGGCTCACGGAGCCGGCCGTCACGAGAAAGAGGATCGCCGTCGAGGCCGGGCGCTCGCCGCGTGGCGTGAGGAGCGTCTGCGCCGCTCGGTACGTCTCCAGGTAGTAGCCGCCCTCGGGGTGCGGCTCGAGGCCGAGCGAGGCTGCCATCTGAGTGGCGGTCGGTCGCATGGCCCGAGCATACCCGACCGGCGAACGCCCCTCACGGTGGCTCGGGCCGCCCCTCTCACCCGCCCGCTCATGGGATGCTGCCGCCGAACGGGGTCCCCATCCAGTTCACGAGCTACGCGTGCCTGTTCGCCTGCTTGCCGGTCACCCTGCTGGTGTATTGGCTGCTGCCCCGAGTGCGCTGGCGGCTCTCCGTCCTCACCGTCGCCTCGTGGGTGTTCGTCGGTTGGTTCGACTGGCGTTTCGTGCCGATCATGGTCGGCGCGACCACGATCGACTGGATCGCAGGGCTGCTGCTGGTGCGCGGCGACACGACAACGCGCCGCCGTCGGATGCTCGCGCTCGTGCTCGCGGCCTACGTCGCGAGCCTCGACGCTGGAGCAGGCCTGCCAGGTGCTCAAGGCCATATCGGGCTCCGCGCTGCCCGGCCTCGACTCCCAAGGTGAGACTTCACTCAGATGCGTCGGGCGGCGGCGGCGCAGCCCGGCTCGTCGGCGTCCCCGGACCACATCGTGCTTGCGGCGTCGCAACGCCTTCTTGCCGCCGGCGCGTACGCGCTGAGCCGCGTCCCGCGCCTGGGCCGAGACCTTCGTGGCCCGGGCGCGCGCGGCGGACGCGCCCACCGCCACCCCCTCCATCCGGCCCTGCGCCTTGGCGCCGACCTTCCCACCGGCGGCACGTGCCTGCTTCACCATCGCCGTGGCCACGTCCCGGGCTTTGGCCGTGGCCTCGGCAGTGATGCGCTTGCGTTCGGCGTCGGAGAGCAGGCCGGTCTCGTACCAGCGCGTGGCGAGCAACCCCACCACGTAGGTGCCGCCGAAGGCGACCGCCGTCTTCGGCACGATGCCGTAGCCGGGGACCAGGCCGACCAGGGCTCCGGCGATCTGCCGCCACACCACCGCCCCGCCGATGACCGGGGTGATCTCGAGCATGCGCTTCTGGAAGTCGGGCGGTGCGCCACAGGCGAGCGCCAGACGGTAGACCATCAGCGCCTGGTTCTTGGTGAGGATGACCGTATCGGCTGCAGAGATGGGGATGCCGAGAATGGGCACCAGGGACGGCACGCCGGAGGCCAGCGCGAAGGCCGCGTTCGACATCGAGACCTCGTTGGTCAATCGTGCGGCGAACCACGGGCGCAGACCGGGCAGGAGTCGGGCCGCGGCGAGGCGAGCTTCCTTGGGTAGTCCGCTCAGGACGGCGCCGCAGACGGCCGCCGCCGCGTCCGGGGCGTGCGGATCGACCCGCGTCGCGGCACTCCAGAACTGGTAGTCAGACTGCGGCGTCGCCGCGCCTGCAGGCTCGCCGAAGAGCACGGTGACCTGGCCGCTTCGCCGCACGGAGGCCAGGCGCCTGAGCGCGTCGACCTCTGTCGTGGCCAGCGGAGTAGCCGCGTCCAGGGCCAGGATCAGGAGGTCGGCCGAGCGCGCCACATCGAGATAGTCGCTCGCCTCCGCGAGTGGCACCAGCGCGAGGCGATCCCCCTCCAGGGGATAGCGGTTGGGGCCCTCACGCAGATAGCGGTCGATCCACCAGAGCGCTGCGGTCTGGCCGGCGCAGACGATGGTGACGCCGCGCTCCGCCTCGTGCCGGATCGCGTTGATGTCCACTTCGCGGATCGTCTTCCAGATCGCGCCGAAGTCGCTCCACTCGGGTTTCTGCACGCAGGGTCCTTTCAACCGCAGACTCACCGCCCAAGGTCTACCCGCTCCCGTGCCGTCTGAGGCCACCTCTTCGGCGCCCATCGATTCTGCTGCGGCCCAAGGGCGCCTCCCTGGCCGCAGGACGGACGATGCGAACGTGGAAAGGCCCCTCGTCCAGCTGGGCCGAGGGGCCTTTCTGTAGCAAGCCGTAAGCCGGATCCTGTCGTGGGTGACCATCCATCTGGGACGCACGTTGCCGCGCGCCTCATGCGACCGAAACCCGGGAGCCTCGGGCGAGCAACCCTCAAACGCTCCCCTATTTGGTCTTGCACCGGGCGGGGCTTGCCGAGCCGGCCTGTCACCAGGACCGCTGGTGAGCTCTTACCTCACCGTTTCACCCTTACCCGCACCCCTCGAAAGGGGCCGCTGGCGGTCTGCTCTCTGTTGCGCTTTCCCTCGGGTTTCCCCGGCTGGCCGTTAACCAGCGCCCTGCTCTGCGGTGTCCGGACTTTCCTCGATGGGCGCCTCGCGGGCTCCGAGGAGCTTCGCGACGCGGACCACCGCGGCCACCTGGCTTGCCTGCTGAGTGTACCACCCGGAGCGCCGTCTCAGACGTTCCCGGCGCGCGATGCGGACGAGTGGAGGCCCGTCGCGGCAAGGTCGGAGTGCAGGCCGGCGATGGCGCCGTCCACGCTCGCTGCGACCTGGGCGATGATCCGGCGCCTCCAGTGCGGCTCCCGCAGCCGTGGACGCCTGGACCGAGGGCTGCAGCGCCTCGTGCGGCGCGACCGCGCCGCCACATCAGCCTCAGCCGAAGTGCTCGCAGCGCCGTTCTTCGAGGTCTCGCGGCGACCACCTCGAGATGGCGTTGCGCAGACAGCTCTCCCACGTCTGGCGGACCCGTTCCCCGCCGCAGGCCGGGCAGTGCCCGTCCGCGGCCTCCACGGGCCCATCGGACTCGATGGTGAACGCTTCGCCGCAGGCGGCGCAGATGTAGTCGAATGACGACAAGACTCGCTCGCGCCTCAGCCGCGCGCGTCGGGGCTCAGCTCGGCCGCCGCGGCCTCGTCGAGGAACCACGTGAGCGTGCCGTGGACCGGCGCGACGCCCTGCGCCGGCACGGCCATGGGCACGCGCAGGCCCTCGATGACCTCGGCCACCATGCCGGCCTTCTTGGCGCCGCTCACCAGGAACCAGACGCGGCGCGCGGCGTTGACCACCGGCGCCGTCACCGTGATCCGCGACGAACCGTCCGGCGCCGTCGTCGCGACGCTGAAACGGTCCTCGACCGCCAGGGCGTCGCTGTGCGGAAAGAGCGAGGCCGTGTGGCCGTCAGTACCCAGGCCGAGCAGCACGAGATCGAAGACGGGCACGTCGACGTGCGGCCGCGCCTGTGCGGCCAGGCCACGCAGCTCGGCGTCGTACGCCTGGGCCGCCTCCTCCGGCGAGTCCTCCCCGTGCATCCGGTGCACGTTGGCGTCCGCGATGGGCACGTGCTTGATGAACGAGTCACGCGCCATGCCGTAGTTGCTCTGCGGGTCGTCGGGCGGCACGCAGCGCTCGTCGCCCCAGTACAGCTGGACGCGGCGCCACGGGACCTTCTGGCTGAACTGCTGACGGGCCAGCAGGCGGTAGAAGGCTCCCGGCGTCTCGCCGCCGCAGAGCGCGACGGCGAACCGGCCACGCGCCGCCGCGGCCTCCTGAGCCGCCAGCGCGAAGAGGTCGGCGGTACGCAGCGCGAGCGCGTCGCCGTCCGGCAGGATCTCGATGCTCATCGTTCGTCTCCCTTCGTTGGCCGGCGCCAGGAGTGGCCGTCGCGCGCGACGAGCGCGTCCGCGGACTCCGGCCCCCAACTGCCGGCCTCGTAGATCGATAGGTCACGCTCCGGTCGCTTCGCCCAGGCGTCGAGGACGGGGCCCACGATGCGCCACGCCTCCTCCGCCTGGTCGCCGCGCGTGAACAGGGTCATGTCGCCCTCCATGGCGTCCACGAGCACCGTCTCGTAGGCGCTGAAGGGCAGTTCGTTCAACGTCGTCCCGTACGAGAAGTCCATGGCCACCGGCTGCAGCGCCACGGCGTGGCCGGGACGCTTGGACTCGATGGTCAGCGAGAACCCCTCGTCCGGCTGGACGCGGAGCACGAGCACGTTGGGCTGCAGGCCGCCGCCCGCCGCGGCGTCGCGGAAGAGCGCCACGGGCGGCCGTTTGAAGTGGATGGCGATCTCGGTGACGCGGCGCGCCATCCGCTTGCCGGTGCGCAGGTAGAACGGCACGCCCTGCCAGCGCCAGTTGTCGACGACGAGCTTGAGCGCCGCGTACGTCTCCGTGTACGAGTCCGGCGCCACCCGGTCCTCGCCGCGGTAGGCCGGGACGTCTTCTCCGCCGACGCGGCCCTGGACGTACTGCGCGCGCACCGCCCAGTCCCCGATCGACCGGGTCGGGATCGGGCGGACCGCGCGCAGCACCTTCATCTTCTCGTCGCGCACACCGTCCGCGTCGAAGGACGCCGGGGGCTCCATCGCCACGAGGGAGAACAGCTGGATGAGGTGCGGCGTGATCATGTCGCGCAGCGCGCCGGCTTCCTCGTAGTACGGGCCGCGATGCTCGACGCCCAGCGTCTCCGCGGCGGTGATCTCGACGAAGTCGACGTAGCGCCGGTTCCACACCGGCTCGAAGATGCCGTTGGCGAAACGCAGGACCAGCAGATTCTGAACGGTCTCCTTGGCGAGGTAGTGGTCGATGCGGTAGACCTGCCGCTCGTCGAAGACCTTGTCGATGACCGCGTCGAGCTCGTGGGCCGTCTGGAGGTCGCGCCCGAACGGCTTCTCGATGACGACCCGGGTCCAGCCTGGGCGGGGTTCGCCGGCGGCGTGGTCGCGATCGAAGGCGCCAGGGCGCGCCAGTCCGGCGTCGCCCAGCTGGCGGACGATGACCTCGAACTGGCTCGGCGGCGTGGCCAGGTAGAACATGCGGTTGCCGCGCGCGCCCGCGCCATCGAGTTCCTCCAGCACGGCGGCCAGGCGCCGGTACCCTTCGGGGTCGTCGAACTGCCCCTGCACGTAGCGCGGCGCCTGGAGGAGGCGCTCGCACGTGGAGCCATCGACGACCTCCGCGCCGTAGTGATCGTCGATCGCCGTGCGCATCAGGTCGCGGAAGTCCTCGTCGCTGAGCTCCTGGCGGCCGTAGCCGACCAGCGTCGTGCCCCACGGCAGCACGCCATGACAGCCGAGGTCGTAGAGAGCCGGGATCAGCTTGCGATGGGCGAGATCCCCTGTGACCCCGAACATGACGAGGCTGCAGGGATCCGGGTGACGCTCGCCGCCGAACGGCGAGGCAGACCCGGCGGCCTTGCCACGCCCTGCTACGTGGATCCCGCCGTCCTCCGAGAGGTCGTCGGGTTCGTCGTAGCTGAGGCGCCCGCCGACGGCCCCATCGTCCACCGTCACTCCTTCTCCTTGACGGCGTGCCCGCCGAACTCGTTGCGGAGCGCCGCCAGTACCTTGCCGCTGAAGGTGTCGGCCTGGCGCGAGCGGAAGCGCATGAACAGCGCGGAGGTGATCGCCGGCATGGGCACCGAGTGGGCGATCCCCTGCTCCACCGTCCAGCGGCCTTCGCCGGTGTCCTCCACGTAGCCGGTGATGTGCTCGAGCCCTGGGTCCTTCTTCAGCGCGTCGGCGGCCAGCTCGAGCAGCCAGCTGCGCACCACGCTGCCCTGGTTCCAGAGATCGGCGATCGCGGCGAGGTCGAGGTCCCAATCGGTCGCCTCGAGGAGCTCGAAGCCCTCGGCGTAGGCCTGCATCATGCCGTACTCGATGCCGTTGTGGACCATCTTGACGAAGTGGCCGGAGCCGTGGCCGCCGCAGTACTCGTAGCCGTGGCCGGGTGGCGCCAGCGTCGCGAGCAGCGGCTCGATGTGCTCGAACGCCGAACGATCGCCGCCGACCATGAGGCAGTAGCCAACCTCGAGCCCCCACACGCCGCCGCTGGTGCCTGCGTCGAGATAGCGGATGCCGAGCGGCGCGAGCAGCGCGCCGCGCTCGATGTCGTGCTGGAACGGCGAGTTGCCTCCATCCACGAGGATGTCGCCCTCGTCCAGGAGCGGTGTGAGCTCGTCGATCGCCGCCTGCGTCGCGTCGCCGTACGGCAGCATGATCCAGATGACGCGCGGCGCCTCGAGCGCGGCGACGACGTCGGCGAGCTGGCGGACCGGCTCGGCTCCCTCTGCGTCGAGCTCCTCCGCCTTCGCGTAGGTCCGGTTCCAGACCACGACCCGGTGACCATCGCGCAGCAGGCGCCGCGCCATGTTGCCGCCCATGCGACCGAGCCCGACCATGGCGATATCCATCACGTCCTCCTCGTCCTGCCGGGTCAAGCCGGCTGCGTAGTGCTAGTTGGGAAGCGCGGCGGCGACCAGCTCCGTAAGGCGCTTCACGCCCTCCCGAACGTCGTCGCCGAGGCACACACGGAGCGCGCGGCAGCCGTGCGCCCGCAGGGCGCTGAGGTCGCCGCGCGCCTGAGCGCGCTTGAGCACGCTGAAGCTGTACGGCTGGCCCGGGATGCTCACGTCCACGGGGTCGTGCCCCACCAGCTGGAGGAACAAACCCCGGTTCGGTCCGCCCTTGTGGAGCTGGCCGGTCGAGTGCAGAAAGCGCGGGCCGTAGCCCAGCGTCGTGGCCAGCCGCAGCCGGTCGCGGAGCTCCAGACGCAGGTCCTGGAGATCGCCCCAGACCGCGTCGTCGGGGGCCACGTACGCCTGCAGCGCCACGTAGTCACCGGACACGGCCTGCGCGAAGAAGGCGGCGAGCGCCGCCGGCAGTTCCTCGTCACGCACTGGGAACGCGAGGCGCCCATCGCCGGCCGGAACGTCCTCGAGCAGCTCGCCGCTGGCGATGTAGCCGGCGAGCAGCCGCCTGGTGTTGTCCTTGCTCTCCTGCACGTTGGGCTGGTCGAACGGGTCGATGTCGAGCACGTGACCGGCGGTCGCCGCGGCGATCTCCCAAAGCAGGAACTCCCCGCCGAGGTCGTAGGCGTCGTGCATCTCGTGGCCGATCACCGGGTGACCGGCGGCGGCCAGGTCGATCAGGCGCCGCGCCGCGCCGCTCGCGGCCACACTGGTGAGGCCGACGGCGGCGAACACGCGGTCTTCCCCGTAGGCGTCGTGGTCACCGATCTGCTCGAGGTCCACCGGCAGGATGCCCGTGCCCTCCTTGCCGGTGCTCTCGGCGACGAGCTGTTCCACCCAGGCGCCGAGCGCGCGCAGCGGCGGCTCGGAGACGATGGTGAGCTTGTCGCGGCCGGCCAGAGCCGCCTCGCCGAGAACGGCGCCGAGACGCAGGCCCGGGTTCTCGGCCGCGGGCACGTCAGGCCCGCAGGCCACGGCGACGTCCGCGCACGCCGTCGAGAAGACGTTCCAGGTCGACGCCGATGAGCGCCGCCGGCACCACGCCGAAGAAGCTGAGCGCCGAGTAGCGGCCGCCGATGTCCGAGGGGTTCACGAAGACGGCGCGGAAGCCCTGCGCCAGCGCCTCTTCCTGGAGCGACGTGCCCTCGTCGGTGATGGCGATGAAGTGCTGGCCGGCGTGGTCGCCGCAGTGTTCCCGAACGCGCTCCAGGAAGTAGGCATGGAAGCTGGCCGTCTCGGTGGTGCCACCCGACTTGCTGGAGACGATGAAGAGCGTGGACCCGAGGTCGACGGCCCCCTCGACGGCGAGGACGGCGGCCGGGTCGGTGGAGTCGAGCACGTGAAGCTCGAGGTAGCCTTCCTTCGTCCCGAGCACAGCCTCGAGCACCTCCGGTGCGAGGCTGGACCCGCCCATGCCGAGCAGGACCGCGGAGCGAAAGCCCTCGGCACGAAGCTCGTCGACGAACTCGCGGACTCCCTCGACCTGCTCGCGCACACCCTCGAAGACGCTGAGCCAGCCGAGGGCGTTCCCGATGATGGCCTGATGCGCTGCGTCGTCAGGCTTCCACAGGCTCGCGTCAGCCTCCCAGAGGCGCTCCGCGTAGCGCTCCGCAGCCAAACGCTCGAGACGCCCGGCTACGACCTTGTCCAGCCAGGCGGGCAGCAGCCACTGGTCCATGTCAGCTCCCTTCGCCCGCGAGCAGGCGCACGCGCTTGTCTTCGACGATGCCGAGCAGCCGGTCGTAGGCCTCGACGAAGAGAGCGACGCCCTCGGTCTGCAGCTGGGCGCCCACGCGCTCCAGGTCGATCCCGGTCTGGCCCAGCTCCCGCACCAGACGGTGCGCCTCATCAAGGCGCCGATCGACGCTGCGCGTCAAGGTGCCGTGGTCCTTGAACGCCTGCCAGGTCGCCTCGGGAAGCGTCGTCACGGTGTGCTCGCCGATGAGCTCGTCCACGTAGAGCGTATCGGGATGGGCGGGGTCCTTGACTCCGGTGCTCGCCCAGAGCACGCGCTGGATCTTGGCGCCCGAGGCGGCGATGAGCTGCCACTCGCGCCCGTTGAGATAGCTGCGGAAGCGCTCGTAGACGACCTTGGCGTTGGCGACTCCCGCGCGACCCTTGAGCGCCTCGAGTCGCCGCTGCTCAGCAACGTCGGCTGCAGCCTCCACCCGCTCGTCGAGCAGTTCGTCGACGAGCGTGTCGACGCGAGAGACGAAGAGGCTCGCGACCGATGAGGTCGCACGGATGGTGAGGTCACGGCCGAGCCGGTACTCGAGGGCGTCGATGTACGCGCCGGCGACGGCCTCGTACTGCGTCAGCGAGAAGAGCAGGGTGATGTTGACGTTGAGGCCGTCCCGCAGGCACCGGAGGATCGCCGGGACGCCCTCCCTGGTGCCGGGGATCTTGACCAGCACGTTCGGCCTGTCCACAGCCGTGAACAGGCGGTGCGCCTCCTCTATCGACCTCTCGGTGTCGTAGGCCAGGTGAGGCGAGACCTCGATGCTGACAAAGCCGTCCTGGCCGCCGCTGCCGAGGTAGACCGGAGCGAGCACGTCGCAGGCCGCGCGCACGTCGTCGAGCGCCAGCCGGTCGAGGATCGCGGGTGCGTCCAGGCCCTGCCTGGCCAGCGTCTGGATCTCCTCGTCGTACTCTCTGCCGCCGCCGATGGATCTCTCGAAGATCGCCGGATTGGTTGTGACGCCCCCGAGTCCGTCGCGGTCGACCATCTTCTGGAGGCCGCCGCGTTCGATCAGAGCCCGGTTGATGTAGTCGAACCAGGGACTCTGACCGAGACGGTGGAGCCCGGCGATCCGGCTCTCGGCAGGGGGCACGGCGATCACTCTCCTTTTCGCGTCGTGGGCCGCGGCCCGGGCGCGTCGTTGTCGTCAGCGTCACGATGGCCGTGTGGGACCGCCGGCGCGCCGCGCCGGCCCTCCACCCGGCCTCAGACTAGTCAATTCCCACTGGGCGGCGATTTCAAGGATGTGGCCGGGCCGGCTTCGTCCGCCGGCCCGCCGGACCCCGCCGCGGCTCAGTAGTCGCCGCCCTCCGGGACGATGCAGACGAAGGAGAGCGGCGCGTCCGCCGTGGCGCGGAACTGATGCTCGTGGTTCGGCGGCACGTAGGCGTACGCGCCGGCCTCCAGTGGGTGCTCCACACCGTCCAGGAGCAGGACGCCGCTCCCGCCGGCCACGAAGTTGATGTGCGGCCAGTCGTGCACGTGCCTGGGCGTGTGCCCGCCCGGCTCCACGTCGAAGAGCCTCATCACCCACCCGTCCCACCCCTGCTCGGGCGAGACCAGCACGCGCTTGACGACGCCCTCGATGCCGTCGCCGGCCATCGCCGTCGCGGCGACGTCCGCCTTCTTCCCCACGACCCACCGCTCGCTCATCTGGCTCCCGTCCATCGCCGATCCGTCGTCACTGCGCCGACTCTACCGCTTCGCGGCCGCGGCTCCTACGCCCCGCCGCTGCTCTCCGCGACCCTGAACTGCACGATCCGGCGGATCAACTCGGCAGGCAGCGGTTCGCTCAGCGGAAACTGTACCGAGCCCTTTGCGCTCTTGCGGCCCGTCAGTTCGTCCTTGAACGCGGCGATCCCGCTCGCGCCCGGATACAACCCGAGGTGCTTCGCGTAGCCCGCGAAGTGCACCAGGTGCTTGCCGTCGAGATCGAAGGTCGGGATCGCGTAGCTCATGGTCTCCGTGGCGCCTGGGGCGGCCGCCCTGATGATGCCGCGCACCTCCCTCAGCACAGCCTGCGTGTCGGGCGGGAACTCGGCGATGTACTCGTCGATGGTCGCGGCCGTCGACCGGTTCGTCATCCTGCACCTGCCTTTCCGTCCCGGCGCCGGGGCTCCGGAGAAGGGATCCCTCGCCGCCCGCTCTCTCCGGGCCCGCTCGGTCACCGCCCTCATCTCAAGCCGGCCTTATTCTGGAGCCTCCTCGTGCCTCAGCAGCCAGACGACGCGGTCGTACGAGGTCGCGTAGTGCGCAAGGACGACAGCGCCCATGGCCAGACTCAGCCAGTGCGCGCCGACGTCGTACAGCGCCCAGGTGGCGAGCGCGAACACGGCCAACTCCAGCACCAGCCTCACGAAGCCGGGTACGGCGATGGGAGCGCTCCCAGAGCGGCTCGGATCGCCGACGACGGCGAACGTGCCCCAGATGACGGCCGCGAGCGCCGGCAAGCCGACAGCAAGGGCGATCGCGGTCCAGCCGTCGCCCTGCTGCCAGCCCCAAACGCCGAAAGCGGCAAGCGCCGACAACTCGAGCGCGAAACGGACAGCCAGGTTGATCGGATGTGAGCCCATGGGTCTACATCGACATCACTTCGTAGACCCGGATGCTCGCGATGAACGGATTGCTCTGCGCGAGCTTCTCCGCGGCGTCGAGGCTCTCCGCTTCGACGACCGTGTAGCCGGTGATGGACTCCATGTTCAACGGCAGGTCCTTGGTTCCACTCTTGGCGATCTCCCGGCCGCTGCTGAACTGCCCGCCCTGGTCGACTACCTTGTCGGAGATCGACTCGAACCAGTCTCCCCAAGCCTTCATGATCTCCGGAGTCGGTTCGGTGAAGCCGTAGTGTAGATACAGGAATCGCTTCATGACTCTCTCCTGATGGAGGGGTGTCCTCAGGAGTTTGCCGTCGGGCGGAGCCCGGCAAACGTGCGTGGGGATACCGAAGGCCGGGCGCGCCCAGCTCCGAGAACGCGTGGATGACGCGGCGTCATCGCGCCGCACGCTGCGTCACCGCGGTCCGCTTCGCCCCCGGCGCTCCTCATCGCGTGCCCTTCTGAGCCGCTCCCAGAAGCTCTTGTAGAGGAAGCTGCCTTCGTCCAGCTCGCAGAGCTGTCGGAACATCGGCCGATTCACCGTGAAGGCGAGGATGTCGGGGGGCAGGTGCTCTCTCATCGCGATGTCCGTGGCACCGACCATGGCCTTGGGAATCTCCGTCCGCGGGTCCCCCAGCAGGGCCGCCATCTGCCCGCAGCCCGAGCCGAACGCGATCGTCACCGGACGGTCCTTGACCGACGCGTTGTGGTACTCGGCACCGAGGAGCAGGAGGCTCAACTGGTCGGGATTCACGTAGAACGTGACGGTCTTCAGGTACTCGTACTGGTCATCGCGGAGGGGACCGATCACGACGTAGCCGTTCTCCATCGCGTACGGTGGCTGATTCTCGAGCCACTGGTACATCAGTTCGTCCGAGGACTTGAATCCTTCTCGCTGGTTCAGGGTGCGGGCGAAGTCCTCTCGAGTCGTGAACTCGACACCGCCGACCCAGTAGCCGCCCCCTCTGCAGATGGCTTCGCCCCGCGCGATGCGGACGCTCTCTCCTCTCAGCCAGTTCCCATAGCACGCGAACTGACACCGCTTGGGCTCAGCGAAGGGCTCGAACGGCGTTGGATCGGACACGTCGTAGAAACCGATCGGTGGAGTCTCGATGCCTGTCGCCTCGAGGAGCCTCGTGGGGTCTGGGTTCATGCGGGTTCCTGTGCAGCGCGCGCGGAAGTGCCCCGAGTGAGGACGCTAGACGTGCTGATCGACAAGGATGGGGTTGCCGTCGGGGTCGATGGCGATGAAGCTGCCCGGACCTCTCGCGGACTCGTCGGCCTCACTCACCAGTTGAACCCCGTCCGCCTTCAGCCGGCGCTGCAGCTCGCGCACATCGGTGAACTCGGCGAGCTTCTCCGCGCTCCCGTCCCAACCCGGATTGAACGTCAGGATGTTCTTGTCGAACATGCCGTGGAAGAGACCGATGGTAGCGTCGCCGTTCCTCAGGATCAGCCAGTTCTCAGATGCCTCGCCTCCGACGACCGCGAAACCGAACTTCTCGTAGAACGACTTCGATGCCTGAAGATCCTCCACCGCCAAGCTGATCGAGAATGCGCCAAGCTCCATGTGCTCCCCTCCTGGCTCCCGGTACGGTCAGTTCTTCGCCGGACGTTCGGACACGCAGGCCGCGACTCGCCGCTGCGAGATGAATCCTACCCGGCTCCGTCAGCCTGATGCAGTTGGCAGGTGACCCTTGCCGACTCCCCGGCGACGCCTCGGCGAGCGTATGTGGATGCATCCTCTCCCGCACGGAGTCGCGCCGGCCGTCCAGGAAGGGGCAGTGTTTGATGTGGAGCTGGCACCCGTCGTCATTCGCGAACCGCGTGCACGCCCGGGGAGAGCGAGGCGTCAGAAGCGCAGGCAGTGCCACTCGAGCTTGAATTCAGGTGGCCGCCAGTGCGCCGTGAGGTTCCAGGCGTGTGGTCGGTTAACCGCCGAGGTGCGTGGGTAGGAACGAATCCACAGCCTGCCGGAACCCGATCGAGGGTCCGCGCAGCACCCGGACTTGACGCCACCAAGGACGAGCCACAGGAGGTGAGAGTCTCCATGGTCGAGAACAAGGCAGGCAAGAAGGCGACGAAGAAGGTCGCGAGGCCGGCTGCGAAGAAGGCCGACGGCGAGGCCGAGGTACTTGCGAGCATCGCCTCAATGTCGGGATCGGATCGCGCCATCGGCGAGCGGCTCCATGCGATCATCAAAGAGAACGCGCCAGCCCTGTCACCGAGACTCTGGTACGGGATGCCCGCGTATGCCAAGGATGGCAAGGTCGTCTGCTTCTTCCAGAGCTCGCAGAAGTTCAAGACGAGGTACGCGACGTTCGGCTTCCAGCATGAGGCGAACCTCGACGAAGGTCACATGTGGCCGGTCGCCTTTGCGCTGACGGAGTTGACCGCTGCGGAAGAGGCGAGGATCAGCGCGCTGGTGAAGAAAGCCGTGAGCTGAGACGCCCTGGACGACGAAACGCTGCGAAGGGCACGCGACCGAGCGCGCCGCGAGCTCCCTCTCGGCGAAGTCGATGATCAGCAGTTCGTGTTCGGTGAGGCGTGCCATCGCCGTACGGTCTTGCTCGGGTGCCATCTGCTCTGCGACACGGAACTCCTCGACGTAGACGTGCTACGTCCCGGCCATCTCCTGCATCAGATCGCGCCAGTCCGCGCCGCGGTATGACACCGCCTCTCTGCGGCCCAGCTCGCCGATGATCTCGTCCTCGTAGGCGGCGAGCAGGACCTCGAGATAATCGGGGTCACTCATGACCGGCCCCGTCAGACCTCTCGCCAAGAGATCGGGGGACACCTGCTGACGACGGGATGCTTCGCAGAGTTCGCCGCCGTCTGCCGAACGCCATGCACATGAGCTGCGCCGCCCTCGCGGCGTCCGCTCGATGGGCTGGTTGGGCAGCGCGTTCCGATCGGACTCGACGAGTCTTTCTGACCGGTCCTCATTGCTCGTAGAGCACCTCCGGAGGTCACGCTTCTCCCTGCGAGGCGGGTGTCGTCGAGAAGTGTGAACGCACGACCTTCGCAACGGTCTCACGGTCGAAGGGCGATGCCGCGATCGCGTCGCGAGCGTGGGCCAGGATCCGCTCGGCATCAGACCAGGTCCGCCACGCGGCGTAGTCGTCGGCTCGCGCGACGCCCGCGGCGTGCGCCAGCACGTGGATCCAGTTCTCCGCCGTGAGGCCGGCGCGTCCTGCTTCCGGAAGAAACACGTGGTGACAGTAGTGACAGACGTCGATCAGCAGGTCCGCCCCGGTGCCGCGCGCTTCCTGCAGACGTCCATCGCGCAGCTCGGCGCCGACCGACGGGAACCACGTGAACGCGCCGGACCCGCAGCACGCGGTCTCCGCCCCGCTGCGCGGCATCTCGACCATCTCGAGTCCGGGGACGAGCGTGAGGAGGGCCCGCGGCCCCTCGCGGTCGAGGCCGGTGAACGCCACCTTGCACGCCTCATGAAGAGTCGCGTGCGCCGGGAAGGCCGCGCTGAAGCTGAGGCGGTCAGCCCGCGCGGTCAGGAACTGTGCCAGCGACTCGGTGCGGAAGGGCAGCGGGCGCGCCGATGCGACGGTCATGTGGAAGCGACAGAGACAGGTCGGGCACCAGAAGACGACCGTTTCGGGCGCGTAGGCGGCGATTGCGGTCACGAGGTCGTCGACCGCATGGACGCCCTCATCGGGGTCCCCCATGAAGAACGGCGTGTCGCCGCAGCAGTGGTCGAGGCCGGGAAGGAACGCGACGTCCTCGTCGACGAGCGCAAGGACGTCGAGTGCCTCGAGAAGGCGGGCCGGCTGGGCGTACACGTTACAGCCGGCAAAGAAGACCGTCCGGGCGGAGCCCGGCGGCGATGCCGTGAAGATGCGCCGGTGGTCCTCCGGCGTCACCTGGATGCTGGCCAGCACCCGCTGCGGCGCGGTCGGGTCGCGGCCGGGCGTGTAGGCGGTCTCGTCGAGGCCCTGACGACGGTAGAGAGTCTTGACGAGCTCGTTCACCCGCATCACGTCGAGCCCTTGGGGGCAGGTGTCTTCACAGCACCCGTAGCAGCCCATGCACGAGAACGCGCGGCGAAAGACGGCCTCGGTCGGCTCGCCCCCGGCAAGATAGGCGCGGACCTCGGCCTGGACCTCCTTCGGCTTCAAGCCACCGAAGTCGAGCCGCTCCACGACCGGGCAGGTTCGGAAGCAGGTGCCGCAGGCAGTGCACGTGTCGACGATGTGGTCGACCCGTTTGTCAGAGTCACCCTTACGCGCGTGTTTGGCATCAGTCAAGAACTCGCGCCCTCCTTCGCGCCTGCCCAGTGGCGTTCTGCTCGATACGCTTGTCAGGCGTCACCGAGCGACACGGTAGGCACTCTGAACGACCTTACCCATGCGGGTCGTCGACTCGAGCACCAGGTGCCCAGGTGCACCTTGCCGACCCAGCAGCCGGATGCCATCGCCAAGCATCACGGGCATGACCGAGATGATGTAGCTCGTGATCAGGCCCTTCCGGGCGAACGAACCCGCAAGCTCTCCGCCCCCCACGAGCCATGCCCGGTTCACTCCGGCCGCATCAAGCATCGCAGCGACATCCGAGGGTGTGTCCGCGGTGACCGTGACCCGCTCCGCGATGTCTGGAAGTGCGTGGTGGGAGAGCACCCAGGACGTCTTGCCGGCATAGGGCCAGTCGCCGAAGGTCAGGATCTGCTCGTAGGTCGCGCGGCCGAGCAAGATCGCATCGACACCGGCCAGGAACTCCGTATAGCCGTAGTCGTCGTCGCCCTCGAACGGAGAGAGCCAGTCGGCTCCCCCATCAGCGGTGGCGATGTAGCCGTCGACGCTCGCGGCGACGTAGTAGACGATCTCAGGCACTCGGACCTCCCATGTGAACGCCTGACGCACCGCGCATGAGCGACGCGGGCTGCGGTCTGAGGTTACTACAGGAAACGTAGGGTGCGTCAGGTTGATGTGGTTGTGCGACAGGCGCTCTCTCGCCCACAGACCAGGTGGCTTCCACTCGACGAATCGAAGGAGGCTCCCGAGACGGATCGAACGACCCGAGGTCAGAAAGCGCAACGTGCTTGCCCCGGTGAACGTGCGGACGCGCTCATGCCTGCCGCGGCCGACCGACGAAGAGGAAGTGCTCCGACATGGCCATGCCCTCCGGGCGCAATGCGGCGGCCTCGACGAAGTCAAGCCATGCCTGCTGAAGCTCGCCCGACAGACCGAGGAAGAGTTCCTGACGGGTCGAGGTCAAGGACTCTATTCCGACGGAGAGCAGCTCCTCGAAGTCGTCTGCGAACAAAGCCTGGAACTCAGCGACGGTGGTGAAGTGTGCGTGACCGATGGTGGGGGCCAGCTCCGGATTGACGATGCCGTCATCGAGAAAACGCCGATAGACGTCACGCAGCTCGACGCAGGTCTCCGGCTCGAGGAAATAGCCGCCGGCCAGGCCCACCAGGCGATTGCAGGCCGCCGCCATCACCACGCCGCCGGGGCGCAGCATGCGTCGTGCCTCGTGCACGGCTCGCTGCCGCTCGTCCAGTGTCAGCAGATGGTAGAGCGGGCCGAGCATCAGCACCGCGTCACAGCTGCCGTCGGCGAGGTGCGAGAGGTCGACGGCGGAGGCCACTCTGGCATCGAGGACGCAGTCCGACAGGTCCTGAGTCTCCAGGCGGTCGAGAGCCGCCTCGAGAAGACCGCCGGACACATCAGCGAGATAGAGGCTGCAGTCGCGCCGAGCCAGGAACTCGTCGTAGTGGCCGGCGCCGACTCCGATGTCGGCGACGACGCTCTTCTCAGACACGAAGCGGGTCAGGTACCGCTCCATCATGGCGCGCTCCACGGGGCTCTGCTGCTCGAGACGCGTCAGCTCGTAGTCGTGCGCCGGACCGTCGTAGTGCTCGCCGACCGTGCGGTGATCATTGCTCAGATGACTCACGCTGCTCCCAAGGACTGCGACGCACTCTCCTGTGCCGAACGCACCGCGGATGACCTGCGAGCGCCGCGGCCCCGCGCTCCCCAATCATGCGGTGCCTGCGCCGTCGGCTCGATGCGCTTGTTGGGAAGTCCCGCGCGTGGGACTTCCGGCGTCGTCCGGCTTGAGGCTCTCCAGAGTCAACGTCGACTCAACCGATACTCCAGCTCGTAGCGTCTGGAGAATGACGCAGTAGCGCTCCGCGCTGCGCAGCAGTCGCTGGGCGCGCTCCTCACGGTCGTCACCCCGAACGACCACGTGGGTGTGTGCGCGTAGTGCGGTGATGCCGACCGGAAACTCCCTGCCCATGGCCAGGGTGCCCCGAGGATCCCAATCTGCCTCGACGGAGACCTCCAGCGCCTCCAGGTCGATGCCCATGTTGGCGGCGACCATGCGCAAGGTGGTCTCCTGACAAGCCGCCAACGCGGCGAGCAACAGATCGCCCGAACACGGCACGTCACCGTCGCCGCCGACAGCCGGGTGCGCCCCGGAGCGAAGAAGAACGTCGGGCGACGAGTCCAGCGAGACGACGACGTGCAAGGGGTCTGCGAGATCGCTCCGGCCACTATGGACACTCAGTACCTCAACTGCGCTGTCGGGATTGTCGAGATAGCGCTGACGAATCGGTGCCTGCCGCGCCCGGACGTCTACGTTTGACGCAGGCATGTGGTCGCTCCCTTCATGAACCCCTGTTCCAAGCGCCGCAGGAACAGCTACACAGGGACATTCACCCCGCTGGCCTGCGCTCTTCCCAACGCACCGTGCATATCCTGCACGGGCTACGGTCTGAGGTTACTACGGGAACGCTGGGCGCGTTGGGTTGGTGCGCTTGTTGGACAGACCGCCCGGCAGCCGTCACCAACGGCACCAGCACGAGAGACGCCGCGAGGGCCTCAGTAGAGCCCCCATCCAGATGGGATCGCGGGATCACCATGAACAGCAACGCCGCGATGGAGACGATGTACCGGGACGCACCGTACGGACTCGACTCGGCTGACGTGCACGGTCAAGGCGATGAGTCCGACCCCGATGAACAGTGTGGCCGCCATAAAGGCACCGCTCACCCACCATCCGCTGCCATCGAAGAAGAGCGCGGCGACGCGACGGCGACCGGACCGACGCCAGCGGCCCCCAGACCTGCGGCGTAGAGACCCGCACCGACGGCGATCAGGGGCAGGACGAAAGAGGGCAGTCTCTGCGAGCGGTCGGCCAAGACGGTGGCGACCACGCTGACCGAGAGGACGCTCACCCCGAATGCCGCGACCGCAGGCAATGACCGTCGAACCAGCGGCCCGAAGAGCCCACGGCCTCCACGGCGACTGCGTGATCGGAGTAGTCCGAGACGACTTGGATGAGCACGATGCCCGCCGACAGAACGACCGGAAACGCCAAGACCAGGAGGGTGCGGATTCGCGGCCGTTCCACGTTCGTCACCTCAGGTGGCGCGCTGCTGGCTCTGCCCAACGCACCTCGGAAGACCTGCGAGCGCGACGGTTCGAGGTCACTCCACAGAAGGCGTTGGGCGCGTCAGGTTGATCCGCTCGTTGGCCGTGCCCACCATCATCCCGGGCGGTCAAGGTCAGCGAGCACCGCGCGGGCGTCTTCAGCGTCGGCCGCGGAGACGTGGAGCTCCGCAAGACCGTATGCGTCTATGCCGGTCAGTTGCTGCAAATGCTCGCCCAGGACCGTGAACGGGATGCCAGCCGACTGCAGGAGCGACCTGGCGAGCGGCAGGTGCCCGCGCAAGCTGGACCGGTAGACGCAGACCGGATCGGTCAGAGCTGCGGGACGGCTCGGCTCGACGACGGGCTTGGGCTCGGAGCCGGGCTCGACGAGGTCGACGAGGCAGTCCGAGCAGCGCGTGAAGCCGGGCATGTACTCCGCTCCGCACTTCGGGCAGATCACCTGACGCCTCCCTTCCGGCCTGCTACAGCTAACGCGGTGCGCGCAACCCGCGCTCGAGTGCTGAGGGACGAGTGTAGCGTGCGAGCGTCGGGTTGACGCGCTTGTCAGGCGTGCTCGAGATCGTCGAGCGTGAACTCGTTTCTTACGTTGCCCGTGTTCAGCGTGCCGGCCGGCTCGAAGAGCATGACGTGGACCTCGTCCTGCGCGAGCGGCAGGTGCTCCACACCGCGGGGAATCACGAGGAACTCACCCTCATTCAGAAGGACGTCGCGGTCTCGGAATCGCAGGGTCAGCGCACCGCGGATGACCAGGAACATCTCGTCCTGGTCGTCGTGATGGTGCCAGGTGAACTCCCCTTTGAGTTTGGCCAGTTTGACGTGCTGACCATTGAGCTCGCCCACGACTCTGGGACTCCAGTACTCCGCGAACTGCGAGAGCGTCTGGTTGATGTTGACCTTCTGCACGAGCGACTCCCTCCGTCTCCCGATAGGTGCGGTGCCTCAGCGACGTGATCGGCAGCCCTCACGGTGCCACGCCTGACGTGTTGCGCATGACCTGCGACGCAAGCGCTTCTCCTCCGCAGTCTACCTTCTGGTCGTCAGGTTGATGCGCTGGTTGGGAAGACGGCCGCTGGCGAACTGCACCCTCATCAGTCGAACAGCGACCCGAGCTTCTTGTTTCGTAGCCGTTGGTCATCGAGAACGAGCTCACGGATCGCGTCCGGAAGATGGGAGCGTTGCCACTCGCATTCGGCCCGACCCGCCTTGTCGCGGGCGTCGGCGGCAGCGGCTGCGCGGACCGCCCTGATTGCGTAGGCTGCGCCCCCGAGCTCGTGGTCTGCCATGTGCGCCGTGGCGACCGCATGGCCCGCGGCCCGCGCGGCCTCACGGGCGGCGCCGCTTGCCAACCTCGCCGCGGCATGAGCAGAGGAGGCCGCCTCGCGCGCCTGCGTCATGGTGATGTCGCCGCGAGCCCACACATATGCCTGCTCGATCGCCATGCGCGGACGCACATCGCCGGGATGGTCCCGCTCGAAGAGGTCGAGAACCCGAGCCGCGCAGTCGGCGGCCCAGACCGCGAGTAGCCGATGGGTCTCGTCGTCGAGGGTGCCGCCCCGCCGGATAGTCACGAACCGCGAGTCACGGCTACCGGAGTAGCTCACGCCTTCGGCCACAGGTCCTCCCGTTCTGCCAACGCACCGCGGATACGCTGCGAGCGCCGCGGCTGACCTGCCGTCGTGCGGCAGACCTTGTGGCGTTCTGCTCGATGCGCATGTTAGACCTGCCGCCGCGCCACGGCGAGACCCGAATCCCATCCGGGAGCGCGCCCGCCACTCGGCATGCTGGCCGACTCCACATCCAGACCGCTGCGCACGAGGAGCCAGGAGACGATCGAGTTCGAGTTCCACATCTCGCCGGCTTGAAGCTCATCGCGCCCCCAGACGGGTGTGGGCACGCAGGGCGCGAGAGCGAGCACACGCCGGGCGCTCGCCTCGTCCTCGGTCAGTCGCTGAGGGCTGTCGACCGCCTCGCCGAGGTCGGGGATGACTCCGCCACGCCAGCACCGGATCTCGTAGCGGAAGATGCGCAAGCGCCCGGCCCACCGGCTGCCGACGGGACCGCCAGCGACGACCCCCCGCTCCTGCGCGTTGACGTTGGGCACCGGGGTACTCTCGATCGTGTAGCGCCCCTCGGGCACGCGCACCTCAAGCGCCGAGTGGTAGAGGTCGAGGCGGGACCGGCGTTCGAACGTCGACACCACGGCCTCGAAGACCTTGCCGTTGAACCGCACGAAGTGGCCTCCGGCGCCCAAGGGGATCCAGTACAGGTCGACGGAGGCGCGGGTGGGGGTGCTTGTCAAAGGTCCTCGATTGGTCGGTCTAACGCACCGCGCATGACCTGCGCGGGCTGCGGACCAAGGATATCGCAGACCGTGGGCGCGTCAGGTTGATGCGCTGGCCAGGCGGCGCCCGAGTGGCCTCACGCGCTGCGCCGGCGGTCACCACGCACCCGTGCCCTCAGCAAGAGCCACCGTTCGGAGGAGTCGGCGTTGGGCAGGTAGTCGGCACCGTCATGGTCACCGTCGCCTGGCAAGCCTCGGGATGATGAAGGGCACCTCTCCCCTGTACTCCAGGTAGGCCTCGCCGAACCTCTCGGCCAGCTCCCCTTCCTCGAGACGCTTGAGGTAGACCAGCAGCGAGGCCGCCAAGGAGAGGACGAGGAGCGTGCCGGCGATCGTCCCCACGGCGACCGCGATGCCCAGGTAGGCCAGGATGGTCCCCAGCGTCATCGGGTTGCGGCAGTAGCGATACGGACCCTCGGTCAGCAGTTCCTGGGTGGGCATCACTGGAAGGGGCGTACCCCGGCCGCGAGTCAACTGGGTGATGATCGACCAGAAGCCGAGGGAGAATCCCAGGACCAGCAGAAGTCCGCCGACGATGCGGTTCAGTCTCCAGATCTTGAGGGGCCGGAGACCGAGCCGGCGGTCCAGGCGTGGGCCAACCCCGGCCACAAGAAATGGGAGCAGGCCCAGGAAGACGGGGCCCGCAAGGAGCACGATTGCGATCCTCCTGGCGGCGCTGTGCTCTCTCTGAGCCCACTTCGAGTAGCGGGACATCGCCGCTCTCGACCCCCCTTCGCGACCACGGTATCGCGCGGCCTCACACGGTCGCCGCGCTGCCTAACGCACCGCGGATAAGCTACGAGCGCGGCGGCCCCGCCTTGCCGCGCCGCCTTGGCGAGTCAGGTTGATCCGCTTGTTCGGCAATCGCGTCAACGGCCGAGGACGATGTCGATGCCGAGGAGCACGAGCTCAAGCTTCTTCACGGGCAGCGCCCCGACACGCTCGGTCAGCGCCTCGCGGTCGAGGGTGACGAGCTGCGAGACGTTGGCAATCGAGTCCTTGGCAAGGCCCGTGAGCTGCGCACTGAGCAGGACGTTGCCGGGCGCGTCCGCCCAGCGAAGGTTGCTCGTGAGGGCGACGCAGACGACGGTGCTGATGCGGCTACGGTTGAAGGCGTCACCCTGTACCACCACGACAGGGCGGCGGAAGCCGGGCTCAGAGCCGGAAGGCTCGCCAAGGTCGGCCCACCAGACCTCACCTTGGGCGATCACCAGTCGGAGCGCTCCAGGGTGCGGCGTGCGGCCGTGCGCGCGAAGTCGCCGCGGGCGTCGACCTCGTCGCACAGGCGGTCCAGCGATTCGGTGATGCTCTCGGCAGAGTGGCGGGCGACGTACTCGCGCACGGCGTCGCCATACAGGCGGCTGCGCGACTTCTTCAGCTCGCGCGCCAGCTGCTCAGCGTCGGCGAACACGTCGTCGGGGATGGAGATGGCTGTCTTCATACCGTTAGTATAACCAGAGAACTCGGGAATGCAACGGCCCGCAGGAAACGTCCACCCCACCCCTTTGAGTGCGCTGCGGGTCGCCCAGCGAATGCCGGACGTGGTGCGCTTGAGCTGCAATATGCCGCCCGCGCACGTCCCAGCCAGAGACCACCTCGCACGCGGTGTATTGACTGCTCGAAGCGCTTGCTCGACGAGCCGTCGAGGTGCACTCACATCCGCGAATGGGCAAGGAGAACCTCAACGCGAACCCATTCCAGAAGCCAAAGGAGGGATAGGGGTGCCCAGTGTAGTTGATTTCGAGAACGTGTCCGTGGCGGGCCTGGAGTCTTCACCCGTGGCGCAAGCGCTCGCCGGGCTGCGCGCCAATGAGGCGCGGTACTACATGAACAAGTACAAGCATGCGTTCACGGTCATACCGGCCGGCGAGAGCCAGGACACGCTGGACTACGTGAACCAGGTCCTCAACGAGGAGCGTGACATCGAGTTCGCCGCGAAGCCTCTGGAGACGTCACGCTTTGCGGTGGACGGCATCCGTCTCGCCTACGTGTTCTATGAGGATGGTCTTGCGGTCAACGTCATGTACACGATCGATGATCCCAAGAAGCGAGCTGTCGGCTTCAAGCTCTCGGAAGGAATGGAAGTGCCGAAGGAGCTCGACGGCAAGTTCAAGTTCGCCGGGCAGAAGTCCAAGCTCGCCGGGACGATTCGGGGCTCCTTCTTCGTGATCAAAGGCGAGTACTAGGCCCGACGACTCAAGGGTGGCCGAGTGCCAGGGCGACTCAGTCGGCTGCCTTCGGCGCCGCGAGCCCGACGGTCCGTCGAACGCACCGCGGACAAGCTGCGAGCGCGACGATTCCCGATGACAACCTCGGCGCTACGGCGAGCAGCTTGACCCGCTTGTTGGGCAGCGGCACCTCCGTCAGACCTCGGCGCACAGTGCCGCGAGCTTCCTCGCCGTATTGACATTCCGCGTGGTCATCCGAGCATAGGAGCTGTGCCCCACGATCTTCGTGATCTGGCTACGGTTGTAGTTCTCTCGCTTGATGTTCCAGACGATGGCCCCAGGCACATAGAAGATGCTCATGAACTGCCTCTTGACCGGCAGTTCCGACACGAGACTGGGCTTGTCGACATCACTGAACAAGTACGCGACGTAGGTCTGTTCACCGTCGTTGCTGCCCCACTCGCTCGGTATCGACTCCGCGATCGCGATCACTTCCGCCGACGTCTTCACCAACGCAGGGATGTTCTCGCCAAACGCCCGCTCAAGCTCGTCTTCGATCACTTGCGTCAGGTGGGAGGCGCTCAGAACTGAGTCGAATACCACGTTCCCGGAGTTCAGGTAGGTCACCACATCGCCGAGCCCGAGCGCCTCAAGGAGAGCCTTCAGGGTCTTCATGGGCACGCGAGCGCCCTTGCCGACGTTGATCCCGCGCAACAAGGCGACGTACTTCAAGGGTGCCTCCACCACTGTTCGCACGACTGAGCGTTCACCAGCAGCATCAGCCCTGTCGCGCCATCCGCTCCGTCTGCACGCTCGTCCGCCCAACGCCCGGCACATAACCTGTGCGCCACGCCGTTGGCGTCTATCTCGGCGCTCCGGCGCATCAGGTCGATGTGCTTGTTGGACGGCCGACCGGCTTGCGCATCGCCACGCGAGGCAGCGAGTCCAGCCCACGCGCGGCCTCTGCCTCTAGCCGCGCCGCCAGCTCGACACCGAGGTCCTCGGGTCGCACCACTCCGTAGCCGAGACGCCTGTAGAAAGGCCCGTTCCAAGGTACGTCACGATAGGTCGTCAGATTCACCTCGGCGAAGCCGTGGGCGACGGCCCAACGCTCGATATCCCGCATGAGGGCCGTGCCGACGCCGCGCCTTCCGTGCTCAGGACGGACGTCGAGCTCTTGGAGGTGAAGACGCTCGCCCCATGGTTCGAAGAGCCCGAAGCCCACGCAAGCGCCGCTCGAAGAGAGCGCGACCCGCAGATGGCCTGAAGCCTGGGCATCGGCAAACACCGAAAGCGGCGTCGTCTCCGTGAACAGCGTCGGTGGGACGTCGTACCCGCGAAAGCACGAGGCCGCCGCCAACTCGATGAGAGGGAGATCCTCGAGGTGACAGAGCGCGGCAGCATCGATGGTGTAGTCAAATGGCTCCAGCGAGACTCCCGTGGTCCGTCCAACGCACCGCGGAGAGGCTGCGAGCGCCGCGGCTTCGTATGGCCGCGGCGCTTTGGCGAGCCAGCTTGATCCGCTTGTTCGCCTCACCCGTAATGGGTCCACATCCTGAGCACCTTGACGATGCGCTCGTCGGCGAGCACCTGGTACACGAGGCGATGCTGGATGGTGATGCGGCGCGAGTAGGCACCGCTGAGGTCGCCGACCAGCTTCTCGAAAGGCGGCGGCGACTGGAAGGGGTCGGCCTCGAGGACCGTAAGCAACTCCTGCGCCTTCGGCTTGAGGCCGGCCGCGGCAAGCTTTCTTGCGTCCTTGCGCGCCTGCTTCGTGAAGAGCAGCCGCCAGCTCACCAGTCGAGCTCGCCCTCGAGCTCATCGGCCGGAGTCGCCAGGCCCTCCAGGATGGACTCGCGCATGCCGGGGATCGAGACGAGGTGAAGTGTCTCCTGCACGGCACGCCAATCGTCCTCCGAGACGAGCACGGCGTTGCTGCGCTTGCCGGTGATCTGTACCGGCTCGTGCGAGCGTGCGACGTCGTCGAGAAGCTGGTAGAGCTGCTTGCGCGCTTCTGTGGCGCTCATGGTCGTCATCGCGGACCTCCTCATACGTACGGAAAAGCGTACGCCTTTGGGCGCTGGGTGTCAAGTGCGCAGGGTTGTGGCGAACGCACCGCGGAGAAGCTGCGAGCTCGTCGGCCGCTCGCAAGGCCGCCGGCGCTGCGGCGAGCCAGCTTGATCCGCTTGTTCGGCAACCCCACGCCTGCCTACCCGGAGTCGCGAAGCTCGAAGACGTACCCTGCCACGGGCCGAGTGAATGCAGGGCCGCGCAAGGTGCGTTCGAGCTCGGCCCGCGTGGGGACGGCGTCACGCTTCGGGACCATGTACGAGTCGAGCTCGTCGCTCGCGAACCTGAACCGTTCGCCGGTACGACGGTAGACGGCGACGAGCTCGTAGTCCGGATCGAGGGCCGCCATGCTGGCGTCGCCGTGGCTGTTGTTGGCGACGAGGTGACCGCCGGGCCGGAGGTAGCGTTTGCAGGCGCGCGACACGAAACCGCCATACTGCGAGATCAGCAGATCGAAGGACGCCTCGGTCTCAGCGAAGGGCTGTGTGTAGTCGGCGCTGTGGAAGCGGATCTGCGGCTCGGATGCGTACTCACGGCACTCGCGAACCAGCCGCAGGACCTCCGCATCGGCGAAGAACCGGGCGGCGCGCCGGTCGGTCTCGACGTAGACGACGCTCGGCAACACGAAGGACGGCGCGACGTGGACGAAGCAGCCGGGATAGAGGGCCGAAGTGGCGCCGTAGAGCTCGACCAGACCGCGGAACAGCCCGACGCGCTCGTCCTGCTTGTCGAGATGGTACGTGCGGTAGAGGTCGAGTGCGCTCCCCACTATGCCTGCGATCTCTCCACGCTTGGGCTTGCCGAACGCACTGCGGACAAGCTGCGAGCGCGACGACTCCTGATGACATCGTCGGCGCTGCGGCGAGCCAGCTTGATTCGCTTGGTCGAGCTGCCCACGGCCTCTGGACTACAACTGCGCTTCACGGGAGTACCGCCCGGCGCGATCGGGACATCGTGACGAGCTCGCCTGCCGACACGGCCGCAAGATAGGGCGCCACGAAGAACAGCTCGCCGAGGCCACCGATCGTGAGTGCGTAGTAGAGCCCAACGCTGGTGAGCACGAGACCGCAGAGCAGGAGCACGGTCCAAGCCGCGCGTCCGCCGCGCGCTGTGGCGAGCAGCACGGCCGCGACCCCGTACGCGGCCAAGGGCGCAAGCGTGATGGCGGCGTTCACAAGGTAGTACTCGGCGCTCTGATCCGGCTCGAGCAAGGTCCTGGCGAGGACGGAGAGGTAGCCGCCCGCGACGACCACGAACGGGATGGCGAGTGCACAGCGAAGCACGATCGGCCCCGGCCTACGGCTCCCTACGCCCATCCTTCGGCTCCTCACCCCGCCTCCGACCCTGCCAACTCTAACGCACCGCGCATGAGCAGACGCGGCTGATCTGCCGAATCACGGCAGACCTTCTGGCGTTCTGCTCGATGCGCTTGTTAGACCCCCGGTCTGCGGCCGGGCTAGCTCCGTGGACGCGGAATGAACGTATACGCTCGGACGTGATCGATCCGCCAGCCATCGCAAGTCCTCACAAGAACGTCGGTGAAGTCGTGCCGAAGAGGCTCCGGTCCCGATCCGAAGTTCGAGATGACCGCCTCAGCATCGACCAAGGCGACATCTGGCGCGACGAAGTGAACGGCTCGTATCTGCGATGAGTGCGTGGATCCCCTTGCGGCACCATCGAAGAGAGCGGCGAAGGACACCTCGACCGCGTCGCGCCCCGTGAGCATCTCACCATAGGGATTGATGATGACCACCCCGTCAGTCAGGAGCTGAAGGAGCGACGCGAGGTCGCCGGCATTCCAGGCAGCGTCGTAGGCGGCCTCGACGGCCCGGACAGCGACCTCGTCGGCTGCCGTGGATTGTTCCGGCGCGAAATCCATCTCCGGGCCTCCCTCCTGTGCTCGCTCCGTCGGGTGGGTCTAACGCACCGCGGATAAGCTGCGAGCGCGGCGATTGCTGATGACAATGTCGGCGCTGCGGCGAGCCAGCTTGCTCGGCGACCCGCTCACCTCGGCACTTCGAGCCGCCGTTCGCTGCGCCAGACCCGGACCACACGCACGCGCTCTGCGTCGATCCGGTACACGATGCGGAGCGGCGGGTGGATGATCTCGCGCAACTGGGCGAGACCGAACTCCGGTACCACGCGGCCGCTCTCGGGGAAGTCGGCGAGTCGCTCGACGTGCGCGACGACCTCACGCAGAAGGCGCTCCCCGACCTCGGGGACCTGCTGCTCAGCGTACCAGGTGCGAATCGCCTCGAGGTCCGCGACGGCGGAGGCGGCGAAGCTGATGCGCATCGGGCCGGCCACGCTAGGAGAGGCCCAGCCGCTGCCTGACTTCGGCGAGGTCGAGTTCGCGCCCCGCCTCCAGGTCCATGATGCCCTCGACCACGCCGCGCAGGAACTCGCGCTCCTCGGCCTCGGCCTCGTACTCGGTGAGTGCCTGCACGACCGCGACGCCGCGCCCGCGACTGGTGAGCAGCACCGGCCTGTGGGTCTCGTCGACCTGATGCACGACCCTGCCGGGGTTCGCCTTCAGGTCGCCGAGCGGTACGACGTCCTCCGAGAACTTGGGTGCGCTACGCATCGATCCTCCGTTTGGAGCCCAGTGTACAGTACCGACTATAGCACCAGTCTAGAGAGCCGGGGAGAGGACGCTCCGCCCGTCTCGCCGCATCGGCCTGGGTTCGCCGAACGCACCGCGGATAAGCTGCGAGTGCGACGGCCTCCCGTGAGGCCGCCGGCGCTGTTGCGAGCCAGCTTGATTCGCTTGTTAGGCAAGTGACCCCCGAGAACGCCCGTCCGCGTTTGGCAGAGTCGCAGCCAGGAGCGGCGCCCGCGCACCCGTACACAGCAGGTACAGGACGGTCGTGAAGCTGATCATGAGCGGCGTACCAACAAGGCCGAAGACGAGCAGAGTGAAGGGCACTTGGGTTGAGTCCGGCAGCACCGCCTCGAAAAGTCCCAGCACGATCGAGGCGCTCATCACGCCGAGCTCGGCGAAGAGTAGATAAACGAGGAGGCGCCAGAAGCCGCTGCGACGCACGAGGCGCCAGCTCGCCAGCAGTGAGCTGGGGCCGTCCTCGCCATCGACGATGAGGGGCACGAAGAAGAGCAGTGCGGTCCCGAGCAGCAACTCCACGAGGAACTCGAGCGGGAGCGGCCCGATGGCGCCCTGGATGCCGAAGAAGAGGAGCATGCGCAGGGCGACAGCGAGGAGCGCGACGAGCAGGGTCGCAACCACCACCCACGCGAGGTAGGGCAAGCCGACGAGCAGGTCGTAGTGCGGCGCGGCCGCGTCGCGGACGCGGCGTAGCAGCAACGGCACGATGGTCGCCGCCTCTCACGCGCCAGCCAGCAGGCCGACGAGGCCGTAAGCGAAGACCTGGGCGTCGAATCCGATGTGGGAGCCGACGGTGCCAGTGGAGAGGCTCAAACCGAAGGACGCGCTGCCGAAGGAGGTGAGGCTCGGACCCACGCGGGCGAAGCTGACAACGAGAGAGACGAGCGTCGCGATGGCCGCGACGGCAGTCAGGGGGCCTGCATTCGCTCGGTAGAGGCGCCAGGTGAAAACGAAGACGGGGCCGAGTTCCTGCCGGTCGCTGCTCAACAGCCCTCCTTCCTTCTCGCTCCGTGCTGCCCCAACGAGCCCACTTTGCCTAACGCACCGCGGATAAGCAGACGCGGCTGACCTGCCGCCGTGCGGCAGACCTCCTGGCGTTCTGCTCGATGCGCTTGTTAGGTTCGTCCTTCAGCAACCTCGTCCTCGCGGATGAGCTGGCTTGCGTGCCTCACGGTGAGGATGAGGACCGTTGCCCCATCGACTCGATAGAACACTCGGTAGGCGCCGTAGACGAGATCTCGGATGCCGCGGCCTTCGAGCTCCGGAGCCAGCCGCCCGCTCTCCGGGAAGTTGGCGAGGCGCTCGACGGCTTCGAACAGCTCGCTCGCCCAGTGCACTGCGGCCGCGGGATCGTCGGCGGCGATGTAGCGCGCCGTCTCTTCGACGCGCAGCAGCGCCCGGTCGGTCCAGGCGAGCCTCACGTGGCAAGGGTCCCCAGAACACGAGCCTTGGCCTCGTCGTGAGCGGTGAGGCGCCCGGCGGCGACTTCGTCCTCGGCGGCGGCGATGTCCTCGAGCAGGGCGAGGCGCTCGCGCATCGCCTCGAACTCGCGGACGTCGACGAGCACGGCGACGCCGCGGCCGTGCTGGGTGAGGACGAGCGGGCGACGCGTCTCGCTCACCTGGCGGACGAAGCCGGCGACGCCGGCGCGGAACTCGGAGAGCGGGCGGATATCCTCGTCGAGCTTGAGGGGTTGCATCACGGCCTCCTAGTACAGTTTCGTGTACAGGAGAGTGTACAGAATCTCCCACGCGCCGGCAAGGGCAAACCTTGGGGAGACTGGACCTAACGCACCGCGCATGAGCAGACGCGGCTGACCTGCCGCCGTGCGGCAGACCCTCGGGCGTTCTGCTCGATGCGCTTGTTAGCGGTCAGCTTCGCTGCGCTCCCGCCAACGCCTCGGGTCGCGCCGCGCGTGCAGGCAGGCGAAGACGCTGACGAGTTCCGGGGTGGTGACGAAGTAGACCGCGTAGGGGAAGCGGCGCAGCAGCGCGCGGCGCGCCTTGCCGCGGACGAACGGGTAGCGCTCGGGCTTGCGCGTGATCTCGGCGAGCGTGACGTCGACCGCGCGCAGAAACTCCGAGCCGAGGCCGGGGGAGCGCCGTTCGTACCAGCGTGCGGCTTCGGCGATGTCCGCCTCGGCCGCCTCGCGGACGACGAGGCGCATGCCTCAGCCGGCCTTGTCCAGGCGCTGCTCGACGCGGGCGCGAACGACCGCCCAGCTCTCACCGGCCTCGGGGTCGCGCTCGATGTCGGCAAGGCGACGATCGAGTTCGGCGGCCTGCGCCTCGGTGAGCGGGAGGTCGCCGGTCTCGGCGGCAACGCTGTCCCAGAGGTCCTCGGCAAGCTGGATGCGCTCGGCCACGGAGAGTCTGGAGATGTCGAGGTCGGCGCTGTGCATGGCTTCAGTCTCCCCCGCGCACCGGACGGACGCAACACCCGAGTGGTGGACATTGACCTCACGACCCTGCTGTACCGCTAGCGCACCGCGGATAAGCTGCGAGCGCGCCGGCCTCCCGTGTGGCCGGCGGCGCTGCGGCGAGCCAGCTTGATCCGCTTGTTCGACATGGCTGAGCCGTGCGAGCGTCGCGGGCGCCTACGCACCGGCGTTCGCGCGCAGGACCCCGTCCAGGCCGTTGAGGTCGCCCAAGACCCAGAGCTCGGCGATGACGCCCTCCTCGAAGGAGAAGAGAGCCGCCCCGCTCCACTCGACGAGCTTGCCGCTCGGTGAGTAGCCCCGAAAGGATCCAACGTGGCGCCCGGAGAACCGCATGCGCGCGAAGGCCCGCTCGTCCTCGCTCACGCAGTCGAGGATGTCGCAGCGGTACTCCGCCAAGCTGCCGCGCACCGAGCGGACGTAGTCGAGGAAGGCTTCACGCCCGCGGGTCGAACTGCCGAGGGAGCCCCGAAAGACGAAGCCCTCGGCAAGCAGCGCCGCGGCTGCACCCTCCTCGCCTGCGTTCCAGATGCGCTCGTAGAACTGCTGAACCAGCGTGGGGGTGCTCATGGAGAACTTCTCCTTTGCTCTGTCGAACGCACCGCGGATAAGCTGCGAGCGTCGCGGCTCCGTCTTGTCGCGACGCTTTGGCGAGCCAGCTTGATCCGCTTGTTAGTCTGCGTCTCCCACCTCGGCAAGGAGGGCCTCGCACTCCGCGCGTAGCACCGGCACGTCGTTGCGTGCGATCAGCCAGACGATGCGGTTGTCGACGAGCAGGTAGGCGTGCGTGAGCTGGTTGCGGAAGTCGACGATGCGACGGCCGTTCGTGATGCGCGCGAACAGCTGCGGTTCGGTGCGCGAGAGCACGGCGATGGCTTCGCCGATGATGGTGAACTCGCGCTCGACGGACGAGCGCAACATGCGCGTCACCTGGTACTCGTCGAACTCCACGCCCGAGAGCACCGAGACGATGGCGTCGCAGGCCTCGATGACGTCCCGCAGATACGCAGGCGACTCACGCTGCATAGAGGAGTTGCTTGGTGCGCTCGATCTCGCGCGCCACGTAGCGGTTGCGGACCGCGTCGGCCATGAGCAGGTCGACCTCGGTGCCGAGCAGAGCGCGAAGGTCGTCGAGGAGGCCGAAGTAGGCGTCGACCAAGGCGTACCCCTCGTGCGGGCCGAACTCGACGAGCAGGTCGACGTCGCTCTCGCCGGGGCGGAAGTCGTCGCGCAGGGCGGAACCGAAGACGTCGAGGCGCGCCACGCCGTACCGGGCGCAGAGCTCGGCGATTGCGTCACGCTTATTCTGCAAGACGTCGACCACGGTAGACACCTCCGCCGTCATGCTACCCGGGAGCGCCGCGGCTGGCCACACAGCAGAGCCGCTGACGCCCCGCCAGACGTCAGACTAACGCACCGCGCATGAGCAGACGCGGTAGCGCCTGCGCAGTTCAGCATACCTTCTGGCGTTCTGCTCGATGCGCTTGTTAGCCGAGCGCGATTGTGTGGTAGCATCAATGTGCTACTGGAACGTTCCATCGGAGGTCGACATGACCCGCGGACTGAAGCTCCGCCAGGCCGGCGGCTCGATCAGCGCCACATTGCCCAAAGACATGGCCGAGCGGCTCCACCTCGCGGCCGGCGACACCGTGCTCGCGGTTGAGACGGAGCGCGGCATCCTGCTCACGCCCTACGACCCCGAGGTCGAGGAGGCGCTGACGATCGCCGGCAAGGTGGCCGGCCGCTACCGCAACGCCCTCCGCGAACTGGCAAAGTAGCCGGTGACGTCCGACCGCGGAGAGCCGCGCTGGGTCGACCGCCTGGTCGTGGAGGCGGTGCAGTTCGATCTCGTCCGCGAGCACGGCGGCATGCCCGGCCTGCGCAACGAGCACGCCCTCGAGGCGGCGCTCGCCCGGCCACGGCAGCGGCTCGCCTATCGCCCGGCCGCCGACCTCGTCGAACTGGCCGCGACCTACGGCTACGGCCTCGCCACCGGTCACCCGTTCCACGACGGCAACAAGCGCATCGCCTTCGTCATGATGGCGGTCTTCCTCGAGCTCAACGGAGTCGAGCTCGAGGCGACCGAGGCTGAGGTGGTCACGGTGATGCTGGCCTTGGCCGCCGGGGACCTTGACGAGGATCGCCTGGTGGAGTGGCTGAGGTCGAGGACCGCTGACGCTGGGGAAGCGTCCGGCTAACGCACCGCGCGTAACCCGCGAGCGCGACGGTCCTTCGTGAGGCCGCCGGCGCTGCGGCGAGCCAGCTTGATCCGCTTGTTGGGGACGCACACCGCCGTGCGCATTGACCATGTGAGCCGGTGCGTCATCAGAGGACGAACAGCTCGATGGCCACCGCCACCGCGATGACGGCAACGACGAAGACGGCGACTATGAGAAGCGTCGTCCGAGTCGCCTGAGACCACTGCCCGCTGCTCACGATGCCCTCCCAATCCTCAGGATATGGACTTCGCCCATGTCACGCCATGAACCTGTGTCGCCCTAACGCCTCGCGGACAAGCTGCGAGCGCCGCGGCAACGCCAGCCACCGCTCGACCACCGACCCCGAGGCCCGCCTCGCGCGCAAAGGGAGCGGCAAGGAGGCGCGGCTCTGCTACGCCGGCCTCAGCCTGACCGAGAACCGCAACGGCCCGATCGTCGAGTGCGAGCTCATTGCGGCCACCGGCACCGCCGAGCGCGAGGCCGGCCTGCGGCTCGTGGCCCGCAGGCGCGGCCGCAAGCGCCGGCGCCTCACCGTGGGCGCCGACCGGGGCTACGACGCCAGGGACTTCGTCGCCGGGCTGCGTGCCTTGGGTGCCACCCCGCAGGTGGCCCGCAAGCAGCGCTTCAGCGCCCTCGACGGGCGCACCACCCGGCATGCCGGCTACGTGCTCAGCCAGCGGCGACGCAAGCTCGTCGAGGAACCCTACGGCTGGATGAAGACCGTCGGCGGTCTCGGCAAGCTGCGTCACCGCGGCAAGGCCAAGGCGTCCGCGGTCTTCACCTTCGCTTGCGCGGCCTACAACCTGGTGCGCTTGCGAGGCTTGTTGGCGGAGCCAGCTCCGGCGTTGAGGTAGGAGTCCAAGAACGGACCCGTGCGGGCCCGCCCGTGGGCTCGAGGGGTGCCGGAACCGCCGGCTCCCCGCTCCCCGCCGCTCGCCCGGCAACTGCGTTCCTCTCAAGCCTGCTTCTTCAGCAGCCTGCTAGGCCTTCTGCAGGGCGAGGCGCCGGTGCGCGGCGACGACCTCGTCGAGGTGCCGATCGACGTCGTCCGGCAGCGGCTTCACCTCGTGGGTCGCCAGGAGCTCGCGCGCCCGTTCGAGCGCGTCCTGGACGAGCGTGCGGCCGTGATAGGCCTCGAAGGCGCCGCGGCGCAGCACGGCCGGCTGCCAGGCGTCGTGCGCGTGCCGGCGCGTGCTGGCCCGCGCCATGTAGTGACCGCCCGGCCCCACCGCGCGGATGTCGTCGAGCAGGCACGCGGCCGGGTCGAAGGGGACGTCGGCGAGACGTCTCCTGATGAGGCCGACGCCGTCGTGGTGCAGGACGATCGTCGCCAGGCTGGTGGCCTCGGCGCTGCCGAAGCAGCCCAGCCCGACGAGCGAGTCGGCGCCCAGGAGCGCGTCCAGGACCCCCGGCGCCTCGATGCCGTCCTGGAAGTCGGGCGCCTTGGCGTCGCTGCCCATGCCGAGGCCAAGCGTGGGCAGTCCGTAGACCTGCTTGGCCATCTCCACACCGGCGCGCGAGGCAGCGGCGGCCTCGGGCGAGGTGGACACGTAGAACCCGCTGCGCAGGTCGGCCGACGCCGGCTCCGGCCCGGCGATGAGCGGGCAGCCGGGCGCCGCGAGCTGGAAGAGCACGACCGCCGAGAGCAGCTCGGCGAGCGCCACGACGGTCGCTCCCGCCACCGTCATCGGCGCCGTCGTGCCCATCAGCGGCATGGGCATGATGACGAGGGGCACGCCGGCGCGAGCCAGGGCGATGCTCGCCTCGGTCGTGACGCGGTCGTGCGCCAGCGGGGCGACGGTGCAGTTGACGGCCGAGAAGATGGGTCGCTCGGCCACCGGCGCGCCGGCCACAGCGGCGATCATCTCGAGCAATGGGGCCACGTACTGCGGTCCGCGCACGCCGGTCTGGATGTGTTTGGCGCAGGAGCGGAACGCTGTTGCGGCGGTCTCGAGATTGGCCGTCCTGGGGTCGAGGTCGCGGGGCGAGACCGTGGCCCACGCGTAGTCCAGGTCGGGCAGGGCATCGAGGAGGCGCATGATCGTGCGCAGGTCCGCGGCACTGCCCTCGTGGAGCGCGCCGGTCTCGTCGTCGAGCACGTAGGTGGCCGTGCCGTCGCTCGTGAAGCTCAGGCTGCCGTCACCCAGCCGCACGTCGTGCGCGGGGTCGCGGGCCGCGAGCAGTACCGTGCGCGGCGCCGTCTCCAGGCAGTGCGCGACCAGCTCTCGCGGCAGGCGCGCCGTGAGCCGCTCGCGGTCGAGGACCGCCCCGGTATCCTCGAGGAGATCCATGGCCGCCGGCGTGTTGTAGGCGACGCCCACCTCCTCGAGCACGGTCAGCGTCTGCTCGTGCAGCGTCTCACGGTCGGTCGTATCGAGAAAGCTCACCGTCAATCTCGCCATGTGATCAGCCTCCTTGAGTCGGTCTCTCCCGGGCGCCTGATCTCAGGGCAGGCACGCAAGCCAGTCGTCCGGCGCGCCGTTGCGCGACGCTCTCGATCGGTGCGTCACACGGTGGCGCGCAGGGCTCTCAAGCGCAGCTCCTCGAGCGCGCCTTCCACGTCCTCGCCGAGGGCGGTCGGCTCGTGACGGGCGAGGATGTCCTCCACTTGGACGCGCGCTTCCGCCATGATGTCGGGGGCTCCGGCGGCGGCCCAGGCGTCGTAGGAGTCGTGCACGCCAAGCTGAGGCAGCAGCCACTCACCCTCGCGCACGTTGCTGCGGGTCGACGTTTCGCCGAGGAACTGCCCGCCCGGGCCGACGCGCTCGAGCACGTCACTGAGCCAGCGATCCTCCTGCACAGTGACACCCTCGTGCGTCTTACGGCAGAGGCGCCAGACCTCGACGTCGATGAGCGTCTGCTCGAAGCTGAAGACGGTGGCTTCGGCCAGCGTGCCGGGGCCGACCAGGATGTCGGGCCAGGCGAGACAGCCGAAGGCCGTCCCGATCGCTTTCTCGTAGGCGGCCTGGATGCCCGGCGCATAGGCGTCGCAGCCTGGCCCGCTGCCCATCGCCGGCAGGCCGTAGTAACGGGCCATCTCGACACCCGCGGCGTTCAGGGCGGCGTGCGGCGCATTGCCCGCCACCCGGCCGCTGCGCGGGTCCATCGTGGCCAGCGTCGGCGCGTGGATGAACGGCACGCCGGGCTCGGCGGTCTCGACCAGGCAGAGCGTGCCGAGCGTCTCGCAGTTGCCCAACAGCACCGTGGCGAGCAGGCTGCCGGGCGCCGTGGCGCCCATGATCGGCATCGGCATGGCGGCCACCGGGATGTCGTAGCCGCGCAGCGCCAGCCACGCGTCGATCTCCCAGCGCTCGAGGACCAGCGGCGAGACCGGGCAGATCAGGAACGAGTAAGGATGCAGGCGCCGGATCTCGCGGCGACCGCCGAAGACGATCTCCAGCACCTCGAGGGTCCACGGCGCGAGCGCCGCGTCCTCGAACGAATCCTGCACGTGTCGCGAGAAGTTGCGCAACGTCTCCGTCATGGAGCTCACCCACTCGGCGGGCGTATCGCCGAGCACCTTGCCCTCTACCGGGCTCCACCACATGCCGATCTCCTCGAGGGCATCGCAGAGCTGCGTCGCCTCGAGCCAGTCGGTGTGCGTGCTTGGGCGGCGCTCGCCGGTCTGCCGGTCCAACACCAGCGTCGGCCCCCCGTCGAGGCAGAGGCTCGACTCGCCGGCGTTCATCGGCAGGCCCCAGCCTTTTCGGCGACCCCCGAGGGCGAATCTCCGCGGGGCCGCTGCGAGAGCTTGCTCGACCAGTTCGGGGGGGAAGCGGACGATGCGCGTCGCCTCGTCCACGCGGGCGCCGGCGGCCATGAGGATGCGTCGGCCCTCGTCGCTGTCGACGCGCATCCCCGTGTGCTCGAGGATGTGCAGCGTGCGCTCGTGCACCTGAGCGCGCTGCTCGGGGGTGAGTACTTCGATGGTCGTCATGGCTGGACTAGGCCTTTCGTAGGGCGAGGCGCCGGTGCGCAGCGACGACCTCGTCGAGGTGCCGATCGACGTCCTCCGGCAGCGGCAGGACCTCGTGCGTGGCCAGGAGCTCGCGCGCCCGTTCGAGCGCGTCCTGGACCAGCGTGCGGCCGCGATACGTCTCGAAGGCGCCGCGGCGCAGCACGGCCGGCTGCCAGGCGTCGTGC
>CAVOGK010000017.1:0-17615 GCA_963695395.1 uncultured Thermoleophilia bacterium | reverse complement strand
CGTCCACGGCTCCGACGGCCCCGAGAGCGCGGCGCGAGAGATCGCACTCTTCTTCGACGACGCCGAGCTCGTCTAGCCCGAGCGAGTCAGCGGTCCGGCGGCTGCGCCGGGCGCACCGGCTCTGCGTCTCGTGCTCGCCTCACGCTCGCCGCAGCGCAAGGCGCTGCTGCACCAACTGGGCATCCCGTTCCGTGTGTTCGTCAGCGAGCACGCCGAGCACGTCAGCAACCGGGATCCGGGACACACGGTGCAGCAGAACGCACGGGGAAAAGCGGAAGAGGTGCTCACGGCGCGTCGAGCTGCAGCCGGGCGAGCTGGTGCTTGGGGTCGACACCGTCGTGGTCAGTGGCGGCGAGATCCTCGGCAAGGCCCGCGACGAGGCCGAGGCGGCCTGCTTCGTGCGCCGGCTCGCGGCCCGGCGTCACGAGGTGTACAGCGGTCTGTACCTCACGTCACCGAAGCTCGCGCTCACCGCACACGCGGTCACCGGCGTGACCTTCCGGAGTGTCACGGATGCGGAGCTCGACGCGTACATCGGCACCGGCGAGTGGCGTGATCGGCTGGCGCCTACGCGATCCAGGGCATCGGTTCGGCGCTCGTGCGGCGAGTCGACGGCGACTACTTCAACGTCGTCGGGCTGCCGGTCGCGGAGCTCCTGCGGCTGCTGGCGGCCTTCGGAGTCACGCCGTTCAGCTGGCTGTAGGACTGCGCCGGCCGCCGCCGCGAGGGACTGCGTCCCCGGCGGCGAACTAGCTTTTGCGCGACCTCCGGCGGTCGCCACCGCGAGCCCGCCTCCGGTGGCTATGCCCCCGGCCGCCGTATACAATCGCCGTTCGACGTTTGCCTCGAAAGGAGCGCGCCATCAGCTTCCTTGGATTCGTGACGGGCTTCGGTGCCCGTGACATGGCGGTCGACCTCGGCACCGCCAACACACTGGTCTATCTTCGCGGCCGTGGCATCGTGCTCAGCGAGCCGTCCGTGGTCGCCATCGATCATCGCTCCGGCGAGGTCCACGCCGTGGGCGCAGAGGCCAAGCGTATGCTCGGCCGGACGCCGGCCACGATCAGCGCCGTACGACCGCTCAAGGACGGCGTCATCGCCGACTTCGACGTGACCGAGCAGATGCTCCGGCACTTCATCCGCAAGGTCATGCAGAACCGCTGGGCGCACCCGCGGGTGGTCATCTGCGTGCCCAGCGGTGTGACGGGGGTCGAGAAGCGCGCCGTCGAAGAGGCCACGTACTCCGCCGGCGCCCGCTGGGCGACCCTGATCGAGGAGCCCATGGCCGCCGCGATCGGCGCCGGCCTCCCGGTCGCGGAGCCGACCGGGAGCATGATCGTCGACATCGGCGGCGGCACCAGCGAGGTGGCCGTCATCTCGCTCGGCGGCATCGTCGTGAGCCAGTCCATCCGTGTCGGCGGCGACGAGCTCGACGAGGCCGTCATCAGCTACGTCAAGAAGGAGTACAAACTCCTCATCGGCAGCCAGACCGCCGAGGAGATCAAGCTCGAGATCGGCTCGGCCTATCCGCTCCCGCAGGAGGAGCAGGCCGAGATCCGCGGCCGCGACCTCGTGACGGGCCTTCCCAAGACGGTGGTGCTGTCGTCCGAGGAAGTGCGCACGGCGCTCGAAGAGCCCACGCAGGCGATCGTCGACGCCATCAAGGCGACGCTCGACAAGACCCCGCCTGAGCTGGCCAGCGACATCATGGACCGCGGGATCATGCTCGCCGGCGGCGGCTCCCTGCTGCAGGGCCTCCCGGAGCGTCTGCGCGAAGAGACCCAGATGCCGGTGCATCTGGCGGAATCGCCGCTCACCTGTGTGGCCGTCGGCTCGGGCAAGTACCTCGAGGAGTTCGATGTCCTGGTCAAGAGCAAGCGCAACTCCCGGCCGCGGGGCCGGTAGTCCCACCCCTCGCTGACCTGTGAATCGCCGGCGTGTACTCCGGCGGCGGATCGTCGTGGCATTCCTGCTGCTGCTCTCCGTCGCGCTGCTCACCGCCTACTTCCGTGAGTCCGACAGCGGTGTCGCGCACGGCGTGCAGGGCGGGGTGCTGCGCGTCGTCGCACCGCTGCAGAGCGGTACCGCGCGTGCGTCCAAGCCGTTCCGCGACGGCTGGAACTGGGTCGGCGACCTGTTCAGCGCCAAGTCACAGAACGAGGCGCTCAAAGAAGAGGTCCAGCAGCTGCGCGCCGGCCTCGCCAGCGAGCTGACGACGCAGGCCGAGAACGAGCAGCTCCGCGCTCTCCTCGCCTTTCAGGAGGACCGGGTCTTCCCGAAGGACGTGGAGCTGGTAGCGGCGCGCGTGGTCGCGCGCTCGACCAGCGCCTGGTACTCCACGGCGACGATCAACGTCGGCAGCATTGACGGGGTCGACGTCTACGACCCGGTGGTCAACGGCCAGGGTCTCGTCGGCCGCGTCACCAAAGTCAACGCGAACGCGGCGCAGGTCTTGCTCGTCACTGACCAGCAGAGCCACGTCGACGCGATGGTCGAGCCTGGCGGGGCGCAGGGCATCGTCAGCGGCAGCGTCACCGGCGACGTCACGCTCGACTTCGTGGACAAGAACGAGAAGGTCAAGGTAGGTCAGTACGTCGTGACGTCCGGCAGGAACAGCTCAGTCTTTGTGCGCGGCATCCCCATCGGCCGAGTACAGAGCGTCGGCGCCCAGGAGGTAGAGCTGTATCAGTCCATCGCCATCAAGCCCTTCGTCGACTTCCGCAAGCTCGACATCGTCCAGGTCGTGGTTCGATGAGGCTCAGCCGAACCGCCACCGACACCTCCGAGCGTGCGTGGCCGACGTGGCCGGAGGTCGGCCGGCTTGCCGTCGTGCTCTTCATCGCGACGCTGCTGCAGACGGCGCTGGCGCCTCACCTGCGCCTGCTCGGCGCGTACCCGGACTTCGCGCTCATCATCGTCGTCTGCGTCGCTCTGGTGAAGGGATCGGAGACCGGCGCCGTGTTCGGCTTTCTCACCGGGTTCATCTCGGCCATCGCGCTCATGGAGCCTTTCGGCTTGAGCGCCTTCGTCTTCGTGGTCATCGGCTACCTCGCCGGTCGCTACGCCGAGACCGCCGATCTCTCGGCGGGGTTTGCGCCATTGCTCAGCGTCTTCGTGGCCACCTTGGTCGCCAACATGCTCTTCGCCATGGCGCAGTTCCTCCTCGCACGCGAGGTCCCGCTGGACTTCTTCCTCGGACGGGTGCTGCTCCCGTCACTCGTGCTCAACACCCTGCTGGCCGCGCCTGTCTATCTCCTGGTGCGCGTCTGGCTGAGAGGGGCAGGTGATCTGCGTGTTGCAGGTGCTCGGTAACGACCCGGGCCGTCGCGACCGGCCGATCCGGACCGGCCGCCGCGACAGGCCCATCATCCAGCTGCCGTCCATCGCGCTGCGCGTGGCGGTCATCGTCGGTATAGCCGCGGTCCTGTTCGGCATCGTGCTCTTCCGCCTCTGGTTCCTGCAGATCCTCAGCGGCCAGGACTTCGTGGCGCAGGCCAACAACAATCGCCTGCGCTCGGTCAAGCTGGTCGCTCCACGCGGCACGATCGTCGACCGCAAGGGCGGGGTCATCGTCGACAACCGGCCCGGACGCGCCGTGGGGATCCGACTCATGGACGTGCCCGAGGGCGAGCTGAACCACGAGATCCTGCGGCTGTCGCGCGTGCTCAAGCTGCGGCCGGGCAAGATCCGCAGGGAGATCATGGACCACCTCGGGCCGAGCTGGCCGAGCGGAGAGGGAGCACCGCCCCTGACCTGGAACAACGTCGTCGCCGGCAAGGGGGTCAGCCTCGACCTCGTCGTCATCAAGGAAGACGTGACCATGCGGGAGGTGTCGTACATCCTCGAGCACGCCGAGTCGTTCCCGGGCGTCGAGACTCCGAGCGCCTATCTGCGCTCGTATCCGCACGGCGACCTGGCGACGCAGGTGCTCGGCCACCTCGGCGAGATCTCGGCCGAGCAGCTCACGGAGAAGCACTTCAAGGGCTACTCGGCCGGCGACGTCGTCGGGGTCGAAGGGCTGGAGAAGTCCTACGACAAGTGGCTGCGCGGCCACGACGGGGTCGCCAGGATCGAGGTCGACGCTTTCGGTCGCCCCAAGCAGAGCGACCCGGTGCCCGGCGGTCGCGCGCCGGTGGCGGGTGACACCCTGGTGACCACGATCGACTCCAAGGTCCAGGACGCCGCTGAGCGGGCGCTTCGGCAGGGCATCTCCCTCGCGCATCTCGACGGCAAGGTGGAGGCAAACGGTGGCGCCGCCGTGGTGCTGGACGTCGAGAACGGCGAGATCCTCGGCATGGCGAGCTATCCGACGTACGACCCCGACGTCTGGGTCGGCGGCATCAGCGAGAAGGACTACAAGAAGCTCACCGACAAGCACGCCAACAACCCGATGCTCCTCCGGCCCATCATGGAGGCCAAGGCCGTCGGCTCCACCTTCAAGGTCGTCGACGCCATCGCCGGCCTCGAGGAGGGTATCGTCTCGCCCTACGAGACGTTCTTCTGCGACGGCAGCTTCAAGCCGGCGGTCGCCACCGACAAGACCGTGTGGAACTGCTGGTCCCCTGGCGGTCACGGCAGCCTCTCTCTCGTGGGCGCCATCACGCAGTCCTGCGACGTGTACTTCTACAACGTCGGTTACCGCTTCTACGCCGCCAACGGCTCGCCGCTCGCCGACTGGGCGAGGCGGCTGGGAATGGAGAAGTACGACGGGGATCGACGTCCCGGGCGAGGTCAAAGGCCGCGTGCCCACGCCGGAGTGGCGCCGGCAGTACTTCGAGACCGAAGTGGACAAGCTGTGGACGCCGGGTAACTCGATCAACCTCGCCATCGGCCAGGGCGACCTCGAGGCCACGCCGCTGCAGCTTGCGGTCGCCTACGCGGCGATCGCCAACGGCGGCACCATCGTGACGCCGCACCTCGGGCTCAAGATCGTCGACTCTGCCGGCCAGACCGTCCGCGACCTGCAGCCGGCGGCGTCCAAGAAGGTCGACATGGCGCCGAGCACGCTCGACCTCACGCGCCGCGGCCTCTACGAGGCCGCCAATTCGCCGATCGGCACCTCGTCGGCGGTCTTCGCGCGGTACGACGAGCCCGTGGCCGGGAAGACCGGCACCGCCGAGGTGTACGACCCACGCGCGGCGGCTACGTCGACTACGCGTGGTACGCGAGCTACGCGCCCGCGAACGACCCCAAGTACGCGGTCGTGGTGATGATCGAGAAGGGCGGCCACGGGGGCACCGTGGCCGCGCCCGCCACGCGCACCATCTACGACGCTCTCTTCGGCATCGACAGCGGCAAGCTCCCGGGGCCGGTGCGGAGCGACTGACCGTGATCGACTGGCGCAGCTACCTGCGGCACCTGGACTACCTCTTGATCCTGGCGACCATCGGACTCATCGTGTACGGCATCACGTGATCTACTTCGCGACCCGCCACGACGTCACCGGCGCCCCCTTCTACTACGTGCGCCAGCAGCTCATCGCCGTCGCCGTCGGCGTCGTCGCGGCCGTGCTCGTCTCACTGCTCGACTACGATCTCTACCGCCGGTTCCAGTGGCTCCTGTACGCCGCCGCCGTCTTCCTCCTCGCGGCCGTGCTGCCGCTCGGGGAGAACATCAAGGGCGCGACGCGCTGGTTCGACCTCGGCTTCACGAGCTTCCAGCCGTCCGCAGCCGCGCTGCTCCTGCTGGCGCTGAGCATCGGCGCCTTCCTCGTCGACCGGATCGAACTGCTCGGGCACGAAGCGGATCACCGTCGTGGCGCTCGCTCTACGTCGCCGTGCCGGCGATCCTCGTCTTCCAGGAGCCGGACTTCGGCTCGGCATTGGTCGTGGTCGTGCTCACGCTGGCCCTGCTCTACTTCTACGGCACGTCGTGGGCGCAGTTCGCCGTGCTCGCGGCGGCGGGGCTCGGCGCCTTCGTCCTGGCGCTCGAGGTGTTGCCACTCGCCGGCCTCGACCTCATCCAGCCGTATCAGATCGATCGACTGTTCGTCTTCATCAACCCCGGGAGAGCACTCGGACGCGGCGGGCTACAACGTCATCCAGTCGATGATCGCCATCGGCTCGGGGGCGCTGACCGGGCGCGGCGACATGGCGACGCAGACGACGCTCGACTTCCTGCCGGAACACCACACCGACTTCATCTTCGCCGTGATCAGCGAACGCAACGGCTTCATCGGAGCGAGCATCCTCCTCGTGCTCTATGCTCTGTTCATCTGGCGCGCGTTGCGCATCGCGATCCTGGCGCGGGACATGTACGGCAGCATCCTCGCGGGCGGCATCGGTGTGATGGTACTCTTTCAGGTGTTCGTCAATATCGGCATGACGATCGGTATCATGCCGGTGACCGGAATCCCGCTGCCGTTCATCAGCTACGGCGGCACTGCGATGATCGCGTTTCTGATCTTCGTCGGCCTGCTGCAGTCGATCCACGTGCGGGCGACGACCACACCAAGTACGAGGGGGCGACTTGGCCAGTAGCGTGAGTATCTCGAAGATCCTCAGAGCCGTGACCGAGGCGCGCACCGCGCGCCGGCGCCGCGCCTCTGCGTCGTCGGCGCCGGCGACGCCTTGGCCGGCGTGGTCGGCGCGCTGTCCGCGGGCGCCTCTGACGAGCGCGGCGGCGTGTCCGCCGCGATCGATGCACTCGCGCCGGCCGATTTTCCGCGCGAGCAGCGGCTCGCCGGCCGCTGGGATATCGTGGTCCTGGTGGCCGTTGGGTGTGCAGCCGTCGAGATCGCTCCCGTCGTACACGCCGCGCGCCGCGCCGGCTGCGAGGTGATCGGCTTCGTCGAGGGAGTGGATGAGGCGGCGTGGACGCGCGAGGTCGGGCTCTTCGAGGACGAGGTCGCTCGCGGCCTCGGCGACGCCGCCGCCGGCAAGCCCACGCTCGAGAACCGGTTGATCGACGCAGCCGGCGACGCCGCCGGCGCCCTCGCGGCGACGCTGCCGTTTGTCCGGCGTACGTACTGCGACCATGTGGTGCTCACCAATGCCGCCCAGAACGGCGTCATCGGCGTGGTGGTCATCATCCCCGGCGCCGACATGCCGGCGATGACGGCCAACCAGATCCGCATGGTCCTCAAGATCGCACACGCCTACGGCGAAGAACTGGGACTCGACAGGGCCGTCGAGATCCTCTCCGTCGTAGGTACAGGGTTCGTCCTCCGCACGGTAGCGCGCCAGGCGCTCGATTTCGTGCCGGGATTCGGTTGGGCGCTCAAGGGCGCCGTCGGGTTCTCGGGCACGATCGCGCTCGGCCAGGCCGCGATCGCGTATTTCGAGGCCGGAGCACCGCTCCGCGTCTCGAGGATGCGAAGGATCAATCGTCAACTTGAGAAAGCCACCTCCCGGCTGCCCGGACCTCTCCGGAGATTGGCCTCCGGGTGAGATAGCGAGACTGCTGGCGCGCGTCACGCGCCCCGGACGCTACACGGGCGGTGAATTCAACACCCGCGTGAAGGCCGGGGCGCGTCCCCGCATCGTCCTGTCCTATCCGGACGTGTACGAGATCGGGGTATCCAACCCGGCGCTGCAGATCCTCTACAGTCACCTGAACGACGCCACGCCCGCCGTTGCGGAGCGGGCCTACTGCCCGTGGCCGGACATGGCCGACCTCATGCGCGCCGACTCCGTCCCGCTGTGGACGCTCGAGACGTTCGCGCCGGCAGCCGAGTGCGACCTCTGGGGCTTCACGCTGCCGCATGAGCTCTGCTATGCGAACGTCCTCGAGATGCTCGACCTGGCCGGCGTGCCGCTGCGCGCCGCCGAACGGGATGGGGAGGACCCCATCGTTCTCGGCGGCGGCCCTGCGGTCGCCAACCCGTGGCCGATCGCGCCGTTCTTCGATGCGTTCTTCATCGGGGAGGCGGAAGACCACCTGGACGCCATCGTCGCCGCGCTCGCGGCGAGCGGCCGTCCCGCCCGCCTCGAGGCCCTCGCCGCCGTTCCGGGCGTCTGGATGCCCGGTCGCACCCAGGGACCGGCCTTGCGGCAGGTCTTCACCGGCTTCGCCAGCAGCGACCCGGTGTTGCGACCGGTCGTGCCGGTGCTTGAGGCCGTGCACGACCGCGTCGTCATCGAGGTGATGCGCGGCTGCACCGCCGGGTGCCGGTTCTGTCAGGCGGGCATGTGGTATCGGCCGGTGCGCGAGCGGCCGGTCGACCTCGTGGTCGCCGCCGCCGACCGGTTGCTCGACGAGACCGGTTGCGACGAGGTGTCGCTGCTTTCGCTGAGCTCGTGCGACTACGCCGGCGTCGCCGAGGCGCTCACGCGCATCAGGCAGCTGCGACCTGGACTGCGGGTCTCCCTGCCGTCACTGCGCATCGACTCCGCAGCCGAGAGTCTCGCGAGCTTCGCCGCCGGCCAGCGCGGCTCGGTGACGCTGGCGCCGGAAGCCGGTACCCAGGCGCTGCGCGACGCGATCGACAAGGGCGTGGACGAGGTCCAGTTCGAAGGGGCGGTGCGCGCCACGTTCCAGGGTGGCTTCACCGGCCTCAAGCTGTACTTCATGATCGGCCTGCCCGGCGAGACCGATGACGACGTGCTCGGCATCGCCAGGATGGCGGCCACCGCCGCGCGGCTGGCCAAAGAGATCGGCCGCGGCCGCGCCCGGCTCTCGGTGTCCGTGTCCTCCTACGTGCCCAAGGCGCACACGCCGTTCGAGCTGGAGCCGTTCGCCGGTGCGGCGACGCTGCGGGATCGCCAGAGGCTCGTGCGCGATGCCGTCCCACGCGGAGTGCGCGTCTCGTTTCACGATGTCGCGGCCTCCGTGGTGGAGGCGACACTGGCTCGCGGAGGCCCCGGAACCGACCGTCTCGTCGAGGCGGCATGGCGCCGGGGCGCGCGCTTCGACGGCTGGACGGAGCACTTCGACGCGCGCCGGTGGGAGGATGCCGCGGCCGCGACCGGTATTCCGCTCGGGGAGCCGGTCGTCGCGCGGCCGTACTGGCGCGACGCCGTCGATGCGAGGCTGAGCCCGGAGTTCTTCGAGGACGAGCTCGCCCGCGCCCGCGAGGGCGAGCTGACCGAGGACTGTCGCGACGGGGTGTGCGCCGCATGCGGCGTGTGTGGCGGAGAGATCGGCATGGAGCTCCTCACATGAGCTGGTGGCTCATTCGCTTCTCTCGCGGCGGCCAGGCGAGGTACCTCTCGCATCTCGACACGTCGCGCGTCGTGCAGCGGACGTTCGCGCGCGCCGGCGTGCCCATCGCCCTGTCGCAGGGCATGCGCCCCAAGCCGCGTCTCTCCCTGCCCCTGCCCCTGCCGGTCGGCGCCGCGGGCGCCGACGAACTGGCGACGGTGGAGGTGCCGGAGGGCGTCGAATCGTCGACAGACGTGCTGCGTGCGTTGCGCGCGGCGAGTCCCCCCGGCATCGACATCACCGGGATCAGCGACGTCGGAGAGCCCCACCCGCGTCCACAGGCGCGCGCCGCCGAGTACAGCTGTCTCCTGGACGGAGACGCAGGCGCGATCGGCGCGGCCGTCGAACGCTACAACCACACAGAACACGCGATCCGTGAGCGCGTCTCGCCCAAGGGCACACGCCGCCTGGATCTGAAGGAGTACGTCAGCGACGTCGTCGCGACGGCGGCCGAAGGAGGAGCCCGTCTCGGGTTCACCATCGCCCACCGTCAGGACGGCGCCGCCCGGCCACAGGAACTGATCGACCTCATCGCCGAATGGGCCGAGGTCGAGCCGGTGATGCGGGGGCTGGAACGCCGCCACATCACCTGGGACGATGGGCTGCCTTCGCCTGCGGCGGGGCAGCGGAAGGAGTTGAGCTCGTGAGTACATCGAAGAAGGACGCGCCCGGCGACAAGCCGGCAGCGCCCGACGAGAAGGGCGGCGGCGCGGCAGCGCCGGCCGCCGGTGAGAGCACGACCTCTGACGAGAGCGCCCCGCGGCGCAGGCGCGGGAGTCGCGGAGGCCGCCGGCACAAGCGGCCGTCGGCCGCCGCTGCCGCTCCCGTCGAGTCATCGGGCGGGTCAAGCCCCCGCGACGGCTATACATCCGGTCCGCAGCGACCGGGCGTGGGCGACCTGCCCACGGCGCCGTTGATCCCTGTGGCCGCCGCACCGTCCGCGACGACACGCGAGCCCGCCGCAGAGGCGCCGACGGCAGAGAAGGCCGAGGCCGGGAACCGCAGCCGAGGGGGCCGCCGGAAGGCGGGCGCCGGCAAGCGGGAGACCATGGAGGTCCCAGCGGCGGCCGCCTCCTCTCGGAGGACCAGCGAGACTGCGGCGTCTGCCGGCGAGACGCCGTCGCCCTCCGTGCCGACCGACGCGGAGGCCACGCCGAAGCCGGCGGACGTCTCCGCGGACGCGACCGAGACCGCCGAGACCCGCACCGCTGGCGAGGCTCACGGGGACGAGTCTGCCGAACCGCATGCCAAGCGGCGCCGTCGCGGCGGCCGCGGCGGCCGTCGACGCCGGCGCACGGCCGACATGGAGCACGAGGAAGTCAAGCGCGAGGCCGAAGAGGCCGCCGGCGAGCCCGCCGTGCACGGTCCGTCGACCGAGGAACGTGTGGAGCCCGTTGCGGAGACCGAGGCTCCCGTCGAGGACTCAGCAGCTGACGCCACCGCCTCGGGGGGCGAGGCCGAAGCAGGCGAGGTGGCGACCGAGGGCGGCGCCAAGCGGCGCCGCCGCGGCGGCCGGGGAGGGCGTGGCGGACGCGGCAAGCGTGATGCTGCGGCCGGCGGCGCAGCTGACGGCGGTGGCGCCGCCGAGGGGAGCGCTCCATCGGCCAAGACCTCGGAGCCCGCAAAGGCCGAGCCGGAGACGCCGGCGCCGAGCGCCAAGAAGAAGGGCCGTCCGCGTGACCGCAGGCGCCCCCAAGCCATCGTCCGCCAGGACGAGGGCAGCGGCCTGGGTGCAGCGGAGCCCGTCGAGCTCGGGCAGAAGCGGAAGGGCGTCGTCGCCGACCGGCCCGAACGCAGGATCATCCTCGTGACCGACGACGGGGAGGAACTGCGGGTCGCGCTCGTCGAGGACGGACGCCTTGCCGAGATCTACATCGAGCGGCCGGACCGCAAGTCGTACCTGGGCGACATCTACCAGGGGAAGGTCGAGAACGTGATGAACGGCATCGACGCGGCGTTCGTCGATTTCGGCCTCGAGAAGAACGGCTTCCTGTACGTGGATGAGGTGACCACTCCTGAGGGGGAGAAGCGCGCCCGTCGAATCGGCGACGCGCTCAAGAACGGCCAAGAGGTGCTCGTGCAGGTCACCAAGGACCCGATGGGTCACAAGGGCGCCCGGCTGAGCACCAAGATATCTCTGGCCGGCCGCTATCTGGTGTACGTGCCCGGCGGAAGCGGCGTAGGTGTCTCCCGGCGGCTCGGCCAGGCCGAGCGCGAGCGGCTGCGCGACATCTGCAAGGAGTTGAAGCCGAAGAACGCCGGCCTCATCGTGCGCACCATCGCGGAAGGGCACGGGCTCGAGGACCTGCGGCGCGACATGCGCTACCTGTCACGGCTGTGGTCGAGGCTCAAGAAGAAGGCCGAGACGGTCAAGGCTCCGGGACTGGTGCACAAGGAGGTCGACATCTCGCTCGAGGTGACGCGCGACCTCTTCAACGACACGTGCGAGAGCCTCATCGTCGATGCGCCCAAGCGGCACAAGGCGATCGTGTCGTTCCTCGACAAGGAGGCGCCGGAACTGCTCCCCAAAGTGCACCTGCACACGGGGGAGGAGCCCCTCTTCAGCGCCTATGGGATCGAGGAGCAGATCGACAAGGCGCTCGAGCGCCGCGTGCCGCTCCCGAGCGGCGGCAACCTCGTGATCGACCACGCCGAGGCGCTCACGGTGATCGACGTGAACACCGGCCGCTTCACACGCGGAAAGGGTCTCGAGGACACCATCACCAAGACGAACCTCGAGGCCGCCCGCGAGGTCGTCCGTCAGCTGCGCCTGCGTGACATCGGCGGCATCATCATCATCGACGCCATCGACATGGCGCACGCCAAGAACCGTGAGATGGTGCTGGCGACGCTCGAGGCCGAGCTGGAGACCGACCGCACCAAGACCTACGTGGTCGAACTCTCGCCCCTCGGCCTCATCGAGATGACGCGCCAGAACACGACGGACGGCGCGCGCGGCATCCTGACGCGCGCCTGCCCGACCTGCTCCGGCAAGGCGCGCGTGCTGAGCGAGGAAACCATGGCGCTGAGCGTCGAGCGGCGGGTGCGCGCGCTGGCGCGCAAGTCGCAGGCCAAGGCGTGGCTGATCGAAGTCAGCGTGGGCGTCGCCGAACGTCTGAGCGGCGCGCGGCTCAAGCGGCTGGAGAAGCAGCTCGGGCGCCGCGTGTTCCTCGAGGGCGGCTCCGCGCTCCCGGTGGAGAGCTTCCGCGTCGTCGCGGAGGGCAGTCTGGAGCATGTGCAGGAGCAGCGGGTGCCCGTGAAGGAGGGCCAGGAGGTGACCGTCGAGCTCGAGTTCAGTCTCACCTACAGCCCGCGCGATGCCGTCGGCTACGTGGACGGCTACATGGTCATCGTCGAGGGCGGTCGTCAGCATCTCGGCAAACGTCGCAAGGTCCGTATCACCGAGATCGCGCGCACCGGCGCGCGGGCCGTCGTGTCGAAGGCGCCCAAGGAGGCGAATTGATTTCGCACGGGCGTTTGGCTATCATTTCCTGCCGTTGTCTTCTGGGAGAACTCAATGACGAAGTCCGATGACACCTACGCGGTCGTACGCGTCGGTGGACAGCAGTTCAAGGTGAGCGCCGGCGACACCATCGTGGTCGATCGCGTCGACGCCGAGGAGGGCAAGAGCATCTCGCTCGACGCTCTCGCCGTGCGCGACGGCAAGGGCACGTACGACGCCGACGCCGCCAAGCACGCCAAGATCAAGGCCAAGGTCAGCGAACACCTCCTCGGCGAGAAGATCAAGGTCTTCACCTACAAGCCGAAGAGCACGTTCAAGAAGACGAAGGGTCATCGCAGTCGTCTCACCAAGTTGACGATCGAGTCGATCACCCTCAAGAGCACCAAGGAGTAGAGAGATGGCGCATAAGAAAGGCGCCGGCACCAGCCGCAACGGTCGCGACTCCGAGGCAAAGCGCCTCGGCGTCAAGGCGTTCGCCGGCCAGGTCGTACCGGCAGGATCGATCATCGTGCGCCAGCGCGGCACGCGCTTTCGTCCCGGCGAGAACGCCGGCATCGGCGTCGACCACACCATCTTCGCCAAGGTGACGGGCAAGCTCGTGTTCATCGAGAAGGGCGCCGGCCGCTTCATCTCGGTCGTCCCCGAGGCCTGAGCAGGGCCGGCGTCCGCCGGCCGCACTCACACTCATGCTCGACAGGGCCAGCATCTGCGTGCGCGGAGGTCGGGGCGGCAACGGCTCCATGAGCTTCCGCCGGGAGAAGTACGTGCCCAAAGGCGGGCCCGACGGCGGCGACGGCGCGCCCGGCGGCGACGTCGTGCTCGTCGCCACCCGTCAGCTGCACGATCTCTCGCACTTCCGCCACAAGCACCACTTCCGCGCCGTCAACGGTGAACACGGACGCGGCGCCAACAAGCGCGGCGCCGACGGGCCGGCACTGCTCGTCAACGTGCCCGTCGGCACCGAGGTCAGTGACGCCGACGGTGTGCTGCTCGGCGATCTCGTGCACGAGGGCCAGCGCCTCCTCGTGGCCCGCGGCGGCGAGGGCGGCCGCGGCAACGTGTGCTTCAAGAGCTCGACGCGCCAGGCGCCCAAGTTCGCCGAGAAAGGCCTCGAGGGCGACGAACTCTGGCTCACGCTCTCCCTCAAGCTGCTCGCCGACATCGGTCTCGTCGGGCTCCCCAACGCCGGCAAGTCGTCGTTGCTGGCCGCGCTGACCAGGGCGAAGCCCAAGGTCGCGGCGTATCCCTTCACCACCCTCGAGCCCAACCTCGGCGTACTGCGCCTCGGCGAGGGCTCGGTCGTCATCGCCGACATCCCCGGGCTCATCGAGGGCGCCAGCGAGGGCGCCGGGCTCGGGCACCGCTTCCTGGCGCACATCGAGCGGACGGCGGCGATCATGTACGTCCTGGACGGCGGCGACGGCCCCGACGGGTGGCCCGCCGCCCTCCGCACCGTGCGCAGCGAGCTCGGCGCCTTTCGCCCCGGGCTGCTGGAACGGCCCTCCCTCGTGCTTGTGAACAAGGCCGATCTGCTCGACGGGCCCGGCCGGGAGGAGGCGGCGGACTTCGTCGCCGGCCTCGACTGGCCGGCCGCCGGACTCGTGGTCTCGGCAGCCGCCGGCACCGGCCTGGACGAGCTGACGCGGGAGCTGTCCGCGGTGATGGCCGCGCAAGCCGAGGTCGCCGAGGACGGCGCCCCGGCGCCGCAGGTGCTGCGCCCCGGCGCCGACCGCCTGGATGCGTTCACCATCGAGCCGGCCCGGGGCGCCTACGTGGTCCGCGGTTCCCGCATCGAGCGCCTCTTCGCCAAGGCGGATCTGGACAACGACGAAGCGGTCCGCTACCTGCAGGAAGTCATCGAGCGCGCCGGGCTCAACGACGCGCTGCGGCGGGCAGGCGCGGCGCCCGGAGACACGGTGATCGTCGGCGAGACCGAGTTCGAGTTCTCGTGACCGGGCGGAGGGCTTCCCTCCGGCTTTGGTAGAATCCCACCTGTGAAGACGATCGTCGTCAAAGTCGGCTCCAGCACGGTCGCCGACGACCACCTGCGCATCCGCCGCCGTCTCCTGGCCGGTCTCGTCGCCGACATCGCCGAGCTCACGCACGGCGGGCGGCGTCTCGTCCTCGTCTCGAGTGGGGCGATCGCCTGCGGCCAGCACGTCCTCGGCGTCAGCGAGCGGCCCCACCAGGTGCCGGCGCTGCAGGCGGCCTCGGCCGTCGGCCAGGGCAGGCTCTTCGCCCACTACGAGCGGCTCTTCGGGGACCATGAACTGACGGCGGCTCAGGTCCTGCTGACCAGCGAGGACTTCGCGCGGCGCTCCAGCTACGTCAACGCTCGCAACACGCTCCGGCGACTGCTCTCCTGGGGCGTCGTACCGGTGGTCAACGAGAACGACACGACGGCGACCGACGAGATCCGCTTCGGGGACAACGACGTGCTCGCCGCACAGGTGGCGATCATGCTGCGCGCGGATTGCCTCGTGCTGCTCACCGACCAGGACGGGCTCTACACGAAGGACCCGCGCAGGCACAGCGCCGCCGAACTGGTGCGCACGATCACCGACCCGGCGCAGCTGGCGGCCCTCGACGTCGGCGACGCATCGAGCCGCGGCGCCGGCGGCATGCGCGGCAAGACGGCGGCCGCCCTCATGGCCGCGGCCGCCAACGTGCGCACGGTCATCGCCAATGGCTCCCGCCCCGGCGTGCTCGCCGCCGCGGTGAGGGGCGAGGAGGTGGGCACGCAGATCCTCGGTCGAGCAACCAACGCGTCGGCCTTCAAGCTCTGGCTGCGCTACGCCAAGCCGGTGCGTGGTACCCTTGAAGTGGACGCCGGGGCGGCACGCGCCCTGGCGCGTGGGGGGAGCAGCCTGCTTCCCGTGGGCGTCCAGGCGGTGCACGGGTCGTTCGCGGCCGGCGACGCCGTCACCATCGTCGGACCCGCCGGCCACGAGATCGCCCGGGGACTGACCACCATGAGCGCCCGCGATCTGCGCCGCGTCCGCGGACTGCGGAGCGACGAACTGCGGGAGCTCAATCCGCAGCTGGAGGACGAAGTCGTGCACCGGGACGGTCTGGTGCTGGTCGACGAGGAGGCAGGATGAGCGTCGAGCACATGTGCGCCGAGGCGCAGCGGGCGGCCCGGGTCTTGGCCGGCCTCTCCCGCGCCCGCAAGGACGAGACGCTCTTCGCCGTCGCCGAGGCGCTGCGGAGGCGTTCTGCCGAGATCCTCGCCGAGAACGCCGAGGACGTGCGCCTGGCGCGTGAGAGCCGCCTCGCGGACGCCCTCGTGGACCGGCTCCTCCTGGACGAGGACCGGCTGCGCGACGTCGAAGTGGCGGTGCGAGAGATCGCCGCGTTGCCTGACCCCGTCGGGCAGGTCGTGGACGGCTGGCGCCTCGACAACGGCGTCGAGCTACGCCGGGTCCGCGTCCCTCTCGGCCTCATCGCCGTCATCTACGAGGCGCGGCCCAACGTGACGGTCGACGCCGCCGCGCTGTGTCTCAAGTCAGGCAACGCCGTCGTCCTTCGGGGCGGCAGCGCCGCGCTGCACACCAATCGCATCCTCTCCGAGGTCGTGCAGGGCGCGGTCATCGAGACGGGGCTGCCGCGCGAGGCCGTCTCGTACCTGTCTCCCGACCGCAAGGAGCTCGCCGATCTGCTCAAGCAGCGGCGCTACGTCGACCTCGTCATCCCGCGTGGCGGGGAGGAGCTCAAGGACTACCTGCTGGAGCACAGCAAGGTCCCCGTCATCTACGCCGCGGGCGGCAACTGCCACGTGTACGTGGACGCGGCCGCCGACCTCGAGAAGGCCCTGCCGATCCTCGTCAACGCCAAATGCCAGCGCCCCGGCGTGTGCAACGCCGCCGAGACGCTGCTCGTACATCGTGACGTCGCCGAGGCGTTCTTGCCCAACGCTGCAAAGGAGCTGAAGCGGCGGGGGGTGGAGCTCGTCGTCGACAAGGCCGCCGGAGACATCATCGCCGACGCCTCCCTCAAGCGCGCCAACAAGACGCACTACGAAACGGAATTCCTGGCGCTCAAGCTCGCGGTGCATGTGGTCGCGTCCCTCGATGAGGCGATCGAGCACATCGCCACGTACGGGACGCGTCACTCGGAAGCGATCGTCACCGAAGACCTCGCGGCGGCTCGTCAGTTCTCCGCCCAGGTCGACGCCGCCTGCATCTACGTCAACGCGTCCACCCGTTTCACCGACGGCGGCGTGTTCGGTCTGGGCGCCGAGATGGGCATCTCGACGCAGAAGCTGCACGTCCGGGGTCCGATCGCGCTGCAGGAGCTCACCTGCGTCAAGTACGAGCTCTGGGGCGACGGGCAGGTGAGGGGCTAGCCTGGTGACCACGACCTGGCCCCGTCTGGGTGTGCTCGGCGGGAGCTTCGATCCGCCGCATCTCGCGCACCTCGCCATCGCCTCTGAGGCGTTCCACGAGCTTCACCTCGAACGCGTCCTCTTCGTCCCCGCAGCGGCTCCGCCGCACAAGGGCGGGGGCGAACGAACCTCGGCCGCCACCCGGCTCCAGCTCACCTCGCTGGCGATCGACGACGACCTTCGCTTCACGGCGTCCGGAGTCGAGATCGAGCACGGTCTCGTCTACACGGCGGATATGCTTCGTGCCGTAGGCCTGCGGCACCCGGGGCGTGACCTCGTGTTCATCATGGGATCGGATTCGCTGCTGCAACTCGAGACCTGGCACGAGCCCGACGAACTGCTCTCTCTCTGTACGCTCGCGGTCGCCCCGCGGCCCGGCGACCCCCCGGCGTCGATCGCTGCGGCCAGGGAGCGCTGGGGCGCCGGCAGAGTGGCGCAGCTCGACGTCCCGGCGCTGGACCTCTCCTCGTCGGAGATCCGGTCGCGTGTCGCGCGGCGCCTGCCGATCCGCTATCTGGTGCCGCACCGGGTCGAGCAGCACATCATGGAGACGGGGCTCTACCGGTGACGGGGATCGACCGCGCCGACGCGATGGCCCTGATCGCCGCTCGGCTTTCCCCGCGAAGA
>CAVOGK010000016.1:0-58054 GCA_963695395.1 uncultured Thermoleophilia bacterium | reverse complement strand
CCGTGAGCTTCAGCCTGGTGCAGCTCGCTGCCGTCTCCTTCCAGGAGATGCAGCCCGACCAGCGCGCCGAAGCGGGACTCACCGACACCGTTGCCCGTGTAGCCGAGCGCATAGGCGACCCGGCCGCCGTGGGCCGTCCCCCAGAACTGGCAGAGACGGGTGCAGGTGTCGACCGCGCCCCCCCAGGCGTGCGTGAAGCGCACCCCGGCCAGCTGCGGGAAGGTCGTGAAGAAGTGGTCGGCGAGCTTCTCGAACGTCTGCGGTCGCTGCTCGAACTCCGCTCTCATGCCGCTGCCGTAGTGGTAGATGGCGTCGTAGCCTCCCCACAGGATGCGGCCATTGGGCCGTGCGTCTGTAGTAGTGGAAGCGGTTGGCGGCGTCGCCGACGCCCTGGTACCTCGACCAGCCGACCGTGGCCCACTGGTCGTCGCTCAGCGGCTCCGTCATGAGAGCCTGGTCGTATACGGGTACCACGCTGCGGCGCATCGCCGGGAGCAGAGCGGAGCACGCGTTGGTGGCCAGCATCACGCGGCGTGCGGCCAAGCGGCCGTCGGGGGTAGTCAGCAGCATGCCGGCCCCCCATCGTTCCAGCTTCTCGACGCGGGTGTGCTCGTAGAGGCGCACCCCGAGGTCGCGGGCGGCGCGGGTCAATCCCCAGACCAACCGCGCCGGGTCGACCATCGCGCAGCCGTCCTTGTTCCAGAGGCCGGCCAGGTATGTCGGCGAGGCGATCTCCGCCCGCATCTCGGGACCGTCCAGCCACTCGACGTTCTGACCGGCGGCGACCATCCGATCGCGGGTAGAGGCAAGCTCGTCGACCTGCCAGGGTGCGATGGCCGCGCCGATGTCCCCGATCGCCGCCAGTCGCAGTCGATGCCGTAGCGAGCGACGGCGCGCTCGACTTCGTCCCAGGTTCTCGAGGCCGAGCCGATCCAGCGTCTCCAGCTCTTCTGGGAAGTGACTGAGACCGTTGTTGATGCCGTGCGTCAGCGTGGCCATGCAGAAGCCGCCGTTGCGGCCGGAGGCCTGCCAGCCGACGCGGCCGCCCTCGAGGAGCACGACGTCGCGATCGGGGTCGCGCTCCTTGGCGAGCAGGGCCGTCCACACCCCGGTCAGGCCCGCCCCGACGACGACGAGGTCGCACTCGTCGCGGCCGTAGAAGGGCGTGGCGGGCTCGGGCGCCTGCGGGCTGTCGAGCCAGAACGAAAGGGGAGAGGCGTCGGCAAGAGCACGCGTGGCGAGCCCCGCGCATGCAGTGCGCCGCGTCACGGCCGTGGACTCATTCGTGCCCATTCACGAATCATCATTCCCCACGATATCGGGCCCGGTCAATCACCACAACATGTGGCGATGCCGGTCACGGGCGGCGAGCGCGTCCGCAGGCAGGACCCGGGGCCGCCACCCGTCGAAGGCCACTCGAACCGTCCTGTCACTCAGGGTCTGCCCCTCCAGAGCGAGTGGTCGAGCCGAAGGCCTGTCCGTGTTCGTCGGCTCCCTGGGCTCCTCCGCTCTCCCTGCGGCGAGCGACGGTGGTCATGCGAGTGAGCCGTTCGGCCAAAGGAGCGATCTGGACCCCCTTTGGCAGCGAAAGGCCGAGGGCTCGACGCAGGGCCCTTGATGCCCAATCTGGTACGCGGCCGGCGTCTTCTCGCTCTTCGCACCTGATGACGGCGCCCCGTACAGACCGGCACCCGCGGATCTGAGCGGTTCGATTGGCAGATACGAGGGTGGGTCGGAGACAAGCGGAGGATCGGGAGTAGTCGTCGTCCAGGCCCGGGGTCACAGAGGCCAGCGTGCGCCCTATCACGTGTGAGGGTACGACGCCGTTGCCGGTATAGCCGACGCCGTAGTGGATGTTGCGGTGCCGGCCGATGCCGCCGACCCAGGGCATGCCGTGCTGGGACCGGTCTATCGGCCCTCCCCACGCCCAGTCGACTCGAGCCGATGTCAGCGTCGGCAGCATCCGCTGCATGTCCGCCGCGATCTCTTGTGTCTCACGACGATCATGGAAATGCTCGGGGATGATGCGCCCCGCAAACCCGAGGCGCCCACCCCCCCGGCCGAAGACCATGCGGTGATCGGCGGTCCTCTGAGCGTAGTGGACCGCCGTCCGTGCATCGGCGAACGGGCGCCCTTGCGTCCATCCGAGTGCATCCAGCTCGGCTTCACACGGGTCGGTCGCGATGACGTGAGTCGGGATGATGAACAAGGTGCGACGCAGCTCGGAGACGTGGGCAAGCGACGACCCGCACGCGAGGATGACCTGGTCGGCGATGACCGAGCCGGCGAGCGTGTCGACCACGGCGGGTGCTTCGCGGTGGAGCTTCACCATGGGAGACGCCTCGAACACCTGGACTCCGGCGGCCTCCACAAGGCGTCTCAGGCCTTGAGCGAGGCGCGCCGGCTGGACCGAGCCCGCGTGCTCGAGGAGGTAGCCGCCGGAGGCGCCGGAGATGCCCGACATCTGCCTCGCCTCTTCGGCTGAGAGGACCCTCATCAGACTCCCTCCCCCCCCCCCCCCGCTTCCATGTCGGCCACGGTCTCCAGCAAACCGCCGAGCTGGGCCTCGGACGTCGCGACGATCAAGCCTCCCCCCATCGCCAGGTCGCAATCGATCGCCCCGTCACTGACCACCTGCGTCAGGTCGCTCAGACTTCGGTGCGACAGGTCGAGCACGGCGAGGGCGTCGCTGTGGCCGTACAGCCCGTTGAGCGTCGGCAGAATGTCGTCCCACGCGTTGAGCCAGCCGCCGTTCCTCCCCGAGGCCCCATGCCCGCAGTAGGTCTGTTCGACGAGCACGACGTCCAGTTCGCCGGCCAGCTTCTTGAGCGACAGAGCCGACCACAGGCCCGTGAAACCACCCCCTATGACGCAGACGTCCGCGCGGATGGTCCGCGTGAGGGGAGTGATGGAGCGGACCGCGTCCCACCGAGGATCACCACCCTGCCAGAAGACGCCGTCGTTGACCGCGACACCTCGCTGACCTTCACTGCGTTCCACTCGCCCTCCCCTTTCCGGCTTGTCGCAAGTGACCCGACCGCCAATCCATTGGTCCGCTGTTCATGCTAAGTCCCGTCAACGGCTTCGGGGTCAGGACCGCCGAGCCCTCTCCGCGGGGAGGCGACACGCGTCCACGACTCCGCTCATCCCCCGTGCAGGATGGTGGGAGGGCTCGCAGTGCATCGACGCGGATCGCTCACGCGGGTCGTTGCCGGGGGTCCCGAGCCGGCGCGATGTGGCCAGTCGTGAGGTGGCGACGGAGGGGTCGTGATGGCGACCATTCGGCGAGCCGACGTGATCGTCGCAGATCCTGGGACTTCCGTGCGTTGGACGGAGCGTGACGAATCCTGCGCCGTCAGCACCACCATCCTTCGGCTGGTCGACAGCGACGGCGTGGGGGGCATCGCCGGCTCAGACTGATCCACATTCGGGCGTACGGACCGCTCCACGCTCGAGGCCGTTCGCTCGATGTGGCCTTGGCTCGAGACTACCGAGGACATCCCACCTCGCTTCTGCCCAACGCACCGCGGATAAGCTGCGAGCGCCGTGGCCACATCTTGCCGCGACGCTTTGGCGAGCCAGCTTGCTCCGCTTGTTAGCCCCACTCACCGGCCTACTGCCTCCCGTGCCAGTAGAACGGCCGCCGGCTGTGGTGCGCAAGGGACAGTACGAGGACATCGTCGCCGGTCACGGAGTGGTGCAGCGAGTACGGGAAGGCGACGAGGACCCTGACGCGCACCGGCTCGCGAGCGAACGGGGCCGCCTCGGGAAACGCGAGAATCTGGCCGAGTGCGTGCTCGAGCTCGTCGACGAAGGCACCGCCGAGCCCGGGGCTCTCGGCTTCGTAGTAGGCCACGGCCTCGTCGAGCTCGCGTTGCGCCGCCGGATGGAACCGGAGGCTGCGACTCATCGACGAGCCGCGCGCGCCTTGGCCAGCGCTTCGTCCGCGCTCACGGTCCCGACCGCACCGGAGGCGATCTCCTGGTGGCGGCGCAGCGACTCCTCGAGCCAGAGCTGCTCGACCTCGGCCTCGGAGAGGTCATCGAGACTGCTGAGCAGATCGCGAGCGAGACTGGCGCGGCCGGGAGGATCGAGGCCAAGCGCCTCGCGGCGAAGCTCATCGATGGTCATCGCGTCGCACCTCCCGTCGGCGGAGCAGGTGCCCCCATTGTACCGCTGCGGCCAAGGCGGCTCATAGATGACGATGGGGGTGTTGGGGCTAACGCACCGCGCGAAACCTGCGCGCGGGCTGGCGGGAGCATCCACCGCCAGACCTGTTGCGAGTCAGGTTGACGCGCTTGTTCGGCGCACCGCCATGAGGCACCGCCGACATCCGGCTACGCCTCTGGCCCCGGGTCCCGGGTCTGCTGCGCCGCGAGCTGGGCCTCAACGCGGGTGAGCCGCTGGTCGATGGAGGTGAGGCCGGTGATGATCTCGTTCAGGCCCTTCTGCAGGATGTAGAAGATCCGGCCGAGCCAGAGGATGGCGATGGCAAGCCCCACGAGCCCGATTATCTCGAACACAGCTGACCTCCCGTCGGTTGCGCCGAACGCACCGCGGACAAGCTGCGAGCGCGCCGGCCTCCCGTGAGGCCGCCGGCGCTTCTGCGAGCCAGTTTGATCCGCTTGTTAGTCTGCGTCTCCCACCTCGGCCAGAAGGCCCTCGCACTCGGTGCGCAGGAGTGGCACGTCGTTCTGGGCGATCAGCCAGACGATGCGGTCGTCGACGTGCAGGTAGGCGTGGGTGAGCTGGTTGCGGAAGTCGACGATGCGACGGCCGTTCGTGATGCGAGCGAACAGCTGCGGTTCGGTGCGCGAGAGCACGGCGATCGCCTCGCCGATGATGGTGAACTCGCGCTCGACGGACGAGCGCAACATGCGCGTCGCCTGGTACTCGTCGAACCCGACACCTGAGAGCACCGAGTCGATGGCGTCGCAGGCTTCGACGACGTCCCGCAGGTACGCGGGCGCCTCACGCTGCATAGAGGAGCTGCTTGGTGCGCTCGATCTCGCGCGCCACATAGCGGTTGCGGATGGCGTCGGCCATCAGCAGGTCGACCTCGGTGCCGAGCAAGGCGCGCAGGTCGTCGAGAAGGCCGAAGTAGGCGTCGACCAGGGCATACCCCTCATGCGGGGCGAACTCGACGAGCAAGTCGACATCGCTCTCGCCGGGACGGAAGTCGTCCCGCAGCGCGGACCCGAAGGCGTCGAGGCGCGAGACGCCGTGCCGGGCGCAGAGCTCGGCGATGGCTTCACGCTTGTCCCGCAGAACGTCGACCACGACGATCACCTCCACCGTCATGCTACCCCGTGGGCGGCGTGCCTGACCACAGTGGATGACCTCAGACCCCGGCCTGACGTCGGACTAGTCACGTATGAGATGGCCGGCCCGATCCGCGTATAGCGTGGATCATCGGCGGGAATCGGCCCGCGGACACCGACACACGGAGGGACCGACCATGCACGAGTTTACTCACATCGGGCTCGACGTCCACAAGGAGACGATCGCCGTCGCCGTGCTGCGCCCCGGTACCAGGAGTGCGACGAGCGCGTCGATCGCCAACACGCCGGAGGCGCTGCGCAAGCTGCTCTCGCGCTTCCCGGACCGCGCGGCGCTGCGCACCTGCTACGAGGCGGGTCCCGACCGGCTATGACACCCACCGCCTGCTCAGCTCGCTCGGCATCGCCCTGCGAGGTGATCGCCCCCTCGCTGATCCCGCGCGGAGCCGGGGTGCGCGTCAAGACCGACCGCATCGACGCGCGCAACCTGGCCCGCCTGCACCGGGCCGGCGAGCTCACGGCGGTGCGCGTCCCGAGCCCGGCCGAGGAGGCGCTGCGCGACCTCGTGCGGGCGCGCGAGGAGCTGAAGAGCGACCGCCGCATCGCCCGCCAGCGGACCCGCAGCTTCCTGCTGCGCTACGGCCGGCGCTACCCGAGCCCGGCGCCCGGTGGAGCTTCCGCTTCGAGGTCTGGATGCGCGCGCTGCGCTTCGAGGAGCCGGCCGCCCAGGCCGCCTTCGACACCTGGTGGGCGCCTACTCGGTCAGGGACGCGCAGCTGGCGGCGATCGACCGGCAGATCGAGGCGGCGGCCGGGAGGCGCCGCTCGCGACGCCGTGGCGCGCCTGCGCGCCTTCCGCGGCATCGACACGCTCACCGCGGTGACCATCCTCACCGAGACCTGCGACTTCCGCGCGCTTCCCCACGGCGGCCGCCTACATGGCCTTCACCGGGCTGGTGCCCAGCGAGCACTCCAGCGGCGCGGCGCGGCACCAGGGCTCGATCACCAAGGCCGGCAACGCGCACGTGCGGCGCGTGCTGGTCGAGGCCGCGGGCCTACCGCCACCGGCCCGCCGCGTGCGCGGCGCAGCAGGCCAAGCGCCTCGAGGGCCAGCCGCCCGAGGTGGCGGCCTACTCGTGGAAGGCGCAGTGCCGCCTGCAGCTCCTCCACCCACCGCAAGCTGGCCGCCAGGAAGTGTCCGAACAAGGCGGCCGTCGCCGTCGCCCGTGAGCTCTCCGGCTTCGTCTGGTGCGTGATGACCGGCCGCATGGGCGCCTGCTGGAAGAGACCGTTGCGAGCGGGTGGCGCGATGCGATCCGGAGCGATCCTCGAGTGCGTGATGCGCGCCACCTGAGAACGCGCGTGCCTAGTGGGAGGCGGCTGGCTCCGGCCCGACTAGAGATGTGCGGTCCCGATCCGCGGATATCAGCATGGTCGAACGCCGATCCCATGTGCCCACCTGCTCGCACCGGTCCCTCGCACGCGAGGATCACGCCTTAGGAAGCGCGGGTGTTGACAGGCCATCTCATATCAACGCATCGCGGACAAGCTGCGAGCGCGACGACTTCTGATGACAGCGTCGGTGCTTCTGCGAGCCAGCTTGATCCGCTTGTTGGGCAATCGCGTCAACGCCCGAGGACGACGTCGATACCGAGCAACACGAGTTCGAGCTTCTTCGCGGGCAGGGCGCCGACGCGCTCGGTGAGCGCCTCGCGGTCGAGGGTCACGAGCTGCGAGACATTGGCCACGGAATCCTTGGGCAAACCGGTAGTGCGCGCGCTGAGGAGGACGTTGCCGGGCGCCTCAGCCCAGCGCAGGTTGCTAGTCAGCGCGACACAGACGACGGTGGCGATGCGGCTGCGGTTGAAGGCGTCGCCCTGCACGACGACGACGGGGCGGCGGAGGCCGGGCTCAGAGCCGGAGGGCTCGGCCAAGTCGGCCCACCAGACCTCGCCCTGGGCGATCACCAGTCGCTGCGCTCGAAGGTGCGACGTGCGGCGGCGCCAGCGAAGTCGCTGCGGCACTCGACCTCGTCGCAGAGGCGGTCGAGGGCCTCAGTGACGCTCTCGGCGGAGTGACGTGCGACGTACTCGCGCACCGCGTCACCGTAGAGGCGGCTGCGTGACTTCTTCAGCTCCCGCGCCAGTTCCTCGGCGTCGGCGAACAGGTCGTCGGGTATGGAGATCGCTGTCTTCATACCGTGAGTATAACCAGAGACCCCGGAAATGCAACGGCGCGAGGGAATCGCCCACCTTGCGCTCCGAACTCCGCCACGGGTCGCCGAGCGTATGCCCAACGCACCGCGCGTAACCTGCGCGCGGGCTGGCGGGAGCATCCACCGCCAGACCTGTTGCGAGTCAGGTTGACGCGCTTGTTCGGCGCACCGCCATGAGGCACCGCCGACATCCGGCTACGCCTCTGGCCCCGGGTCCCGGGTCTGCTGCGCCGCGAGCTGGGCCTCAACGCGGGTGAGCCGCTGGTCGATCGAGGTGAGGCCGGTGATGATCTCGTTCAGGCCCTTCTGCAGAATGTAGAAGATCCGGCCGAGCCAGAGGATCGCGATGGCAAGCCCCACGAGCCCGATTATCTCGAACACAGCTGACCTCCCGTCGGTTGCGCCGAACGCACCGCGGATAAGCTGCGAGCGCGCCGGCCTCCCGTGAGACCGCCGGCGCTTCTGCGAGCCAGCTTGATCCGCTTGTTCGGCGAGACCCGCAACCGCTAGCCCTCCCAGACCTCCAGCTCGAGGCCCGGCACGCGTGACGAACTCGCGCACGTTGCCCGTGACCATCGTGAGGCCGTGCGCGACGCAGGTGGCGGCGAGCCAGAGGTCGTGCGGGCCGATCAGCGTCCCCGCGCGGCTGAGCTCGGCCCAGAGCTGTGCGTGGGCGCGCGCGCAGGCGAGGTCCACGGCGAGCAGCGGGAAGCGCTCGAGGACGCCCTCGACGAACGCCGAGCGGCGGGCGCGCACGTCGGGCCCGGCGGCGCGATGCACGCCGTGGAGGAGCTCGCTCGCGGTGACGACGCTGAGGAACGCCTCGTCCTCGCCGTGGCGTGCGACGTGCGGCTCGAGGTGGAGGCGGCCGCGCTCCGCCTCGATGAGGATGCTGGCGTCGATCAGGACTGCCATGCGTCCCGTACCTCGCCGAGCTCATCGCGGGAAGCGTCGAGGTCCGCGGCAAACTCGCCGGCCTCGGCCTCAGTGAGCCGCGGCAGCGAGGCGAGCAGGCCGGGCAGCTCGGAGAGGCGCGCGCCGGTGGGCAGCGGACGCAGCTCGGCGAGCGCTTTCTTGCCGCGCAGGAGGGTGAACGACTCCCGCCGGTAGGCCACACGGTTGACGTACTCGGCGAAGTTGCGAGCGACTTGGGTGACGGTCACGTCGGACATGGGGTACTCCTCGGCTGACATCTGAGAATCAGATTACATGATTCCCGGCTCGCTGTCACGCAGCGCCTTGGGTTCTGCCGAACGCACCGCGGATAAGCTGCGAGCGCGCCGATTCCTGATGACAGCGTCGGCGCTGCGGCGAGCCAGCTTGATCCGCTTGTTGGGCGCCTCGACCACGCCTCAGGTCGCCCGGGCGACGTTGCGCGGCTGCCGATGGCGCTCCCGCCGCGACGCGAGCGTGATGACCAGCGTCAACGTGAGGAGAGACGCGCCGCACGCGGCGTAGAGCCACGAGAGCGCCGCCATGCGCTCGACCCAGGGCGTGAACAGGCCGAGCAGCAGATCGCGGCCCTCGCCGTGTGCGTAGACGCCGAAGCGGGCCTGCAGGTCGGGGCTCGCCGGATCGAGCGTGAGCGCGGCGAGGAGGCCGGCGACGGTCATGAGCGCGGGGCAGGTGAGGCGCACAGCGACCCGCAGGCGTGGCCGCCAAGAGGCGTGGAGGCTGGCGATGACGAGGGCGCTGAGGGCGGCCGCGACGAGAGCGGCGAAGACGGCGTCCCCGACGGAGGCCTGCACGGCGACCTGCGCGGAGAGCGTCGGGTCGTCGAGCGGCGATGCGATGTAGACGGCGGCAAGGGCCACGGCCACGCCGACGGCGAGAAGGGCGAGGATGAGAGAAGCGAGAGTGATGCCGTGTCGCGGTGAGTCAGCCATGGGTAGCTCCCTTCGCGTCGACCTGCGTCAGCCTAGCACGAGCATTTCGCGGACCTTCGGTAGTGCGCCCAACGCACCGCGGATAAGCTGCGAGCGCGCCGATTGCTGGTGACAACGTCGGCGCTGCGGCGAGCCAGCTTAACCCGCTTGTTGGACGGGTCGACCACCACTCAGTCGACCTGCTTGGGGACGGAGGTGTCGTCGGTGGCCTTCCTGAGTGTGAGGTGCCCTCTGAGATTGCCGTGGTCCCAGTTCGTCCAGACGAGGCGGCCGGTCCAGGGCTGGTACTCGAAGGTGACCCGCTGGGCCTCAGGGTACTCGCCCTCAAGAGTGCGACCGTCACGCAGGAGCGGATGCCAGCCTACCGCCTCGCCCCCGACCAAGGCGGTGAAGACGTAGCCGTCGTCAGTCTGCTTGATGAGGGAGCCGGTATGCGCTGGCTTCCCCTCGACGTTCCACACGCCGGAGTACGGATCACCGACGATGACGAGTCCGGTCAGGTAGACGCTGGCCAGCGAGCCGGCGACGACTGCTACGACGACCCCAACGATGATCCAGGCGCGCTTACTCATGCGGTAGACCCCCCGGCCACTCCGTCCAACGCAGCGCGGATAAGCTGTGCGCGCAGCGCTCCCAGAGTGAAGAATGCTTGCGGCGCATCAGCTTGATCCGCTTGTTAGACCCACACTACCGTGCGAGTTCGTCTTCGTCGAAGTGCCGCGCCTGATGACGAACCACAGCGATCTCGACCGACGTCTCGCCGCGGCGGTAGATGACGCGGTAGGAGCCGACGAGCAGCTCGCGCAGGTCGTCGCGCCCGACCTCGGGGACGACGCGTCCGGCGTCGGGGAAGCGACGCAGCGCCTCGACGCGCTCGAGCAGTTCCTCGAGCCAGCGGCGCGCGGCAACTGCGTCCTCGGCGACGATGTGGGCGAGGGCCTCGTCGACCTGGCGATCGGCGAGCTGCGACCAGACCAGCCTCACTCCGCGAGCTGCTCCCGGAGGCGCGCCACGACCTCCTCATGCGGCACCACCATTCCGGCGTCGAGCTGCGCCTCGGCGGTTGCCAGGTCGCGCAGCAGGGCGACCTCCTCGACGAGCTGCTCGTAGAACTCGACGTCGAGGAGCACTGCGGCGCTGCGGCCGTGCTGGGTGAGCACGACGGGGCGCTTCGTGGCATGTACCTGCTGGAGCACCGCCGAGGTATGGGCGCGGAACTCGGTCACCGGGCGGACATCGACGGACGGGCGAAAGAGCGGCATGGCTGGCCTCCGATATTCGATACGCCATTACGTACAGTATAGCGTCCCGAACCAGCTGCGGCCACGACCTTGTTGGGTCTAACGCACCGCGCATGAGCAGTTGGCTCCCTGCGCCTTCGCCGACATCATAGCCTGCGGGCCAATCTGCTCAATGCGCTTGTTAGGCGCCGAACGTGAACGCGCACACCTCTTCAGCTCGGGAGTCCCTCGGGAACGTCGACCCCTCTCCACTGAACCACTCAACCGCCGCGTCGGGGATGGTGACCAGATGGAGCGTGTCGATACGCTCGGCTGGACCATCGACGAGGGGCTGCGCCTCCCGGACGGCGGCCTCGTACCTCTCGGCATCGAAGTCCTCTTCGCGTGGGTTCTCCCAGTCGTAGGTCGCGCCTTCTCTCATGAAGTGGCCGAGGCCGACGTGCGGTACGTAGTCCCTGTCCGCGTCGCGGAACTCGGCCAGGAGGCCGGTGTGGAGACGCAGATGGAGGCGCCTCAGGTCCTCCTTGCCGTCGACCGGTGTCAAGAAGAGCCAGTGGTCGGCTGACCGGTGCAGGGCGCCGAGGCGGATCTCGAAGGGCGCGCAGGCGAGCGTGACGTTCCGAATGTGTGAGATGAGCAGGTCGCGTCTCACCCCGTCGGGAACCGGATAGACGACCGGCACGTGCGGGGCGATGACATCGACCGTGGGATCGTACTGACGACGTATCCTGCCTACGAGGGCCTCGTCCACGCCGTTGGGGTAGATAAGCAGCCCGTAATACATCGGTCTCCGTGGTCCTCCGCGCGCCTAACGCACCGCGCATGAGCAGACGCGGCAGCGCTTACGGAGTTCACCATACCTGTTGGCGTTCTGCTCGATGCGCATGTTAGCCGTGCGCCTGTCTGTGGTAGCATTGATGTGCTACCTTGGCACAAACCGGAGGAGGACCATGACCCGCGGACTGAAGCTCCGCCAGGCCGGCGGCTCGATCAGCGCCACGCTCCCCAAGGACATGGCCGAGCGCCTGCACCTCGCGGCGGGCGACACGGTGCTCGCCGTCGAGACCGAGCGCGGAATCCTGCTCACGCCCTACGACCCTGCGGTCGAGGAGGCGCTCGCCGTCGCCGGCAAGGTGGCCGGCCGCTACCGCAGCGCCCTGCGAGAACTGGCCAAGTAGCCGGTGGAGCCGCGAGGCGAAGAGCCGCGCTGGATCGACCGCCTGGTCGTGGAAGCGGTGCAGTTCGACCTCATCCGCGAGCACGGCGGCATGCCCGGCCTGCGCGACGAGCACGGGCTCGAGGCGGCCTTGGCCCGGCCGCCGCAGCGAAGAGCCTACCGTCCTGACGTCGACCTCGCCGAGCTGGCGGCGGCCTACGGCCACGGCCTCGTGACCGGGCACCCGTTCCACGACGGCAACAAGCGCATCGCCTTCGTCACCATGGCCGTGTTCCTCGAGCTGAACGGAGTGGAGTTCGAGGCGGACGAGGCCGAGGTCGTCACGGCGATGCTGGGCCTGGCTGCTGGTGAGCTGAGCGAAGAGCAACTTGCCGCCTGGGTGAGGACGAGGACCGCTTCGGCTGGTTGAGCGTCCGGCTAACGCACCGCGCATGAGCAGACGCAGCCGGCCTGCCGGCTTGCGGCAGACCCTTCGGCGTTCTGCTCGATGCGCTTGTTAGCCCTCGCCCACCTGTGAGACGCCTCCGCCATCAGTAGCCCTGCCAGACCATGGCCGTGATCTCCCCGCCGTCGACGACCAGCCAGTAGGTGGTGCGGCTGACTGGGACCGTGTCGGGCACCTGCGGCCAGTGGCCGACCAGGACGGTGTTCGCCCAGGCGTAGACGATGGGGCAGTCGTCCGCGAGCGGCAGGGACTGGCGGTGCACGTGCGCGTTGCGGCGGTAGGTGGCGCCCTGGATGGTCTCGCCGTCACGGGCGGCCTCGCGCTCTGCCGGAGCGCCGACGTAGAGCTGCTCGGCGTCGAAGGTGGCGAATGGCGTGCCGTGGCGCTCGCGGATCGAGTAGAGGTGGGCGAAGACGAGGTTGGCGCTCACGCCCTCGCTACCAGCTGGCACGTCGCCCGCGGGCTCGTACGTCCACGCCTTCTGCGCGAGCAGGATGCGCGCGAGCGCGAGGGCCGCCGGCTGGTCCTCGATGCGCGTGGACGACTGCATCGTGGAGGGCGATGCGCTCGTCGCCCCAGACTCGACGGTGGCGGCCGTGCCGCAGCCGCCGAGAGCGACCACCGCGCCGAGCAGGAGAAGCGCGGGCCCGACGACGAACCGCTTGCCGTTCATCTCTGCCCTTTCGCAGACGTTGGACCGGCGTAGGACTAACGCACCGCGCATAACCTGCGCGGGCTGCGGCTGGAGGATACAACCGCAGCGCCTGGACGCGACAGGTTGATGCGCTTGTTAGAGCTGCCCACGACCTCACGCCAGACGCTGCGATCCACCGGCGGCCGCCTTGCGCGCCTTCGACAGCGCCGCGAGTTGGACCACCGACACGGCGACGAGATAGGGCGGCACGATGAACAGCTCGCCCGGTCCGAAGGTGATGAGGTAGAAAAGCCCGACGCCGCTGAGCGCGAGGCCACAGGCCAGCAGGACGATCCAGACGACGGGGCGCGCCCAAGCCGCCACGACGAGCAGCGCCGCAAGCGCGTAGAGCGTCGCCGGCACGAGGCAGATCGCGGCGTTCACGATGTAGTAGCGCGCGTCCTGCCCCGGCTCGCGGAGCAAGGCGGGGAGCAGCATGAGATTGCCAACCACGCCGAGTGCCAAGGGCAGGGCCAGCAGGCAGCGCACGGCGGGCGGCCCCAACGCCGCTCCCCCACGTCTCCCGCGTGAACCCTCCATCACGCTCCCACCGTGCTAGCTCTAACGCACCGCGGATAACCTGCGCGGGCTGCGGCTCCAAGTTACTACAGAAGCCGTTGGTCGCGTCAGGTTGATGCGCTTGTTAGAGCCCCGCCCCAACGGCGTTCACTCGTAGTCGCGGGTGTAGAGAGTGAAACTGCCGGCGTAGCCGGCAGCGCCACGAGGGACACGCTGGGTGAGCGTGATGTGAGACTCGCCGGGCTCGATGACGCCGAGCGTGAGGGCGTCGTCGGAGCGCGGAGCGAAGCTGTCCTTCCAGGAGCGCACCGAGGTCTCGTCGGTCCGCGAACCGCCATCGGAGATGCGGACGGTCTTGAGCCTGAACACCGCGCGGGCATCGCTCGGCGCGCTCAGCCGCCACGCGACGCGCACCTGCGTGATGAGGTAGACGGTGCCGAGATCGAGGCGCTCGCTCCTGCCGCTGAAGCTGCCCGATGTGAGCTTCTGCCACTGCGGCGGCGGCGGATCACTCGAGCAGGCGGTGACGACAAGCAACGCCAGCGTCGCGAGTAAAGCGACGAACCCCGCTGCGAGCATTCCTCTGCCGCGATCCATGTGACCTCCTCCGAGGCTACGACCAAGTGGCTCTAACGCACCGCGCATGAGCAGACGCGGCTGACCTGCCGGCTCGCGGCAGACGACGTGGCGTTCTGCTCGATGCGCTTGTTCGACGCACTGCGACCCGAGGTTCTCAACGGACGCAACCTCACCCAGCGGTCAGTGCGACGGTGAGGCTGGTGGCGAGGAGCACGAGCGCCACCGGCACCCAGACGCGACGCTCCCCGGCGCTGGGCGTCATCGCGTTGAGCACGAGGCTGACGCCACTGAGTGCGACGACGATCCACGTCAGCCATGCGGATCGCCTGCGCCCACTGCGACAAGGTAAGACCAGCGCGGGAGAGGACGACCGCGGCCATGAGGCCGAGGAGCAGCCCCTGGATGAGGGCGCCGAAGCGCATCGCCGGCGGGAACCGCCCGGGGTGCTTGCCACTCATCGCGTAGGAGCCCCACGGAGCACCGAGAGCCAGAGCGATCTGAAACGCCACCGCACCCCCAGCGACGACCGAGAAGACGATTGCGGCAAGCGCGGTCACGTCCACAGAAGTCCCCCTGGTTGCGTCGAACGCACCGCGGATAAGCTGCGAGCGCCGCGGCCCCGTCTTGCCGCGACGCTTTGGCGAGTCAGCTTGATCCGCTTGTTGGGCACCCGGCCATCATGCGGTGCCGAGCCCGACGTGCTCAGGTGCGCCGTCACTGCTGCCGAGCCTCGCCATCGACCGAATAGCTCACGTCGGGATGCTCGGACAACATCTGGTCGACGGTCTTCAGGTCGAGATAGGGCACCGTGTACGAGGAGCCGTCGGTGAGCTCCACCGAGAGGACCTGATCGGCGGTGGTGGCTTCGACGGACGCCACCTTGCCATTCGTGACGTCGGTCGTGAAGCTCTCCGGTCCGGAGAACACCCGCCCTACCTCCGTCGTCGGCTCCGAGGAGCATCCGCTGACGACCGCCAGCAGGAGCAGGACGACCAGCATTAGGCTCAGGTACCGCGTTCTCATCGCGCCCCTCCCACAATCGGACCCCGGTGTGCCCAACGCACCGCGGATAAGCTGCGAGCGCTTCCGTCTGAGAATACTACGGAAGCCGTTGGGCGAGTCAGCTTGATCCGCTTGTTAGGCGGGTCGGGGAACGTCGGCACGAGACCGCTCAGCATGGCGCGAGGACCATGCTGTAGTAGGGCACGTCCTCGCCGGAGGGCAGCGACTTGGTGCCGCTGCCGGTGACCGTGAAGCCGACCCGGCGGTAGCAGGCGATGGCGCGCTCGTTCGCGCGCCGCACCCGCAGGGCGACTGGCAGGCCGGGACGGGCGGCGCGGAACTCCGCGAGGGCGAGCTGGACGGCAGTGGTGCCGATGCCCCAGCCGAGGTGCTCAGCGTCGCAGAGGAACACGCCGAGGATTGCCTCGCCGGCGCCGGGAGGGAGTTCGACCCAGACGGTGCCGACGTCACGGCCGTCCGCGACGATGATGTACCAGTAGAGCCCGGAGGCGGAAGCGTGACAATCGGCGGCGGCATCGAGAGGATGCGTGCGCGACATGTGCCCGGCGGCGAAGCCCGCCCAGCGCTGGATCTCCGCCTGGTCGTCCGCCACTACGGGTCGGAGTGTAGTGACCACCTCTACCCCGCCTAACGCACCGCGCATGAGCAGACGCGGCTGACCTGCCGGCTTGCGGCAGACCTTCTGGCGTTCTGCTCGATGCGCTTGTTAGGCATGCCCTTCATCTTAGTAGACGTAGAAGCCTACGCCCTGCCCGCCGAGCGCGCGAAGCTCGTCCTCGCTCGCCGGCCGTTCGAGCACCCGAGTGCGCAGGATGGCGAAAGTGCGTGGGTCGACGAGGTAGGCGATCTGCCCGCCGCGCCGCAGGGCGTCCGTCTCGGGCGTGGACGGCGACTCCGGCGTTGTCCTGCCGTTCAGCAGGACAACGTAGACGTGCGCGTCGTCGGGAAGGCCGGTCGTCCCGACGAGCGCCGCGGCGGCTCCCGCGTGCGCACCGTAGAGGCTTACCTGGACGGTTTGGCGGGTGAGGGCGACCTCCTTGGCCCAGCGCCGCAGCTCGCGCCGGAGTGCCGGCTGGGCGCCGCGACGGGGCTCGGTCATGGCGCTTTGGCTGCGAACCGGGTCGAGCTGCGCCGCCATGCCCTCGCGGACCGTGACCTTCTCGGTGACCGACGGCAGCCCCATGTTGGGCCAGTCCGCATAAATCTCCACCTCGTAGCGGCCGGGGGCCAAGGTGACCGAGTAGCGGCCGTTGTGGGCGCTTTGCACCTCGGCGAGCTGCTTCCCTCCTCCCTCGGGTCGCACGATGATGGAGCCGTTCTCGAGGCCAACGACGTGGCCGAAGAAGTCGAGGCGGGTGAGCCGCCCGGCGATGCCAGAGGGCTGGGGGGAGCCGCACCCGGCGGTCAGGCCGACCACCGCGACGGCGAGAAGGGCGATGGCGAGAGGGATTCTGTCGAACCGCATCCCACGGCCTCCCGGTCTGCCTAACGCACCGCGCATGAGCAGACGCGGCTGACCTGCCGGCTCGCGGCAGACGACGTGGCGTTCTGCTCGATGCGCTTGTTCGACGCACTGCGACCCGAGGTTCTCAACGGACGCAACCTCACCCAGCGGTCAGTGCGACGGTGAGGCTGGTGGCGAGGAGCACGAGCGCCACCGGCACCCAGACGCGACGCTCCCCGGCGCTGGGCGTCATCGCGTTGAGCACGAGGCTGACGCCACTGAGTGCGACGACGATCCACGTCAGCCATGCGGATGCCTGCGCCCACTGCGACAAGGTAAGACCAGCGCGGGAGAGGACGACCGCGGCCATGAGGCCGAGGAGCAGCCCCTGGATGAGGGCGCCGAAGCGCATCGCCGGCGGGAACCGCCCGGGGTGCTTGCCACTCATCGCGTAGGAGCCCCACGGAGCACCGAGAGCCAGAGCGATCTGAAACGCCACCGCACCCCCAGCGACGACCGAGAAGACGATTGCGGCAAGCGCGGTCACGTCCACAGAAGTCCCCCTGGTTGCGTCGAACGCACCGCGGATAAGCTGCGAGCGCTCACGCCACGAAGTGTACCGTAGAGCTGCCGGCGAGCCAGCTTGATCCGCTTGTTAGAGCTGCCGACGCTCATCGCGCCTGCGTCGCGCTTGGTCGGGGCCGCGTCAGCAACTGCAGGAGGGAGAGCGCAACGAGGCACAGCGGGGCAACCATGAGCTCGCCGAACCCCCAGGTGACGAGGTAGTAGAGGCCGATCGCGCTGAGGACGAGGCCGCAGGCCAGGAGGATGCTCCAGGTCACGCTGCCGCCGCGCCTCGTGAGCGCGAGCACGACCGCAGCCGCGTAGGCGACCGCCGGCGCTAGGCTGATGGCGAGGTTGATGACGTAGTACCGCAACGACTGGTCTGCGACGCCGAGCTCCCACACCGCCATGCGGACGAGGACGACCACCGCGGCCGCGAGGGCGACCACCAGCAGCCAGCGCAAAGCGACCAACGCCCCTGACGCGCCGGCTCCGACCCTGTCTCCTTGTGCCTGCATCACGCCCCCAGCGCTGCTAGCTCTAACGCACCGCGCGTAACCTGCGAGTGCGCCGAGTGCCGATAGGTACATCGGCGCTGCGACGGGACAGGTTGACGCGCTTGTTGGGGCTGCGCGCGACCACGCGCGGCGACAGCGTGAGCCGGCGCGACATCAGCGGATGAGGGCCTCGACTAGCATGCTCACGCCGATGACCACGACGATGAGGATGACCACCGTGAGGATCGCCGTGCGGCCCGCCTGTGCCCATCCACCGTTGCTCATGAGGCCCTCCCAGCTCCGTCGCTTGTCGTCTCGCCCATGCCTAACGCCTGACCCGCGTCGCCCCAACGCACCGCAGATAAGCTGCGAGCGCGCCGATTCCTGATGACAACGTCGGCGCTGCGGCGAGCCAGCTTGATCCGCTTGTTAGAGCCCCGCACCACCAGCGCCTCAGTCGTAGTCCCGCGTGTAGAGCGCGAAGCTTCCGGCGAACCCGACGTGGGAGCCGCGAGGCAGGCGCTGAATGAGCGTGAGGTGATACTCCCCCTGCTCGGGCACGCCGATAGAGAGAGCCTCCTCGGACCGCGGGTCGAAGCTCTCCTTCCACGATTCCACCCACGTCTCGTCGGTGTCCCAGGAGTCGGTGTTCGCGTTGTTCGAGAGGTTGACGACCTTCAGCCTGAACTCGGCTCTGGCGTCGGCCGGCCCGGCAAGGTCCCATGCCACGCGGGCTTCCTTCGCGAGGTAGAAGGTGCCGAGGTCGAGACGCTCGGTCTTGGCGCCGCTGAAGCTCCCCGAGGTCAACTCCTCCCAGCGCGGCGGCGGGGGATCGGCAGAGCATCCGGCGGCGAGGACTGTCACGACGAGCATGAGCAGGGCGGCCAAGGCCGGAACGAGCGGACTCCTGCGATGCATGCGACTCCCTTCTCGGTCCCGACCAGGTGGCTCTAACGCACCGCGGATAAGCTGCGAGCGCCGCGGCTACGTCTTGCCGCGACGCCTTGGCGAGTCAGCTTGATCCGCTTGTTGGACTGCACCCTCACTCCTCGAACACGAGCTCGCCTTCGGCATCCGTCCGCGGCGCGAGGCTCGTCCAGGTCGACGCGGCAGCAGCCTGCGCTGGACGACCACGGCGACTACCGCGACCGCGACGCAGACGACCACCTGCGCGGCGACGAGGCCGGCAGGGGCCGAGACGAACTGGTGAACCGCGACGGAGAGGGCCCACCACCCGAGGCGGACCACGGCGACCGTCGCCGCCATGGTGTAGCCGCGGGCGCGGTAGCGGGCGACCAGCGCCGCGGCGACGAGGAACAGCACCGGGAAGACGAGGTCGAGGACCAACCAGATGCCGTGGTCGTAGGTGAGCAGGCCGAGGAGCTCGCCCGCTGCGGCGAGCGCGAGAAGCGCGACCAGGGCGACGTTCAGGGCGCGGCAGCGGCGCCGGTTCGGCGGCGTCGGGAGCTGGGCGAGCTGACGAGCGGCGCGCTGCCAGTCCCCGCCTTCGGCGGCGACCGCGGCGACGATGTCGGCCTTGCGCTCGCCGGCGAGCAAGCGGCGCTCGAGTTCGCGCTGCGACCAGTGGCTCTCGTCCCCCGCCATGGCTACCGCCTTCTGTCAGTCCAACGCACCGCGGATAAGCTGCGAGCGCCGCGGCTTCGTCTTGCCGCGACGCTTCGGCGAGTCAGCTTGATCCGCTTGTTGGGCGGATGCCTCACGCCGTTGCCTACTGCACCACGGTCATCGACTGGAAGATCGGCATGTAGAGGAAGGGCACGTAGGCGCCGGTCGCGATCGCCAGCACGCCGACCGGGATGAAGAGTACCCAGGCTCGCGTGCGCCGCGCGACCAGCCAAGCGACTCCGAACAGCGTCACGTCGACGGCGAGGATGAGCAGCACGAGCCTGGGGCCGTGGCTGAGCGAGAAAACGAGCCGCCACACGCCGGAGGGGCTGGCGATACCGTCCTCGGCGTACATGTCGGCGAAGGTCGGCGTGACGAAGACGGCGAGCGCGAGCTGGGCGAGGACGAACGGCGCACAGGCCGCCGCGGCGATGAGCAGCCAGCGACGGAAGCGCGTCCGTTCGGCTTCCGGGAGCCGGCTCGAACCCTGCTCTGTCACGACCTGCTGCAACGTTGCGCCCCTATTCCGCCCAACGCACCGCGGATAAGCTGCGAGTCGCTCATGCTACGGACTTCACCGTAGAGCTTACTGCGAGCCAGCTTGATGCGCTTGTTCGGCAGACCCGCCATGTCGACACTACGTCCAGTAGTGGATCAGCGCCGTGAGAAGGCACGGCACAGCCGCCAGTACCAGGTAGAGGGAGTACCAGCCGGCGAAACGATATTCAGCCTCCGAGAAGCTGGCGTCGTCGGGGGGCATGGAGCTCTCGCCGAAGTACGGGTCTCCAGTCGCGCGTTGCATGAGCACGTTGGGAGAGACCAGGGCCGCAACCGCGAGGCCGATGGCGATCAGGCCGATTACGAGACACACGCCGTAGAAGTCGTGGACACGGGTGACCCGGACGAGCACGGCCGCCAGGCCGACGAGCCCCCCGCCGACCCCGAGGGCGATCAGGAGTCCAAGACCGCGTCGCTTCATCTAGCTCCGTTCTGCCGAACGCACCGCGGATAAGCTGCGAGCGCGACGACCTCTCGTGAGGCCGCCGGCGCTGCGGCGAGTCAGCTTGATCCGCTTGTTCGAAGCACCGCCACTACCCCTGCAGCCCCTGCACCGCACCTCATGCAACTGGTTCAATCGACCTGGTTCCGCTCGCGCTCCAATCGCTCGAGTCGGTCGTCGATCACGTTGAGGCCGCGGATCACTTCGTTCATGCCTCTGCGCACGGAGTAGAAGACACCGCCAATCCATACGAGAGCGATGCAGATTAGGACAACGATGATGATCTCCACGACTGACGCCCCCTCAGGTCGGTTGCTTCGAACGCACCGCGCATAAGCTGTGCGCGCTGCGCTCCCAGAGTGTTGCAGACCTGCGGCGCATCAGCTGGATGCGCTTGTTAGGCAGCGGTGGCTGCGCTTCCGAGACCTCATCAACGATCCCAAAACGACTCCCAAGGAACGTAGAAGGCCCACACGCCGTTGGAGATCTCACCGGCAGCGAAGGTGACGCTGCGGTCGCCGACCACCAGGTCGTAGACGGAGATGGCGTAGACCGGGAACTGTCGCGGCTCACCCGAGGGACTGGAGACGTCGGCGACCTCCAGCGGCTTTCGGTGCCAGCGATGGCGCCAAACGTCCACGCCGCTGACACTGTACGACTCCTCCCCGCTTGTTCCGATGAACCGCCAACCGTCCATTGCCGCTGCCTAACGCACCGCGCGTAACCTGCGCGAGCTGCGGCTCCAAGTTACTACTGAAACCGTTGATCGCGTCAGGTTGACGCGCTTGTTAGGGACACATCCCAACGCTCACGGCCCTGGTTGACCGGCGCCAACGCCGCACCACCGGCGCGACGCAGGGAGCAGGAGCAGGACCACGATGGCAGCGGCGAATACGGTCATGAGCACAGCGACGGTCGCGCTCGACATACCCTGAGCGAAGCTGTGCTGGAGACCGAGCAGCAAGGCTGGGAGCTCCAGCGCGAACAACAGGAACCAGACCCACCAGGCCCAGCGCCGGCGACGCGCGAGCGCGCCGATCATGAAGACGCCGAGGAGCGCCCAGACCAATAGGGCCACGGCCAGCATCAGCAGGCCGGGGAGACCGGGGGAGCCGGCGTGCCATGCGTCGGCGACCTGGCGCCCGAGAACAAGGACGGCGATGGCCACATACCCCGCGATGATGAGAACGAGGGCGGCCGTGACCGACAAGGGCCGCGAAGATGCTTGCTCCGTGATCATCTGCGCTCCTGGGTGAGTCATGTTGTCCCTAACGCACCGCGCATAACCTGCGCGGGCTGCGGCTGGAGGATACAACCGCAGCGCCTGGACGCGACAGGTTGATGCGCTTGTTAGAGCTGCCCACGACCTCACGCCAGACGCTGCGATCCACCGGCGGCCGCCTTGCGCGCCTTCGACAGCGCCGCGAGTTGGACCACCGACACGGCGACGAGATAGGGCGGCACGATGAACAGCTCGCCCGGTCCGAAGGTGATGAGGTAGAAAAGCCCGACGCCGCTGAGCGCGAGGCCACAGGCCAGCAGGACGATCCAGACGACGGGGCGCGCCCAAGCCGCCACGACGAGCAGCGCCGCAAGCGCGTAGAGCGTCGCCGGCACGAGGCAGATCGCGGCGTTCACGATGTAGTAGCGCGCGTCCTGCCCCGGCTCGCGGAGCAAGGCGGGGAGCAGCATGAGATTGCCAACCACGCCGAGTGCCAAGGGCAGGGCCAGCAGGCAGCGCACGGCGGGCGGCCCCAACGCCGCTCCCCCACGTCTCCCGCGTGAACCCTCCATCACGCTCCCACCGTGCTAGCTCTAACGCACCGCGGATAAGCTGCGAGCGCCGCGGCCACGTCGTGCCGCGACGCTTTGGCGAGTCAGCTTGATCCGCTTGTTGGGCATCGGTTCGCTCACTGGTTCGACGTCGACTTGGGCGCCGAGACTGCCAGAGGGCTCCACTCGCGGCCCGTGACTTCGGGGCGCTCGGACATGACACGGGCCATCGAGCCGCTGGCCGTGCGGGCGACGACTGCCCACTCGTACTGGTGAGGCTTGCCCGTGGCGTCGTTGAAGTCGCCGTGTACGAGGACGACATAGACCGGGGGAGAAGTCCCCGGACTGGCGCTCGGCGGCGTCCAGGCTGCGTCGTCGATGAGCCGCTCGGCCTCGGCACGTGAGAGCGCCAGCCACCACGCCTGCTTCGCCCCGTAGTGCTCCGCGAGCGCAGTGAGCTCGGAGAGCGGCGCAGAGGCCGTCGGGGAGGGTGACGATGACGGCGAAGTGCCGCCGCAGGCCGCAAGCCCGAGAACGAGCGCCACGACTGCCGCGAGACCCGCGACGCGCATTAGTCCGACCACCATTAGCCCCTCTCTCCGAATGCCCAACGTGTCGCGCATGAGCTGCGAGCGCTCATGCTACGAGTTTGCACAGAGCATACTGCGAGCCTGCTCGATGCGCTTGTTAGGCGTGAGGTCGTAGAGAGCCGCCGCATGAATCGCAGGTCCAGTCGGGTGTGCCGGCTCGGTAGTCGGCGGGCACATACGCGGCACCGCACTCGGGGCACACCTTGTTGGCCGGATCCGCCATCGGGACGGCGGGCTTGTCCCCCGGCGCCCAGAGCCGCCCTGCAAGACGGTCGGAGTACGCGACCAGGAGAACGCCGACGACCAACTGCGCCAGAGGAGGGATAATGGACAGGAGGCCGTTGACCCAGACCCACGAGATCTGCGACTCACTGACCCCACCCCAGTCCTCGGTCGAGAATCGGATCCCGTTGGCGACCGCGGACAACAGGCCGGGTATGGCGCGAGCGACGAATACAACGCCAAGAACGATCAGGGCAACGCGCAGCAGGTCCCGCGGTCGCACAGTGATCTCTGGCGGGGAGTCGTCGAACCAGCGGGCCGCCAATGCATGCCGCTTGCGGATAAGCCAGAGTCCGACGGCGACGGCCGCGGCGACCGGCAGCCAGAAGAGCACCAGGGAGAGCGCGCCCGGGGCGGTGCCGTAGGCTTCGGAGGACATCATCAGCGCGAACTGCACTAAGTCCAGCGCGCCGACGAGGACCACCAAGCCAACGCAGACCAGTGCGACCGCACCCAGGCCTCTCACCTCAGACCCCCCGTTTCTACGCCTAACGCACCGCGGATAAGCTGCGAGTGCCGCGGCTCCGTCTTGCCGCGACGCTTTGGCGAGCCAGCTTGATCCGCTTGTTAGGCAAGTGACCCCCGAGAACGCTCGTCCGCGGTTGGCAGGGTCGCGGCTAGGAGCGGCGCCCGCGCACCCGTGCACAGCAGGTACAGGACGGTCGTGAAGCTGATCATGAGCGGCGTAGCGACAAGGCCGAAGACGAGCAGAGTGAAGCGCCCTTGGGCCCAGTCAGGCAGCACCGCGTCGAACAGTCCCAGCGCAATCGAGGCGCTCATCAAGCCGAGCCCGGCGACGAGAAGATAGACGAGGAGGCGCCAGAAGCCGCTGCGACGCACGAGGCGCCAGCTCGCCAGCAGTGAGGTGAGGCCGTCCTCGCCATCGACGATGAGGGGCACGAGGAAGAGCAGTGCGGTCCCGAGCAGCAACCCCGGGAGGAGCTCAAGCGGGAGCGGCCCGATGGCACCCTGGATGCCGAAGAAGAGGAGCATGTCCAGGGCGACAGTGAGGAGCGCGACGAGCAGGGTCGCGACCGCCACCCACGCGATGTAGGGCAGGCCCGCGAGCAGGCCATAGCGCGGCGCGGTCCCGTCTCGGACGCGGCGTAGCAGCAGGGGCACGATGGTCGCCGCCTCCCACGCGCCGGCCAGCAGGCTGACGAGGCCGTAGGCGAAGACCTGAGCGTTGAATCCGATGTGGGAGCCCGCGGTGCCGGTGGAGAGAGTCAGGCCGAAGGACGGGCTGCCGAACGAGGTGAGGCTCGGGCCTACGCGGGCGAAGCTGACAGCGAGAGCGACGAGCGTCGCGATGCCCGCGACGGCGGTCAGGGGGCCTGCATTGGCTCGGTAGAGGCGCCAGGTGAGAACGAAAACGGGGCCGAGCTCCTGCCGGTCGCTGCTCAAGGGTCGCCCTTCATTCCCGCTCCGTGCTGCCGCATCGAGCCCACTTTGCCTAACGCACCGCGGATAAGCTGCGAGCGCGCCGGCCGCCCGTGAGGCCGCCGGCGCCGCGGCGAGACAGCTTGATCCGCTTGTTAGTCACGCCCAACGTCCTCCGGCTCGCCGGGAAGCTGGGCCGAGTGCCAAGCCGCGACCACCCACACCGCGTCGTCCTTGACGCGGTAGAAGAAGCGGTACGGCGGCACGATGACCTCGCGGAACGGCAGGTCGGGGAACTCGGGCAGCACGCGCCCCGACTCCGGGTAGTCGGCGAGGCGAGCGAGCGATGCGCCGGCGCGGTCGCGCAGGCTGCGGGCCGCCGCCGGGTCGTCCGCCGAGATGTGCGCCAGCGCCGCGAGGAACTGCTCTCTGGCCGCGGGCGTGAAGAGGACTCTGCGGCTCACGGCCTGCCGAGCAGCTCGTCGGCTTCCGCCAGCACGTCGGCCAGCGCGTGACCTGAGCCGGCCTCAATCTCGGCCTCGCCGCGAGCGAGCAGACGCAGGATCTCGAGCTCGTGCTGCGTGCGCTCGTAGGCCCTCGCGCTGACGACGACGGCGGCCGCGCGGCCGCGCTGCGTGATGAACACCGGCTGCTGCGTATCGGACGCGCGCTTGATCACGCCCGAGGCGTCTTGGCGCAGGTCGGTGATGGGGACGATGTCAGGTACTGATGCCATTGAAGCTACCTCCTATACTACTGGCAACGGTACCACTAACGTACCCTCAAGACCAGTGGAGACGGCTGTGAGTAACGCACCGCGCATAAGCTGCGAGCGCTCACGCTACGGATTTCCCCGTAGAGCTTACTGCGAGTCAGCTTGATGCGCTTGTTCGGCAGACCCGCCATGTCGACACTATGTCCAGTAGTGGATCAGCGCCGTGAGAAGGCACGGCACAGCCGCCAGTACCAGGTAGAGGGAGTACCAGCCGGCGAAACGATATTCAGCCTCCGAGAAGCTGGCGTCGTCGGGGGGCATGGAGCTCTCGCCGAAGTACGGGTCTCCAGTCGCGCGTTGCATGAGCACGTTGGGAGAGACCAGGGCCGCAACCGCGAGGCCGATGGCGATCAGGCCGATTACGAGACACGCGGCGTAGAAGTTGTGGACACTGGTGACCCGGACGAGCACGGCCGCCAGGCCGACGAGCCCCCCGCCGACCCCGAGGGCGATCAGGAGTCCAAGACCGCGTCGCTTCATCTAGCTCCGTTCTGCCGAACGCACCGCGGATAAGCTGTGCGCGCAGCGCTCCCAGAGTGAAGAATGCTTGCGGCGCATCAGCTTGATCCGCTTGTTAGACCCACACTACCGTGCGAGTTCGTCTTCGTCGAAGTGCCGCGCCTGATGACGAACCACAGCGATCTCGACCGACGTCTCGCCGCGGCGGTAGATGACGCGGTAGGAGCCGACGAGCAGCTCGCGCAGGTCGTCGCGCCCGACCTCGGGGACGACGCGTCCGGCGTCGGGGAAGCGACGCAGCGCCTCGACGCGCTCGAGCAGTTCCTCGAGCCAGCGGCGCGCGGCAACTGCGTCCTCGGCGACGATGTGGGCGAGGGCCTCGTCGACCTGGCGATCGGCGAGCTGCGACCAGACCAGCCTCACTCCGCGAGCTGCTCCCGGAGGCGCGCCACGACCTCCTCATGCGGCACCACCATTCCGGCGTCGAGCTGCGCCTCGGCGGTTGCCAGGTCGCGCAGCAGGGCGACCTCCTCGACGAGCTGCTCGTAGAACTCGACGTCGAGGAGCACTGCGGCGCTGCGGCCGTGCTGGGTGAGCACGACGGGGCGCTTCGTGGCATGTACCTGCTCGAGCACCGCCGAGGTATGGGCGCGGAACTCGGTCACCGGGCGGACATCGACGGACGGGCGAAAGAGCGGCATGGCTGGCCTCCGATATTCGATACGCCATTACGTACAGTATAGCGTCCCGAACCAGCTGCGGCCACGACCTTGTTGGGTCTAACGCACCGCGGATAAGCTGCGAGCGCGACGGTCCCGTGAGGCCGCCGGCGCTGCGGCGAGCCAGCTTGATCCGCTTGTTGGGCCAACACCGACACCCGGCCCGGCCGCACGCGAACTCACTGCGCGCCTCCCGTGGGCCAAGGCGAAGGCAGGTCGGTGGCGTCACTCGCGCGCACGAGACTCCATGCGCAGCCCAGGACCGCCGGGATCGGTGTAGACGAGGCCGCCGCTCGTCGGGTCTCGGGTGAAGACCGCCTCGAGGCGCTGCGCCACTGCAGCTCGCCGTCCGACGTGCGCAGCTCAGTCCAGGCGCGCAGGCGGTCGCCGCTGCGCTCTGCAGTCTGCAGCGTCCAGCGGTAGAGCGGTGACGCGGTACCCGTCGTCCGCTGGGGGCGATGATGGCGACCGTGCGGCCTTCAGCATCTCGCCAGCGTCCCGGCGAAGGGGTCATCGGAGCCCGAGTCACCGCAGGCGGCGGCGAGCAGCGCCAAGAGGACGGCGAGCACAAGCGCGACGCCGGCTGCACGCGGAGAGGCTCCCAGCAGCCTTGCCCATTCGCCCCTCCTGTGTCTGGTCTAACGCCCCGCGCATAACCTGCGCGGGCTGCGGCTCCAAGTTACTACAGAAGCCGTTGGTCGCGTCAGGTTGATGCGCTTGTTAGAGCCCCGCCCCAACGGCGTTCACTCGTAGTCGCGGGTGTAGAGAGTGAAACGCCGGCGTAGCCGGCAGCGCCCGAGGGACACGCTGGGTGAGCGTGATGTGAGACTCGCCGGGCTCGATGACGCCGAGCGTGAGGGCGTCGTCGGAGCGCGGAGCGAAGCTGTCCTTCCAGGAGCGCACCGAGGTCTCGTCGGTCGCGAACCGCCATCGGAGATGCGGACGGTCTTGAGCCTGAACACCGCGCGGGCATCGCTCGGCGCGCTCAGCCGCCACGTGACGCGCACCTGCGTGATGAGGTAGACGGTGCCGAGATCGAGGCGCTCGCTCCTGCCGCTGAAGCTGCCCGATGTGAGCTTCTGCCACTGCGGCGGCGGCGGATCACTCGAGCAGGCGGTGACGACAAGCAACGCCAGCGTCGCGAGTAAAGCGACGAACCCCGCTGCGAGCATTCCTCTGCCGCGATCCATGTGACCTCCTCCGAGGCTACGACCAAGTGGCTCTAACTTGCTTTCGGCAGAACAGGTATGAACCTGAGGGTTCCTGCCGACTTCCGCGTATGACGCTATCAGTAAGTCGGCGGGAGGGACATACGTGGACAGCGAGAGACGGCTGAGCGGGACTCGGTCAGTTCGCGCTCGATCGGAATCGAGCCGTCAGAGTGCGTCGAGCGGGCTGCGCACGCCCTGGCCGCCGCGCTGGAGGACGTGGGTGTAGATCATGGTGGTGCCCACGTCCTTGTGGCCGAGGAGTTCCTGGATGGTGCGGATGTCGTAGCCGGTCTCGAGCAGGTGCGTGGCGAAGGAGTGGCGCAGCGTGTGGCAGGTGGCGTGCTTGTCGATGCCGGCGCGCCGGACGGCGTCGTGGACGGCGCGCTGGACGACGGTCGGGTGGAGGTGGTGGCGGCCCTGGCGGCCGGTGCTGGCGGTCGGTCCAGCGGCGCTGCTGGGGAAGACCCACTGCCAGCGCCACTCGCAGGGGGCGCGCGGGTACTTGCGCTCGAGCGAGTCGGGCAGCTCGACGGCGCCCCAGCCGTCGGCGAGGTCGCGCTCGTGGACGAGTTGCGCGCGGCGCAGCTGCTCGCGCAGGTCCGGGACGAGCGCCTGCGGGAGGGTCGTGGCGCGGTCCTTGCCGCCCTTGCCCGAGCGGACGGTGAGCTCGCCTCGGGCCAGGTCGAGGTCCAGCACGCGGAGGCGCAGGCACTCGGTGAGCCGCAGGCCGGCGCCGTAGAGCAGCGACGCGATCAGCCAGCACTGGCGGTCGTCGCGGTCGAGCTCGTGGAGGACGGCGCGGACCTCCTCCCTGCTCAGGACGACCGGCAGGCGCGGCTGTTTGCGCGCGCGGACCAGCTCGTGGAGCTCGCCGACCTCGCGGTGCAGCACGTGGCGGTAGAGGAAGAGGAGCGCGCTGAGCGCCTGGGTCTGCGTCGAGGCGCTGACGTGCTCGGTGACGGCGAGGTGGGTGACGAAGGCGTTGATCTCGGGCTCCGCCATCTCGGCCGGGTGGCGGAGCCCGTGGAAGCGGACGTACCGCCGCACCCACCGGCAGTAGGCCTGCTCGGTGCGGCGGCTGTAGTGGCGCGCCCGCAGGGCGCGCTGCAGTTGGTCGATGAGCGCGGACACCGCTCCAGTGTGGCGCGGCGGCGCCCGGGTTCAATGGGTGACGGGGAACGTCACCCGACCGCCGCCCGGCCGGAGGCGGGCTGTCGCGACCACGCGCCGCGAATCACCCGGTCGGGGTGACGCGCCGCGGACAGGGCCGCGCTACGTTGAATGGGACGCATCGCTGCACGGTGGCACCCGAAAGGAGAGACCCATGGAACGCAGGTCCGCAGTTGCGACGGTCGCCCTCGTCCTGTCGCTGGCGGCACTCGCGGCGGCCGGGTCGTACATCGCGTCGGCGCCCGCCCCCTCGGAGGCGGCGGGCGTCCCGCAGCCGGCGCCCACCTCAATGCCCGAGCCGCCGCAGGCGGTCTCGGCGCTCCCCGGCGGCGAGGCTGTCGCCTTCGCACCGGGCGGCATGAGCGGCAACTTCGCCCACAGGCTGCTCGCCGACGCCGGCGCGCTCGGAGCCCCGTCCATCTGCATCCCTGCAGACAGGTGGCGTCCGAGGCTGTCCGGTACCGGCTCGGGCCGTCAACTGACCCCCGCCCTCCGGAGGATGGCGCGTGATCCACGCTGGGTGAGCGGGCGTGCTAGACCTTCTTGACGCCGGCGATCAGCTTGCTGGCCACGTCCTGCGCGTCGCCGTAGACCATGCGCGTGTTGTCCGCGTAGAAGAGCTTGTTCTCGATGCCGGCGAAGCCGGCGCCGCGGCCGCGCTTGATCACGAACGCCTGGATCGCCTTGTCGACGTCCAGGATCGGCATGCCGTGGATGGGGCTGCCGGGGTCGTCGCGGGCGGCCGGGTTCACGACGTCGTTGGCGCCGATGACGATGGCGGCGTCGGCGGTCGGGAACTCGCCGTTGATCTCATCGAGGTCATAGATCATGTCGTAGGGCACGCCGGCCTCGGCGAGCAGCACGTTCATGTGCCCGGGCATGCGGCCGGCCACCGGGTGGATGGCGAACTTCACCTGGATGCCGCGCTCGCCCAGCAGCTTGGCCAGCTCCCAGACCTTGTGCTGCGCCTGGGCGACGGCCATGCCGTAGCCGGGCACGATGATGACCTTCTGCGCGAACGCGAGCGTGACCGCGGCGTCGTCCGGAGTCGACTCCTTCATCGCGCCCTCGATGGCCTCCAGTTCCTGCCCGCCCTTGGCGCCGAACCCCGCGAAGAGCACGTTGCCGATCGAGCGGTTCATGGCCTTGGCCATCATCTGCGTGAGCAGGGTGCCGGCCGCGCCGACGACGATGCCGGCGATGATCATGGCGCCGTTGCCGAGCACGTAGCCCTCGAGGCCGACGGCCAGGCCTGTGAGGGCGTTGTAGAGGCTGATGACGACCGGCATGTCGGCGCCGCCGATGGGCAGCGTCATGAGCACGCCGTAGAGCAGCGAGAGGGCGAAGAAGGCAACGAGCACGAGGCCCTCGGAACCGCCCATGTTGCCGGTGTGCTGCAGCACGACGATCACCGCGAGTGCGACCGCGCCGGCCAGGACGAGCAAGTTGATGACGTTCTGGCCCGGGAACAGGAACGACTTCTTGATCAGGCCCTGCAGCTTGGCAAAGGCGATCATGCTGCCGCTGAAGCTGACGGAGCCGATGAGCGCGCCGATGATGCCGAGGACGGCGAAGCTCGTCGGCATCGTCTCGGGCTTCATGAACTCGACGGCGGCGATGAGCGCCGCCGCGCCGCCACCCATGCCGTTGTAGATGGCCACCATCTGCGGCATGTCGGTCATGGCGACGCGACGCGCCGCCACGTAGGCGATGGAGCCGCCGATGATCAGCGCGACGGTCATCCAGACGAAGTTGCCCATCTCCGGAGTCGCGAAGGTGATCGCCGTGGCGACGAGCATGCCGACGCCGGCCCAGATGATGCCTCGCCGCGCCGTGCGCGGCGAGCTCATGCTCTTGAGCCCCAGGATGAAGAGCACGGCGGCGGCGATGTAGGCGATCTGGATCAGGTCCTCACGCATCGCCGCCGCCCTTCGTCTCGGCGGCCGCGGCGGCGCTCTTCTTCTGGTCGCCGCTGCTCTTGAACATCTCGAGCATGCGCTCGGTCACGGCGTAGCCGCCGACGGCATTGGCCGCGCCGAGGAGTACCGCCAGGAAGCCGACGATGCGCTCGGGGGTCGTGTTTGCCGCCCCGAGCGCCACCATCGCGCCCACGACGACGATGCCGTGCACGAAGTTGGAGCCGCTCATCAGCGGCGTGTGCAGGATCACCGGCACGCGCGAGATGACCTCGTAGCCCACGAAGGCGGCGAGGATGAAGATGTAGACCGCCGCGAAGCCCTCGATCATGACGCGCCTCCGTCCCGGTCTGCCGCGTCGGCGGGCGGCACGTTCTCGTCCGGCGCGCCCATGGCCTCGGCCTCTTGCGCGGTCTGGTCCGGCGCCGGGGCCGGCTCGACCGGCGCCTCCGCGTCCGGCCCCTCGATCCGCTCGCGCACGCCCTTGTTCACGATCGCGCCGTCGTGCGTCAGCGCGCTGCCGGCCAGGACCTCGTCGTCCCAGTCCAGCGTGAGCTCGCCCTCGTTGATGAACGGCGTCAGGAAGTGCATGAGGTTGCGCGCGTACTGGTCGCTGGCGTGCACCGGCAGCATGCCGGGGATGTTGAGCGGCCCGTAGATGAACACGCCGTTGGGGTGGTTGTACTGCTCGCCGGGCCGGGTGAGCTCGCAGTTGCCGCCGCCCTCGGCGGCCATGTCGATGATCACCGCTCCCGGCTTCATCTTCTCGACGATGTCGGCCGTGATGAGCTTCGGCGACGGCCGCCCGGGGATCGCCGCCGTCGTGATCACGGCGTCGGCCTCCACGATATGGCTGTCGACGATCTCCTTGGCTTGAGCCTTCTCCTCGTCGGTGAGCTCGCGCGCGTAGCCGCCCTCCGTCTCCGCGTCGATGCCGGTGTCGATGAAGCGGCCGCCCAGCGACTGCACCTGCTCCTTGGTCACGGAGCGCACGTCGTAGGCCTCGACGACGGCGCCGAGGCGCCGGGCGGTGGCGATCGCCTGGAGCCCGGCCACGCCGACGCCCAGCACGAGGACCTTGGCCGGGCGCAACGTGCCGGCGGGCGTCGTGAGCATCGGGAAGTACCGGCCGGCCATGCACGCCGACATCAGCACCGCCTTGTAGCCGGCGATGGACGCCTGCGACGTCAGCGCGTCCATCGACTGCGCCCGCGAGATGCGCGGCAGCAACTCCAGGGCGAAGCTGGTGATCCTGCGGTCGCGGAGCGCCTTGATGGCGTCGTCCGCCTTGTAGGGCTGGAGCAGGCCGACGACGACGGCGCCCTCGCGCATCTGCTCGGTCTCCGCCGGCGTCGGCGGATCGACCTTGAGGACGACGTCGGCGGCGAACACCTCAGCGGCGGTGTCGACGAGCTTGACCGCCGCGAACTCCTCGTCACGGAGGTGGCTCAGCTGACCGGCGCTGCGCTCCACCAGCACTTCGGCGCCCAGCGCCGCGTACTTCTCCGCTACGGCCGGGACGAGCGCGATGCGCGTCTCTCCCGTCGCCGTCTCCCTGGGCACGCCAATGCTGACTGCCATCGAACCCTCCTCGTGCGCTGAGCCCGGATGCGGGCCCGAGGGTCACCTTCCCGCGGCGAAGGGCGGAAAAACCTTGCGCGAGAGTAGAAACCCGGCCGCAAGATGACCGGACGAGTCAGGCAGGCGAAGGCGTCAGCCGGGCAGGCGGCGCACGGCCACCGTGACGGAGCCGAGGCCGACGTGCGTGGTGAGGACGGCGCCGGCGCGCACCACCGGGACCTCGCCGCCGAGCCGATCGTGGAGGCGGGCGGCCACGAAGTCCGCGCCCGCCTGGTCGCCGCTGTGCACGACCATGGCGCGGGCGGGCGCGCCGTCGGCGTAGTGCACGGCGCGCTTGACGATGAGGTTGAGGGCGCGGTCGAAGCCGAGCGCCGCGCCCCCCTTCTGCGCCTTGCCGCTCTCGTCGAAGGTGATGATGGGCGCGAGGTGAAGCCGCGTGAGCGTGCCTGCCAGTCGCGGGCTCACGCGCCCGCCGCGGACGGCGAAGTCGAGCGAGGCCACGGTGCCGAAGATCTTGATGTCACCTTTGACGCGCTCGGCGACCCGCTCGATCTCGTCGAGGTCCGCGCCCGAGGCGATGGCCTCGCCGACGGCGTCCAGCAGCAGCCCGGTGCCGATCGAGACCAGGCACGAGTCGATCACGCGGATGCGCGCGGGGTCGACCTCGCGCGCCGCCGCCCGCGCCGCCTGCACGGTGCCGGACATCGCGCCGGCGATGTGGACCGAGACCACCCCTTCGCGATACTCGAGCAGCCTCCGGTAGGTCTGCGCGAAGTCGGCCACGGCGGGCTGAGACGAGCGGGGCACGCAGTTCCCACCGACGATGCGGTGGATGAAGCCGTCCAGCGTGATGTCCACGCCGTCCAGGTACTCCTCCTCGCCGAGCGTCAGCGTGAGCGGGACGGCCACCACGCCGAGGCGGAAGGCGGCGTCCTCCGGCAGGTCTGCGGTCGAGTCGGTGACGATCGCCACCGAAGCCTCACGCCCGGCGAGCTGCTGCAGCACCATGTCGTCGACCTTGCTGCGCTCGATCACGCCGAGCTCGGCGACGGCCGCGAGGAAGTGCTGCGGCTCGTTGGTGTGCAGGTGGACGCGCACCCTCGATTCGCCGCCGGCCACGACGAGCGACTCGCCCAGGCCGGCGACGCGCGTCATCACGACGTCGCGCGAGAGCAGCGCGCCGCCGCGAGGCGTGAGCAGCGCCTCGGTACAGAAGCGGTAGCGGTCGTCGATCTCTTCGTGCTCCTCCGAGAACGGTGGCAGCCCGCGCGCAGGCGCCTCCCGGGGCACCCACGCCGCCTCCTGGCCGCCGCGCAGCGAGTCCATGAGACCCTCGAGGAAGTAGACGAAGCCCTGGCCTCCGGCGTCGACGACGTGGCTGCGGGCGAGCACCTCGAGCTGGCGCGGGGTGGCGGCAAGGGCTTCGCGGGCCACCACCAGCCCGCTGTGCAGGAGTTCAGGCAAGTCCTCTTCGTACGCGCGCCGGCTGAGCTCGTGCGACCACGCGCGCAGCACCGAAAGGATGGTGCCCTCGCGCGGTTCCTGCAGCGCCGAATACGCCGACTCGGTGCCGCTCACAGCCGCCGCCGCAAACTGCGGGCCGTCGGCTTGGCGCAGCCGTTCCATCGACGCCGCGAGCCCGTGCAGGAACTGCGCGAAGATCGCCCCGGAGTTGCCGCGGGCGCCGTCCAGGGCGCCGTCGGCGGCGGCGCGGGCGGCGTCGCCGACGGAGTCGGGAGCTTCGCTCCCCAGCCTCGACGCCGCCGCTCTGAGCGTCGCCGCGAGGTTGGCGCCCGTGTCCGCGTCGCGCACCGGGAACACGTTGATGCGGTTGAGACTCTCCTGCTCGCGCACGACGGCCAGCGCCCCCGCGCGCACCACGCGCGAGAACACCGTGCCGCTCAGCTTCGTCGGGTGGTCCACGCTCTGGCTCCCGGCCCAACCTGGTTCATCGTGAGGCGTTCGTCGGTCCCGCAAGATCATATGCCCTTCGCCGATTGACCCAGCGCTCGCCTGTGGCGGTGCCCAGACGGCGCGAGTCGGCCCTTCTTCAGCTCTTGCCCAGAGGCGCGCCCACCTGCTTGAGGGACTTGCGCGCCGCGTTGACGACTGCGGGATCCACGTCGCCGAGGGCGCGTCGCAGCAGGTCCGTGGCCTCAGGGTCGCCGATCTTGCCCAGCGCCTCGACGATGATCGTGCGCAGCAGCGGATCCGGGTTGTGCATCGCGACGCAGAGCGGCTTCACGGCGACCGGGTCCTTCATCATGCCGAGTACGTAGGCGGCGTCCTGGCGCCGGTACAGGTGGCCTTGCTGGATCACGTAGATGAGCCGGTCGCGCGCCGGCGGGCCGATGAGCACCAGCGCGTCTCGCGAGGTGTTCAGCTGCACCATGTTCTTGGTGTCCAGCCGCTGGATGATCCTGTCGAGATAGCCCTCGAGCGCCAGGCGCGCGGCTTCGGCGACCTCGGGGTCCTTCTTGTATCTCGCGGCGCGGACAAGACCGTCGATCTTCCCGCGGGCGTCGAGCTTCGCGACGTCTGGTGGGCCGAACAACCCCACAGGCAACTCCTCCAGGTCATCACGGGCGCCCTCGTGGCGCCCGCGTGTCAGTCTATCTCAGGATGAGGCCCGCGGCCCGCGAGAGCGGCGACAGAGCTAGCGGAGGATGCGGTTGGCGACGTCCAGGAGGCGCGCGGGCAGGTCGCGGTACGTGCGCACCGGGAAGACGTCTCCGTGCCCCGCGTCGGCCAGCCGCCGGCAGAGCTCCGGGTTCATCTTGTAGTCCTCGGTGAGGAGCACGAAGAGGTGCGGAAAGCGGTGCGCCAGCGGCACCGGGTCCCCTCCGGCCGTCACCACGCCGTCGGTGATGAGGAGGCCGCTGCGGCGGGGGTTGCGGCCGCGCTCCAGCTCGGCTGCGCCGAGCGCCAGCGCGGCCTCGATGTTGGTGTAGCCGCGCACCGGCTGGTCGAGCATGCGGCGCACGACCTCGTCGGCCGGGTCGGGGACGTCGAGATGCGTCACGGCGTTCGCCTTGTCCTCGAAGACGACCACGGAGAGGTCCTCGGGGTGCAGCTTCAGGGCGAGGACCGCCGCGGCCACGGCGGCGATCGCCATGTTCTCGCCCGACATGCTCAGCGACGTGTCGACCATGAGCACCACCTGGTGCCGCCGGTCGACGCGGTGCTGGACGACCCAGTCTCCCGGCTCGGGATAGGCCTTGCCGACGATGTTGTCCACCGTCGCCTCGACGTCGAGCTCACCGCCCCACGGCTCGCGCAGCGGCTCGCGCACGGTCTGCGTCGCGGACTGCAGTGGGCCCACGAGGCGGGCGGCGCGCTGCAGTACGGCCCGCGCCGCCAGCTTCTCGGCGTAGAACCGCAGGCCGGGGTCGGCGATGTGGCAGCCGCTGCGCGTCAGGTTGACGGCGACCGTCCATCCGTCGAGCGCCTCCTGATCTACGCGGTAGCGGTCGGCGAGCGCCGCCAGCGGGGCGTCCCCAGCCGGTAGCTCCGGGGCGCACACAGGCAGGCCGCGGACTTCGACGCGGCCCTGATGGCGAACCGGCGCCCCTCCAACGGGGCTCAGGCTTTTGGGGAGTCCGCCGGCGCGAGAGCGACGTCGGGGTCTTCGCCGCGCTCGACGACGAGATCCAACAGCTCGTCGAGCGCGGTGCCGAAGTCGGCGTCGATGTCGTCGCGCAGGTCCACGCGCGTCGTGAGCGCGGCTTCGGCCGCGCGGCGCAGCGTCTCGCGGTTCACCGCGCCGCAGGCGTCGCGGTCCTCGGCCCAGAGTCGCTCCGCGATCGCCACCGTGGCGATCGCGCCGCGCACGGACGCGCCCTTGCGAAAGCGCGGGTGCAGCCGCGTCGCCCGCGTCAGGCGCACAGCCGTGCTCACGAGCGCGGCGTCGTCCGAGGCGGTCTCGGCGACCACGATGCCGGCCTCCTCAGCCGCGTCCTGGTAGTGGAGAGCCAGGTGCTCGAAGCGGTCGCGCAGCGCCTCGGAGAGGTGGCCGGTGGCGATGTATTCCACAGGGTTCTGCGTCGCCACCACCTGGAAGCCGTCGACGGCGCGCACCTCGCCGATGTGCGGCAGCTGCAGGAGGCGCTCGTCGAGCGCCGGCAGCAGCACGTTCTGCACGCTCTCGGGCATGCGGTTGAGCTCGTTGATGAAGAGCACACGCCCTTCACGCATGGCCTCGACCAGCGGACCCGGGAAGAACGCCTCTTCCCCGTACCCCGCCTTCAGCACGAGGGGCGGGTCGAACCAGCCGGTCAGCTTGCTCTCGGAGTAGCGATCGTCGCCGTCGACGCGCACCGTGTCGCGGCCGAGATGACCGCAGACCGCGAGCGCGACGGTGGTCTTGCCCACGCCGACCGGGCCCTCGAGCAGCAGGTGACGGCCGGTACCGAGCACGGCGAGAGCCGTCGCCAGCTCGCGCTCGCGCCCGATGATGCCGTGCTGCCGCTGGATCTGCTCAATGGGGGTCATGTCGCCAACCTCCGTTCGCGGGTGTCGAGGGGCACGGTCGTCATGTGCGGGTCCTCCCTGCTCAGTCCACGAGGACGAGCGCGTACCGATGATACGGCTCGTCCGCGGCGGGCACCACTTCGAGCGGCCGACCAGCGTTGACGCTGGTGGCGAAGATGTCGATGCCGCGGCCGGCGGGCCCCGGCCGCGAGCCTTCTCTCGATCAGGCCGTCCGCGGCATCCCGGTCGTTGCGCCGCTTCTCGTCCATGGCGCTCCCTCTCAGCCCAGCACCCGGTCCGCCACCTCGCGCCCGGGGCCACTGGCCCCCTACGCAGCAGGCGCCCGGGCGCCCGGGTACACTCCCGCCATGAGCCTGCCCCCCGACATCGGCCTTCCCAGCGACGCCTGGTACGGGCGACAGCTGCCCGATGCGCTCGACCGCGTCGCCCGCTACGCGACCCTGGTGGAGATCGTGTCGGCCGAAGACCACAGCCTGCTGTCGGGATCGAATCGTAGAGCCGCCCTCGAGAGCGGCCTTCGGATCACCGTCCACGGACCCTGGGACGACCTCGAGCCGGGCAGCCCGCGCGAGCGGGACCGCCGTCACGCGCTCGCCGTCCACCGCCGCCACCTCGAGGCGGCGGCGGAGATCGGCGCCGAGACGTACGTCGTCCATCCGGACGCTCAGGGCCGTGCCGCGCCTCGCGACGCTCGCGTCGTGGACGCGCTCCGGCGGTCGTTCGCCGAGCTCGAGGAGTACCAGCGCGAGCTCGGCGTGCGCATCGTCGTCGAGAACATGCCGGGCGTCGGCCATTCCCACTTCGGTGCACCCGGCGACCTCGACCTCGGCGAGCTCGGCCTCATCCTCGACACCGGCCACGCCGCCATCTGCGGGACCCTGCACGACTTCCTGCGCGAGCCGCACGCAGACCTCGCGCACGTCCACCTCCACGACAATCGCGGCCCGGCCGACGCCGGTGACCCGCACCTGCCCCTCGGCCGTGGGGTCGTCGACGTCGGCGCCGTGGTCCGTGCGGCGCGCGCCAGCGACGCGACGATCATCCTGGAACTGCTCGACGAAGCGAGCATCGTCGAGAGCATCGCGCATCTGGAGCGCAAGGGGCTGCTGGACGACGCCTGAGTCGCCGTGAGCGACCTCTGACATCGGGGCGGGCGGCGCCCGCCGCCGCAGACCGCGCCCGGCTACCTCGCGAAGGCGAACCCGAAGCCCGGCCCCTGATGGTCCAGCGGCTGCAGAGGACTCGCGGGCACGCCGGGGCGCGCCTCGCCGTGGTAGTCCCGCGGCGCGACGTCGTTGGGACCATCGGGATAGAGAAGGCTGGCCAGCGCCTGGATCTGGTCGCGGCCGATGCCGAGCTCGAACTGGCCGCCGCCGTAGAGGGCCATGCCGGAGGCGTACGCGTGCTCGACGCAGGAGAGCAGCGCGCTCACGCTACCGAACCGCGACGGTTTGATGTTCAGCTGGCCCAGCCGGAACCGGGAGCAGTCGACGCACTCGGCCTCGACGCGGGATGAGACCTCCAGCACATCGTCCCAGGAGTGGATCGGGGCGTCGAAGCTGAAGCGCCTCTCTTGACCGCGCAGCGCCTGCCGCGCCGGCCCCTCCAGTACCGGGTCCTCGAGGATGGTCCCGGGAAACGTCTCGCTGACCAGCCGGTACTGCACGGGGTCCGGCGGGTTGTCGACGGGCGATCCCTCGTAGAACGCCTTGAAGTCCAGCACTCGCACGCGGCCGGTGGCGGCGATGTCGGTCATGAGGGCGGCGTCCCACTCGGGCGTCGGGTCGAGCTTGAACTCGAGCCGCGGATCCACCGCGAGCCACGGCTTGACGTCGAGGCGCGTGCTGAGCACGAAGCGCACCGGCCGGTAGCTCCGCGCGAGCGCCTCGCCCAGATCCAGCTTCGCCTGGCGCAGGGCGAGGTCGAGGGCCGCGCTCTCGAAGCCCCAGCGCCGATAGGGACGGCAGAACTCCTGCTGCAGCGGCCTGCCCAGGTGCAGGTCCAGGCCGCCGAGATGCTGCGAGAAGCCGTCCATGGTCCACTCCCCTGCAAGCGGCAGCTCCGCGGGGTAGTCGTCATGGTCCTCGGCCGCGTAGGTGACGTCTTCACCGCGGCCCTCGAGCCCACCGCCGGTGAGGACGATCTCCGTGGTCACGCGGCGGAACCCGCTCGAGACGTCCAGCTCGCGGCGCTCGGTGCGGTAGCCGTCGATCGCCAGGGCGAGACCGGCCAGCCGCGCATACGCTCCGTCCGGGCTCCCCTCGGTCCCTTGCTCGACGCCGTCGGCGGCGGTTGTCGGCCGTGAGTCCATGGCCGCCTTCTTCCCCGGCCGCTGATATCGCAAGCCCCGCGAGGGCGGCCTCTGACATACTTGAGCGCGTGGACCACGCCTCCGACATCGGTATCTCGACGAGCGCCTACACCGAGCTCATGCTCCCCGCCGCACTCGAGCGCATCGCTGAGTTGGCTCCGGCCGCCGAGATCCGCTCGTTCGGGCTGCACACGCTGCTCAGCAGGCGCAACCGCCTGGCGGCCCAGGCCGCAGGGCTCACGTACACCGTCCACGGGCCCTTTGGCTACACCGGCATCTGGGACCCGGACGAGGACGAGCGGCTCAAGGCGCTGGACGAGCATCGCCGCCACCTCGAGGCAAGCGCGGCGATCGGGGCGCGGCTCTATGTGACGCACCCCGACTGGCGTCCCGGCCTGGCGGGGCGCGACGCTGCCGTGGTCGCGGCGCTCGAGCGCTCCTTCGAGAGGCTTCTGCAATGGCAGGACGAGTACGGCGTCGAGGTCGTCGTCGAGAACATGCCCGGGGCCGGGCAGTCGCACTTCGCCCACCCCGGCGACCTCGACCTGCGCGGCCTCGGCCTCGTCCTCGATGTGGGCCACGCCAACATCAGCGGCTGCCTGGAGGAGTGGCTGAGCGAACCGCAGGCACCCCTGCGCCACCTGCACGTGCACGACAACAACGGTGAAGGGGACGACGACGATCCACACCTGGGATTGGGCGCCGGCGTGATCGACGCGGCGGCAGTGATGGCCGCGGCGCGCGCCGCCGGCGCCTCCGTCGTGCTCGAGCACGACCGCGACGAGGCCGTGACGAGCAGCCTCACCCACCTGCGAGAGCTCGGCCTCCTCTGACGGACGACGGCCTCTCGAAGCGCGGCCCGACCCCCGTCGTGCTCAACTCTCGAGGACCTCGATGAGCTGTTCCTTGATGTCGCGCAGCCGCGCGGAGATCACCCCGGCGACCTTCTTCATCACCGCGTACCCGGCGGCAGGCTCACGCAGCAGGATGTCCTCCATCTCGTCGGCGGAGATCGCGAGAACGGTGCTGTCCTCCAGCGCGCTCGCATCGGCCACGTAGACGTGCGGCGCAACGAGCGACGACCAGCCGGACACACAGTACTGGCCGACCTCGACGACCTCGATGACCCGGCCGGCCGGCGTGGCCAGCCTGATCGCCAGCCTCCCGCTCTCCACCACGAAGAGGCTGTGCGCCACCGTGTTCTGGTCGAACAGGGCTTCGCCCTCGCGCAAGGTGACCATGCGGCTGTGTTCGGCCAGCGCCACGATCTGAGCCTCGCTCAGGGGTTCGAGCAGCTCACAGTGAGCGAGCGTGCTCTCGATGGACAGGTCCGCGGTCGGTGGTCTCATGTCGCCCCCCTCGTGTAGGACATGGCCTTGACAAGCTCGTACCCGCCTCGCCCCCTTTCTGAGCATTGGCGACCGGGATGACGTCTGCTGAGTGCGCCGCTGATCACCCGGCGCCGCGGGGGCCTCTGATAGAATCCGTGGGGCGCCGCCTCGGCGCCCCACGCTCACGCCAACGACCGAAAGCGCGCGCCATGAGCCAGCCGTTCACCTACACGGGCACCAGCGACTACATCGCTGCGCCCGATCTCATGCAGACCGTCAACGTCGCCGTCCAGCTCAGCCGCCCGCTGCTCATCAAGGGTGAGCCCGGGACCGGCAAGACCATGCTCGCGCAGAGCATCGCCCGCGGCCTCGACATGCCGCTGATCGTCTGGAACGTCAAGTCGACCACCAAGGCGCAGGACGGCCTCTATGTCTACGACACCGTGCAGCGCCTCTACGACGGTCAGTTCGGCGACCGCGACGTGAGCGACATCGCCCAGTACATCAAGCCCGGCAAGCTGGGCGAGGCCTTCGCCAGCCAGGAGCGCGTCGTGCTGCTCATCGACGAGATCGACAAAGCCGACCTCGAGTTCCCCAACGACCTGCTCTGGGAGCTCGACCAGATGGAGTTCCACATCCCCGAGACGCACGAGACCGTCGAGGCTGTGCACCGGCCGATCGTGCTGATCACGTCGAACGCCGAGAAGGAGCTGCCCGACGCCTTCTTGCGCCGCTGCGTGTTCCACTACATCGAGTTCCCGGACGAGCGGATGATCGAGCGCATCGTGCGCGTGCACGTTCCGGGACTCGACTCGCGGTTGCTCGACCTCGCCATCCAGGCCTTCTACTGGCTGCGCGACGTGCCGGGCCTGCAGAAGCGGCCCAGCACCAGCGAGCTCATCGACTGGGTGCAGGCGCTCGCGCGCGGCGGCGTCGACCCCGCGGAGATCGCCGCGCGCCTCCCCTTCATGGGCGTGCTCCTCAAGAAGGATCGCGACGTCGATACCGCGCAGCGCGCCCTGGCTTCCGGCCGCGGCCGCAGATAGCGAAGCAAGGAGACAGCATGGCCAGCGTCGGAGGAGTCGAGCTCTTCATCGTCATCGTGATCGCGATCGTGGTGGCCGGACTCGTGCTGCGTCAGATCATGTCCAAGCGCTGACGCGCAGCCCCGGTCCGTGTTCACCGATTTCTTCTTCCTGCTGCGCTTCTACGGCGTGCCGGTGACCGTCACTGAGTGGCTCGCACTCATGCGAGGGCTTGCCTTGGGTCTGGTTCCGACGGGCCTCGACCAGTTCTACGCCGTGGCGCGCGGCATCCTCGTGAAATCGGAGGCGTACTTCGACCAGTACGACCAGGCGTTCGCGGCGATGTTCGAGGGTATCGAGACGCCGGTGGAGATCGGCGACGAGGTCTGGGAGTGGCTCTCCCACCCGCTCGAGATGCCCGGAACGACGGAGGAAGAGCGCCGTCTTCTGGCCGCCGCGCTCGAGGACCTGGACCTGGAGGCGCTCCAGAGGATGTTCGAGGAGCGCCTCAAGGAGCAGACCGAGGCGCACCACGGCGGCGACCGCTGGGTCGGCACCGGAGGCTCCTCACCGTTCGGCCACTCCGGCTTGCACCCCGGCGGTATCCGCGTCGGCGGTGAGAGCCGCAACCGGTCCGCCGTCAAGGTGGCCGGGGAGCGCCGCTACCGCGGCTACCGCACCGACCAGGAGGTCGGCGTGCGCCAATTCGAGCTCGCCCTGCGACGCCTTCGCCGGCTGTCTTCGCGCAGCGAAGGCGTCCCCGATGAGCTCGACCTCGACGAGACCGTCGAGGAGACGGCGGGCAACGCCGGCCGCCTCAGCCTCGTCTGGCGCAAGAGCCGCAAGAACGCGGTCAAGGTGCTGCTGCTCATGGACGTCGGCGGCTCCATGCACCCCTACATCCGCCTCTGCAGCCAGCTGTTCAGCGCCGTCAACCGCAGCAGCCACTTCAAGGACCTGCGCTTCTACTATTTCCACAACTGCGTCTACGACTGGCTGTACACCTCGACGCGCATGACATCGTCCGAGTCGATCTCGACCCGGCGCGTGCTGCAGGAACTCCCGAGCGACTACAAGCTCATCGTCGTCGGTGACGCAGCCATGGCTCCCAGCGAGCTCATGGCCCGCGACGGCATCATCTGGTGGGGCCACGGCAACGACGAGCCGGGCATCGAGTGGCTCAAACGCCTCCGCCGCCACTTCGACCACTCCGTGTGGCTCAACACCATCGCCGAGACGGATTGGGACCGCACCTACGGCAGTGCCACCATCCACACCGTACGCCAGGTCTTCCCCATGTTCGAGCTCACCGTCGACGGGCTCACCGCGGCGGCGCGCAAGCTCATGGTGCGGTACTAGCGGCGAATCACGCCGGCTGCCTCGCCCCGGCTGAACGCTAGGGCTTGTCGCCGAGGCAGTAGAACCAGCCGTCGCGGCAGCCGATGTAGATGCGCCCGTTCCACATCGTCGGCGTGGACTCGAAGGCAGCCTCGGCGTAGAACTGGTCGCGCTCTTCCAGCGTCACCGTCCAGTACGTCCCATCGCCGCTGGCGCTGGGCAGCGCGCCGTCGTCGTCCTTCTCGGCCGGCGCGTACTCGATGTGGAAGAGGTGGACGCGCTGGTCGTAGCTCGCGGCCACCAGCGCGTCGCCCACGATGATCGGCGTGGAGATGGCGCCGCCGTTCCAGACCTTGGCGACCTGCACCGGGGTCTTCAAGCCCTTCTCGCGGTTGGGGCCGGCGACCGTCTGGTCGCGCATCGTGTCCTGTGAGATCACGTAGAGGTAGCCGTCGATGGCGCTGAAGGCGCAGATCGCCGGGTACTTGCCGCCGTCGTTGTACTCGTCGTTCACGGCGGCCGAGCCGACGATCCCGCCCTTCCACTCGCCGACCTTGCGGTTCCCCGTCGGGAAGTACCACACGGCGGCCTGGGCGGCAGGCTTGGACGGGTCGAGCGCGAGCATGCCGCCCTTGCCCTTGATGTACTGCTTCTCGACGGCCTGAAGCAGCAGGCCCTTCCTGGTCGGCACCGGCGTGCCGTCGAGGTCGGAGCCGATGTAGTAGTCCCAGACGACGCCGAGGTCCGAGCGCCGGAGGCCGTACACGTGGCCGGCGCCGGAGGCGATGTAGAGATTCTCGCCGAGCGCCGACGCCGACGACTCGAGCACGAGATTACGTCCGTGGCTCTTCGCCCGCTCGTCACCGAGAAGCAGTTGCTCGGCCTCGACGACCGGCCTCTCGCCCTCGGCCCACGCCTCCGTCTTGAGCGGGTCGAGCGCGTACACATACCCGCTCTCGACCCCGATGTAGAAGCGGCCGTCGTAGTAGAAGCCGCTGCCATCGCAGTCACGGCTGTAGCAGCGCGTCTGCGGCACCGGCAGCCGCCAGAGTTCCTTGCCGCTGCCGAAGGTGAGCGCGCGGAGGGGCGCCACCTGCGGGTCGTCGAGCTTGTACGGGTACCCGCGCCGCGACCCCGCGACGACGATGTACTTGTCGTCGGGCCCGGTCGGCGAGGGATTCTGGAACACCGACGGGCTGCTCTTGAGGATGTCGTCGTACTGATAGGTCCAGACGACCTCGCCGGTCTGCGCGTCGATGCGGCGGAGCTTGTAGTCGTACGCGCTGGCGATGACGTAGGCCCTGCCGCCGTCGACGACGACGTTGGGCTGGCCGGTCCAGCCGCTGCCGGCCCACTTGCTCGGGGGGTCGGTATCGAGTTTGCCCGAGCTCCAGCCCTCGCCGAGCTTGACCTTCCACAACACGTCCAAGCGCTGCGGCGAGGGCCCAAGCCCGTAGAACCGGCGCCCGTAGTTGCCGAGGAAGGTGCCGACCTTGACGCCGTCGCCGGTGAGCGCGGGCAGCGGCGGCGCGGGCATCGGCCCGGCATCCGCGACCTGGTCCTCCCCCCCGCCGCAGGAGCAGCCGCCGCACGACGACGCACGCCACACGATGAGCACGAGGAGGAAGGCGAGGACGAGGAGCGCAACGCCGCGCCGGCGCCGCAGCTGGCGCTGGCGCTGCGCGGAGCGGCGGCGTGGCGGCCGCCGGTCTGTTCCGGCCGTCGTCTCGATGGCGCAACGATACTACGGACTGCGATCCGGCCGCTCGTCAGGCGTGTGCTCGCCGGGTCTCAAGCGGGTAGGATGCCTGAGGCCGGCCAAGGCACTCCCGCCGGCCGCCCGAGCGACGACGACCCCGGAGGGATCATGGCGACCGACCTCGACCTGCTGCGCGAGCTGTGCGCCGCACCCGCGCCCACAGGATTCGAAGCCCCCGTCCAGGACCTCGTGCGCAAGCGCCTTTCCGCGGTCGCGGCGCCCGAAGGCGACCCGCTGGGCAACGTCTGGGGCACGGTCCCCGGACAGGGTGCGCCCGGCGTCGTGGTCACCGCCCACGCGGACCAGATCGGCCTCATCGTCACCTACGTGGACGAGCACGGCTACGTCTCCTTCGACAAGATCGGCGGTGTGGACCCGCAGTTGCTCCCCGGCCGCAACCTGATCGTGCACGGCGCCAAGGGCCCGGTGAACGGCGTCGTCGGCCGCCGGCCTTCGCACAAGATGACCAAAGAGGAGCGCGCCAAGGCTCCGGACCTGAGCGAGCAGTGGCTCGACCTCGGCACCGCCAGCCGCGACGAGGCCATGGCTCTCGTGCAGATCGGCGACCCGATAACCTTCCCCGCCAACTTCCTGCCGCTGGCCGGAGAGCGCTACGCCTCGCCGGCCTTCGACAACCGCGCCGGCGTCTACGTGTGCCTGCGCGCGCTGGAGCACTACGCAGCGGCGCCGGCCGCCGCCGACTTCACGGCGCTGCTCACCGTGCATGAGGAGACCACCTTCATGGGCGCCAGGGCGATGGCCATTCGCTGGCAGCCGGACGTGATCATGGTCGTCGACGTGGACTTCGCCAGCGACGACCCCGGCATGGACGCCAAGAAGCTCGGCGGCGAGGTCAAGCTCGGCGCCGGCCCGGTGATCCACCGCGGCGCCGGGGGCAACCTCGCCCTCACCGACCTCGCCATCGAGGTGGCGAAGGACGAAGGCATCCCGGTGCAGGTCAAGGCGATACCCGGCAGCACCTCGACCGACGCCGAGGAACTCATGGCCGCCGGCCGCGCCGCGACGCTGTCGTTCAGCATCCCGTTGCGCAACATGCACTCGGCGTTCGAGGTGATGCAGCCGGCGGACGCCGAGGCCGGGGCGCTGCTCGCGGCCGCGGTGACGCGGCGCATCGCCACCGACGGCTGGGACGCGCAGCGCTTCGTGCCGCGCGTCTGAAGCCCGGCCCGCCGCCGGCTCGGGAGGCTCCTCGGGCGGCGTCTCAGGCTTCGGGCGACGCGCCTCCGAACACGCGGTTGATGAAATCGACCTGCGCGGGGGCGACTCGGCGCCAGTAAGCATCGTTGTGACCGCCGGGTTCGAACCCGCCCGCCGGCGGCTCCGGCAGCGCCTCCGTGAAGGCGAGGGCCGCCTCGTAGAACGGGTCCTGCCTGCCGCAGTCGACGCGTACGGGCATGCCTCGCAGCCGGGCCGCTTCAGCGTACACGTCGTCGGCCGCGTAGTCCGCGGCGCTGTCGAAGGCGTCGCCGACACCGGCGTCGAAGGACTGCCACAGCGCCGGGCTCGCAGCACAGACGCCGCGAAACCGCTGCGGGTGCAGCTCCGCCGCCCGCAGCGCTCCGTACCCACCCATCGACCAGCCCATCACCGCCAGCGGCCCGCCGAGCCCCAGATCGCGACGAATGAAGGGGACGAACTCGTCGGACAGCATGGCCATCGCGTCGTCGCCGCTGTCCCGGGCATGCCAGTACGTGTCGCTCGCCTGCACCGCGGCGACGGCGAAGGGCTTGGCTCCGCGCTTCTCGATCGCGTCGGCGACGTAGTCGCCGAAGCGCAGGCCTCGCTGCAGCACCTCACCGGGAGCGCGGCCGCGGCCGGGCAGGCAGATCAGGACGGGCAGCCTCCGCACCGCCGCCGTGTCGTCAGGCCTGATGCCGGGCGGGTAGGCGACGGCATAGGCGGCCGAAGCGACGAGGTGGACCGACGGCAGCTCGCCGTCCACGTAGGTCACATCGTAGGCCGGCGGAGGCGTTCCGGGCTCGCCGTAGGCGCCGCTGAAGCGGTACCACGCGTCGCGCACTCTCCAGGACCGCCAGCCCACCGCGCCGGCGACGGCCACGCTCGCGACGACGACACCGCCGCCTGCGAGGAACTGGCGGCGCGTGAGGCCGGCCTGCGCGCCCGGACGCGGGTGCCGCGCCGGCGAGTCCGGCCAGCCGGAGCTCACTCGAAGGCGGCGGAGGGATGCGCGAACGCCGGGCCCGCGGCGACCGGCCCGCTCGACGACGCCTTCAGCGCTCCCGCGAGCTGACGCGCCATCTCCGGCTGCCACTTGGCGCGGCCGGGAGCCAGCAGGTGGAAGAGGTCGGCGAAGTCGTGATCGGTCAGCTCGACGCCACGCTCGATGTGCAGATAGGGCACGCCGTACCGCGCGGCCAGTTGCGTGGCGCGCTTGCGGTAGGCAGGCACCACGCCGGCCCAGTCCGGACCGGCGGCCGAGCCGTTGAGCGGCTGGTCGTAGAGCACGACCGAGAAGCCGCGCTCGCGCGCCAGGGCGAGGACCTCCTCGAGCATCGCGAAGTTGTAGTCGGCGTATTTGCGGTACAGCTTCACGTCCTTCTCCAGCACGAACAGGACGTTGTGCCGTTTGCCGAGCTGCGTGTGTCCCTTGGCGCCGACGGGGTAGTAGTGCGTCTCGTAGCGCAGGCGGCTGCCCCACATGGCCTTGCCGGCTGAGCGCTCACTGAAATAGGACCCGACGTAGTCGAACAGGCCGGGGAGCGCCCCCGTCAGCGGCGCCTCCTGCGCGAAGTAGCGCGGCGCCACGGAGGCAAGGCGCGGACTGCGCACCAGAAGCGTGTGCCCACTCAGCAGCTGCGCGTCGCGCTCGGGTTTGCCGGTCACACGGATCGGCGCGAGGCCGATGGCCAGCGTCGCCGGCCCGGGCGGCAGGTTGTCGACCAGCGCCAGCGTCATCGCCATGCTCTCCTGGTGGGCGGCCAGGCTCACGACCTTGATGGGCTCGCCGGCGTCACGTGCGACCGCCGCCGCCAGTGACGCCTCGCTCACGAAGCACTCCATGGTCCCCGAGCCGCCGAACAGGTACACGGTGCGGGTCGAGGGCGGGTCCTTCTTGAGCTGTTCCACCCGGACCGAGACGTGCACGTAATCGTCGTGCGTGATGCGCAGGAGGCGGCCTTCGTCGACCACGGTGAGACCACCGCCGAAGACGATCCCCTGCGCGGCGAAGAGTACGAGCGCCGTCATGACGACGGCCGCGACCAGCACCAGCGGGTTCCGCTGGCGAAGACCGCGGCCGAACGTGAGTCGCGGACCCGCGCTCAGATGTTCACGACGCGTCAATCTCTGGTCCTCACTGCCTTCCTGCCCTCTCACACCAGTCCAGTAAGCCACGCCAGCGGCAGACGGACAACGTTGACCAGGATCTTGACGGCCTGCTCGAAGTTCGCGGTGGCGACAAACGCGTAGCCGAGCGCGACGTACAGGAACGTCGCCGGGTAGCCGAGCCACTTGGTGATCTTCTCGTAGCCGGCGGCCGGAGGCAGGCCGGCCTTCTTGCGCGCCTTCTTGCGCTTCTTCTTCCAGCGCTCCCAGCGAGCGACGACCACGAGACCAGTGCCGTGGTACAGGCCCCACGCCAGCCAGTTGAGGTCGACGTAGTGCCACAGGCCCATGGTCAGCATGCTCGCGTAGAGGCCCAGCCACGTCTTGCGCGTGAGGCCGAAGATCGGGAAGTAGACGTTGTTGCGGCACCAGGTGCTCAGCGAGATGTGCCAACTGCGCCAGAAATCGCTCAGGTTCTTCTGCCAGAACGGGAAGTGGAAGTTCTCCATGATCCGGAAGCCGAACAGCGAGGAGAAGCCGATCGCCATGTCGGTGTAGGCGGAGAGGTCGAAGTAGGCGCGCACGAACACGATGATGCAGTAGGCGAGCGGCCACCACGTGGCGACGTCACCGGGGTCGAAGTCCGTGCGGCCGATGGTCGTGACGATCTTGCCGAAGAAGATGGCGAAGAGGAAGTCGACGACGAACACCTTCTTGAAGTAGCCGATGGCGATGCGCCGGAGGCCGGAGTAGAAGAGCTGCCGGTCGAACGTGAAGCTGCGCTTCTCGTAGAAGCCCTGGTAGGTCTCGAGCGGGCCGGCCGGGAAGGTCGGGATGAACATCATGAAGGCGCCCAGCCGCAGCAGCGAGTTCTCCTGGATCACGCCGCGCATGCAGTCGAAGACGTACTGCAGCATGCGGAACACGAAGTAGCTGATGCCGAGCGGCATGATGAGGCGGCTGACGACCCAGTCGTCCTGGCCCCAGATCGCGATCGCGCCGCGCTGGCCGTACTTGCCGACGCCGAGCACGACCAGCGCGATGACGATGGCGATGAGGACGGCGCGCGCGCCACGCAGCTTCTCGCGCCGCTTGAGCTCGACCAGCTGGTGCGTCACGAGGACCAGCCCGAGGGCGATGATCGCGAACATCGGGTTGAGCGCGGCCAGCACGGCCACGCTGAGGATCAGGACGAAGATCAGCCGGTGGGCGTCCTTGCGCAGCGCCAGCCAGAACACGAGCAGCGCGACGATGACCACGGGGATCAGGTACAGCGTGAAGTAGATCTTCACCCGCTACTCCCTCCAGAGTCTTCGTTGTCCATGAGGCGCACGAGCTCTTCCGCCAGCGCCCGTTGCCAGATGGCTCGCCCGGGCGCGATGAGATGCGAGAGATCCTGGAAGTCGCGGCTGGGGATGTCGACCCTCTCGTTGAGGTCGACGTAGGGCGCGTCGTACTCGCGCGCCAGCGCCGTGACCGGCTCCTGGTACTGCTGCCGGGAGGCGTCGAGGCTGTCGCCGACGATCTCCTTGTTGAGCGGCAACTCGAGCAGTACGACGCGAACGCCGCGCTCGCGGGCCTGCGCCAGCAGCGCCTCGAGCATCTGCAGATTGCCGTCGAGGTTCTTCTCGAACACGGGCTTGCGGCTCGTGTTCCATTTCGTCACGAGCCGCTTCTTCTGGCTGTCAGAGCGGCGGGTCTTCGCAGAGTACCGGTGCAATTCGTACTCGGTGCTCGGCGGATCACCCTCGAGCAGCTTGCCGCCGTGCATGCGCATCCAGTCGGTGATGTACGCCCAGATGCCCGGCAGGATCGTGTAGGAGCGCTCCGCGAGGCCCCACTCCGAGGAGACGAATTCCTGCACTGCGCCGCCCTCGAGCAGAAACTCGCGGCCCTCGGCCTGTGCGGCGTTCTGCTCCCTGGTCGCCGTGAAGCGGCCGAGATTGACGCCGACCAGCAGCCAAGCAGGCGTGTCCGGCGCGCTGTCCACCACCGCGAGGCTCTCGGCGAAGTTCTGGTTGATGGAGCCGAGGTCGTAGGCGGCGACGCGAGGTCCGCCGAGCTCTTCGATCTCGGCGGCGAGCGCGTCGCCGCCCACGATCGACTCGCGCGCGCTGGAGCCGCCGAGAAGGTAGAGGCCCGGCGTGTCCGGCGCTTGCCGCCGGGCCTGGCCCACCATCCACGAGACGTAGACGAACGAGTCCTCGGGGTTGCGCAGGGCGCGGTCGAGCGGCACCACCGTCCACGTCCCGCTGGTGAACAGCCACTGGAAGCCGAGCAGCGCCGGCACGAGCAGAGCCGCCGCGGCGAGCAGCACCAGCGGATTGCGATTGCGAAACCCGCGGTGGAAGGCGCCCATCAGAGCGTCTCCCTGAGCGTGCCGTCCTGGTAGAGCCCGGCCAGCTGGCGAGCGAGCTCCGACTGCCAGATCGCCCGCCCCTCCGGCCGCAGATGCGAAAGGTCGAGGAAGAACTCGCTGGGGATGTCGACCTCGTCGTTGAAGTCGAGGTACGGGACGTCGTGCTTCGCGGCGATGGCCATGGTCGGCGCCCGGTAGGCGGCCATCGCGGCGCCGAAGGCGTCACCGATGATCTCCCGGTTCCACGGGAGCTCCACGATCACCATGTCGAGGCCGCGTCGTTTGCCCTCATCGATCAGCCCATCCAGCATGGCGGCGTCGAACTCGTGGACCTTGCGGAACGCCGGGTAGTACTTGTCCAGCCACTTCTGCACCAGCTTCTGCTTCTCGGCGTCGGACAGCGCCTTTCGCCCGTCGAACGCGTGCGGCTTGTACGGCTTGGGGCGCAGCCGCCCCTTGTACAGCAGGTCGTTCTCCCGCTGCTGCAGGTACGAGGCCAGCGCCGAGAAGATGCCGGGCAGGATCGTGTACGAGTACTTGTGCTCGCCGGAGAACTCCGTCACCCAGCGTCGCAGCGAGTCGCTCTTGAGCAGCAGTTCGCGGCCGATCACCTGGTTGTAGTTGCTCTTCGGGCTGGTGGTGAAACGGCCCAGGTTCACGCCGACCAGCACCGTCGTCGGCGTGTCCGGCAGGTTGTCGACGATCGCCCAGCTCTGCGCGTAGCGCTGCATCCGCGAGCTCAGGTTGCGGGCCACCATGTGCGGCCCGCCGTCGGCCTCGACCTCGCGGGCCAGCGACGGTCCGCTGACGATGGCCTCGCGGCCGCTCGACCCGCCGAGAAGCACGGCGAGCGGCACGTCCGGCGGATGCCTCTTCAGCCGGCCCACGATCCAGGAGACGACCGTGTAGTCGTCGGTCGAGTTGCGCACCCAGCTCTGCACCGGGACAGCGCTCCAGGCGCCGCTCGTGAACCAGCTCTGGATGCCGAGAAGCGCCGGTACGATGAGCGCCAGCGCCACGACGAGCACGAGAGGGTTCCTGTTTCTCAGCCCGCGCCTGAAGCTGTTCACCCCAGCTCCTCGGCGAGCAGCTTCCGCAGCTCGGCCCTGATGGCCTTCCCGGATCCGGTGCGCGGAATGGCTTCGACGGCGATCACGCGGCTCGGCAACGACGAGGACGGAAGCACGCCGCGCAGCTCGCGCAGGAGCTTCGAGGCCTTGAAGCCGACGGGCTCGAGCGGCACGACGAACGCGACCGGCACATGGCCGAGGATCTCGTCGGGCGCGGCCACGACGGCGACGTCGGCGAAGCGCCCGAGGCCCTGCAGCGCCTCCTGCACGTGGATGATGCTGACCTTCTCGCCGCCGCGTTTGATGATGTCGTCCTTGCGGCCGGCGATCCACACCGCGCCGCTCTCGTCGACGCGGCCGAAGTCGCCGGTCTTGAGGCCGTGCGCGGTGAGCGTCTTCGCGGTGATCTCCGGCTCGTCCAGGTAGCCCTGCATGAGCAGTGAGCCGGTGACGAACAGCTCACCCGTCTCGCCGGGCGCGGCCTCGGCGCCGTCACCGCGCCGGGCCTCCACGCGCATGTCGCCGATGGGCCGGCCGACGGAACCGACGCGGACGTCGAGGTCGGCCGGCGGCAGGATGCAGAGCCGGCCGCTGACCTCGGTGAGGCCGTACATGTTGAAGAGGCTCACGCCGGGCAGCACGCGGCGGAACTTCTCGATCACCGGCAGCGGCAGGTGGTCGCCGCTGCTCACCCAGAAGCGGAACGCGTGCTCGCGCGGCTCTTCGAGCGGCTCGACCACGCGCACAAGGTGTGCCGGGGCGCCGCCGAAGCCGGTGCAGCCCTCCGACTCCATCACGTCGAGGAGGCCGGCGCCGAAGTAGAAGCCCAGCTGGCCGGCGACGCCGCCGCCGTTGGCCAGCAGGGTCAGGAAGTGGCAGATGCCGCTGGTGAAGTACGGCGGCGTGTTGATGAAGACCCGGTCGTCCGCCCCGAGCCCCAGCGTCAGCGCGACGTAGCCCGCGTTGCTCGAGACCGATCGCAGGGTCTGACAGACGCCCTTGGGCAGACCCGTGGTGCCCGAGGTGAACATGATCATCGCCTGCTCGTCCTCGCGCACCGCCTCGAGCTCGTGCGGCGCGACGGCCGGAGCGACCGCCCCGCCGGCCGCCCGCACGCCGTCCACGAGACCGTCGGCGTCGGTGGTCACGACGAGCCGCACGGGGCCGCCGGACGGCGTCGGACAGGTCTCGTCGTCCGGCACCACGATCACCTCCGGCTGCGACTTGGCGATCAGCCACTCGACGTCGTGCTGGGGCAGGCTCGTGTTGAGCGGCACGACCACCTGACCGGCCAGCCATGCGCCGAGCATGCAGACGAAGAACTGGTCATACTCCTCGAGCATCAGCGCGACGCGGGCGCGCCGGCCGGCGGCAGCCCGGAGGGCCACAGCGACCCGCTCCGCCCGCGCTTCCATCGCGGCGTACGTGTACGTGCGGCCGCGCGTCCGCAGGAGCGTCTCGTCGGCGCGTTCAGCCGCCCAGCGGCGCAGGCGCGCGACGGCGTCGGTCATCAAGGGTGGGGGTGTCATACGGCGCCGGAGATGCGGTCAGAAACCGACGTATCTGAACTCAGTGAGCTTGCCGCCTACGAGCACGGCGACGGTGATCGCCAGGAACACCAGGAACCAGAGGAACGTCTGCAGGCTCAGGCCGAGACCGTAGTAGAACCAGTGGCCGCGCGGCGCGGCCGGAGCCTGGCTCTCCGCGCCGTGCTCCGGCGGCCTCTCGCTGCCGTCCTCAGCCATCGCCCGCCTTCTTGCGCGCGACGTAGGCCAGCATGTGATTCACGGTATCGAGATTCTCGAACACGATGTCCATGGGCTTCACCCTGATGGCGAACGTCTCTTCGAGAAACGCGATCAGCGCTGTGAGGTTCATGGAGTCGAGCAGCTGGTCGCGGAACAGCGACGTGTCGGCGCTGACCTCGTCTTCTTCGAGGTCGGCCTCGTCGCGGATGAACTCGAGGATGGTGTCGGCGTCGGTCATGAGGCGTCCTTCACGGGTCGAGATGCTGAGGGACTCAGCTGCGGGTCCCTTGGGCGTAGGAGAACTTCATCCGGTTCACGAAGCCCGAGGCCTCGACGCCGGCCTTGATCAGGCCACCCAGCGTGAACACACGCTGCGCAGTCTGGAAGGCCTGCTCGAGGCCCCACTCGTCACTGCGGACGTGACCGCGCGCGCCGGCCCATCCGTAGGCGCCGAACTGGGAGGTGCCGTCGCCGTTGCCGACGACGAGACAACCGTTGCGCACGAAGGGCAGCCAGGTGGCGATGATCGCCGTCTCGGCGCCGCCGGAGCGACGGCCGGCGGTGGCGAGCACCCCGACGGGCTTGTTGGCGAGCTTGAAGTCCTGGTGGCGCAGCGGCCGCGTGCGCATGATGAACCTGGAGAACAGGTCTGACGGCAACCCGAAGTACACCGGAGTGGCCACGAGGATGCCGTCGGCGGCCACCATCGCGTCGAGGACGGACTGGACGTCGTCCTCCTTCTCCCTGACGCAGGGGATGAAGGTCCCGTCCTTCTTCTGACCGCAGATGTTGCACGCCTTGCACGGCTCGAGATGCAGGTCACGCAGGGCGATGACCTCGTGGTCGGCCTCACCGGGGTACGTGGCGTCGAGCTTCTCGAACGCCGTCTCGAGCATGATGCCGCTGTTGCTGTTGTCGCGGGGGCTGCAGTTGAGCCCCAGAATCCGCACCGTCATGCGCCGGTCTCCTCTCCGTGCACGGCCACCCGACAGGAGTGAAGGGCGGAAGGGAATCGTCATGCCCGCAGTCGCGTACGGGAGAGCAATCTTACCAGACGACGGCTCGACACGCGCCCGCGAGGCAGGGGTGGTGCCGGAGGTGGGACTCGAACCCACACGCCCTTTCGGGGCACCCGATTTTGAGTCGAGCGCGTCTACCAGTTCCGCCACACCGGCACTGAGGTCTTGCGGTGCCCTATTCTGACTCATCGGCAGCCGTCCGTGCACCTCGCGACGGCGGGCAGGGCGCGACCCGCGTGCAGATGCGGTTCTGAGTCATCCTCCCGGGACCCGTCCGGCGCCGGGAACGGGAACGGCCGCCGCAGCCTCTCGTGAGGCTTCGGCGGCCGTCGGCGGTGCTGAGGCGTCGCCCGAAGCGCCGCCTCAGACTGCCGCGATCAGTACTGTGACGCGAAGGTCGTGGTCCACATCTGGGGACCCATCCCCCGACTGACGGCATAGCAGGTCGCGTAGATCTGCGAGCTGCCGTCGTAGATGCTGTCGTGACGGTACGGGTTCCAGCTGGCCGACCAGGTGCTGGTGCAGTACTGGAACAGGCCCTTGAAGGCTGAGCTCGATCCTGCGTACCGCCGGCCGCCCGACTCGCGCATCATCATGCGATAGATACCGGCGGCCCTGACGTGGTACTTGGCCGCGGCGACCTCGATGATCGGCATCCACTTGCCGCGGCGCTCCCACTCGGCCATCTGGCGCTGCAGCCGGTACCGCTTCGCGAGTCGCTGGACGCGCAGCTTCCAGATACGGACGGCGCGACGCGACTTGGCGATCCGGGCCTGGAGCTCGTCGACGCTGGGCGTGGCCGTCGCCGCGGACGGCACCGGCGACGGATCCGGCGTGGGAGATGCTGAGGGGTCCGGCGTGGCGGCCGAGTCGACGGCCGACGCGAGGCCTGGAGCGGCGAGGGCGAGGGCGAGGGCGGTCCTGGCGGCCGTCAGGCGATGGTTGTGGTGGCGGAGGGCGCGCTTCGCGACGCGGAGCTTACCCTTGAGAGTGACCGCTTCAGCCTTCTGCGGCAGGGCTACGGCGGCGAGTGCGGTGGCGACGATGAGGATCGCGAGGATCGCGATCAGGCTCTTGCATCGACTCACAAGGTCCTTTCGACGTGGTTTCCCTCAGGGGCAGCGGCTGCGCCTGTGCCCGCGGGGGCGTTCGGCGCCCGGATCGTGCAGTGCCCACATGCGCACGCCGCGAAGGGTGATGGAGAAGGGGGAGGGGCGAACGGATGTGGGAACGCGTCGGGGCGCGTCGTTGTTCGTTCGGGGAGCAAGTCAATCAGGTCGAGTGGCCTGGCGCAACCCGATGGGGCTGCGTGCGTGCGCTTCCCTGATCCATCCGGCGACGTGTGCACGCTCACGCAGGACGGAGAAACCTGCCTCTCGCGCGAACCTCACGGTATCTCTGTCGAGGCGGCAGCCGCCGGCCGCCGCGGCCCATGCCGGCGCCGCCCTCGTCTGAAGAGACCGGCCCGGCTCCCAGGCCAGGTGGACGTGCTCCAGCAGCAACAGCGTCCCCCCTGGGACGAGGACTCGGCGGAGTTCATCGAGTGCCGCCGACGGATCGGCCACGGAGCACAGCGCGAAGGCGCTCACGGCGGTGTCGAACGAGGCGTCGTCGAACTGCAACTCCTCGGCACGGCCCTCGACGACGGAGACTCGCGCGGCGGCCTGCGCCGCCCGCCGCCGCGCGCGCTCAGCCATCGAGACGTCAGGCTCGAGCGCCGTGACGTCGACGCCGGGAGCGTACCAGCGCAGCTGGCTGCCCGTCCCCGCGCCGATCTCGAGCACGCGACCGCGAGCCGTCGCGACCAGGCGTCGCCGCCACGCGCCGACGGCGGCGCGCTCGAACGGCCACATCGCCGCGTCGTACACGGCCGCATGGCCTCCCGGAGGGGTTGAGATTCCCGGCTTGTTCCTGAACACTTACGCCGTCCTTTGCGTCCTCCGGTACATGCCCCGCCGGCCGGCGCCGCACGCATCGGGGTGATGGTGGCGATGTCGGGTCTGTTCGACTTCATGAAGTACGACGAGGACGCTCCCGGCGCCGCTGTCGACGCCGACTCGGCGCTCGAGCTCCGCCGTCTCGCCAACCTCTTCTTGCTCTCCGGGATAACCCTCGCCCTCTTCGTCCTGCGGGCCTTTGCCGGGGCGCTGTCCGCGACCTTCATCCCCCAGGGCGTCTACGTCGCCTGGGGGCTCGTGCTCCTCACCGGCTGGGCCGCGACCTTCGTCTACGGCGTGTTCGTGACCTTCACGGCGCGGCGCTGGGGCTGGTTCGTGCTGTGCCTGTTCCCCCTCACCTGCGTCCCGGCCGGGGCCGCCTACGCGTGGATCCGTCGCCAGGAGATCGAACGCGCCGTCCTCCGCGACAGTCGGGCGCCCGCCCCGCGCCAGCGCCGTGGGGGCAGAAAGAAGCGCTGAACGCGCCGCCTTGCCGGCCCGCGCGGCCCCGCCCTCCTCTGTGGTACTGTCTCTGACTGTCTTTGCCTTGGCGGGAGGGCCCGCCGACCCCCCGGGGGGGCGCCATCAAGAAGACGCTTCGCCACATCATCATCTTCGCCGTCATCGTGGGGGCGCTGTACCTGCTCCTCCCCCGCCTGGTCGACACGCAGCAGACGCTCGACTACATCTCCGGCGCGAGCTATGTCCTGCTCGTCCTGGCCGTGGTGCTCGAAGTCGCCGCGCTGCTCGGTTACGCCAACCTGTTCCGCTACGTCTTGCGCGTGCTCGACATCCGCATGCGCCTGCGCGAAGTGCTCGCGATCACTCTGAGCAGCCTCGCCACGAGTCACATCCTCTCGGCCGGCGGCGTCGGCGGCTGGGTGGTCACCTACAACTCCCTCATGAAGCAGCGGGTGCCCCACGGCATCATCTTCGTGGCCGTCGCCGCGCAGCAGTTCTTCAACTACGTGGTGCTCTGGTTCTTCTTCGCGCTCGCTCTGGTCTACCTGATCATCGTGCGCGGCAGCGACTCCGTCTTCGGCTACCTCGTCGGAGTCGTGCTGATCGCGCTGATCCTGTGGCTCACCATCTACGCGGTCTACCTCTACAACCACCCCACCCGGCTGCGAGTGCGCGTCGCCCAGCTCGCCCGCCTCGTCAACCGGGTCATGCGGCGCGAGGTCGTCAAAGAGCGCCACATCGACGGGTGGATCGACAACCTGCTCATTGGGATGCGCCGCATGACCAGTCACCGCGGCTCGTTCCGCAACACGCTGTTCCTCGCCTGCGCGTTCTGGTTCTTCGACATGCTCTGCCTGTGGTGCACCTTCGCGGCCTTCGACTACACCATCGGCTTGGGCCATCTGCTCGTGGGGTACGTGATCGCCTACTCGATCGGCACGCTGGCGCCCACGCCGGGAGGGCTGGGCGCCGTCGAAGGGATCATGATCGCGCTCTACGCCAGCTTCGGCGTGCCGTCGGCGGTGGCCGTAGCCGTGGTGCTCATCTACCGCATCATCAACTTCTGGCTGCCCATCCTGCCTGGGTTCATCGCCTACGCCATCGTGCGGCCGGGCCGCCGGCTCGTCGCCGAAGGCGAGGTGGAGGCGGCGGCCGACGAGGCTCCGGCGGAGCTCAGGGGCCGGGGTCGCTGATGCGGTAGAGGCTGAGGACCGGCCCGCGCTCTCCCGGTCCGGGTCGGAACTCCTTCACCAGTTCGGTCTCGGCGTCGAGCCGACGGTAGAAGTCGACGACGGTCGGATACACCTCCGGCGCGGCGAGCACCCGCTCGCGGACGCGGGAGCTCACGACGACGTACTCCACCCCCCGTTCCCGCAGACGATCGAGGTCGCGCGTTGGCTCAGGAGCGCCCGGCGCCGGCAGTTTGAGCCGCACCAGGCGGTACGCGACCGGGTCGAGACCAGCCTCGAGGTAGTGCTCGAGCTCTTCCTCGAGCACCAGCGGCGGGCCGTAGTTCTCGACGGCGATGAGCGCCCCGCCCGGCACGTTCTCCTGGATCCAGGCTCGCGCCGCCTCTCGCGTGTCCGTCCCGCTGAGGGTGGCGTCGTAGGCGATCGCCGCCGTGAGCGCCAGCACGAAGGCGACGACGAGCAGGGCTCCGACGAGCGGTGCGACGACGCGGCGGCGGCGGGGCCGCAGATCGACCACCTCGAGGCAGAAGCGCGCGGCCAGGAGGATGAGCAGCGGTACGATCACCAACAGGTACCGGTCGGCGAGCTCCTTCCAGGTCCCGATGTAGAGGAAGTAGACGATCGCGTACGGGGCGACCATCACGTCCAGGCGCGTGCGCCGCCA
>CAVOGK010000015.1:0-18735 GCA_963695395.1 uncultured Thermoleophilia bacterium | reverse complement strand
CAACACCCGGGGCGCCTCTCAGTACGCGCCCCGGCCGCCGGACGGCGGCCTCCCCGGTCACACCGTCCGGCCCAGGCGGGAGCGTCCGCAAGCGCTACCGCCGACAGGACGCTTGGGCGCGACGGCAATGCGCGCCCACCGGCGGGCCGGGGCGGGAGCCCTGCTGGCGACCTCCCCGGCCCGCCGTCGCCTCCTGCGCCGCCTCCCGTCGTGGAAGCTAGCCCAACATCTCCGCTGAGCTCGGCCGCGGCCGAGCGGTCCTGCTGTGCGCTCTTGGCGAAGGCGCGGGCGCGCTCCCCGAGCGGGTCGGCGCACTGCGCCGCGAACTCCTCGTGGTAGCGCGCGCGCGTCTCCCTCCGCCCGGATCAGCTGCTCGACGGCACCCGGCCAGGTGGTGACCGGTTCGGCGTCGAGGGTGCCCAGATAGGCGGCGCCCTCAAGCGATCCGACCGGTGCCGCCAGCCTCTCGCCGGCCTCTTGCTGGGTCGACCATCAGCTTCTGCACGCGGTCGTCGTGCGTGCAGACGATCTCCTCGAGCTTGTCCTGCCACTCCCGGGTCGGCGCCAGAATGCCTGCGGCGGCCGCGAAGTCCGCGCACGCCTGCTCCGCCTCGAGGGCGAACCGGAGCGCGGCGCCGAAGGCTGCGGTCTCAGGGAACTGGTGAGCCACGTCATCTCCTTTGGTCGGTCTCGCGGAGCTTCCTACCCGCCCGCGGCGTTCGATAACGAGCAGAGGGCGACAGGCAGACTGGCTCGCACCCGCCGACCACGCGAAGAATCCGCCACCCACGCGACGCAAAGGGCGGGGTGACGTTGATCACCCCGCCCTTTCGACGGTCACACCGAGCTGAGCCGGGGCCGCCGCGAGGCGACCGCCGGAGGAGCCGTCACCACTGCTTGTTGACGGTACCCTCCCAGGTGCCGACCTTCTTCTCCTTCTTCTCCACCTCGGTGAACCAGCGCGAGGTGACGCACTTGCTCTCGGTGAAGAAGCGGATGCCGTCGAGGCCGAAGACGTGACTCTCGCCGAAGAACGAGTCCTTGTGGCCGGCGAAGGGGAAGAAGCTCACCGGCACCGGGATGCCGACGTTGATGCCGACCATGCCGGCGTGCGTGCGCTTGGCGAACTCGCGCGAGAAGTAGCCGCTCTCGGTGAAGATGCAGGAGCCGTTGGCGAAGCGGCTGTTGTTCATGATGGTGATGCCCTCTTCGAAGTCCGCGACGCGCTTGATGCCCAGCACCGGGCCGAAGATCTCCTCGCGGCCGATCTCCATGTCCTCGGTCACGTTGTCGAAGATGGTCGGTCCGACGAAGAAGCCGTTCTCGTAGCCCGGCACGACCAGGTCGCGACCGTCGAGGAGGAGCTCGGCGCCTTCCTCGACGCCCTTGTCGATCCACTTCTTGACGAAGGCCTGGTGGTCGGCGGAGACGACAGGGCCGAGTTCCGTCTTGGGGTCGTAGGAGCAGCCGACGACGCGCTGCTTGGCGAAGTTCATCATGTAGCCGATGAACTCGTCGGCGATGGAGTTCTCCACCACGATCACCGGCAGCGCCATGCAGCGCATGCCGGCGCAGCCGAAGGTCGAGTTGATGATGCCGGCGGCGGCGCGCTCGAGCGCGGCGTCGGCGAGCACGAGGCCGTGGTTCTTGGCCTCGGTCTGGGCCTGGACGCGCTTGCCGTGGGCGGCGGCCAGCGAGTAGACGTGCTTGCCGACCGAGGTCGAGCCGACGAAGCTGACGCCGCGCACCAGCGGGTGCGTCATCATGATCTCGGCCTCGACGCGCGAGCAGGTGACGACGTTGACGACGCCCTTGGGCAGGCCGGCCTCGTAGAGCAGCTCGAGCAGGCGCATGCCGGTGGTCGGCACCATGCTGGCCAGCTTGAGGACCAGGGTGTTGCCGGTGACGATGCAGAGCGGCAGCATCCAGCCGAAGGGGATCATGCCGGGGAAGTTGAACGGCGCGATGCCGGCGAAGACGCCGATCGGCTCGCGGTAGCTCACGGTGTCGTGTCCGGTGGACACGTTCATGAGCGACTCGCCCTTCATGGTCATCGGCGCGGACACGCCGACCTCGCAGCCCTCGATGATCTTGATGACCTCGCCGCGCGCCTCGTCGAGGTTCTTGCCGAGCTCGCGCGAGCAGAGATAGGTGATCTCCTCGGCGTGCTCCTCGAGCAGGGCCTTCCAGCGGTAGAGCACCTGGGTGCGCTTCTGGATCGGCGTCGTCGACCAGGTCTGGAACGCCCGGTGGGCGCTCTCGATGGCGCCTTCGACCTCGGCGGCCGTGCAGCACGGCGCCTTTGCGAACACCTCGCCCGTGCTCGAATCGCTGACGTCCATGTACGTGTCGGTGGTGGACTCGCGCCACTCGCCGTCCACGCAGTACTTGAGCATCTGCACGTCTGTGTTCTCGACTGTCGCCATTCCGTTTCCTCTCATCGCGATCACGGGGTTGATTGATGCGGCGCGAGGGAGTCTAATCAATCGAATGATTAATCTCAAGTCCCCGGCGCGGGGCGCGCCGTGAGGCGGGTCGCGTTGACGGGAGGGGGTCACCAGGTTGTCCACGAGTCCTATGCGCAATGACGCCGGTGTGAGATCGTCCGTGGCCGTGTCGGGTGCTGCCCCGGATGGCCGCGCCGCCGTCGTCTCGCACGGCGGCGATCCCCGACAGGACATGCCCGCTCCCGCCCTCAAGATCCTCGCGGCCGCGCAGCGGGTGCTCGTGGCCAAGGGTTTCTCCGGCCTGACGCTGCGGGCGATCGCCCAGGAGTCCGGCGAGAACTCCGCGATGGTGAAGTACTACTTCGGTAACAAGGCGGGCCTCGTCAAGGCGATGATCGACTCGGTGTTTCGCGACGACCAGCAGGACGCCGCCGCCGCCATGAGCACGGTGACTGGCGATGCCAGGCTGCCGAGACTCGTGGACGGCCTTCGGACCATCAGCTCGTCGCGGTCGTTCCGCGTCTTCTTCGACGTCCTGCCCTACGCTCTGCGCAACAAGGTGCTGAGAAGGCGCATGGCCCGAGCCTACGACTGGTACCGTCAGATCAGGATCGACTGGCTGAGGGCAGAGGACCAGACGTCGCCGGCCGAGCAACAGGCGCTCCTCGGATTGGCCGAGCTCATGACCGCGGTGGTCGACGGCCTGGCCATCCAGGAGGCCATCGACGATGAGTTCGACATGCGGCGGGCCTACGCCGTGCTGGAGTTCATGCTCCAGCGCTCGCTGCCGGAGCTGCTCGAATCGGGCCTGCAAGGAGGCTCGCGCCAGGAGTGACGACGCCGGGCGTTGCGGGCCGACGTTCAGTCGGCCTCGACGGGTGTCGCCTTGCCCGTGAGCAGCAGCAGGGTCACGTCGTCGTCGAGTACGGCCTCCTCCCCCCCCTGCAGGGAGTCGACGAGGGCCTCCAGGTCGGCGGCCGTGGTGGCGCGTCGCTCCCACATGTGGGACACGGCGGCGCGTAGCCCGGCGAGGCCCAGGCGTGAGCGCGACCCTGGGGCCGTGCGCGCGTCGACGATACCGTCGCTGTACAGCAGCAGACCCCACTCCTCAGGAAGCGTCACCTCGTGCGGCGCCCAGTCGCCATACTGCTCCACCCCCAGCATCATGTCCGGGGTGTGCTCGAGCGGGACGACTCGCCGCCTGAGCAGCAGCGGCTGAGGGTGGCCGGCATTGACGAATCGGGCGTGCCGGCCGGCGGCGTCGATCTCGACCGAGCAGACCGTGGCCAGCAGCCCGAGGCCGAGCTCCCCCTGCTCCGCGCGGTCGCTCTCGTCGAGCGTCAGGCTGTTCAGGGTCTTCATGCTCGCCTGCAGGGAGGCGCCGCGGAGCGCGAGCGCGCGCCACGCGGCGCGCAGGCTCGCGCCGAGGGCGGCGGCGTCGGGGCCGTGGCCGGTGACGTCGCCGATCACCGCGGCCACAGCGCCGTTGGGTCGCGTGACCGCGTCGATGAAGTCCCCGCCGAGCAGCATGCGACGCTCCCCCGGACGGTAGAGCGTGGCGACGCTGATCCCGGGCGTGTCCACGGTCACCGTGGGCGAGAGGCTGGCCTGGAACCGGCGGTACAAGGCCTCCACTTCCCCCTGAGCTTGCGCGCGCTGCGCCTGGGCCAGCGCCACGGCGGCGTGCTCGGCGAAGCGCTGCACGACGCCGAGCTCGCCCTGTTCCGGCTCGGGGACGCGCCGCGACCAGCCCAAAGCCAGCAGCGCGACGGGTTCGTCGTCGAGCAGCACCGGCGCGCGCACCGCGGACACCTGGCCGGTCTCGGCCGTGACGGCGCGCGGCATCCGTGGGCCTCCCGGCTCGCGGATGTCCGCGATGAAGGTCGGCAGCAGGTTGTCTGCGAGCTCACGCTGCAGCTCGGCCGAGGGCTCCATGATCAGACGGTCGCCCGAGTTGGCAAGGTAGGGCGAGCGGGCCAGGAGCCGCAGCCGATCACTCTCGATGGCGAAGAGCGCGACGAGGTCGCACTCGAAGGTCTCCCGCGCGCCGTCGCAGATCGCCCGGGCCACCGACGCCGCGCTGCCCCTGGCGTGGAACAGCGGCGTCGCTCCCACCACCCTGTCGAGAGCGTCGCGCGAGCGATGCGCCTGGTCGAGGGCTCGCGCGACCTGGCCGCGGTAGCGGTCCCCGAGCAGCCCCACGCCCAGGCCGGCGACCAGCCAGAGGATGATGACTGCAGCCGACGTCACCCCTTGTACCAGCCAGCGGTCGGAGACGGCGAGCAAGTCGTACAACACGCCTCCGACGACCGCCAGCGCGATGCCCACCCTGGGCCCGCCGGCGACCGCGCCGGCGACCACGGTCAGCGAGACGAGCGCCGCGGGGAGACCGATGAGCTGTTCCTGCCACTCGAAGAAGTGGAACGGCGTCAGAGCCGCCACGATGACCACGGCGCCCGCGGAGAAGAGCTGGATCGGGCGCGCGCGAAGGTACGTCGCGATGGCGATGAGCCGCGAGCGTACGGGGCCGAAGGCGTCTACGGGTCGAGTCGGGGCCATGGTCAGGGCTACTTCTTCCAGTACTGCGTGGGGACCAACTGGTACACCGGGTGCAGGAAGAAGCCCCCTGTGGCCTGAGAGCACATCGTCGTCTGGATCGGCTGGTAGCAGGGCACGTACGGCGCCTGCTTCGCGATGTAGTCCTGCATCTCCGAGAACTTGGCGATGCGCGCTACGGGGTCGGTCCTCTTCTGCGCCTCGGCGAACATCCTCTCGAGCTTGGCGCTCCACCAGAAGCTCGCGTTTGCGCCGCCCTCCACCGCGCTCGCCTTGCTGAACAGCGGCGCGATCCAGTCGCTCGGGTCGGGGAAGTCCTGCCACCAGCCGAAGCTGCCGGCGGTGAGCGCCCCGGGTGTGCTCTGCTGCACGTAGAGGCTGTTGTTGCTCATGGTCTTGAGCTGTGCCTTGACGCCCACCGCGGCGAGGTCGGCCTGCACCGACTGCCACAACCTGGGGTTGGGGTCGACGTTGTCGGTGTAGAGCATGGTCTCGAACCCGTTGGGGTAGCCGGCCTCGGCGAGCAGCCGCTTTGCCTTCGCCGGGTCGTACCCGTAGAAGACCTTGCCCTCCTCGTGCCCCGGCAGGCCCTGCGGGTAGAACTGCCAGAGCGACATCGCCTGTCCGGCCTGGAGTGTCACCAGCTTGTCGCGGTCGATCGCCCAGCTGAGAGCCCGGCGCACCCTGACGTCATCGAACGGCTTCAACTCGACGTTCATGAACAGGTAGCTGACGGCGACGAGCGGCTGGGAGAAGACCTGCGCCTTCCATTCGGGGTCGGCCTGCACGCGCGGGATGTCGGCGACCGGGACGCCGTCGCCGAGGATGTCCACTTCGCCGCGCTCGAGCTTGGCCAGCGCGGTGGGCGGGTCGAACGAGAGCTGATAGTCGATCGTGTCCACGTACGGCTTGCCCTCATCCCAGTAGTCAGGATTGCGCGTGAGCACGATCTCCTGGCCGGCAGTCCACTTCTGGAAGACGAACGGGCCGGTGCCGAGCGGATTGCGGCCGAACTCCTCACCCCACTTCTCGACCCATTCCCTGGGCACCACGTCGCAGAAGTCCATGGTCACGGCATTGAGGAAGGAGAGGTCCGGGCTCTTGAGCGTGATCTCGACGGTGTAGTCGTCCACCACCTTGAAGCCGGTGATCTCCTCCGCCTTGTCCTTCATGAAGGCGCCGGCGCCGACGACGCCCATGTAGAAGGACGTCGCGGGGGCGCGGGGCTCCTTCATCATGCGCTCGAAGCTGTATTTGAAGTCGGCTGCTGTCACCTCGCGGCTGACCGGCGGCTGGAACCTCACACCCTCACGGAGCCTGAACTTGTACACTCTGCCGTCCGCGGAGATGCCGCCGTTCGTCGTGCTCGGGACCTCGGTGGCGAGGCACGGCACGAGCTCTGTGCCGGCCACGCCCGGCTCGTGTGCGTACTGGAGGAAGCTCTGGTAGATGGCGTGCTCGATCTGCCAGTCGATCACGTTCCAGGCCACTGCGGGGTCGAGGCTCGACGGCTCCGCGAGGTAGGACAGCGTGAGCGTCCCGCCTTGCCTCGGCATGTCGGAGGACGAGGGACTCCTCGCGTCCTCGGCGGTGCCGGGCCCGCAGGCGGCGAGCCCGGGGGCGAGCAGCACGGCGAGGCCCAGTACCAGGGCTGCGGTGGCCGAAGCCGGCGCGCGCCAGCGACGCGTCACGGGCGCCTCCTGACGGCGTCGCCGTGACTGCGGATGGAGCGTAGCTCCGGCTCGGGCAGCGTCGGCCGGTCTCCGCCGTCCAGCTCGATCGTGCCGCTCTCGTCGACCAGGCCGACGAGCTCGCCCGGCGCCACCTCGAAGCCGGCGCGGTCCACCGCACGGACGGTGCTCTCTTGAGAGGAGGAATCGACGGTGAGCTCGGCCAGACGGAGGAGGGTGTTTCCGTCAATGCTCATACGGGGCGCATTGTATCGTCAGACTCGTCAACAAGCGAGACTCCAGTGTGGCGCGTCCTTTGACGTGTGCGCGAGGGGCTGGTAGGCATGTGTCACGCGCTGCGACGCTCTCTCGCCGGCGGAGGACGAGAACGTGCTCTCCGGGAAAGGATGATCGGCATGGCACACGTCTCTACACGGCCCTTGGACCTGCGCACGGCGTCTCCGTTCGGCATCTCGCGCTGGACGCACGGAGACTTCGCCCACTTCGTGGTCGAACTGAGTGAGGGCGACGCCGTCGGTCTCGGGGAGGCGGCGCCCAACGCACGCTACGGTGAGGACCGGCGGCGCGACAGGGAACTGCTGGACGCCCTGGCGCCGGAGATCGCCGACCTCCGGGGGGCGGCCGGGGTCGAGGCCTTCTGCGAGGGGCTTGCGGCGAACGGCGTGCCGGCCCTGCGGGCCGGCCTGAGCGCCGCCGCCTGGGACCTGGCCGGCAAGCAGGCGGGCGAGCCCGTCTGGCGCATGCTCGGGCTCGCCCGGCCGGAGGTCCGGACCTCGTACACCATCGCCGTCGGCGCGGCCGAGGACATGCTGGCGCAAGCGCGCGCCGCCTCCGCGTTCGGCACGCTCAAGGTGAAGCTCGGCTTCGAGGGCGACCTCGACCTGGCGCGCCGGCTCAAGCGCGAGCTGCCGGAAACGACGTTCCGGTACGACGCGAACGAGGGGTGGGACCGCGAGCGAGCGGGCTCCGCTCTGACAGTCCTCGAGGATCTTGACGCCGAGCTGGTCGAGCAACCGCTTCCGGCGGCGGACATCGAGGGCATGGCGTGGCTCAGGGAGCGGACCGGCATCCCGTTGTTCGCGGACGAGGCGGTGCTCACGCTGGACGATCTCGACACCGTGGGGGACGCCTGCGACGGCGTGGTGGTGAAGCTGGCGAAGGCGGGGGGCATCGCCTCCGCCTTCGCTCTCATCTCGGCGTGCACCGGGCGCGGCCTGCAGGTGCTCCTCGGCTGTATGGTCGAGTCGAGTCTGGGGATCGCGGCGTCGCTGCAGCTCGCCGGGCTTGCCGGCTACGTCGACCTCGACGGGGCGCTGCTCCTGGCCGAGGACCCGTTCGCGGGGATCGCCGTGAACGACGACCTGCTGACGGCGTCCGACGAGCCGGGACTCGGGGTGCGGCCGGCCGTGTGAACAGCGGGAACCGGCCGCTGCGCGCCACCTCAGATCGTCGCGTGCGCGCCGGCGTCGACGTGCACGACCTCGCCGGTGATCGCCCGGCTGAGGTCGCTGAGAAGGAAGACGGTCGCATCGGCGACCTCTTCCGTGGTCACGTTGCGGCGCAACGGCGTGTGACTCTCGAGGAGGTCGAGCATGCCGCTGAAATCCTTGATCGTGCGCGCCGCGACGGTGGCGATGGGGCCGGCGGACACCGCGTTCACGCGGATCCCCTCCGGCCCCAGATCGGCGGCGAGGTAGCGCACGGCGCTCTCGAGCGAGGCCTTCGCCGGGCCCATGACGTTGTAGTTGGGCACCACCCGCCACGAGCCCGCGTACGTCATCGTGACGATCGCGCCGCCCGCCGTCATGAGGCGGCGCGCTTCGCGTACGGTGGCGATCAGGGAGTACGAGCTGATGTCGTTGGCCTGGGCGAAACCATCCCGCGTGGTCTCGACGAAGCTGCCCTGGAGGTCGTGCGCCGGCGCCCAGGCGATGCTGTGCACGAGGCCGTCGAGCACCGGCATCCGCTCCGCCAGCTCGTCGACGGCGCGCTTGACGGCCACGTCGCTGCTGACGTCGAGCTCGATCATCGGGGCGCCGCCCAGCTCGTCCGCGAGCTGCTGTACGCGCCGCTTGAGGCGGTGCGCCTGGTACGTGAGCGCGACGGCGCCGCCGTGGCGCTTGACTGCATGGGCAACGGCCCAGGCGATCGAGCGCGGGTTGGCGGCTCCTGTCACCACGAAGCGCTTTCCCTCCAGGAGGAGAGGGTGCGCCCGGTCTTCGACATCCGAGCCGGTTCCCCAGCTCGTTGGTGCCCCCTCAGTTGACCCGGCTTCGCTGGTCGATCCGGTCACGGTCCCTCCCGTAGTCAGTCGGGCTTGACGGCGAGCAGCAGGAACTGTCTCGCCCAGTAGTCGCGGAAGACGTAGAGCGACAGGACCAGCGACGCGAACCTGATCGCCCGGTAGCGAGTGAAGTAGGGCTCGACGCGCAGGACGCTGAGGCCGGCTCCATCGAGCAGGCGGACCATGTCGCGCTTGGCGAAGAAGCGCACGTGGGTGCGGTCGAAGATTCCCGAGCTACGCCGCGGCCACGTCTTGAACAGGAGATTCGCGAAGACGTAGACGTTGGAGATGTTGGGCAGAGAGACGACGACGGCGCCTCCCGGGCGCAGACGCGTGAGCGCTCTGCCGAGCACGCCCTCGGCGTCGATCAGATGCTCGAGTACATCGCTCGCGAGGATCGCGTCGAAGGGCTCGTCTCCGAGCTGGGCGGGATCCAGATGGGCGAGGTCGCACTCCACGACGACGTCGATCCGCTTGCGGGCCTCCTGCGCGGCCCCGGCGTCGCGCTCGACGCCCACGACTTCACGGGCGCCGGCCTTCTTGAGCAGGGCGCCGTTGTGGCCGCCGCCGCAGCCGAGGTCGAGCACGCGCAGGTCGCGGGGGTCGATCAGCTGGAGAAAGGCCGGCTTGGCGTCGCTGAAGTAGCGTTGCGAAATGTCGCGTGCGGTAGAGGCTGCTGTCTCGCGGGGGCCCATCACCGCATCATACCAGCGGCTCCGAGGGGTAGGTCAGGGGAGAGGGATGCTGACCTCGGCCGGGTCGGTGCCGGCGGCGAACTCGAGAACCATGGTCGGCTCGCCGTTGTACGTGTACACGACGTCAAGGGTTTGGCCGGGAGCGCCGTCCACGCTCTTGGTGGTGGACTGGGTCTCGACCGGTTGCGGCGACGCGAGCTCCTCGCCGCCCGTGGCGACCGGGTCGAGCATCAACAGGTGAAGCCGCCCCTGGTCGGCGGGTTGCCCACCGATCGCCAGTTCCACCACGTTGGGCGCCTCTCCCTTGAAGATGCGGACGACGGCGAACCGCTGCACGGCGCCGCTCGCGGCGCGCGCCCTCGCGAGCACGACGACGGCGAAGCGGTCGAGCTGGTCGACGAACTGCTCCGTGGCGCTGGTGAAGCCGGCGGCGCGATCCGCCGAGGGCTCGGCGGCGTCCGATGAACCGAGCTCGGCCGTCGTGGCGGCCTGGTCGCCGGTCACCTGGGACTGCGAGCCGCGGTCCACGGCCACGATGCCCACGACGAGCGCGAGCGCGAGGAGCGCCGTGAGGGGCGCCGCGACGCGCCACCAGCGCCCGTGGCGTCGCGGCTTCGCGGCGCTCGCAGGCGGCTCGAGGAACTCCTTGAGGCCGCTCCAGCGGTCGCCGGCGAGGTCGGCGTACGTGTCGTCCGGCGCCGGCACGGAGGCCGAGATCTGCGCTCCGACGATCGCGACGTCGGTGCGCATCGCGGCGAGCCGCGCGGCCAGCGCGACATCGCCCTCCGCAGCGGCCAGCAGCTCGGGGTCGTCGTCGAGCCCGAGGGCGCAGGCCAGCAGGCGGTCGTCGTCGAAGACGCCCGCCCGCATCCGGCCCTCTGTCCGCTCGTCAGTCATCGTCGGCTCTATCCATTGCGTTCGTAGCCACCGTCGTCCAGAGCGGCGCGCAGCTTCTTGACCGCGCCGTGCAGGCGCGACTTGACGGTGCCCACGGGGATCTCCTGGGCACGCGCGATCTCCTCCAATGGCAGATCGGCGAAGAACCGCAGCGCGACGCATTCGCGCAGCTCGTCGGGCAGCGTCGCCAGAGCGGCTCGGAGCGCGGGATCGCCCGGCTCTGAAGGCGGGTCCACCGAAGCCTCGGGCGCGATCTGCTGCAGTTTGTCCATGAGCCCGTACCGGGTCTTGCGCCGGCGACCGTGGTCGCGGCCGGTGTTGAGGATGACACGGTAGAACCAAGCCAGGAACACTTCCTCGCGGGGAATCGCCTTGGCCCGGTAGACCTTGATGAACACTTCTTGCACGGCGTCGTCGACCTCCTCACAGAACCCCTGGAGGTAGAGGATGCGCCGCACCTGAGGCGCATACCGCCGAAAGAGCTCGGCGCGCGCCTCGGGCTGCCCCCTGCGCAGGCGGTCGACCAGACCGTGCGGCAGTTCCTCTATTGCCTTCCTCCCAGGTGAGAGACGCCGGTGCAGCCGGGCGGGTTCGCCGGGCCGGACGCGAGAAGTATAGCGCGAGCCGCCTGCGCGCCCGGGCGGGTCAGGCGTGGGCCGCCGCCGTCAGGCGAACCCGAGGCGGCGGACCTCCTCGCTGAGTTCGTAGCCGCTCTGATCGTACACGCGGCGGACGACCTCGGCGGCCAAGGTCGTGATGTCGTCCGCCGTCGCTCCGGGCTCGGCGACGAGGAAATTGGCGTGCTTCTGGCTCACGTGCGCTCTGCCCACGCGGAGCCCCTTGAGGCCGGCATCCTCGATCAGCTGGGCGGCCGGCAACTCGCGCGACGGGTTCTTGAAGTAGCTGCCGCAGCTGGCGTACTCGAGCGGGTGCTTGCCATTGCGCAGCGCCGCGTCCTCGGCGATACGCTGCAGCAGTTCGTCGCGCCTGTGGTGGCGCAGGAGGAAGGAAGCCGAGAGGACGATGATGTCCCGCCGCGACTTGAGCAGAGAGGTGCGATAGCCGAAGTCCAGCCGGTCCGGCTCGACGACGTGCTCCTTGCCCTCCTCGAGGAGGTGGACGTCGAGAAGGGCGTCGCTCATCGACTCGCCGTAGGCGCCGGCGTTGCCGACGATGGCGCCGCCGACCGAGCCGGGGATGTTGGCGGCGAACGTGAGGCCGGCGAGACCCTGCCCGGCCAGGTCGGCCACCAGGCCGGGCAATTCGACGCCGGCCTCGGCGCGGAGCACGTGACCGTGCAGCGTGGTGCCCTCGTTGCGGGCGAGCACCGTGAGGCCGGTCACGCCGGCATCGCCGACGAGCACGTTGGTCCCGCGGCCGAGCACGGTCACCGGCAGTTCGAGCTCGCGCGCCGCGAGCACGGCGTGCACCAGCACGCCGGTGGTCCCGGCGCGCACCAGGAACTGCGCGGGACCACCCACACCGTACGCGGTCAGCGGCGCCAGGGGCACGGCCACTTCGAGGCCGGGCAGCTCGCGCCGGAGCACGTCACTGATGCTGGGATCGGCGGGCGTCGTCATGGGGTAATCGTAGCAGGCGCGCATCGGAGACGGATTGACAGCGCGCCGCGGCGGTCATAAAGTCCGAAAACCTAGTGATAAGTAGGAATTAGACGCGGCATCCGCGGGAGCATCGTGATCCATCTCTCCACCAAGTGCGACTACGCGATCAAGGCGCTGGTGCGGCTGGCGTTGGCCGACAGCGACGCGCCGGTGACGGGCCGCGACATCGTCGCGTTCGCCGGCGTCCCGCCCAAGTTCCTCGAGCAGGTGATGCACGACCTGCGCCAGGCCGGTCTGGTCGAGAGCCGCCGGGGCAAGGGCGGCGGCTACGTCATCGCCCGCGACCCGGCGAGCATCAGCTTCGCGGACGTGATCGACGTGATCGACGGCCGGCGCGCCGACCCCGCCGAGGGGCGCTCCGCGTCGCCCGTCTCCAACGGGGGCGGGAGGCGAATGCGCGGCGGCGACCGGGCCGAGGCTCTGGTCGCCCCCGTGTGGCGCGAGGTGCGAGCGTGCACGCGCGCCATCCTCGGCTCGGCAACCATCGCCGACGCCGCCGCGAGGGCCGCCGAGGCCCCCATGTACTACATCTGACAGGAGAGGACATGAGCGAGGCAGACACGCACGCGACGCAGGGCTTTGAGACCCTCGCCCTTCATGGCGGCCAGGAGCCCGACCCCACGACGAACGCGCGCGCCGTGCCCATCTACCAGACGACCGCCTACACGTTCGACAGCGCCGACCATGCCGCAGACCTCTTCGGCCTGCGGGAGTTCGGCAACATCTACACGCGCATCATGAACCCGACGAGCGACGTCTTCGAGAAGCGCGTCGCGGCGCTTGAGGGCGGCGTGGGGGCGCTCGCCTTCAGCTCGGGCTCCGCCGCTGTGACGTTCAGCATCCTGAACATCGCCGGCGCCGGCGACCACATCGTGAGCGCCAACAGCCTCTACGGGGGCACCTACAACCTCTTCGTGCACACCCTGCCGCGCTTCGGCCTCGACATCGACCTGGTCGACCCCGTCGACCCGGAGAACTTCCGCCGCGCGATCAAGCCGAGCACCAAGCTGCTGTACGCCGAGACCGTCGGCAACCCCAAGCTCGATACGCTGGACATCGAGGCGGTCGCGGCGATCGCCCACGAGGCGGGGGTCCCGCTGGTCGTGGACAACACCATGGCGACTCCGTACCTGATCCGCCCGATAGATCACGGCGCCGACATCGTCGTCCACTCGGCGACCAAGTTCATGGGCGGCCACGGCACGTCCATCGGCGGCGTGGTCGTCGACGCGGGGAACTTCGACTGGTCGCAGAACGACAGGTTCCCCGGTCTCGTGGAGCCCGACGCGAGCTACCACGGGCTCAAGTTCCACGAGGCGCTCGGGCCGATCACCTACATCGTCAAGCTGCGCGTGAGCCTGCTGCGCGATGTGGGCGCCGCGCTCTCACCGTTCAACGCCTTTCTCTTCCTGCAGGGCCTGGAGACACTGCACCTGCGCATGGATCGGCACAGCACCAACGCCCTCGGCGTGGCGACGTACCTCCAGGAGCACCCCAAGGTGGCCTGGGTCAGCTACCCGGGTCTGGAGAGCCACCGAACGCACGGGGTGGCGTGCAAGTACCACTACCGGGGTCTGTTCGGGGCGATGATCGGATTCGGCATCGTCGGCGGCCGCGAGGCCGGTCGGCGCTTCGTCGAGAGCACCCGGCTCCTCTCGCACGTGGCCAACATCGGCGACGCGAAGTCGCTCGTGATCCATCCCGCGACGACGACGCACTCGCAGTTGACGGCCGACGAGCAGCTCGAGACCGGTGTCACCGAGGATTTCGTGCGGCTCAGCATCGGCATCGAGTCGCTCGAGGACATCGTCGCCGACATCGAACAAGCTCTGGCGAAGGCCTGAGCTAGAATCGTCCGGCCATGACTGAGAAGAAGCCTGCAGAGCGCAAGGAGATCGGCGACGTCGCCATGGGCCTCGGCGAGGACGCCGGGTCCGCGGGCATCGTGCGCACCAGGCGCGTCACGTTCGACCAGCTCGGGCAGGAGCTCGCGCTCGAGGGTGGCGGCACCCTGGCTCCCTTCACGCTCGCCTACGAGACCTACGGCACCTTGAACGAGCGCAAGGACAACGCCGTCCTCGTCACGCATGCCCTCTCCGGCGACGCCCACGTAGCGGGTCGTCACAGCGCCAACGAGAGGCGCCCGGGCTGGTGGGACATGATGATCGGCCCGGGCAAGGGGCTCGATACCGACAAGTACTTCGTCATCTGCAGCAACGTCATCGGCGGCTGCAGCGGGAGCACCGGGCCGGCCTCGGAAGACCCGGCGACCGGCCGGCCCTACGGCACCGACTTCCCCATCATCACCATCGCCGACATGGTGAGCGCCCAGATGCTGCTGCTCGACCACCTCGGTATCGGCAAGCTGCTCGCCGCCGTGGGCGGCTCGATGGGCGGCATGCAGGTCCTTGAGCTCGCCATCTCGCACCCCGACCGCGCGCACCTCTGTGTGCCGTTGGCAACGGCGGCGCGCCAGCCCACCCAGGCGATCGCCTTCAACGAGGTCGGCCGCCAGGCGATCATGGCCGATCCCAACTGGCGCGGCGGTCACTACTACGGGCACAAGTCGCCGGCCAAGGGTCTCAGCGTCGCACGCATGGTCGGCCACATCACCTACCTCAGCGACGAGGCGATGCAGGAGAAGTTCGGCCGCCGCCTGCGCGACATCCACGACTACTCGTTCACGTTCTCCGCCGACTTCGAGGTGGAGAGCTACCTGCGCCACCAGGGGCTCAGCTTCACCAACCGCTTCGACGCCAACACGTACCTGTACATCACGCGCGCGCTGGACTACTTCGACCTCACGCGCCGGCACGGGACGCTCGTCAAGGCGTTCGCCGACGTCAAGGCGCGCTTCCTCGTGATGGGCTTCAGCAGCGACTGGCTCCATCCGCCGTACCAGCTGAAGGAGATCGTCTCCGCCCTCCGTGCGACGCACAAGCACGTGAGTTACTACGAGGTCGAGAGCCACTACGGCCATGACGCCTTCCTGCTGGAGCGCGAGAAGATGGAGGGCATCATCGGCGCCTTTCTCTCGAGCGGCGCCCGGACGTACACGCCGCGCGGGCGTGATGAAGCACGAGGCGCGCCATGAGCCGGCGCCGGTCGACGGAAGGATAGGCATCGTGCGGCGCATCGACTACAAGCTCATCGAGGACCTGGTGCCCGACGGCTCCACCGTCCTCGACCTCGCCTGCGGCGACGGCGAGCTCCTCGGTGAGCTCATTGCCGAGAAGCATGTCCGCGGCAGCGGGGTCGAGATCGACCAGACCGCCGTTGAGAAGTGCATCGGCCGTGGCCTCTCCGTGTTCCACGGCGACCTCGACGCCGGCCTCGCCGACTTCTCCGACCAGTCGCACGATGTGGTGATCCTCAGCATGAGTCTCCAGCAGCTGCGGCGACCACGGATGATCATCCGCGAGATGGTCCGGGTCGGCCGGCTCGCCATCGTCAGCTTCCCCAACTTCGCCCACTGGGTCCCGCGCACGCAACTCCTGCTCCGCGGGCGCATGCCCGTCTCCCGAGACCTTCCGTACCAGTGGTGGGACACGCCCAACATCCACCTCTGCACCATCCGGGACTTTCGCGCCCTCTGCCGCGCGGAGGGCCTGCACATCGAGAACGAGCTGTACCTGCGCTCGGTGGAGAAGCCGGCGCCGGAGCGCGCGGTGGGCCCGAACCTGCTGGCGCGGGTCGCCATCTTCGCGGTCACGCGCTGCTAGGGAGCGGTGCGTCCGGGATGCCCCGCGCGCTGTATCTCCTCCGGCTGCACCGCAGCTCTACGGCGTCCGGTTTTCGAGTCCAACCGTTCGCGGGTACACTACCGGTACGTTCTGCGTCTCAGAGACCGGCGCGAGCGGCACAAGGAGCGCATCAGGTCCTCACCGAGCATCGGCGGCGACGCGCTTCAAGATCAAAGGAGAAAGAAAGTGCCTCAGGGTAAAGTCAAGTGGTTCTCGACGGAGAAGGCGTTCGGCTTCATCGAGCAGGACAACGACAATGACATCTTCGTGCACGTCACCGGCTTGGCCGACGGCGTGACCGCGATCGACAAGGACATGCTCGTTGAGTACGAGGTCGAGCAGGGCCGCAAGGGTCCGCAGGCGACCAACGTGAAGCCCTCGAGCGCCGCCGCGGCGCCGGTGGCCGAGGTCGTCGAGGCCACTGAGACCGTCGAGGTCACCGAGACCGTCGAGACCTTCGAGGACGAGGCGGGCGACGTCGTGGAGATCGACGACGAGGTCGTCGTGACCACCGACGAGGTCGTCGTCGCGGTCGAGGACGAGGACGGCGACGTCACGTTGGTCGACGCGGTCGAGGTGACCACTGACGAGGTCATCACCGAGGTCATCACCGAGGTCGACGAAGAGGCCTGAGCAGGATCTGAGCTCTTGACGGGCCGGCCGCCGGACGATCCATCTGGATCCGGCGGCCGGCCCGTGGTGTTCTTCGCCCGGCGGGTACGGTGTGGGACGGACGACCTTCACGGGAGGCAGCGATGCTCGAGAACATCCACTGGCTCGGTCACGATTCATTTCGGCTCGACGGCAGCGTGACTGTGTACATCGACCCCTGGAAGCTGCCGGCGGGCCAGCCGGCGGCCGGCGTCATCCTCATCACGCACGATCACTTCGATCATCTCAGTCTGCCGGATATCGACATGATCTCCGGGCCGGACGCGGTGCTGGTCGGCCCTGCGTGCGCGACCGCGCAGGTCGGCGATGTCGCGACGATCACGTTGGCGCCGGGCGAGAGCGCGGATATCAGCGGGGTGCAGGTCACGGCGGTCCCCGCATACAACGTGGACAAGTTTCGGGCGCCCGGCGAGCCGTATCACCCCCGCGAGGCGGGAGGGGTCGGCTTCGTCGTCACGCTGGACGGCGTGCGCTACTACCACGCCGGCGACACCGATGCCGTGCCCGAGATGGCCGACGTCCACTGTGAGATCGCGCTGTTGCCGGTCGGTGGCACGTTCACGATGACGGCGGAAGAGGCGGCCGGGGCGTGTGAGTTGATCGACGCGGCTGTCGCCGTGCCCATGCACTACGGTGAGGTCGTCGGGGACGTCCGCGATGCCGAGCGGTTCCGCGACCGCTGCCGCATCCCCGTGACCATCCTCCCGCTCGAGCGAGCGTGAGCGGGGCGCTCGGCGCGCGCCACCTGCGCGCCGGCGAGTTCACGCCGGCGTAGGGCTCACTCCTCCACCCATGCGAGGACCACGGCCTCCTACGGGCGGGCGTCCTCGGCGCGCGTCACGGCCGCGCACAACGTCTCATGCGGCTCCGGTTCGAGCGCCTCGGTGAGCCCTTCGCCGTTCATCAAGAAGACCTCGGGGCAGACCTGCTCACGGGCGCCCATCCCGGTGCAGCGAGCGAAGTCGATGCTCACGCGCAGCTCGCGTTTCTTGGCGCCGTGCGTGCATCTCCGGCCGGCCCGCGGCCGTTTCGGGTCGGGCCGGCCGTTTCGCGGCCCAGCCTGTGGGGCAAGCACGATGGCGGAGGGATTCGCGGCGCCGGCTCGGGCGCCAGGCTCCACGACCGGACGGGAGGGGTCCATGCTCAAAGAAGGCGACAAGGCGCCAGCCGTCACCGGTGTCTCCTACGAAGGAACCAGCTTCGACCTCGGCGCACCCGGAAGGCGCACCGTCCTCTTCTTCTATCCGAAGGCCAACACCGGCGGCTGAACCACCGAAGCCGTTGAGTTCAACGGCCTGCTGGACGAGTTCGCCGCCCTCGACGTGCAAGTGGTCGGTGCGAGCGTCGACAAACCCGCCGCCAACGAACGCTGGGCCCGGAAGCACGACCTCCAGATGCCGCTGATCAGCGACTACGGCGATCACACGGTCGCGTCGGCGTTTGGCGTCGCGCGACCGATGGTCGGGGTCGCCAAGCGCACCACGTGGCTCATCGACCCCGACGGCACGCTGCGCAGGATCTACCCGAAGGTGACGGCCAGGGGACACGCCGCACAGGTGCTCGACGACTGCAGGGAGCTCTGGGGCTAGGAGGCCGTTCGAGCGACGGAGCGGCCGCTGCTTGGGAACGCCGGCATGCGTGTGCGCGTGCCGGCGTTCGGTGCGTGCCGACTACTCGTCTTGCGTCTCGCCGCGCGGACCGAGGTAGGCCGGCGCGTCGACCATGAAGATGCGGCTGGACCATTGCTCGCCCGCGGGGGTCGCCGACTCGGCGTCGTCGATGGCGGCGACGCGTGCGGTCATGTCGTCGCAGTAGTGCACGATGACAGCCTCGCGCGTCTGCGGTACCACCGGGCTGCCCTTCTCGCGCATGCCGTGGTGGGACACGATGATATGCCGGAGCCGGAGTGCGAGCTCCGGCGGGAACTCGGGGTCTTCGTCGAGGAGGTCACGCACCATGTCGTGGCCCATGACGATCTCACCGTGCAGGCGTCCGGCGTCGGTCATCTGTGGGGTGAGACCGCCGCTCGTGTATGCCAGAGTCTTGCCGATGTCGTGGAGCAGGCCGCCTGCGACGACAAGGTCACGGTCCACGGAGGCGAGCCGCGACGCTACGTCGCCGGCCGCCT
>CAVOGK010000014.1:0-136157 GCA_963695395.1 uncultured Thermoleophilia bacterium | reverse complement strand
ACGGGATGTTCGAGAAGGTCTCGACGTTGTTGATGTTCGTCGGCTTGCCCCAGAGGCCGCTGACCGCGGGAAACGGCGGGCGGGTGCGCGGCATGCCGCGCTTGCCCTCGATGCTCGCGATCAGTGCCGTCTCCTCACCGCAGACGAACGCGCCCGCGCCGAGCTTGAGGTGCACATTGAACTCCCAGCCTGTGCCGAAGATGTCCTTGCCCAGGAAGCCGCGCTCCTCGGCGGCGGCGACCGCCATGGTGAGGCGCTTGACGGCCGTCGGATACTCGGCGCGCACGTACACGTAGCCCTCGTGGGCGCCGATCGCGTAGCTGCCGATGATCATGCCCTCGATGACCGCGTGCGGGTCACCCTCGAGGATGGAGCAGTCCATGAACGCGCCGGGGTCGCCCTCGTCGGCGTTGCAGATGAGGTACTTCTCATCACTCTTGGACTGATTGGCGAACTTCCACTTGACGCCGGTCGGGAACCCGGCGCCGCCGCGGCCGCGGATGCCCGAGTCGGTGACGTGCTCGATGATCCACTCGGGCGTCTTCTCCGTGAGCGCCGTCCTGGCGGACTCGTAGCCGCCGACCGCGATATAGGCGTCGATGGTCTCAGGGTTGATGACGCCGACGTCGCGCAGCGCGATACGCGTCTGCAGCTTGTAGAACCCGATGTCCTTCCAGTCGCGGATGCGCTCGCCGGTCTGCTCGTCCTTGTAGAGGAAGCGCTCGACCGGCTGGCCGCCCTTGAGGTGCTCCTCGACGACGTTGGCCACGTCCTTCGGCTTGAGGTGGCCGTACAGCGTGTCGTCGCTGAGCACCACCACGGGGCTCATCGAACAGAGGCCGTGGCAGCCGATGATGCTCAGCTCGACCCTGTCGCCGAGCCCGGCCGTCTGGACCTCCTGGACGAAGGCGTCGTACACGGCCATGGAGCCGGCGAACAAGCAGGCGGTGCCGGCGCAGACCTTGACGTTGTAGCCGCCGTCCGGACGCGCGGCGACGCTGACATTGCGCCCCTCGGTGTCGGGGCGCGGGGTGGTGATCTCGTCAGTCATGATGCCTCTGCTCACCCCTTCGTACCGCCGACCTCTTCCATGAGGTCGCGGATGATCTTGCGTGTCTGGTCAGGGGTGAGACCGCCGTAGGTCTGCTCGCCGATACGCATGACGGGGGCCTGCGAGCAGGCGCCCATGCAGGCGACGGACGACAGGGTGAACTTCATGTCCGTGGTCGTCTTGCCGTCGGCGACCCCGAGTTCTTCCTCCAAAGCCTCGGTGATCTGGACCGCCCCTGCGACGTGGCAGGCGGTGCCGTGGCAGACGTCGATGATGTACTCGCCGACTGGTGAGAGCCGGAACTGGTTGTAGAAGCTGGAGACGCCGTAGAGCTGGCTGAGCGAAACGCCCGTTTGCAGGCTGATCTCCTGGATGGCGATGCGCGGCAGGTAGCCGTAGACGTCCTGCGCGTTCTGCAGCATGGCGATGAGGCCGGTGCCGTGCTCGTAGTAGTCGTCGAGCACGGGCTGCAGGTCCTTGAGGTCGATGCCCTGCTGCGCGGCCACGCGCGCCTCGGCGATGCGCGCCGCGTTGGGCACGGGCAGCCGGTACTTGCTCGTGTGGTTCACGCGGATCACCTGCACGGGGCAGTTGCTCTCGCACAACGTGCAGGAGCGGCAGCGGGGTTCGCCGCTGGAGGGGTCGATGACCACGCGAAAGAGTCCCCGGCTGCGCGCCGGCAGCACCTCACGCTGCTCCGGATACTGCACCGTGATCTTCTTCATGGGCAGGTGCCTGAGCGTCGTGCGCATCGCCTTGAACATGCCGAGCATCAGGCAGTCACCACCGGCTGGCGCTCACGCTGCTTGCGCAGGCGACGCTTGAGGATGGGGTCCATGAGCCCGACGAAGGCGAAGAAGGAGACCCAGCCGAAGACCGCGAGGCCCCACTTCCAGCTGGGCACCCAGAGGATGATCGCCGCGGTGACGAGGATGTTGACGAGCCCGAGCGGGATGAGGACCTTCCAGGCGAAGCCCATGAGCTGGTCGACCTGGAGGCGCGGGAGGCTGAAGCGGATCCAGACGAGCATGAAGACGAGCACATACGTCTTGGCGAGGAACCAGAAGATACCGACCCAAGCGACGCCCCAGAAGTGGATCGCTTCGGCCCATGGGCCCATCCAGCCGCCGAAGAACAGCGTCACGGCGACCATGGACATGATGGTGAGGCCGGCGTACTCGTTGAGGTAGAACATGCCGAAGCGCATGCCCGAGTACTCGGTCGCATAGCCGGCGACGAGCTCGGACTCGGACTCGGGAAGGTCGAACGGCCCGCGGTTCAGCTCGGCGATCGAGGCGATGTAGAAGAGCAGGAACGTGAACGGCGCGTAGAAGCCGATCCATTCGTAGTGAGCCTGGAAGGCGACGATGACGTCGACCCTGAGCGACCCGACGATCATCGCCACGACGAGCAGTCCGAGGAGCATCGGGATCTCGTAGCTGATCATGGACGCGGCGGCGCGCAGGGCGCCGACGAGCGAGTACTTGTTGCGCGACGCCCAGCCGCCCATGAGGATCGAGAGCGTCGTGAAGCTGGTGATGGCGACGAGGAAGATGACGCCGATGTTGAGTTCGGTCGCCATGAGCCCACCGGTGTACGGGATCACCAGCTGGATGGCGACCGCGCCGATCATCACCGTGACCGGCGCCAGGGTGAACAGCACCGGATCGGCGAGCAGCGGGCGGAAGTCTTCCTTGCCCATCATCTTGAAGGCGTCGGCGATGCTCTGCAGCATGCCCTGCGGTCCGGTGCGGTTGGGGCCGAGCCGGTCGCCGACGAACGCGATGGCACGGCGCTCGAAGTAGATGTTGACGAGCGCCGCCACGAACACCACCGCGTAGGCGATGACGACGAAGAGGATGGCCCTCAGGATGCCGAGGAAGATATCCACCTTAGCGGTCGATCCCTCCCAACACGAGGTCGAAACTGCCCGAGATGGCCACCGCGTCGGCGATCTTGTTGCCGCTGAGGAGCTTCGGGAACAGCTGCAGGTTGCAGAAGCAGGGGTCGCGGTACTTGAGACGATACGGGTACCTTGACCCGTCGCTCTCGATGTAGGTGCCGTACTCGCCGCGCGGGTTCTCCTGGCCTACGTAGCAGGAGCCGGGGGGCGGCGTGACCACGTAGGGGGCGCGCAGCGAGCCGATCTGGACGGGGCCGTTGGGCAGCATGTCCAGGCACTGCTCGACGAGCTTGACGCTCTCGCGCATCTCGTCCATGCGCACCCGATAGCGGTCGAAGACGTCGCCGTGCTGCTCGGTGCGGACCTCGAAGTCGAGCTCCGGGTACACGGAGTAGGGGCGCGAGCGGCGCAGGTCGAGGTCGACCCCGGACGCGCGTGCGTTGGGGCCGGTGATGCCGTAGTCGATGACATCCTGCTGGGTGATGACGCCCTTGCCCTGCGTGCGCTGCAGGAAGATGGCGTTGTCGTCGACGAGGGCCTCGTACTCCTTGATGAGCTTCGGCATCTTCTTCATGAAGTCGCGGCACTTCTCGACCCATCCGTCGGGCAGGTCGTAGCGCACGCCGCCGAAGCGGAAGTAGTTGAACATCATGCGCGCGCCCGTGAGTTCCTCCATGAGGTCGAGGATCTGCTCGCGGTCGCGGAACATGTAGAAGACCATGGCCGTGCCCAGTGGCGAGAGGTCGGCGGTGAACGTACCGACGGCGACCAGGTGACTGGCGATGCGCATGAGCTCGCCGGTGATGACGCGGATGAACTCCGCACGCCGCGTGACCTGGATGCCGGCGAGCTTCTCGACCGCCATGACGTAGGCCCACTCGCAGTTGATGCTGGCGAGGTACTCGGTGCGGTCGACGATCGGGATGTACTGGAAGTACGTGCGCCGCTCGGCGAGCTTCTCCTTGCAGCGGTGCAGGTAGCCGATGACCGGGATGACGTCCTTGACCAGCTCGCCGTCCAGGGTCACGACCAGGCGCAGCACGCCGTGCGTGCTGGGGTGCTGCGGCCCCATGTTGACCACGACCTCGTTGAAGGCGAGACCGTCGAGGTCGGAGCCCTCGCCGCGCGCCGTCGACTCCTCGATACGGCGCAGCGCGAGCTTGACGGCCTCGTCGGGCTCGGCGGTGACGAACTGGTCAGGCATGCGGGTGGTTCTCCGCGAGATCGACGTAGTCTTTGCGCAGCGGGTGGCCGACGAAGTCGTCCTTGAGCAGGATGCGCCTCAGGTCGGGGTGGCCGACGTAGACGATGCCGACCATGTCCCAGGACTCGCGCTCGTGCCAGTCGGCCGCCGGCCAGACGCTCGTGACCGAGTCGACCTCCGGCGTCGCGCGCGGCACGTCGACGTGCAGTTCGAGGTAGGTGTTCGTCTTCCACGAGAACACGTGGTAGACGCTCTCGAACCCGGTCTGACGGTCGACGCCGGCGATCCAGTTGAGCGTCTCGTAGCCGGCGTCGGGGTCGGCCTTGAGGCGCGCGGCGAGGTCCTTGAGCTTCTCGCGCGGAGCCCGCGCGACGATGGTGTCCGGCTCCTGGATGCGCACGTCGGCGAGATCGCCGGCGAAACGCTCCGCGAGCAGCTCGGCGATCGCATCCATGCTCATAGGGTTGCTGCCGACGGTGAGACCCACGCGCTCAGGCCTCCACGGCCGGAGCCGCCGTCTCGGGCGCCGCCGGCTTCTCGGGGACGAACTTGTGCTGCTGGATCTTGCCCTGCAGCTCCAGCAGACCCTGGAACAGCGCCTCGGGGCGCGGCGGGCAGCCGGGGATGTAGACGTCGACCGGCACGATCTTGTCGACACCGTTGACGACGTTGTAGCCGTCGTAGAACGGCCCGCCGCTGGTGGCGCAGGCGCCCATGCTCACGACCCACTTGGGTTCGGACATCTGGTCGTACAGGCGCTTGAGGACCGGCGCCATCTTCTCGTTGACGGTCCCCGCCACGATCATGAGGTCGCACTGGCGCGGCGTAGGGCGAAAGACCTCCATACCGTAGCGGGCGATGTCGTAGCGGGCGAAGCCCGAACTGAGCATCTCGATGGCGCAGCAGGCGAGGCCGTAGGTGAACGGAAAGACCGAGTGCGAGCGCGCCCAGCTGAAGACGAAGTCGGCGGTGGTGGTGATGACGTTCGGTTCGCTGAAGTGCTCCAGCTTGGGATAGCGGAGCGTCTTGGCGCGCTCACTCATGCCCACTCGAGGGCCCCCTTGCGCCACGCGTAGAGCAGGCCGAAACCGAGCACTGAGATGAACAGCAGCATCTCGATGAATCCCGCCCCGCCCAGGGAGCGGAAGACGATCGCCCACGGGAACAGGAACGCCGCCTCCACGTCGAAGACGAGGAAGAGGAGCCCGAACACGAAGTAGCGGACCGCGAACGGCTGCCACGGGTTGCCGACCGGCGGGATGCCGCACTCGTAGGGCGCCAGCTTCTCGGGCGTGAGATGGCTCGGGTTGATGAGCTTGGAGAAGAGCAGGATGAGGACGACCAGCGCCGCCCCGGCGGCGATGAACAGCCAGACATACAGCCAGTCTGTTAGGTATGCATTCGTCATACGATAGGTGATGACGCCCGGGCTCCCCCCCTGGGAGCCGCCGGACGGCCCGCGTACTCTACCAAAGCCGGTTTGCGGGACGCAACTGGCACGCAAACCGGTGGGGGTATCCCGCAATATCCTTGTTGTGCAGGGGAATCACGGTATCACTCACCGATTCTGCCCTTGCGACGTCGCTTTCTTGGGCTGCGAAAAGGGGGCGCGTTGCACTTCGGCCCTGCGGCTCGTACGATGGAGCAACACGATTCCCCTGGTCAGAGGTGACCCCCACGTGAACATCGGCCCCACCGAAATCATCGTCGTGCTCATCATCGCCCTCCTCGTCTTCGGGCCCAAGCGGCTGCCGCAGATGGGCAAGTCACTGGGCAAGGGCGTGCGCGAGTTCAAGAAGGCGGCCGACACCGCCAAGACCGAGCTCGGCCTCGGCGAGGTGACCAGCCAGATCAACGACGTCAAGGCGACCTTCACCGAGCCGCTCAAGGAGGTCACCGGGACCCTCACCGACCTCAAGTCGAGCGTCGACGTCAAGTCCGCCATCGAGGCTCCGCTGCCGGACAAGGCTGCGGCCGCAGCCGGAGCGGCGGCCGGGACGGCCGCGACCGCCGGCCTTGCCGGCGCCACGGAGTCCACGCCGGAGCCGCCCGCCGCGGCGCCGGGTCCCGAAACCCCTGCCGTCGCGCCGGAGCCGGAGACGCCGGCAGACGCGCCGACGGCTGTCGGCGCCGGACCGGCGGCGTCTGCCGTGACCCCTGCGGAGCCCGAAGGCACCGTGACGGCCGGCGGACCTTCCACGGGAGCCTGACCGCGTGGCCCTCACCCCCGAGGATCGTCTGACGCTGTTCGAGCACCTCGACGAGCTCCGCCGTCGCCTGTTCCTGTGCCTGATCGCCGTGACCGTCGGCGTGCTCCTGGCGGCGATCTTCAACGACTTCATGTTCGACATCCTGCTGTACCCTTTGCGCCAGGTCCCCGGTCTGCCCGAGTCGGCTCAGACGATCACCACGTTCAGCCCGGCTGAGCCGTTCATGGTCAGCCTCAAGGTGTGGCTCGTCGGCGGTATCATCCTGGCGTCGCCGTTTCTCATCTGGCAGCTCTGGGCGTTCCTGTCCCCTGCGTTCACCGAGGGCGAGAAGCGCTACTTCTACCCCGTGGTCTTCGCCTCGTCGATGCTGTTCTTCGCCGGCCTGGCGCTGGGCTACTTCCTCGTCCTGCCCAGGGGCCTGGCCTTCTTGCTGACGTTCAGCGCCGGGTACTTCAACGTGCAGCTCCGCGCCAGCGAGTACTTCATCTTCATGGCGCTCTTCATCCTCGCCTTCGGCGTGGTCTTCGAGCTCCCCGTGATCCTCGTGCTCCTGGCCAAGGTCGGCGTGGTCGACGACAAGTTCCTGCGCAAGAACCGCCGCTGGGCGGTGATCATCCTCGCCGTGTCCGCCGCCTTCATCACCCCCAGCCAGGACGCCTTCTCCATGCTGGCGATGTTCGTGCCGCTGTACGTCCTCTACGAGGTGTCGATCGTCCTCGCCCGCTTCGTCCAGCCGAAGAAGGAGAGCCGCGTCGTCGCGGGAGACTCCAGCGACGGCGACGACTCCCCCAGCCGCGCGCCTGCGTGAACGCAGCCGGGGGCTGACGCGTCCCCCGTCGGGTACAATGACTATTCATGGCTGAATACACGAGATACACCGTAGAGCCCGAGGACATCCCGCGGCGCCAGCGCGAGCGCAAGAAGAAGCGCTCCAAGGCGAGCAGCCGCAGGTGGCTGTTCGTCAAGATCTTCGTCGTCGTCATCCTGCTCTCGATGATCGCCGGGCTGGCCGTCGCCGCCGGCGCCATCTTCGCCCTCTCCCGCGATCTCCCGACGCTCGCCGAGCTGGAGAAGAACCCGACCGCCGTCAACACGGTCATCTACGACCGTAACGGCACGGTGATCGCCAAGCTGCACGGAGCCGAGAACCGCGAGCTCGTCAAGAGCGGCAAGATCCCCGATATCATGAAACAGGCCACCGTGGCCGTCGAGGACGAGCGCTTCTTCGAGCACCACGGCGTGGACTACCAGGCAGTCGCCCGCGCAGTGATTCTCAACGTGCAGGCCGGCGGCGTCGTCCAAGGCGGCTCCACCATCACCGAGCAGTACATCAAGAACGCCTACGTGGGCAACGAGCAGTCGTACAAGCGCAAGATCCGCGAGGCCGTCCTGGCATGGCAGCTCGAGGACAAGTGGAGCAAGGACAAGATCCTCACGGAGTACCTCAACACCGTGCCCTACGGCGCCGGCGCCTACGGCGTCCAGGCCGCGGCCCAGACGTATTTCCACAAGCCCGTGTCGAAGATCACCGTCAAGGAGGCGGCGCTGCTCGCCGCGCTGCCCAAGGCGCCGAGCGCCTTCAGCCCCACGGTGGACCCCAAGCAGGCTCTCCGGCGCCGCAACATCGTCCTCCAGCTGATGGCCGATCAGGGGTACGTCAGCCAGGCCCGCGCCGACAAGCTCATGTCGAGCAAGCTGGGCGTGTACAAGCGCCCGCTCAGCACCAACAACAGCATGGCCGACTACTTCGTCGACTACGTGACGCGCGTGCTCACCAGGCGCTACGGCTCGCGCACCGTCTTCGAGGGCGGCCTGCGCGTGTACACGAGCATCGACATGGCATGGCAGAGAGAGGCCATCAAGATCATCAAGAGCACCATGTCGCCGCTCGATTTCGGCTTCAAGCCGTCGGCGGCGCTCGTCGCCATCGACCCGGCCAACGGCTACATCCGCACCATGGTCGGGGGCCTCGACTACAAGACGCAGAAGTTCAACCTCGCCTGGCAGGGCAGGCGCCAGCCAGGCTCGGCGATGAAGCCCTTCGTCCTCGCCAACGCGGTCGAGCAGGGCATGAACCCCGACACCACGTACTACTCGTCCAAGAGCCCCATCATCATTCCCATGGGCGCCTACGCGGCGCCGTGGGTCGTCAACGGCGACGGGCCCGGCGGCCCCGAGAGCGTCTCCGCCGCTACGACCATCTCGGACAACGTCGTGTACGCTCAGCTCAGCGTCGACGCCGGCCCCAAGAACACCGTGGATACGGCGCACCGGATGGGCATCACCAGCCCGCTCGACGCCGTACCGTCCATCACCTTGGGCACGTCCGGAGTCACGCCGCTCGAGATGGCGGACGCCTACGCGACACTCGCCGCCGGCGGCATCCGTCACAGGCCGCAACCCATCGTCCGCGTGGAAGTGCCCGACGGCCGCCGTTACCGCGTCGACTGGAAGCCGAAGACCAAGGGCAGCCGCGCCATCCCCTCCGGCGTGGCCAGCGTCGTCACGAAGTGCCTCGAGCGCGTGGCCTCGTCGGGCACCGGCTCGGCCACAGGCTCGTACTTCCCGTATCCGCGTGCCGGCAAGACGGGGACCACCGAGGACGGAGCCGACCTCTGGTACGTGGGGTACACCCCCCAGCTGGCTGCCGCCGTCTGGATGGGCGACGCCGACGAGCGCTCGGCCATGCCGGCGTACGGTGCCACGTACTCGGCCCCGATGTGGGCCAAGTTCTTCGCCGCGGCGCTCAAGGGTGAGTCTCACCCGGGCTTCAAGTACTATCCGTGGACGTTCAGCCCGTGGGAGGGCAAGATGCAGACCTCCGCCTCGCCGTCGGCCTCGCCGTCGGCCAGCGAGAGCGCGTCGCCGACCGCCGCCCCGACCAAGACCATCACGCCCCAGGCCACGCCGACGACACCCCAGCCTACGCCGACGACACCCAAGCCCACGCCGACGACACCCAAGCCGACGCCGAGCTCGGCCGGCGGCTAGACGGCCACCGGCCTGCTCGGGCTCTGATCCGGGGGCGGCGTCCGCGGCGCAGTGCGCCGAAGGCACACCGTCTACCAGGTCTCGTACCGGTCCGACCCCTTGCGGTACTCCTTGACCTGCTCGCCGAGCCCGTCGGCGACGGTCATGATGCGGCAGGCCATCTCGAGAACGCTGGTGAGCTGGTAGGCCTCCTCGAGAAGGTGGCCGATGGCGAAGGGACCGTGGCCGCGGAGCATCACGATGTCGTACTCCTTGAGCCACCTGGGCAACAGCTCGGCGACTTCCTTCGACCCCGCCGTGAGCTCGGTGTGGACCACGGGGACCTTGTGCAGGAGGTACGACCCCTCGCTGTCGACGGGGACGATCTCGTCGCACATGAGCGAACGGGCGATCGCGTAGGGCGGGTGCGCGTGCACGATCGCCTGCGCGGCCGTCCCCTCGTAGATGGCCCGGTGGACGTTGATCTCGGTGCTGGCGAGCATCACGTTCGCGTCGTTCTCCTCGAGCGCGGTCTCGATGATGTCGCGCTCCTCGAGACGGGCGAGCATCGACCCTCGCCGAGTGATCAGGATGCGGTCGCCCATGCGCACGCTGAGGTTGCCGCCGTGCGAACTGATGACGCCGGCGACGAAGAGGTCGCGGCCGATGGCCTGGAACTGCTCGAGGACGGCCGAGCTCAAGAGGCAGTCGTTCCGGTCTCCGGGCGCGCGCCGGCGCGCGCCGCTTCGTCCGGCACGGTGGCCGAGCCGGCGGCGACGCCCGCCGCCGCGGCCGTCGCGGTCAGCCCGAGGCGCTCGAGCTTGGCCGCCGAAGGCACACCGCCCGCGTCCCAGCCGCGTGAGATGTAGTACTCGTCGAGCATCGGCGGCAAGTCTACTACCTGACCGGCGGACGGCCCGGCGGGCACGGGCTCGTGCAGGAGCCGGGGCGGCAGTGTGTCGTCGGCGCGCGTGAAGCCCGCGGCGAGATTGAAGAGGCGCTCGGCGTTCCAGATGCGCTCGCCGAGCTGCAGCAGTTCCTGCGGCTCGACCGTCTCGCCCCAGACGGCGCTGAGCTGGCGGGCGTAGTAGTCCTCCTTCATCGCGAACGCGGTGAACTTGCACACGCTCAGCGAATCGAGGATCGCGTTCAGGTTCTGGAGGTTGATGAGCAGGCCCGCCTTGCCGAGCGTGGCGAAGCGGTCGACCATCTTGGGTATCCCGAGGATCTCGGGTCCGAGCATGTTGGCGCGCAGGTGGCAGCCGCCACGGTTGCTGGTCGCGTAGGCGAGGCCCTGGGCCTTCATGCCGCGGGGGTCGTAGGCCGGCATCTCGAGTCGCTTGACGCTCATCGAGAGCTCGGGACGGCCGTGGAGGGCGGCGAAGCGCGCCGAGCCGAGTCCGAGCTCGGCGCCGAGGCCCTCGCCGGCGGCCGTGGCTTCAGCGAGCTCGACGATGGCCCTCGCGTCGCCGAACCGAGGGCCGCCGGGCAGGAGGCCTTCTTCCGCGAGATCCATGGCGCAGGCGATGGTGACGCCCATCGTGATGGTGTCCATGCCGGCGCGGTTGCAGGCGTAGTTGGCCTGCACGATCGCCGTCAGGTCGCTCACGCCGCACTCGGCCCCGAACGCCCAGATACTCTCGTACTCGGGGCCCTCCCCGCTCTGGCTGCCGGCGGTGGTGCGCCGGGCGCAGCCGATGATGCAGCCGCGGCAGGCTGAGCGGCGCTGTACGTGGTGCTTCTTCAGCGCCTCCCCGGAGATGTCCGCGGCGCCCTCGAACCGGCCCTCGCGGTGGTTGCGGGTCGGCAGCGCACCGGCCTGGTCGAGCACGTTGACCAGTACCGAGGTGCCGAACTCCGGCAGCGCCGTGGAGGTGATCGGGTTGGCCCTCAGGAGCTTCTCGGCCTCGTAGACGATGAACTCCAGGCGCTCGGGGTCGGCGACCGGCGGCTTGCGCTCGCCACTCCCGCTGAGGACCAGCGCCTTGAGCCGCTTGGATCCCATCACGGCCCCGAGGCCGCCGCGCCCGATGGACCGGCCGCGATTGTTCACGATGCTGCCGAACAGCACGCCGCGCTCGCCGGCCGGGCCGATCACGGCGGCCTCGGACTTCGGATGCAGCTCGCGCACGCGCGCGAGCGTCGCCGGCACGTCGAGACCCCAGAGCTCCGCCGCAGGGCGCAGCGCCGCGTCGCCGTCGCCGTCGAAGGACTCAGCGGCGGCCCCGGCGACCCTCGCCTCGCCGGCGCCGTCCAGTCCGATGGTCACGTAGCCGGGCTCGTCGAGCGCGCCGGCGACGACCAGGTAGTCCCAGCCCAGGCGGCGCAAGGCGTTGCCCCAGTTGCCGCCGGAGTTGCCGTCGAACACCGTCCCCGTGAGCGGCGAGCGGCTGGTGACGCTGTAGCGGCCGCTCGCCGGAGCGCCGGTCCCCGTGAGCGGGCCCGGCGCGAAGATCAGCAGATTCTCGGGAGCGAACGGCTCCACGTCGAACAGCCGCTCGCGGAGCGCCAGATACGCGCCGAGCCCGCGCCCGCCGAGATAGGCGCGGGCGACATCGGCGGGCAGCTGCTCTTCGCTGGCCGTCCGCCGGGAGAGGTCGAGACGCAGGCCGCGGAGCGGCCGCAGGGTCGAGGAGGGTGAGGTCATCCTCCGATTATAGACGCGTCCCGGCCGGTCCGGCCTGAGCGCGCCACCCGCCCAGGGTCATCCCGTGCTCGGCCAGCAGCGACCCATAGCAATCACGCTCACCGAACGCGGTCATGCCGAGCTTCTCGAGCACGCGCAACGAGGTCGTGTTCGCTGGGTCCACGACGGCGGTGACTCGAGGCAGCCGCAGGCCGGCGAAGGCCCAGAGGAGGACGGCCCGCGCAGCCTCAGTCGCATATCCCTGACCCCAGGCAGCCCGCGCCAGCGTACACGTCAGCTCCACATCCGGACCGGCCTCCAGTAGCTGGAGGCCGATCTCCCCGACCACACGCCCGGAGGCGCGTTCCACGACCGCGAGCGGGCCGAAGCCGTGGGCGGTCCAGTGCTCGCCGGCCTCGGCGAGCGATGCGCCGACCTCGTCGGCGCCGAGGGGACGCCGTTGGGCGCCGACGAAGCGCATGACTGCGGCGTCGCCGAACACACCGAGCAAAGGCTTGAGGTCGGACGCCGCGAAGCGGCGCAGCTCGAGCCGCTGCGTGACCAGCGGCGGCGTCGCGGCCCGATTCTCAGCGAGCCAGGCACGCGACGACAGCCCGTACTTGGCCCACTGCCTGCCCCAGTACTCGGCGACGCCCAGCGAGCGCATGCCGAGCTTGTGCAGCACGGTCATCGAGGCGGCGTTCGCCTCACGGGCGATGCCGACGATGCGGTCGAGCCCCGCCTCTTCGAAGCCGTACTTGACCACTGCCGCGCCGGCCTCGGTCGCGTAGCCTTTCCCCCACGCCGACGGCTCGAGCGCGAACGTGATCTCGACCTCGGATCCTCCGTCCAGTGGCTGCAGGCCGGCGATGCCGACGAGGTGTCCGCCGGCCCGCTCGCTCACATGCCACTGCGCGAAGCCAAGGCGGCGCTGCATGTCCGCGAGGAGCGCCGCCCACTCTCCGGCCTCCGCGAGGTCCGCCGGCGGCGCGCTGTTCCAGAAGTACATGACTCTCGGGGCGGCGAAGACGGCGTACACGTCGGCGCCGTCGGCCGCCGTGAGCGGCCGGATCGTCAGACGCGCTGTCTGCAGCGGGAACGGCATGGCGCACAGCATAGACGGCGGCGGGCCTGGCTGAGAACAGCCGGGCCCGCCGCCGTCTCGTCCGTCTCTCCTACAGCGCCTTGCGCCGGTCGACCACGCGCACCGCCTTGCCCTCCGAGCGCTGGATCGCCTTCGGCTCCTTGAGCTTGACCGCGACCTGGATGTTCAGGACGTTGTAGATCTGCGCCTGCACGCTGCGCTGGAATCGCTCCAGGTCGCCCATCGTCTCGGCGAAGATGTCCTCGCCCACCTCCACCCAGACCTCGATGATGTCGAGATAGCCCTTGCGGTCGACGACGATCTGGTAGTGCGGCTGGATGCGCGGGATGCTCATCAGAACCTCTTCGATCTGGCTCGGGAAGACATTGACTCCCCTGATGATGAGCATGTCGTCGCTGCGACCGATGGGTTTGTCCATGCGCGCCGACGTGCGGCCGCAGGCACACGGGTCCGAGGTCAGGCGGCAGAGGTCGCGGGTGCGATAGCGGATGAGCGGCTGGGCCTGACGGGAAAGGGTCGTGAACACCAGCTCCCCGATCTCGCCCTCCGGCAGCGGCCGCAGCGTCTCCGGATCGATGATCTCGGCCAGGTAGTGGTCCTCGTTGATGTGCATGCCGGCCTTGCACAGGCACTCGTACCCGACGCCGGGCCCGCCCATCTCGGAGAGCCCGTAGATGTCCAGCGCGTCGATGCCGAGCCCCGCCTCGATCTGCAGGCGCAGCTCGTTGGTCCAGGGCTCGGCGCCGTGAAAACCGACGCGGATGGGCAGGTCCTCCGGACGCAGGCCGCGGTCGCGGGCGGCGTCGGCCAGGTACATGGCGTACGAGGGCGTGCAGCTCAGGGCCGTCGCGCCGAAGTCGCGCATGATCTTGAGCTGCCGCTCCGTGTTCCCCCCCGAGATAGGCACGACCGTACAGCCCAGGCGCTCGGCTCCGAAGTGCAAGCCCAGCCCGCCGGTGAACAGCCCGTAGCCATAGGCGTTCTGCAACAGGTCGCCCGGATGGACGCCGCCTGCGGCGAGCGTCCGCGCGATCAGGTCGCCCCAGGTGTCGATGTCGGCGCGGGTGTATCCGACCGTGGTCGGATTGCCCGTCGTACCGGAGCTCGCGTGCACGCGAACGATCTCCTCGCGCGGCCGCGCGAACATCCCGAAGGGATAGTGGTCGCGCAGGTCGATCTTGGTGGTGAAGGGCAGGCCGGCGGCGTCGGCGCGGCCACTCACGTCACCGGGCTTCACGCCCATCTCGTCCATCTTCTTGCGGTAGAACGGGACGTTCTCGTACGCGTTCTCGAGCGTCTCGCGGAGCCGCTCCATCTGCAGCGTGCGGAGCTGCGGCGTGGGCAGGGTCTCGGCGGCCGGCTGCCAGTACAGCCCGCCGGCCGCGTCGGGCGTGAGACGCTCTTCGACGGCGGCGCGGAGCGGTGTCCCTTCGGCGCCCCGCTCGATACCGTCGCTACGGCGGGTATTCACAGCGCCCGGACCTGCTCGTCGGTGAGCAGCTCCACCTTGTCGGCGAGGAGCTCGATGGCGCGGTCGATGTCACGCACCGCGAAGCAGATGTTCCAGAACGAGATGCTGTAGAGGTAGTCGATGGACACGCCGGCGGCGGCGAGCTGGTCGAGCACGCGGGCGAGCCCGCCGGGATCGTCGGCGACCTTGACGCAGAGGACCTGGGAGAAATGGGTCGTGAACCCGGCGTCGTGCAGCAGCGTGCGCGCGCGATCCGGGTCGGTGACGATCAGGCGGACGATCCCGTACTCGGCCGCCTCCGTAGTGGAGAAGCCACGGATGTTGATGCCGGCCTTGCCGATGATATCGGCGACCTCGGCCAGACGACCGCTGCGGTTCTCGAGGAACACGGTAAGCTGCGTGACCTTCACGACTCGACCTCCAGACTTGCGCCCGCGGCGCGTCCGAGCTCGAACGCGCGCAGATTGACTTCGAGGATCTTCGCCGGCACAGCCGCCTCGAGGCCGCGTCGCCACTGCGCCTCCTCGAACGGGAGGACCGTGGAGGCGGCGCCGAGCAGCGCGATGTTGACGGCACGCAGGGAACCGGCCTCGCGGGCGATCGCCTCGGCGTCGAGAGCCAGCAGGCGCACGCCGCGAAGCGCGGCGGCGCCCGCAAGGTCATCCGGGTAGTCGTCTTCGCGACGCAGCACGCTTCCCGGCGTGATCCGCGTGGTGGCCGCGCAGACGAGCGTACCGCTCCCGCCGAGCAGACCAAGGCCACGGATGCCCTCGAGGAGCTCCGTGGCGACGACGACGTCGGCGACCGGCGCGACCGGCGACCAGACATGCTCTCCGAAGCGGACGGTGCTGAGCACGCTGCCACCGCGCTGCGCCATGCCCTTCACCTCGCTGGCCTTGACCTCGAGACCGGCTCCGGCGGCGGTCATCGCGAGGACGGCGGCGCCGAGCAGGATGCCTTGGCCGCCCACCCCGACGAGCGAGACCGTGGTCGTCCCGTTCACGTGGATTCCCCGGCGGCGCCGGCGAAGCTCAGGGAGCCGCGCCGGCACACCTCGACGCAGAGACTGCAGCCCGTGCAGGACTCGGTGATCGACATGGAGATCTCTCCGGGCGCCAACGCCGGGCAGCCCACCTCGAGGCACACGCCGCACAGATTGCAGCGCTCCTCGTCGACGACGACCGTGCCCTTCTTCTCACGGGTCGTGAGCACGCACGGCGCGAGAGCGACGATGACGCCGAGGCCCGCGGCCTTCGCCTCGGCCTTGATGGCGGCGTCCAGCGCCGGGTAGTCGCCGGCGTCGACGGTGACGCAGCGCACGCCGATGCCCTCGCAGAGCCTCTGGATGTCGACGGTCGGGCCTTGACTGTGGTCCGGACGCAGGCCCGTTCCCGGGTGGCCCTGATGGCCGGTCATCGCGGTGGTGTGGTTGTCCAGGACCATCACCATGCCGTCGACCTCGTTGTAGAAGGCGTCGATCAGCGGCGTGACCCCGGAGTGGAAGAACGTGGAGTCGCCGATCACGGCGACCGCCGCCTTGCGGCCGAGGGCCTTGTTGAAGCCCGCCATCATGCCGATGCTGGCGCCCATGCACAGACAGCTGTCCAGCGCCAGCAGTGGAGGCAGCGCCCCGAGCGTATAGCAGCCGATGTCCCCCATGGGCGCAAGCTTGCGGCGCCGGAGGGCGGTGTACACGGAGCGGTGCGTGCACCCCGCGCAGAGCACCGGCGGTCGCACCGGCAGACCGGCGGCCGGCTGCGGCGGGCTCGAGATGCGCGGCGCCGGCGGAGGCACCGGCCGCCGGCGCCGCGGCGGCTTGCGCAGCAAGTACGGCTCCAGGGCGCGGAAGACGATCTCCTGGTCGAGCTCGCCGTTCGCCGGGATGGCTGCCTTGCCGATCACCGGCAGGCCGAGCGCTCGCACCTGGGTCTCGAAGAACGGATCGAGCTCCTCGACCACGGCGACACGCGAAACGTGTTCGTACAGTCGCGTGACTTTGGCGTAGGGAAGCGGATGTGAGAGGCCCAGCTTGAGGAACCACGCCTTGGGAAACGCCTCGCGCGCGTAGGCGTACGCGATGCCCGAGGCGATGATGCCGAAGTCTGACGTGCCCGCCTCGAGTACGTTGAGCGGGCTCTCGTCGGCGCGCTCGCGCAGCTTCTCGAGGCGCTCGAGGACGAGCTGGTTCCGCTGCCGGGCGTACTGCGGGATCATGACGTACTTGCTGATGTCCCGCGCGTACTCGCGCGGCGGCGCCTCGACCGGCACGCGCGGCAACACCAGGCCGCGCCCGTGCGAGACACGCGTGGTGGTCCGCAGGAGAACGGGCGTGTCGAACTCCTCCGAGAGAGCGAAGGCCTCGGCGACGAAGTCGTAGGCCTCCTGGCTGTCGGAGGGCTCGAGCATGGGGGTCTTCGCGAACATGGCGTAGTTGCGGTTGTCCTGCTCGTTCTGCGAGGAGTGCATGCCCGGATCGTCGGCGCAGACCACGACGAGACCGGCGTTGACCCCCGTCAGCGACAGGGTCATGAAGGGGTCGGCGGCCACGTTGAGACCGACGTGCTTCATGGTCACGATGCTGCGGACACCGGCGAGCGACGCGCCGACCGCCGTCTCGAGGGCGACCTTCTCGTTGACGCACCACTCGCTGTGGATGCCCTCGAGCTGCGAGGTCGTCTCGAGGATCTCGGTGGAGGGAGTACCGGGATAGCCGCAGGCGAAACGCGCCCCGGCGCGGACCGCGCCGTGAGCGATCGCCTCGTTTCCGGAGAAGAAGAGCTGGCGTTCCACGGGGGACCGATTATAGCCGAGCCGAAGCCGCGCGCCAGTCGCCCCCGCCTCCCCGGCGGGCGGAGGGAGACCGCATGCCGGCGCCGGTGGCGCGGACGCCACGGCCGGTGGCACGGACGCCGTTCTGTCCCTCGCTCGCGGAACCGCCGATGGTACCGCTGGAGATACCACGCGGTATCGCGGACGGCTCCGGCAGCGGTGCCGCGGCGGCGTCGGCCGGTGCCGCGGGTGGCGCCGCTCGTGGCGCCGGGGCGGCGCGGGTGGTGCGCGGGTGGTGGCGCGGGTGGCACCGGCGCCATTGCGGGGCCTGTTGAGGCGCGCGTCGGCGGCTCAACCCAAACCCTTAACTTGACCTTGAAGGATTCGTCGATCCCTGCCAGAATAGTCCCTGCATGCAACGCGCACCTTTCACGCCTCGCATGATGCGGACGGCCTTCGAGTGAGCCGCCCACCTCGCAGACGCCGCAACCCGGCGCTCCTGCGAGCACGCTACCGGACCCTCTTCTTCCTGCTGCTCACCGTCGTCGTCCTGGCGCTGGGGTACCGCGCCGCGGCGGTGCCGGCGCTGGGCGGTGTCCTCATCGGCGTCTTCTCCGCGAGGGTCGCGCGCGTGCGCCCCTCCGAGCTCGCCCACACGTTCGTCGTCCTCGACTGGCTGCTCCTCGGCCTCGCTCTTGCCCTCTCCGGCGGCGCGGACAGCTGGCTGCTCGGTACCGTGCCGCTCCTCGCCATGGGGCAGCTCGCGGGCGCGCCACGCGCTGAGTGGCCATATCTCGTCGGTCCCGCCCTGGGCCTGATCGTCGTCCTGGCCATCGCCGACCCGTCGCTGGGCGGCAGTCGCGCGGGGGGTGTCGCCAAGATCGCGGTGCTGGTCGCCGGCGGATGCGTCGCGGCCACCAGGCTCCGTCGCCGGCCGGCCGGCGTCCGACGACAGCCACACGCGCCCAAGGTCGACGTGAGCACGGGGCTTTCGACCGCAGCCTGCCTGCCCGGCTTCCTGGACGCATCGACTGCGGCTGCCCTCGCGGAACACCGGCCGCTCAGCATCGTGTACGTGCGGCTGGAGCACCACGAGGACAGCCGCAACTTCCTCGGCGCCGAGGGCAGCGAAGAACTCGTCCGCGGCGTCGCCCGACGTGCGGAACGGCTGCTTTGCGCCGACGGGCGCACCTTCCGCGTGCGACCCGACAGCCTCGTGCTCGTTCTCCCCGGCCTCTCGCTCACCGAGGCACGGCAGACCGCCTCCGACCTCGCCCGCGAGGTGAGCGGAAACCTCATCGCCGGGCGCCGGCAGACGCTTGCGACCGGCGCCTCCTCCTTCCCGACGGTGCGCCGCGTCGACGACCTTCTGGCGGCCGCCCGCGACGAGGCGCTGCCCCCCGTCGTTCCGGCGGAGGTGGCCGGGACCGTCGTCCCGCTCGCAGCTGCCCAGTGATCAAGCGGGCCGCTCGCGGCCCGCGCCTTGCCACTCTCCATTCGCATCGCTAGTCTTCGGGTGTGGAGATCGACATCACCAGTCAGCAGGTCACCGAGGGCGTCACCGTACGGGTCGTGGTGCGACTCTCAGGACGTGAGACCGGCAGGCTGTTCGTGAGCGGCGACACGCTGGTCCAGCTGCCCCTCGAAGGATCGCTCCCCGACACCGACGGGTCACCTCTCCCCCGCGCCGGCATCTTCCTCAGTGAGCTCGCCGGTAAGCGGGAGGGCCTCACCCGGACCTTCACCGACGACGCCGCCGCGCAGGCCTTCGCCGCCGCGGTGAGCAGCCAACTCGAGACCGCCTTGGAGGCGCGATGACCGACCAGGCAGACATCCTCGCCGCCCAGCTCACCCCCTACCGGGAGACACCCGGGATCCTCGCGGCACTGCTCATCTCGCGCGACGGATTCGTCGTCGCCGCCGACGCCGACGCGGACTTCAGAACGGACGCCGTGGCGGCCCAGGTGGCCGGGGTCATCGACATCGGCGCCCGCCTCGCCACCGAGCTCGCGCAGCCGGAGGCGAAGTACATCTCCGTCGAGTTCGACGGCCTCAACGTCGTGCTCGCCCCCTTCGGCGGCGAGCTCATGCTCGTGCTCGTAGGTCTGCCCAGCGCCCTCGCCTGCGAGTACCGCCTCATCAAGCCCGACGCCTGACCGTCCGGCCGGCGCAGCCGGCCGGACTGACCAAGGAGAACTCATGGAAGACGCGGTCGAACAACTCCACAGACTGGCGCGGAGCGTCGGCGAATGCACCCGCTGCGACGAGCTCGTGGCAAGCCGGCTCCGCGCCGTACCCGGCGGTGGGCACCCGCACTGTACGGTGATGCTCGTCTCCCTCGCACCCGTCCCGGCCGACGAGACCGAGGGCGGAGTGGCCGGCGAGACCGTGCTTGCGGAACTCGCCGAGTTCATGCCGGCGCTCGCCGAGAGTCGCGACCAGGTGTACGCGACGACCCTGGCCAAGTGCGTGCCCCGCAGCGGCTCCGTCGAGCGCGCCCCCAGCGCCGAGGAGCTCACCGCCTGCTATCCGTACCTGTCCAAGGAGCTCACGATCACCACGCCGCACTACGTCATCGCGGTAGGCGAGGAGACGACGCGCCTGCTGCTCGGCAAGTTCTTCAAGAACCGGCCCTACGAGCCCGGCGATTCGCTCGAACTCCGGCTCTTCGACAACCCTTCGTTCAAGGTCGTGCCGGTCGCGACGCCGGCGGAGCTGCGCGAGCGCGACGCGAAGGCGCGCAAGGAGTACGCCGAACGCCTGCGCACCCTCGCGCAGGTGATGGGCCTCTAGACCCGGTCGCCCGGCCGGGCGACCGGCCGCGAACGCTTGCTCAGCGACCGGTCAGTTCGCGGCCCGCGGCCGCGACAAGGGCGGCGATACGCTCGTACGAGCCGGTGCCGTCGAGCGTGAGATGGACGTCGCCGTCGTCGCAGTGCACGTCCCGTGCGGTGTCCCGCCCGGCGAGAAGGACGTCGCGCGGCGCCGCGGCCAGAGCGTCCTCGACGAGCCGCGACGGGATGTGCACGAGCCCCGTGTCCGAATCCACGTCGGCGCCGGCCTCCGCCCGCAGCTCCTGGGCTTCCGCCCCGGGCAAGACGACACCGACCTCGGCCGGCAGGCGCAGCGTCGTCTCGTGAATGACGTCGAGCTCTGCCGCGGGGGGCGGCGTCATGCGCGGGATCATTCTCGGGGTTCCTGCTTGGGCCAGACGCCGCAGAGGGAGTCCGTCAGGGTACGATCACGCGCAGGGCGCGGGGCACGATGCGGCACTCCATCGGCAGCTTGCCGGCGACCTCGCCGTCGGTCTGGACGAGCACTTCCTTGCCCGCCTCCACGGCGGCGATCGACGCACGCTCCGTGCGGAAGTACTCGACCTTGGGGTGCTTGATGTGCGCGTTGATGAGCGCGGCGGTCCAGTACCAGACCGTGCTCAGAAACGACTTGTCCGTGAGCACGCAGACATCCAGCAGCCCGTCGCGCATGTCGGCCAGCGGCGTGATGCCGAACGCGCCGCCGTAGTTCGAGGAGTTGCCAAAGACGGCGAAATAGCCCTCCACCGTGCGCTCCTCGCAGCTCACGCGGATCAGCGGCTCCTCGCGAGTGAGGTAGTTGGCGAGGCCCTGCACGGCGAACGCCGCCTCCTTGAGCGCCTTCTTCATCATGGGGTTGAGCGAGGCCACGACGGCGGCGTCCATCCCGACCCCGGCCATGAGCCCGAAGTAGCGGTCGCCGGCCAGGCCGAGGTCGATCCACGAGACCACGGGCGCCTCCAGAAGACGGACCGCGTCCGGAGGATCGAGCGAGATCCCGAGTTCCATGGCGAGGACGTTGACGGTGCCGGTAGGGACGATGGCCAGCGGTGTCTCGCTGCCGGCAAGGCCATTGATCGTCTCGTTGACGGTCCCGTCGCCGCCGATAGCGCAGACGAGGTCGAACCCGGCAGCCACCGCTTCGCGCGCGAGCCGCGTCGCGTCGCCGGGCCCTGCCGTCTCCAGTTCCTCCACCGCGTAGCCGAGCCCGCGGAGCGCCTCGAAGATGAGCGGCACGTCGCGGCGGTACCCCCCGCCGCCGGACTGCGGGTTGAAGATGGCGGCGATACGGCGGCCGGGGCGGATCACCTCAGAGCGCCTCCTGCTCGTCCGTCGACAGGCGGAGGACGCCGGTGTATCCGGCTTCACGGGCGAGTTCCGCGGCGCGCGCGAACTGGTGGCCCACGTCGCCGGGCCGGTGCGCGTCCGAGCCGAGGACGAGCGGGATGCCGAGGGCGGCGGCCTCGGCCAGCAGCGCCGGACCGGGGAAGGCTTCGGTCGACCGGCTTGCGCAGGCCGCCGGTGTTGAGCTCGATAGCCATGCCGGCCGCCGCCGCCGCACGCAGCGCGCCGGACGCGGCGGCGGCCACCGCCTGTTCGTCGTCCGGCCGGCCGGCGAACTTCTTGGCGTGGTCGAGGTGGCCGACGATGTCGAAGAGGCCGCTCTCCGCGGCCTGCCTCGAGAGGTCCAGGCTCTCGACGTAGATGCGATCCAGTCCGTAGGCGGCCAGCCGAGCTGCCATCTCGGGGTGATCGAAGCCGAAGCGGTCGCCGACGACGTGTATCGAGCCGATCACGTACTCGAAGGGATAGGTGGCCAGCACCACCGCCGTGTCGTCGAGCATCTCGGGGATGAAATCGGCCTCGATGCCCAGCAGGATGCGCACGTCGGCAGCGTACTCCCGGGCCAGCCCCTGGATGAGCGCCACGTAGTCGTCCAGCTCATCCAGGCCCATGGCCCAGTCGTCCGTGAGGTCGTAGCGCGGGGACCACCCGCCGACGAACGGCAGGTGGTCGGCGAATCCCATCTCGGTCATGCCGAGCTCGATCGCGCGTTCGACGTACTCGCGCGCCTCGCCCTCCGCGTGGGGGCAGAGCCGGGTGTGGATGTGGTAGTCGGCGGTCATCATGGCTGGTGCTCGGGGCGCTCGACGAGGCCCCGCGCGCAAGCTTACACCCGACCCCGCGCTCGCGTGGGCCGGCGCCGGGCGAAGAGCAGCACGAGCAGCATGCCGGCGACGAAGCCTCCCAAGTGGGCGAAGAAGGCGACGCCGGGCTGCCCGGAGGCGTATGACCGCGCTCCGCCGACGCCCTGGAGCGCAAACCAGACCGCGAGCAGGATCCAGGCCGGCACCTCGAAGACGGGGAAGACGAAGATGAGCGGCACGACGGTCACCACGCGGGCATGAGGGAACAGCACGACGTACGCGCCGAGCACGCCGGCGATGGCGCCGCTGGCGCCGATGAGCGGCACGTCGCTGGAGGGGGCCACGAGCACCTGGGCCGTCGTCGCCAGCATCCCGCAGATGACGTAGAACGCCAGGAACCTCGGCCGCGACATGGCGTCCTCCACGCTGCTGCCGAAGATCCAGAGATAGAGCATGTTGAAGACCAGGTGCAGCCAGCCGCCGTGCACGAACATGGACGAGAACAGCGTCGCCCACCACGGGAACCAGCCGAACGGCGGCACGTCGAGATGGTGGGTGAGCTCGAAAGGCCGCGCACCCAGCAGGTAGTACCAGCCTTGAAGCGTGATGCCCCAGCGCGGCAACGCGAGCTGGACCATGAAGACGGCGACGTTGGCGACGATGAGCGCCACCGTCACCGCCGGGAAGCGACGCGTCCGGATGTCGTCGTGGAGAGGGATCACGCGCGGCCCAGTCTACATCCGGGAGCGCGCCCGCCGGTGGCGGCAGCCGCCGCCCGTAGCCAATCCCGGCAACACCCGCGATGCGCCGTGCAGGCACGGCCAAGGAGAAGCGCGAGCGAACGGCGAATAGCTGTGCATCTCAAGTGGTACGCTGTGAGTGTCGGAGGAGGTCAAGCATGCCCGGGACGACGCAAGCCGTCGAGCCGCGAATCATCGTGATCCCGCGTCAGCTCGAGGAGTTCTTCTACGCACGGCTTTCGGCCACGTTCGCGGGGCGTGACGACGTGCGCGTCGTCGTCGACCGGCGCACCGGCGAGCGCCGCCGCCCGCGCTGGGTCAGCGGATCCGGTCCCTTCACCGAGCGCCGCCGTGGCGACCGTCGCAGCGACGGACCGGAATGGTCGCTGCCGGACATGCCGTTCTCCGCATCCTGACGTTCGTCCATCACCGTACGCATGAAGGGCCGGTGCGCACCACCGGCCCTCTTCATCGCACGCTCGAGAACAGCCGTCCCTAGATCCAGCCGTTCTCCCGGCTCACGATGACGGCCTGGGCGCGATCCACCACGTTGAGCTTGTGATACACGTTGTGCAAGTGATTGCGCACCGTGCTCTGGCTGAGATCGAGCGCCCTGGCGACCTGCTTGTAGGTCTTGCCGGTGGCCAGCAGGCCAAGCACTTCGAGCTCGCGGTCGGTCATCGGATTGGGGACATCGCCTTTGGGCGGCCCAAGCTCTCCCAGGTGCACCTTGACGCGCGCCAACAGCTCCTTGATGTGAAAGGGCTTGGTGATGTAGTCGGCGGCGCCTCTCTCGAAGCCGAGGAGCTTGTCGCTGATCTCCCGGCGCGCCGTCAGGAAGATGATCGGTGAACGCAGGTCCGCGGGCTTCTGGCGCAGCTTCTCGTAGACGGCGAAACCGTCCATGTCCGGCATCATGATGTCGAGCAGCACGAGGTCGGGGAGATAGAGCGACGCGACACGCACAGCCTCGCTGCCGTTGGCGGCGCTGTGGACGTCGTACCCGGTCATCTCGAGTGCTTCGGCCACGAGCCGACGGATGTCGGGCTCGTCGTCGACGACGAGGATTCGCTTGGCCATCTGTCTTCTCTCCTGCCATGCCGGGGTCGGGAGCCGCGACATTTGCGTCGCACCACCGGAGTGCAGTGGCTGCCCGGACCCGACTGAGGACGGCGGCGCTGCGCGCCCCGCGCCAGGAGGTCCGGACATCCCCCACCGATCCACTCCGACCGGCGTTCCCACTATCGGCAACGCGCGGACGAACCTTAGCATCGCGCCGGGACAGGAGCCTGCGTGCCTGGTGGGACCACGCTTTGCCGGGCTTCCCTCAGCGGATGATGCGTTCCCCGAACGTCACCAGCAGGACAACGGTGGCGAGGACCACGACGACGGCAAGGACGATGTCGAGGTAGCGCCGCCGCCGCACCGCCTGCATGGTCAGCGCGACCAGCCCGTACCCCGCGACGCCCAGCCCAACGACGCCGAGGATCAGGATCAGCCAGTTCACGACGACCATCGTACACGTCGTCGAGGGCCGGCGCAGGAAGGTCTGGCGCGGACGCCGCGATCAGGTCCGGAGGCGACCGGCGAGGAACTCGAGCGGGTGGAGAGCGGCGCGGCCACTGAGGTCGCGCAGCTGCGACCGGCATGACGTGCCGGTCGCCAGCACGGCCGTGTCCTGCCGCGCCGCCCGCACCGCCGGCAGCAGTGCGCGCTCAGCCATGGCCACGCTGAGCGCGTAATGATCGGCCTCGTAGCCGAACACGCCGGACATGCCGCAGCACCCGGCGTCCGGATCCTCGACCTCGAGGCCAGGCACAGCAGCCAGGGCGTCCCGCGTCGCCTCGGCGAAGCCGAGCGCCTTCTCGTGGCAGTGGCTGTGCAGAAGCGCGCGGCCGCCGGCACGAAAGCGCAGGCGGCCCTCAGCGGCCAGGTCGGCGACGAGCGCGAGCGCCGGACGGGCCGCCGCAGCGACCTCGGCGACGCGCGCGTCCCCGGGCAGCAGCCGCGCCCAGTCGTCGCGAGCCATGGACAGGCACGACGGCTCGATGAAGAGGACGTCGGCGCCGTCCCGGACCCCGGCGTGCAGCCCGTCCAGCGCGCGCCGCGCCGCGGCGCGCGCCTTCTCGATCTGGCCGGTGGAGAGGGCCGTGCGGCCGCAACAACCCACGTCCGCGAGGCGGAGGCGCACGCCGGCGGCGGCGAGGAGCCGCGCCAGCGCCTCGCCCACGCCCGGCTCCTGATACTGGACGAAGCAATCGACGAAGAGCGTCGCGGTCGCGGCCGACTCCGAAGCCGCGGCGGCCGTCGGCGCCGGCCATGCGGCGGACCGGCGCGTGAGCGGCCGGCTCGTGAACGTCGGCAGCGGCCGTTCGTGGGCGACGCCGAGGCGGTCGGTCGCGAGCCGCGCGGCTCGGGTACGGCCAAGGGCGTTGACCAGCGGCGCGACCGGCGCCGCGAGCGCCGCGAGGCGACGGAGGTCGCCGACGCCCCGAGCCAGTGGCGGGACGCCTTCCCGGCTGCGCAGCTCGGCGAGCCACTCCACCTTGAGCGCGGCCATGTCGACGCCCGCCGGGCACTCGGTCTTGCACGCCTTGCAGGCGACGCAGGTGCCGAGCACCTCGCGGAACTCGTCCTCGCCGATCGCCGCCAGCGGAACGGCCCCGCAGACGACCCCCTGCAGCGCGTTGGCGCGCGCACGGGTCGTGCGCGCCTCATCGCGCGTCGCCGCCCCCGGCGGGCACATCGTGCCTGAGCTCTTCTTGCAGAGGCCGGCGCCGAAGCACTTCTCGACGGCGAGGTCGAAGCCGCCCTCGGCGGCGTAGGAGAGCCGGGGCGCCCACGCCTGGTCGCCGTGGTAGTCGGCGCCGAAGCGCAGCGACTCGGTGACCGGAGGCCCGTCCACGACGATCCCGGGATTGAGCAGGCGATGCGGGTCGAAGGCGTCCTTGACGGCCGCCATCGCCTCGTACAGCTCGGGCCCGAGAAGCTGCGGAAGGAACCAGCTACGCGAGCGCCCGCAGCCGTGCTCGCCCGAGATCGCGCCGTGGTAGTCGGCGACGAGGCGGCCGACCTCGCCGGCCAGCGCGTCCATGTGGGCCACGCCTGCCGCCGTCTTGAGGTCGAGCAGCGGCCGGATGTGCAGGCACCCGGCAGAGGCGTGGCCGGTGAAGCTGGCGCGGGCGCCGTGTGACGCGACGACCTTCCGGAAGTCGTCGACGAAGTCGGCAAGCCGCTCCGGCGCCACGGCCGCGTCTTCGACGAACGACGCCGGGCGCTCCGCGCCCGGCGCGCCCATGAGCAGCGGCAACGCGGCGCGACGCAGGGCCGCGGCTTCGGCGAGCTCGTCCGGCTGCTCGAGCCAGAGGGACTGGGTCGCGCCCAGGGCGCCGGCGAGCGCACGCAAGCGCGAGAGGCCGGCGCGCGCCTCGTCCTCGCTCCCCTGATACTCGATGGTGAGCAGCGCCGCGTCGTCGCCACCGGTCATCGCAGCCATGCGCGGGTACGTGGCGAGATTGGGAGCGCGACGCAGCGGCGCGAGGTCCAGGAACTCGACGGCGGACGGTCCCGTATCGAGGATGGCGACATTGGCCTCCAATGCCTCGCGCAACGTCGCGAAGGTGAAGGCCGCGCCCACCCGCAGGGCCGGGCGCGGGTCCAGAAGCACGTCGAGCTCGGTGAACAGCGCGAGCGTGCCCTCGGAGCCGGCCAACAGACGGCCGAGGTTCGGGGCAGGAGACAGCAGCTCACGCACGTTGTAGCCGGAGGTGCAGCGGACCGTCTGCGGGAAACCGGTGGCGATGGGCTCGCGGTATCGCTCGCGCACCCGGGTGAGCTCCGCCGCGAGCCGCTCCCCCTCCGCCCCGTGCATGCCGCTCGCCAGATCGTCCCCGGCGCAAGCGCCGAACGCGACGGTCGCGCCGCCGGCGAGTACGCCGGCCACGCGCAGCACCTTGTCCTTGCTCTCGCCGTAGACGATCGAGCGCGACCCAGACGAGTTGTTGCCGACCATTCCGCCGATCGTCGCCTGGTCCACGGTCGACGTGTCGGGCCCGAACTCGAGGCCGAACGAAGCGGCGGCGGCATTGAGCGCCGCCTGGACGACGCCGGGCTGGACGCGGGCGCGGCGGGCGCCGGCGTCGATCTCCAGGATGTGGTCGAGACCGAAGCAGTCGACGACGATGCCGGGGCCGATGGCCTGCCCGGCGAGGCTCGACGCGGCGCCGCGGGCCACGAGCGGCAGACCGGTCTCCGCGGCGACAGTCGTTGCGGCGACCAGATCGTCCGGCGAGCCAGCCACGACAACGACCTCAGGCACGACACGGTAGCCCGAGGCGTCGGTGGAGTAGAGCCAGCGCCTGAGCGGCGACGCGGAGACCTCGCCGGCGACCGTGCGCCGCAGCGCCTGCGCGGCGGCGCGCCCCTCCGGCGAGAGCTCGGTGATGCGGTGACGGACGGTCATGGCGCCAAGGATATCGCGCGCGTCGCCTCAGGACTCGCGCTGTCGCGCTCAGCGCTGCGTCAGGGCCCGGGCCGGCTCAGAGCCCACCCGGGCTGAACGCCGGCAGCCAGCGGCCGAGCTCCTCGAGGACGCCGAACATCATGAGCACGCCGAAGACGACGAGGAGCGCGCCGGCGGTCACCTGGATGGCGCGGTAGTGCCGCTTGACCCAGCCGAGTCGCTCGCTGACCCAGTCGAAGGCGAGTGCGGCCAGCACGAAGGGCACGCCGAGCCCGATCGAGTACACCAGAAGAAGCAGCGAGCCCGTGAGCACGCTCTGACTGCTGGCGGCCATGGAGAGGATCGCGCCGAGCACGTAGCCGACGCACGGCGTCCAGCCGATGGCGAGGGCGGCGCCGGTGAAGAAGGCGCCGGCGGCGCCGGCGCGCTTCGGCGCCACCTTGAGCACCGGCTCCGGCAGCTTGATCACGCCGGAGACCAGGAGGCCACTCACGACGATGAAGGCGCCGGCGGCGATCATCAACTCCTGCCGGTATCTGATCAGGAGCCGGCCGACGCCACCGGCGCCGGCTCCCATGACCACGAACACGGCCGTGAACCCGGCGACGAAGAGCAGCGACGTCCAGAGCAGGCGACGATGCTCCCGGCCCAGATCCTCGACGCCCACGCCGGAGATGAACGAGAGGTAGACCGGCAGGAGCGGCAAGACGCAGGGAGAGACGAACGACAGCAGCCCCGCCGCGAAGGCGAGGCCGATCGCCGTCAGGCTGAGAGAGGTGACCTCGACCGCGGTCATGCGAGGACGATGCCCGCCGTCACTGCCGCGCCGTCGGCCTCATTGGGACTTCGCCAGCCCCGCGTCGAACTGCGCCAGGGTGGAGGCGCCGACGAGGCGGTCCGTCTCCTGACCCTGCGCGTCGAAGAAGATCGTCGTCGGCACCCCGGTGATGCCGTACTCGCCCGCCAGGCTCTGGTCGTCGACCACCAGCGGGAACGAGAGTCCGTACTCGTTCATGAAAGCCACAGCGTCGCCTTCGCTGTCGTCCACGGCGATGCCCACGATCTGCGCGTCGGGATTGTCCGTGGCGAAGGAGGCGAGATCCGGAGCCTCCGCGTTGCACGGCCCGCACCAGGAGCCGAAGAAGTTGATCACCAGCGGCTCGCCGGCGTAGTCGGACACGCTGAAGGCGCTCGGCGCGATGACCTCGACGTCGCCCGAGGTTGTCGGCGTATCCGATGACGAGCCGCAGGCGGAGAGCGCGGCGACGGCGATGAGAACGGCCGCGACGAGCGTCGCGAGCGCGAGCGTCCTGGTCTTCATGGATCTCCCTTTCTGTTCCGGACGCCGGCGGTGCGCCTCGCGTCCCCTCACGCGGCAAAGCTTACCCCGGGTCCGATGTTTGCGCCCCCGCAGGCTTCGCGTATAATACCCCCCAGGGTATACTGTCCACCACCGAGACGGAGGGTCATGGCGTCCTACGACCTGGTATGCGAGGCCTGCGGCCTCGAGTTCGAAGTATTCCGGCAGGGCTTCCTGAAGGACGAGGACAAGGTCTGCCCGGACTGCGGCGGCGCCGACGTCCGGCAGAAGTTCTCGAGCTTTCTCCAGAACATCGGCGGCGGCTCGAGCGGCGGTTGCGCCGTCCCGAGCAGCAGCGGCTTCGGCTGAGGCTGAGGCCCGGCGGCGCGGTCGCGCCGCACAGCTCAGCCTCGTCGCCCGAGCGGGCGACGGCTCATGCAGGCGCCCGGCGGCCCTTCCGGCCACCGGGCGCCTCTTCGTATACGCCGCGGGCGCCACGGGTCATCGCCACGACGAACGGTTCCTCGTAGACTGCGTGAATCCGCGTATCCGGGGCCGGGAGGTGGTCAGCGGCATCCGGTGCGTCCTCGAGAGCGTCATCGACGGAGGGGGACCGTGCGACGTGCCCTGGTGGGAGTGGCGTTTGCGGCGCTGCTGACGATCCTGGTGGCAGCGCCGGCCGGCGCCGTACCGCCCAACGAGATCCTCATCGCCAGGAACTTGAAGCGCCTCGGCATCGTGCCGAGCTACGCGACGCCGGCCATGGCCCGAGCCGCCGTGATGGCGCTCGGCGCCCGGGGGACCGAGCATCCGGTCAAGCCGGCCGCAGGGACCGTTTCTGCGAGCAAGACGCTTGGACGCTACCTCTCCGCCAGCGTGGCCACAGGCCGCGGCGCCGGCACGTACGCGACCAACGCGCTGGTGCTGCTGGTCGAGTTCGGCACCGACCCGTGGCCAGATGGCGACTCGACGAGCCACGACGTAGATGGCCCGTCGCACGGCCAGATCCCGCCGCCGGCGCCCGACGACAACGCCACGTTCTGGCCCGGCGACTTCAGCCCCAGGCACTACCAGCAGATGCTCTTCGGCAACTCATATCCGGTCTACGGCGCCCTGGACTTCGCCCTGAGCACGGGCAGCCGGACGGCGGCGAAGCCCGCGGGGCGCAACGGACTGCCGTTCGCGACACAACTCCGCGGCACCAGCGACGACACGATGCGCAACTACTACCTCGAACAGTCGCACGGTACGTACACGGTCGCCGGCGACGTCGGCGACTGGGTCACACTCGACCTGCCGGAGTCCTGGTACGGGGCGGACAGCGACCCCTGGAGTTGGACCGACGACCTCACCGGACCGGTGTGGCGAGTGGCACGCGACGCGATCAGCAAGTTCGCCGAGAACAACCCCGGCTGGGATTGGTCGCAGTACGACCGCGAGAACCCCTGGGGCATCACCGGTCCGGCCTTCAATCGGCCTGACGGCTACCTCGACCACCTGATCCTCATCCACGCCGGCAGCGACCAGTCGGCCGGCGGAGGCGCCCAGGAGTCAGACGCGATCTGGGCGCACTCCTGGGGGATCTACGAGAACTATCGCGGCGGCCCCGGCGATGGTCCCGGCATGATGATCCCCGGTACCGACGGCCTCGGTCCGCAAGGCCTCGGCATCTGGGCCTACAACTACACGATCAACCCCGAAGACGGTGACGTCGGCGTGTTCTGCCACGAGTTCGGCCACGACCTCGGGCTCTCCGATCAGTACGACTACTCGAGCGCGACCGGTGACGCGAGCAGCGGCTTCTGGACCATCATGGCCAGCGGATCATGGCTGGGCCGCCAGTGGGGCATCGGCACCAAGCCCGCGGCCATGAACGCCGCCGACAAGACCTGCCTCGGCTTCGTCAGCCCCCGGGTCGTGAAGCGTGGCCGCACCGCGACGGTGCGGTTGCAGGCGGCCGCCGAGGGCCGCTCCACCACCACGGCCGTCAAGATCCCCCTGCCCAGGGCCAGGCACGTCATCCAGCTCAGCGGCAAAGACGGCTCCATGGAGTGGTACTCGAGGAGGGGCAACGACCTCGACGTCTCGCTCGTCACCAGGAACGCCGTCCCGGTGCCTGCCGGCGGCACGCTCACGTTCCGCACCTGGTACGACATCGAAGAGGGGTATGACTACGGCTTCGTCGAGGTGTCCGGCGATGGCGGCGCCAACTGGGACACGGTTGAGCAGTTCACCGGCACCGACACCGACCATTGGGCCGATACGGTGACCGTCGACCTCACCGCCTACGAGGGCGAGAGCGTCCTCGTCAGGTTCGCGTATCTGACCGACGGCGGCGTGGCCCTCAGGGGTTGGGAGGTCACCGATATCAAGCTCGGCGGTGTCGCCCTGCCGGTCTCCGCCTTCTTGAGTGACGGCTGGATGCGCATCGACGGCCAGTGGTCGCGGACGACCGCGCGCTACTACATCGCCGAGTACCGCACCTACGACGGCTTCGACGAGAGCCTCAAGAACTGCTACGAGTGGAACTACGACTACGCGAGCTGGGTCGACTGGTTCAGCTACAACCGCGGCCTGCACCTGATCTACCGAGACACGTTCTACACGGACAACGACGTGGCCACGCACATCGGTCGCGGAGGCTGGATGGTCGTGGACGCCCATCCGAGGCCCGACGGCGTCGCCTACTCGGACGGCGCGACCGACCACCTGGCGTACTGGCGGCCGCGCATCCAGGTGCGCGACGCGTCGTTCAGCACCAGGCCGACGAAGACGCAGAGCATCTACTTCGTCGACTACGACCGGGGATGGGACGTCGGAGAACGCACGGCCCCCGGCGAGGGCGCCCGGACGTGGTTCAACGACAGCAGGACCTACTGGTACGCGGGCGCGGCTGAGGCCGGGGTCAGGATCCCCAGGAACCTCGGCGTACGCATCCAGATCCGGTCCATGGGCTCCGGCTCCATGAAGATCTGGGTCGACAACAAGAAGTGACCGGGCCCAGCAGGGCACCCGATCACAGCCCTCGCGGGGCAACGGCTGATAGCATCACCCCATGCGAGTCCTCGTCACCGGCGGAGCCGGCTACATCGGCAGCGTGATCGTCGCGCGCCTTGCGGCGCGCGGGCACGACGTGGTGGTGTACGACGACCTCTCGCGCGGGCACTCCGCAGCGGTCCCCGCGGGCGTACTCCTCGTGCGCGGCGACATCCGCGACGGCGGCCTCCTTCGCGAGACCTTGATCGACGCCGGTTGCGACGCGGTGGTGCACATGGCGGCGCTCGCCGAGGTCGCCGAGTCGGTCGCCGAGCCTGAGCGCTATCACAGCGTCAATGTGGACGGCACGGCCACGGTGATCGAGACGGCCATCGCCGCCGGCGCCGCCCGCCTGGTCTTCAGCTCGACGGCGGCCGTGTACGGCGCGCCGGAGCGGACGCCGATAGAGGAGGACGATCCCCTCGCCCCCTCGAACCCGTACGGCGCAACCAAGCTGGCCTGCGAGCGCCTTCTCGATCAGGCGCGCTCCGGCGGAGGTCTCGCCGGCACCGCCTTGCGTTACTTCAACGCCTGCGGCGCCGACGGCGCCTGCGGTGAGGACCACGACCCGGAGTCACACCTCGTCCCGCTCGCGCTCCGCGCCGCGCGGGACGGCACGCCGATCCGCGTCTTCGGGGCGGACTACCCAACGCCGGACGGAACCTGCGTACGGGACTACGTTCACGTCGCCGACCTCGCGGATGCCCACATCGCCGCGCTCGAAGCGCTGCCCGGAGTCCAGGGATCGTTCAACCTCGGCACCGGTCGCGGGGATTCCGTCCGCGCCGTCCTCGAGACGGTCGAGTCGGTCACGGGACTGTCGCTGCGGCGGGAGACGGCGCCACGACGCGCCGGAGACCCTCCCGTCCTGGTCGCCGGCAACCGACGAGCGCTGCTGGATCTGGGGTGGCGCCCGCGTCGCGACCTGAAGGACGCCGTCACGGACGCGTGGGCGTGGATGTGCCGCAACCCCGAGGGGTACGCGGCCGGCTGAGGATCAGCCGGAGGTCAGTCGACGGCCGCCGGCACGGGAGCCAGCGATTCGAGCGTGATCGAGCCCAGCACGTCCATGAGCTGGGCCTGCGCTCGAAGCCACGCCGCGTGCGCCGTGCAGGAGGCGCTGCGCGCGCAGTCCTCGGCGTTGAGCACGCATTGATTCACGGAGATGGGGCCGTCGACCGCCTCGATCACCTGCTGCATGGTGATCTTCGCGGCCGGGCGGGCAAGCGCGAACCCTCCGTGCGCGCCTCGCTGCGAGACCGCGAGGTCTGCGCGCACCAGACTCTGCAGGATCTTGGCGAGGAAGCTCTCGGGGATGTCCTGGGCCTCGCCGATCTCGTGCAACGACGCCACGTGTCCCTCTGGGAAGCGCGCCAGGTACGTCATCGCCCTGACGGCGTACTCGGCACCGCGTGTGAGTTGGAGGCCCATGATCCCTCACCTGTTGATCGACAGACCGGACAGAAATGGTCCTTTTGAACTGTATAGCCGCGGACGCTGCGGGGTCAACCCCGCGTCGACGTGTGTTAAGCGCCGGTTAAGCTTTGGGGAGACCTGTCCCCGGTACTATCGATAGTGCCGCTTTGCGGGCAAAACCCGGTCGCGAGCCGCGCAACCCGATGGTATCCTGCGGAGGCGCTCCAGCGCACTCCCCCACGGAAGGACGAGAGTGAGACGATCCTGGGCCCTCATCGCTGTCGGCGCCGCGGTGGCCGTTGCCGCCGTGGTCGTCGTCGCCGGCATGACCTCCGGTGACGGCGGCGCCACGCCGGGCACGGCGACCGAGGCGCTGCCGTCGGGGCACCCCAGTGTCGCCGCAGAAGACGAGCCGCCCGCGGACCCAGACCCGGATGCCGGCGTCAACGGCGCCATCGCCCGTCTCGAGGAGCAGCGCGCTGAAGATCCCGCCGACGTTGACGTCCTGCTGAAGCTCGGCGAGGCGTATTTCCTGGGCCAGCGTCTGCAGCTGGCGAGGCAGGCGTACGCCGAGGTCATCCAACAGGAGCCGGACAACGCGGCCGCCCAGGTCGGTCTGGCCATGGTGTGGCATGCCAAAGGCGAATCAGGCCGCGCGGAGAAGTCGCTGCGCGCAGTGCTCGACGCCCACCCGGACGACCAGGCCGCGCACTACTCCCTCGCCATCATCGAGTTCTCCGCCGGCCGAGTGAGCGAGGCGAAGAAGGAGTGGCAGGCGGCCGCCCGGATCGACCCCAAGTCGACGACGGGCAGGCGCTCGCAGAGCTTCGTCGACCTGCTCGAGGGCCAGGGGTCTGAAGCCCCCGACGAGGACGAATAGCCGACGCAGCCGAGCTACCGTGCGGGGCGCCGTGAGGGACACCGCACAGCGGGCCGTTCACTCGACCTTCGCACCCAGCACGTCGCACATGTGCGCCAGCGCGAAGCGGTTGAACTCCTCAGCGTGGTGCCCCGGCGTGTCATACGTCTCGACGAGATCCTTGTGCACCAGCACCTCGTAGCCCCGCGCCCTGAGTCCGGCGACCGTGTGCAGGACGCAGATGTCGGTGCACACGCCGGCCACCTCGACGACATCGGGCGCAAGCCGCGCAAGCACTTCCGCGAGCTCGGTGCCGTGGAAGCCGGAGAACGTGCCCTTACGCACGACGGTGCCACGATCGGCGAACTCCTTGAGCTCCGGGATCACTTCGTCCTCCCCGGAGCCCTCCACGCAATGCGCGGGGAACATCGCGAACTCGGGATCGTCGGGGGTGTGCGTGTCGACGAGGAAGATGAGATCCACGCCCTCGGCCTCCGCCGCGGCCAACCGCCGCACCAATCCCGGCACAATGCCGTCGTAGCGTGGGCTGTAGAGGGCTCCACGCCTGCAGAAGCAGACCAACATATCGACGATGACGAACGCCCGGCGCTTTGCTGTGGACTCGCTCATGTCGGTGCGCTTCCCGGCCGAGGGAACTACGTCACCCGCTCGAGCCTGGGGTTTGGACGGTGGCGCCGGCCGACCTTGGCACAGGGCTCCCCCTCGAGCAGGACCACGTCGGCGGTGAAGTCGGCGTTGCCGCGCAGCAGGCTGCTCCCGACTCCGTAGGCGTCTGCCGGCACGCCGGCCGCCTCGAAGCGCCGGATGCGGTCCGCGTCAAAGCCCCCGCTGACGACGATGTGCACGGCCTGGAATCCCTCGTCGTCGAGCGCGCGGCGTACGCCGCGGACGAGCTCCGGCGCCACGCCGTTCGGCCGAAACGTGCCCATCTCGTCCCAGAGCGAGCGGTCGACCATGGTCTCACTCGTGTCGAGGCGCACGCCCCAGAGCCGCGCGCCGAGCGCCCGCGCGCAGGCGAGGCTGGTCGCCACGCAATCGTTGTCCCAGTCGACGAGCGCCGTCACGTTGATCTCGGGGTGATGCACGTCGGCGAACGCCTGCGCCGCCGCCACGGTGTCGCCGCCGTAGGCGGCGATGAGCGCGTGCGGCACTGTGCCGATGCCCTTGCCCCCCCACCACGACGCCTGGGCGTCGGTGCTGACGCCGATGGCGCCTGCGATATGCGCCGCGTAGCCGTCGCCGGTCTGGACCCTGTAGTGATCGAAGCGCGCGGGGAAGAAGAGGATGGGCTTGCCGTGCGCGGCCTCGACGACGCGGCGCACGTTGGTGCTGACGAGGGTGCGCCGCGAGAGCACGCCGAGGTACACGGTCTCGAGGTGAGCGAAGAGGCTGTAGTCGCCCGTGATCGTCAGCACGGTCTCCCAGGCCGAGAGCTCGTCGCCGTCGTAGAGCGCGTGCACCACGAGCTGATCCCAGCCGTCGTGCCATTGCCGCGCGGCCCCCTCGCCCTCGAAGTGGCCGGCGCAGAGACGCAGCGTCGCCAGAGCTTCGTCCATGCCGCCGAGCACGGCGCCGTCGGTCTTCTGGAAGATCTGCAGGGTCACGGTCGGATGCCGGCCCTTGGCCTCGAGCACACGCTTGGACCCGTTGAAGTACGCGTCTGTGTAGTACCCCTCGCGGATGCGGTCGACAGGCAGGGCGAAGACTTCGGGAGCGAGGCGATGGCGCGGCATGGGCGGATTGTACCTCCGCGCCGCCCGAAGACTAGAGGCCGAGCCTCGCCGCCGCGGCGTCGAGCGCCTTGGCGGGAGTGACCTCGAAGCGCAGCGTGTAGGTGCCGGACTGCCCCAGGTCAAGATCCATGAAGCGGTCTGGTCGCGGCCGCACCGTCCCCGGACCTCCCTCGAGCACCCAGTACGGTGACGACGTGAACTTGAGCCAGTACGTGCCCGGCGACGTCACGGTGAAGACGATCCGCGCATGGTCCACATCGCGGATCGTCCCCGCGCCTGCGCCGGGTGCTTCGGGCTCCGGGACCAGCAAGGGCCGGGCGTCTCGCAGCCGGTAGATGCGCCAGACGCCGGCCTGCTCGACGAAGGCGAACGCAGGCGAGCCTTGCAGGAGCCTGGCCTCACGCCGGCTCCACGGGTCGAGCGGTCCCTCGACCGGCAGGAAGATGTACTGCACACCCATGCTCTGCAGCCAGTCGACGTACCCGGCGCTCGCGTAGTTCGTGTAGAAGAGGCTGTTGTGGATCGCATCGGCCTGACGGTACCAGCCGCGCGTGATCGGGTAGCCGGCTTCGGGAAAGTAGAGCGCCTCCCAGTGCCGGCGAAGCGCGACGACGTGGATGCGGTAGTCGGGGTCATACAGCTCGGCGGCCGCATCCAGGGCCGGGGCGAAGTAGGCGCGCGTGGTCTGGGGCCGCTCGACCGCGTTGAGGAAGTGACTGGTCGCCGTGCCGAACTGCAGCAGGGCGAAGAGCACGATGGGGATGATGGCGAGCTCCCCGTAGGCAAACGGCCGCTGCAGCCGCGTGTGCCGCAGCAGCAGCAGCAGCGGCAGCCCGAAGACCATGAAGAAGCGGCCGATGTTGTTGCCGAGCGGGCTTCCGGGCGTCACGAACGAGATGAGGCAGATCGCGGCGTAGACCAGGAACAGGACGACGAAGGGCCGGCGCGGGTGGACCGCGTTCACCCCGGCCAAGGCCAGCCCCGCGAGGGCGAACGCCAAGAAGACCAACAGCTGCGACGTCTCGTTGAGGTAGGACCCCTGCTCCGAGAACGCCCATCCGAGCAGGAACCGGACGAGGACCGCCGGCGCGACGGCGGCGGCGAACAGCAGGTATCGCCGTCTTGCCGCCGGCCGGACGATGAGGTCGGTGACCATGATGGGCGCCGCGACCACGAGGCCCATCGGATTGGCGAAGATCCCGATCGCGACGGGCACGGCGGCCCAGAGCGGATGCCGCTTGGCGAGAAGCGCGAGCCCGCCCATGGTCAGCGCGAGCGCGAGCAGGAAGGGGTCCTGACCGTGCGCCTGATAGAGCGTGACGACCAGGGCGAAGCCCCAGGCCGGCCAGAAGTCGTCTATCTCCCACATGTCGCGCATGTAGACGTAGAACGTCACGGGGATCGTCCCCGCGGCGAGGATGACGATGAGTGTGCCGGGGACGTACTGCGCGATCCAGTAGAAGACGAAGCCGTACGTGATAGCCCCGTAGCCGCCGCCGTACCAATAGGTGTCCCAGAAGATCGAGTCGCCGCCGCGCAGCAACAGGATCTTGTAGGCGTGGGCGGCGTCGTCCCACCCGGGGACGCCGCCCCACTCCATCAGCAGCGTGACGAGCGCGACGGCGGCGGTCGTGACCAGCCAGAGCGCCAGAAGTCGGCGACGCGAGCGCAGCCAGGCCCCGACCGCGGAGAAGGTCACGGCAGCAACTCCTTCTCTGCGCCGGACGCGGCGCAGGCGACGGCCGGCGCGCTCACCCGCCCTGGGCCGCCGATCGCATCGCGGCGATGAATCCGGCGGCCAGATCCGGCACCGCCGGCAGCGAAGGCACGAGCGTGGTAGCGAGGCAGCGCTCGTGCACGAAGCCCTCGACCTGCCCCTCTTCACCAGCCTCGCCGACGCGGTACGCGAACGCCTCCTGCTGCAGCGTCAGGAACTCGAGATCGAAGAGCTCGTACAGGGTGACCTGACCCTCGTTGTAGGGGTTCTCGCGCGACGCCACGGCGGGGACATACCGGGGTCGCTCGTACCATTCGAGGAGCTCGGCCTCCGCCGGCAGCACGCCGGCGAGCTCGTGCGTGCGTCCGCGACTGTCGGCGAGCCGGCGGAGGAGCAGAAGAGCGCCGCCTCCGAAGGCGAGCGTCGGCAGCCCGGCGGCCACGGCGCCGGCGATGCTCGCCTTGAGCGCATCGTTGCCGGCGAAGGCCGGCAGCTCCTCCTCGTCGAGAAGACCGGCGAGCAGGAGGCCGTTCGCCCCCGGCGGCAGTTCACGATCGCGCCCGATGTGCAGTGGCGCGAGCGTGAGGCCCGCCGCCTTCAGCAGGTCGATGGTCTCGAGGGCGAACGGCTCGAGCGGCGGCCCCCAGCCGACGGCGAGCGTGAGCCCGGAGGCCGCCGGCAGCGGCGCGAGGAGGCGGCGTGGCCGCGCCGGAAGGTAGCCGCGCCGTGCGGCCGCCGCCGCCAGCCCCTCGCGATCGAGATGGGCGCCGGCCTCGCGGCAGAGCGCCGCCTGGCCGCCCTCGACGGGCCGCGGGCCGATCTCGAGCGGCGCTCCGTGACCCGCGCCGTGCCGGCGCGCGAACTGCTCGCTCAGCCGGGGCGGCACCCACCCGAGCACGGGAAGCTTGGCCGTCTCCTCGAGGATGCGGCGCACGTCGGATGCCGGCCCATGCTCGTCGCCGCCGATCACGACGACGCCGGCGAACTCCGCGCGTCCCGCCAGCAGCCTGGCGCCGCATGCAGCCGCGGCCGCGGTCGACCCGCGCTCGCGGGCGTCGACGACGAGCACGAGCGGGGCGTCGAGCGCAACGGCGACGTCGACTGCGCGCGAGCCTTTCACTCCCTGCCAACGATCGAACGCCGGCTCCACGGCCACCAGCGTCGTGAGGTCGGTGTCGGCCGCCCACGAGTCGTACAGCTCGCCGGCGACCGCGTCGTCGATCAGCTTGGGATCGAGGACCCTCGGCGCTCGCGCCGAAACGCCGTGGAGCAGACGCCACAAGGGCAGGTCGACGCCGAGGAGAACGGGGCGGACGACGCGATCGTCCGCGAGAGCGGCGAGCAACGCGCCGGAGGCGAGGGCGACGGCGGGCCCGGGCTCGAGCCCGCACACGACCAGGCGAGGGACGGACATGACGAGGTCCTCCTTTCGACCGAACGGGCTCCGTGTTTGGCCGGCGGGCCGGACGCTCGAGAGCGGATTCCGGGGGCCCGGGATAGAATACTCTACCAGCGTTTCGGAGGACGGGCGGACCAGATGGACCTGCGCAGACAACTGCACGACGTGCTGTACGCACGCGTGCTCTTCACCCTCGCCGTGTTCACGGCGGTCCTCTGGGTGCAGGTGGAGGACCACGGCGTCACAGCGCTCGAGCTCGGCGTGTTCGTCGGCATCGTCGCCGCCGTCAACGTGCCCTTCTTCGTCATGGAGCGCTGGATCGCGACACGCACGCTCGCCGCCGCGACCGTGATCGTCGACATCGCCCTGGTGACGGCGGGCATCGTCTACAGCGGCGGCGCGCTCAGTCCCACCGCGGTCCTCTACGTCTGGCCCATCGTCTGCAGCAGCGTCTTCCTGCCGGTTTGGGTGCCCTATGCGGCCGCTGTGGCCTCGTCGGTGGCCTACGCCGTGATCGCGCTCATGCAGCGCGCCGACCTCATCGACGTGACCGCGATCATCACCGTCAAGGGCGTGCCGGCCACCTGGGTGCTCATCACCGTCAGTCTCCACGCGGCGGCCTACCTGCTCATCGCGCTGCTCGCCGGCCGCCTCGCCCATGCGCTGATGCGCAGCACGGTGCAGCTCTCCAAGGCCAACGCCGACACCGAGGAGCAGCTGCGCCGCATGCAGGCGACCAACGAGCAGCTGCGCGCGCTGAGCGAGAGCAGCCGTGTCTTCCTGCGCCACCAGGAGGTCGCCGCCCTCATCCCCGACGCGCTTGCGCAGATCGCCGGCGCGACGGGCGTGCGCAGCGGCTTCGCGCTCATCCTCAACCACAACTCGGGCGACTACGACGAGCGGGCGCTCGCCGGCGACGTCACCTCCGACGCCGTTGGACGCTACAAGCAGCTTGGCATCGTCGATATCGCCCGCGCCGGACCTGAGCGTCACGACACGGTCACGAACCCGCAGGTGGGACGCCTGCTCAAGGCAATGGAGAAAGACGGCTACCTCGGCTTCCTCGTGGCGCCGTTCGAGGCCAAGCACGAGCTGCTCGGCCTGGTGTGCCTGCCGTACCGCCCCGAGGAGACCATCCCGGAGGCGGCGGTAACCACGCTGCGCGCGCTGAGCAACCAGGTGGCGCTCGTGGTGCGCAACATCCAGTACAACGAGGAGCTGGCGCGCAAGAACAAGGAGCTCACCCACCTGGACGAGCTCAAGAGCGACTTCATGGCCACCATGAGCCACGAGCTGCGCACGCCGCTCACCTCGATCATCGGCTACAGCGACATGCTCCTGAGCGGCATGACCGGGGAGCTCAACGAGAAGCAGTCGGCGTTCGTCGACAGCATCCTCAAGGGCGGCGAGACGCTGCTCAACCTCATCAACGACGTGCTCGACCTCACCAAGATCGAGGCGGGCCGCCTGGAGCTCAACTTCGAGGCGGTCGACCTGCGGGCCGCCCTTCTCGGTGTGCTGCCGGTGGTGAAGCCGCGGGCGCAGGACAAACGTATCCGCATCTCGACCTTCCTGCCGACCGACCTGCCGCTCGTGTGGGCGGACCCCGCCAAGCTCAACCAGATCCTGCTCAACCTCATCACCAACGGCGTCAAGTACACGCACGAGAACGGCACCGTCAGCGTCGAAGCGCGGACGGTCGACGGGCTCGTGGAGATCCGGATCAACGACACAGGCATCGGCATCGCCCGCGAGGACCAGGACAAGGTCTTCCAGCGCTTCACGCAGATCGACTCGTCGGCCACACGCTCGCAGGGCGGCACGGGCCTGGGGCTCGCCATCGTGCGCGAACTGGTGGAGCTGCACGGCGGCACCATCCGCTGCCAGAGCAAACTCGGCAAAGGCTCCAGCTTCATCTTCACCATGCCGATATCAACCACGCCGGTCGATCCGCTGGCCGCGGGCAAAATCAGTTGAGGAGGGACGACCGTTGACAAGAGCCATCCTGGTCGCGGACGACGACCCAGACATCCTGAGCATCGTGTCGATGTCCCTGGAGACCCAGGACTACACGGTCTACAAGGCGACGAACGGGCGCGAGGCTGTAGACCTGGCCAGGCAGCACCTCCCCGACCTCATCCTCATGGACATGATGATGCCGGTCCTGAGCGGCTACGAAGCGGTGGGCGAGCTCAAGGCCGACGCGACGACGAAGGACATCGTCATCGTCGGCCTCTCGGCCAAGGCCATGGCGACCGACATGGAGCGCGCCACGGACGTCGGCATCGACGGTTACATCACCAAGCCGTTTCGCATCGCCCAGATCCTCACCGTGGTGGAGAGCTACCTGACCGACTAGGGGCAGGAGCCGGCGCCTCCGCGGCGTAGAACTCCCAGTGATGTCCAGGTGAATCACGAGCGGAGCACAACCCCCCAGCCCCCGCTGATCTGCGTGGCCGACGTCGACACACGCCTCAGCTGCAGCTGCTACTGCGCGGTCTGCCCGTACTACCTGCGCGACCGGCGCATCGGCGAACGCCGTACCATCCACCGGCCGACCCTGGACAGGCGCACCCTCAACCGATTCAGGGGTTGAGCGGCTCCGATCCGGCGTCCCACTCCCGCGGGCGACCCCGTTGGCGGCGAGTCCGCGCGACGCGTCTATCATGCTCTGCACGCATCTGCCGATACCGTGAGCAGGCACCGCAGGCTCCCGAATCGAGGCCGACCACGGCCACATCCGACGATCAAGATCGAGGCCACGGCCTCGCGCGCAAGAGAGGCATCAGCCTCGAACTGAAGACGTCCGCGATCGTGGCCCTGGCGCTCGCCGCGGCGTTCGTCCTGCTCGCCTACGTCGTGGACCCGCGATCGGCCTTGCAGATCGCCGCGGTGCTGCTCGCCCTCTTCGCCGTCATCGCCGCGGCGTTCGACCTGATGCTCTACCGCCCCATCAACGGACTCATCCGCCGGTCGCGCGCCCGACTCGGCGGCGACTACGAGCGCAGCGACCCCTTCGATCGCGACGAGATGCGCGAGCTCGGCTACCTCGTCCGCACGCTGATCGCCGTCTTCAGGGCGTCCGAGGACAAGGAGTGGGTCGCGCAGAGCATCAAGGACGACCTCATGCGCGTCCAGGCGCTGAACCGCCAGCTCATGGACGTCGGCGTGCTGGGGCGTGAGATGAACGCCGCCCTTCCGTATCGGGAGACGGTCGAGCGCGTGCTCTCGCGAGGCAGGAGCTTCCTGCACGCCGACTTCGCGGCGCTCCTGCTGCTCGACTCCGAGACGCGCGCCTTCTCTCTCGAGGGGACGCAGGGCGTGATCACACCGACGCTCTCGGCCGAGTGCTGCGCCTACACGCCGGACTGCCCGGTGCGTCAGGCGGTCGCCTCGGGTGAAATCACGCGCGTCGAGGGCCACGTCTGCACGTTGTTCCCGCAAACGATGACCCATCAGTTGGTGATCCCGGTCAAGGTGGAGCACGTCGGCGACATGGTGCTGCTCGCCACGTCGACCAACGGCAAGTACACGGAGTTGCTGACGAACGACATCCTGGCCGCTCTCCAGAACCACGTCCAGAGCGCGCTCACCAACGCCCACAAGTACGACGCCATCCGCCGTCAGGTGGTCACCGATCACCTGACGGGACTGTACAACCGGCGCTTCTTCATGAACCGCGCCGGCGAGGAGATCGAGCGCAGCCTGCGGCACCAGGAGCCGCTCAGCGTACTCATGATCGACATCGACCACTTCAAGCAGTTCAACGACGCGTACGGGCACGCGACCGGCGACCGCGTCCTGCAGACCGTGGCGAGGGCGCTGAAGGACGCGCTGCGCAGTCCCGACATCTGCTCACGGCACGGCGGCGAGGAGTTCGCCGTTCTGCTGCCCAGTACGCCGGGTGACGCCGCGTACCACGTAGCCGAACGCGTCCGCCGCACGCTCGGCGGCACGCGCTACACGGGCCTCGGGCTCCCGCCCGAGGTCAACATCACGATCAGCGTCGGGGTCGCCACCTGCCCGCGCGACGCCACCGTGCTGGACGAGCTCATGGAGCTCGCCGACAAGGCGCTCTACCGGGCCAAGGCCGACGGGCGCGACACGGTCGTGCTCTGGGGCGCCGAAGAACGCGAGCGCGTCAGGAGCTGATCCGCGCCGCAGCCGGGCGGGCGCCCAGCCCCATGCCCCACGCGATCACGGCCGGCGGCAGCGATCCCCACGAGAGCAGTTCGTCGTGGAAGGCGCGCAGCGTCCCGCCGCGGTCGCCCATCCAGGTCTCTACCAGTCGCACCACCTCGCGTTTGCCCAGCAGGTAGCTCATCGCCTGCCCGGGATCCTCGGCGTAGCGCCGGCACTCCAGCTCCGCCTCGCGCCGGTTCATGCTCGCCTCGCGCACCAGCAGGTCGACGGCCTCATCCAGCCCCATGATGCCAAGGTGAAGCTCCACGTCGATCACCACGCGACACGCGCGCCACACCTGGTCGTTCAGGCGCACGAGGCGGGTGACGGGGTCATCGAGGAACCCCTCCCGGTCCATGAGCTCCTCACAGTAGAACGCCCAGCCCTCGATGAGCAGGTTCCCGCCGTCGGGCATGGCGGCGATACGGCGCGCCAGTGTCGGCGCGTGGTTGGCGCTCACCAGCTGCAGGTGGTGGCCGGGGTAGGCCTCGTGGACCCCGGTCGTGCTCAACGAGGCCAGCGAGTGGCCGCGCAGGATGGCGCGCACCTCCTCGTCGGCAAGGCCGTCCGGCGGCGGCGTGACGTAGTAGAAGCCCAGTTGGCGCTCCGCAAAGGGGCCCGGCGCGTCGTAGGCGGCGAAAGGCAGGACGCCGCGCAGGAAGGCGGGGGTGGCCACCACCTCGAGCTCCTCGTCCTCGGGCAGCCCCACGATGTCGTGGCCGACGACGAAGGCGCGCGCCTCGGCGACGGCGCACCGGTAGGCGTCGACGAGCTCGTTCGCAGCCGGCGTGGCGGACTGGGCGGCCGCGACGGCGGCCGCGGCGTCGGCGTAGCCAGCCGCCGCGGCCAGCGCCTCCATGGCCGCCTTCGTCTCGGCGATCATCTCGCGGCCGTAGGCGGCGAGATCCTCGGGCAGCTCCTCGAGCACATGTTCCCAGCGAAGCACGTCCTCGAGGACGTCGCGCCCCGCGCCGCATGCATCCGACGCCGTGGGAGCCAGATCGTCGCGGAGGTGGTCCCGGTACGCCTCGAGCGCCGCCGCCGCGGCGACCGACGGCGCGTCCACCGCGCCGTCCCGGCCCACCGAAGCGGCGAACGCGCGCGCCGTGGGGCCGACGAGGCCGAGGAGGTCTTCCGCGAAGGCGACCCCGTTCTCCACCGCGACAGCCGGGAGGCCAGGCTCAAGGGCCTCCCGCGCCTCGGCCAGGAGCGCGGGGACGGCTCCCAGCCTGCTCGCGAGCGCGTCGACGCGCTCGTCCGGTGAACCCAGCTCCCGCACCAGCAGCGGGAAGACGCCGGCGACCACCTCGAGGACGGCGCCGGGGTGCCGCTGCGCGACCCGGCGCAGCTCGAGCGCGCGCAGCCGCCGGCGCACCACCTGCAGGGCGGCGAACGCGTCCACGGCCGCGCCGGTGTCCGGCGCGGCCAGCAGCGGTGTGAGGCGCCGCTCATGCTCGTGCAGCAGTTCGCGGCGGCGCGCAAGCGCCGCCGGCGACCACGACGGAAGCCGGCCGGCGCCGTCCGCAAGGCCCACCGCCGTGCCGAGCACGGGGTCGTCGGTGACGAGGTCGTCGAGCAGGGTTTGCACGGCCTTGGCGACGGCTTCAGCCGACGGCCGGTCGGCCGCGGACTCGCGCAGGCCGTCCTGGTGCTGTGAAGAGCGACCCAGCTCAGACATCTCGACCCCCGGGGGCGTGTTCCTGCTGGCGGGCACGGCGCAGCGCCGACGATACGACTCTACCGATGCGGCGAGGCCGGCGACAAGCGCGCGGCGGGGTGGCACACGCGGACTCTCCGGCGCCGCGTGCGCAGCAAAGGACGGCCTCCTGTGAGGATGCCACGCGAACGGACGACCGTCGTTCAACTCGTTGAGTCACCGCACGTCCTTCGACAACCTTGACGGCGACCGGCTCCCACGCGTAGCGTGGACCTTGGCCCGCGCGCACGAGAGGCGCGTGAGCTGTGGGAGCCGGTGTTGTGACGGAGATCCGGACGGATCGCAGGCAGCGACAGGGGGATTCATGATGGGTGGACGCACGGGGCGCCGCAGGCACGCCAGGATCGGACTGCTCGTACTCACGGCGATCACGGCCTGTGGCCTGATCTGGGGCATCTCCACGATGGCCGGAGCGAGCTCGTCGCCGTCGCCCGCCGCGGACAAGGTCGTGCTCCGCGTCGGCACACTGCAGGACATCGACAGTCTCAACCCGTTCGCCGGCGTGACCGTCGCGGCCTACGAGATGTTCCACCTGAACTACGACATGCTCGTCGGCTACGCGCCCGACGGCGAGATCCGCCCCGAGATCGCCGACAGCTGGGAATCGTCCGAGGACGGTCTGACCTGGACGTTCAAGATCCATCCCGGCATCACCTGGCACGACGGCGAGCCGCTGACCGCCTCGGACGTCGCCTTCACCTACAACTACATCATCGACAATGAGCTCACGGCGTACACGAGCAGCACGGTGAACATCAAGAACGCCGAGGCCGTCGACGACGCCACCGTGGTGTTCAACCTCAAGAAGCCGAAGGCCACCATGCTGCGCCTGTGGATACCGATCGTCCCGGAGCACATCTGGAGCAAGATCCCGGGCGACAAGGCCGGCACGTACAACTCTCAGCCGCCGGTCATCGGCTCCGGCCCCTTCCAGACGATCGAGGTCAAGAAGGGCTCGTACATCCGCTTCGCCGCCAACAAGGACTACTGGAGGGGCGCCCCCAAGGTCGATGAGGCGATCCTCGAGATCTACACCAACCAGGACACCATGGCGATGGACCTGAAGAGCGGCGCCATCGACGTCGCGGTCGACCTGCCGGCGCCACAGTTCGACGCCATGCAGAACGAACCCGGCATCACGGCCGAGCCGGCCCTCTTCCGGTACTTCGTCGAGCTGGCCATGAACGTCTACGACAGCGACGACTCGCAGGCGAACCCAGTGCTGCGCGACCTCAAGTTCCGCCAGGCGATCAGCTGGGCCGTGGACAAACAGAAGATCATCGACACGGCCCTCAGCGGCTACGGATCCGTCGGCCAGTCGATCATCGGGCCGTTCACCGACTACGCCTGGACGCCGCCGCCGGAGGAGACGTTCGGCTACGACATGGAGAAGGCCGCCCAGCTGCTCGACGAGGCCGGCTACATGGACTCGGACGGCGACGGCGCCAGGGAGGACAAGAGCGGCAAGCCCATCGAGCTGCGGCTCTGGACCCGGAGTGAGTCGCCAGAGCAGCAGCGAGCCGGCAAGCTGATCGCGGGGTCATTCGAGGAGCTCGGCCTGAATATCGTCCTCAGCGTCGAGAACGACGGCACGATCAACGACGGCATCTACGCCTACAAGGGTGACGCCTACGCCCCGAACTACGACCTGTTCATCTGGGGCTGGGGTGGCACCGCCGATCCGGGCTACCAGCTCGGCTCCTTCATCTCATCCCAGATCGAGTGGTGGAACGACGCCTGCTGGTCGAACGCGGAGTTCGACAGCCTCTACGACCAGCAGGACGCGGAGATGGACCCGGCGTCGCGCGAGCAGCAGGTCCAGCGCATGCAGCAGATCTTCTACGACGATGCGCCCTACGTGGTGCTCTACTACCCGCAGACGCTGATCGCCTACAACAGCGACAAGTGGGAGGGCTGGGTCCCCTACCCGGGCGACACCGGCCGGGTCGTGCTGCAGAACGACAACGTCGACACCTACGTGCAGGTGCACCCGAAGACGGCGGCGACCGAGACGACGAGCAGCTCCTCGAGCACGCTGTACGTGGTCATCGGCGTCATCGTCGCGATCATCGTGATCGTGCTGGTCGTGGTGCTCGTGCGCCGCAGCGGCAGGAGCGAGACCACCGGGTAACGCAGCGACTGCGGCGGCGCCAAGCGTCGATCTGCCGAGCGCCAGAGGAGAGGACGCCCGGAGCGCTCCGCGGGCCCGGGTATACTGCCTTCGAACCGGCGAGGATGGTGGCTCCTGAGCAGACAGCGACAGTGCGGGGGAGGTCTCAGCGCTGATGCCTGACGTCATCGTCGTGGGCGCGGGCCTCGCCGGTCTCTGCTGCGCCCGTGAACTTCATGCCGCCGGGCTCGACGTCCTCGTCCTCGAGCGGGGCGACGAGCCGGGCGGGCGCGTGCGCACCGACGTCGTCGACGGGTTCCTGCTCGACCGCGGCTTCCAGGTGCTCCTCACCGCGTATCCAGAGGCGCGCCGCGTGCTCGACTACGAGCGTCTGCGTCTGCGCCCGTTCGAGAGCGGCGCCCTGATCCGGCGCGGGGACCGCTTCACGCGGATCGCCGACCCCTTCCGGCACCCGTTCAAGGGCTTCGCGAGCCTTCGCGACTCCCCCCGCGGCATCCCCGACAAGCTCCGGGTCGCGCGGCTTCGGTCCAGGCTCTCGCGCTTCTCGCTGAACGAGATCCTCACCGCGCCGCAGGTCACGACCGCCGAGGCGCTGCGGCGCGACGGGTTCTCGCCGGAGTTCGTCGACTCCTTCTTCCGGCCGTTCCTCGGCGGCATCTTCCTCGACTCCTCCCTGGAGACATCGAGCCGACTCTTCGCCTTCGTCTTCAAGCTCTTCGCCGAGGGCGAGGCGGCGCTGCCGGTCGCCGGCATGGAGGCGATCCCTCGTCAGCTGGCCGCGGGTCTGCCGGAGGCGGCCATTCGCCTCGACGCGACCGTCGAATCCGCCCGGCCGGGAGAGGTGGTCCTCGCCGGCGGCGAGCGACTCACCGCCTCGTCCGTGGTCGTCGCGGCGGACGGACCAGAGGCGGCCCGCCTGACCGGCGCCGTCGAGGCGCCGGCGCCCCGGGCCGTGACGAACCTCCACTACGCGGCCGAGCGATCGCCCGTCGGCGAGCCGGTCCTCGTGCTCGACGGCGACGGGCACGGCCCGGTCAACGACCTCTGCGTGCCCAGTGACGTCGCGCCGAGCTACGCGCCGCCCGGGGCGGCGCTGGTCTCGGCCACCGTGCTCGGCGTGCCGGCGCTCTCTGACGAGGCGCTCGACGGCGCCGCCCGCGAACAGCTTCGCCGCTGGTTCGGAGGGCAGGTGGAGGGCTGGAAGCTGTTGCGCGTGCAGCGCATCCCCTTCGCTCTCCCGGCACAACCGCCGGCCGCGCTCGCGACGGCGGAGCGGCCGGCGCGCCTGCGTGAGGGCCTGTTCGTCTGCGGCGATCACCGTGACACGGCGTCGATCCAGGGTGCCATGGTCTCCGGCCGGCGCGCCGCCGCCGCCGTCCGCGGTCTCGACGCCGGCCTCGACTGCGCCCTGTAGCGCCGCCGCCGCGGGCCTCCCGGCCGCGAGCCGGACTCGTCGCAGCCGTCGTCCGTCAGACCTTGCCGAGCACGACGCTCACGCACATGATCCCCAGCACGACCGCTGTGATCGATGCGTAGCGCCGATCACCTTCGAGCGTGAACACGACGATGGACGCGGCGACGCGTACGAACGGCGTCGCGATGAGGACGATCAGGCCCAGCGAGAGATAGGCGGCCGGGTCGGCGTCGCCCAGCCGCGAAGCCAGGTCGGCGAGCGGAACGACTCCTGAGGGCAGGCCGTCTCCGTGGAGGGCGCCGAGGACGAGGCCGATCGCCATGAACACCACGCTGACGGCGATCCCCCCCATGAGGATCCTGCGCACCGTGCGCTCCACCGGGTCCATGATGTGCCGCGCGGGCGCGCCCGCCTCGCCGGCGCCGTCGGCGCCACGGGGGCCGGCCGCCGGCCCGTCTGCCCGCTGATCGGCGCTCACAGTCCCACCCCCATGGCCTGCAACAGCATCAACACGCCGAAGACGGCGAGAACGGCCTCGAAGAGAATCACGAGGACCCGGGTACGCAAGCGGATCGCCAGCCGTGGACCGAGCAGCGCGCCGGCGAGGATGCCCAGGACCGCCGGGACGGCCCAATATGGATCCATGTAGCCACGGCCGTAGAAGATCGCGGCGCCGGTCGCGGCCGTCACCCCGATCATGAGGTTGCTGGTCGCGATCGTCGCCTTGAGCGGCACGCCCATGAGCAGACGCATGATGGGCACCTTGAACGCACCGCCGCCGACGCCGAGGAGGCCGGAGACGTTGCCGGCCGCCAGCGACAGGACGAAGCCGGGCAACAGGCCGTGAACCCCGTAGCTGATCTCACGGCCCTCTGCCGGGTCGTAGTACCGTGACGGCATCACGCCCGTCTCCACCGGCGGGACGTCGGCGCCTCGGCGGCTCATCTGCCAGGCCACGTAGAAGAGTACGGCGGCGAAGCAGCCCTGCAGGATGCGGCCGTCGATGAGCACCGCGGTCACGCCGCCGGCGATCGCGCCGACCGTGGTGGCGACCTCGAGGAACATGCCGAGGCGCATATTGGTCATGCCACGGGCGGCGAAGGTCGTCTGGGCCATCGACGAGGTGGCGATCACGCAGACGATGCTCGTCGCGATGGCCGTCTTGATGGGCACGCCGAACGCGAGGCTGAGGACCGGGACCATGATGACACCGCCGCCCACGCCGAGCATGCTGCCAAAGACGCCGGCCAGGAAGGCGACCAGGAGGATGCCGACGATGACTGTCATCGGCGCCTACTCTACACGCCGGCCGGCGTGCGATAAGCCTGGTCCGCGACATCCGATCCGGTCTCCGGCTCGTCGGCGGCGCACCCCACGATGGCCCCGCTACGTCGGCTACTGTGCGGTGCGCCTGCGGCCCACCCCACGATGGCCCCGCTACGTCGGCTACTGTGCGGTGCGCCTGCGGCCCACCCCACGATGGCCCCGCTACGTCGGCTACTGTGCGGTGCGCCTGCGGCCCACCCCACGATGCCCCGCTACGTCGGCTATTCGTCGGCGGAGGGGGGGCGGCGCAGGCGCTTGGCGGCGCCCCGGCGCGACTTCTCGGCGAGCCGCCGCTCCTTGGCCGCGCGTGACGGCCGCGTCGGCCGGCGCGGCGGAGGCGGCGGCTCGTTCAGCTTCCTGAGCTTGAGCCGCAGGCGACGCAGCGCATCCATCTTGTTGAGGTACTGACTCCTCTGCGCCCGGCACGTGACCGTGAGGCCGGTCGGCAGGTGCTTCAGCCGCACGGCGCTGTCGGTGACGTTCTGGTGCTGGCCGCCTGGGCCTCCGGCGCGGAAGGTCTGGACCTCGCACTCTGCGAGGAGGGCTTCATTGCTCTCGGGGATGTTGACCGCTCCAGGCACGGTTCGGCTCCGGTCGAGGACGCCGGGCGGCGCCTCAGCAAGCGTATCACCGCCTCGTGATAGCCTCTGGCCATGCTCGGCATCGCCCTTGCCCTCGGCGCGTCGCTCTGCTGGGGATCCGGCGACTTCCTCGGCGGCCTCAGCACCCGACGCGCGAGCCTGTGGGCGGTCATCATCGGGAGTCAGGCCGTGGGCCTCGCAGGGGCGGCGCTGGTGACGCTCGGGACCGGCCACAGCTGGCCGGGCCTGCACGCCGTGTGGCCGGTGATGCTCGGCGGTTTCGCCAGCGTCGTCGCGATCTCCCTCTTCTACAAGGCGCTGGCGATCGGAACGATGAGCATCGTGGCGCCGATCAGCGCCATGAACGCGATGATCCCCTTCGCCGCCGGCATCGCCGCCGGCGAGCGGCCGACGACCGTGCAGCTGGCCGGCGTCGTCATGGCCGCCGTGGGCGTGATCCTCGTCGCGATCGAGCCGGCGCGCGACGGCGAGACGATCGGAGCGGCGGCGCTCCCGGGAGAACCGGCGGTGGAGCCGGCCGAGGCGGCGACGCTCTTCCACGCGACGGAGGGCGCAGGACAGGCTGGCCTGCAGGCAGAACTCGCACCGTCCGGCCATGCGCCGCGCCCCTCGCGCCGGGACCAGCGGCGTGCCGTCGCCCTCGCCTTGACCGCCGCCGTCTGCATGGGGCTGGTCCTCATCGGCTACGACGCGACCGCCCGCTACGATCCGCTGTGGGCCATGCTCGCGGGGCGACTCTCGTCGGCGACCATCTTCGCGATGCTCTTCCTGGCTCTCCGGCCCCACGTCAAGGTGAAGCGTGCCGCGCTGCCCTTCATCGTGGCCGTCGGGATCCTCGACACGGGCGCCAACGGTCTCTTCGCGCTGGCGACGACCCAAGGCTATCTCAGCCTCGTCGCCGTGCTCGGCTCGCTCTACCCCGTCGTCACGGTCCTCCTCGCCTTCGGTGTGCTGCGCGAGCGGATCGCTCCTCACCAGCTGGCCGGCGCGGCGGCGGCACTCTCCGGCATCGCCCTCATCGCCGCCTGATGACTCGCGTCGCGACGATCGAGCTCCGGGGCGCCGGCGGCGAGCCCGTCGACCTCCGGCGCACCCTGCTCTCACACGGCGTCGCCGGCCTGCCGCCGACGGCGATCGACGACGGTGGGCGCGGAGCGACGGTCACGCTGGCCACAGCTGAGGGGCCGCGGACGGTGCGTCTCTCCGAAGCCAGACGGGGGACGGCCGTCGTGGCCGCCCCAGGTTCACCCTCCGTGGCGGTCGAGACGGCCGACGCGGGGCCACCGCCGGACGAACGGGTCGCGGCGGCCATCACGGCTTCCGTGCGCCGCATGCTCTGCCTCGACGACGACCTGAGAGGCTTCTACGTCGCCTGCGCGGACGACCCCGCGCTGGCTTGGGCCTGCGGCGGCGCCGGACGTCTCCTGCGCAGTCCCACGGTCTTCGAGGACGTGATCAAGACGGTCTGCACGACCAACTGCGCCTGGTCGGCGACGGAGCGCATGGCCGGCGCCCTGGTCGGCCGGCTCGGAGAGCCGGCCCCCGGAGCGCCTCCCGAGGGCGTCGTCGGCCGGGCCTTCCCGACACCGGAGGCGATGGCAGAGGCCGGCGACGACTTCTACAGCGGCGTCGCCCGAGCCGGGTACCGCGGCGCCTATCTGCGCGGCATCGCCGCACTGGTCGCCGCGTGCGATGTCGACCTTGAGGCGCTGTTCGCCTCGAGCCGCGACGAGCTACCGGACGACGAGGTCGAGCGCCGTCTCCTCGCGCTCCCCGGAGTCGGGCCCTACGCGGCGGCCCACGTCATGCTCCTCCTGGGCCGCCACTCGCGCCTCGTCCTCGACTCGTGGACGCGGCCGAAGTACGCGGCCTTGCAGGGAAGGCCCAAGGGCCGCCTCGTCTCCGACCGCACGATGGTCCGGCGCTTTCGCCGCTACGGCGACCACGCCGGGCTCGCCTTCTGGCTGATGCTGACCCGCGACTGGGTGGACGACGGCTCAAGTGGGGGCTGAAGGCACGGTCGGCGGCTGAAGGTCGCGCGTCAGGGGCTTGGACTGGGCGCCGGCTGACCGTTCATGCCCCAGTCCTTCATGATCACGTCGAGTACGACCTGGGCGATGCGGTCGCCGCCCGCGCGCGTCATGTGGATGCCGTCCGGCGCCCGCATCAATGTCCGGTCGCCGTTCTCGTCCTTGAGGTAGGCCGCGTACCGAGCCCTTCTCGTCGGCCAGCGCCGCCCAGGTGCTGACGAAGGTGACCCCGGGGCGCTTCTCCGCCTCCGCCGCGTAGATGTGGTTCATCATCGCGATCCGCTCGCGGTAACCCGCGTCCTTCATGATCGGGTTGCCGACCCAGTAGACCCGGCGGCCGCCCCGGGTGAGGATGTCCATGGCCTCCCCGACGCGCTTGGCGTAGACCTCCTGCCAGGCCTCGGTGCCGACCTTGAGCACCTTGCCCTCGTACTTGACGTCCTGGCCGTCGTTGGCGCCGAAGAGGACGGCGGCCGCGTCAGGCCTGAAGTCGACGATCTGGTCGACCAGCTGCTGCGGCCAGTCGTAGAAGTCGGGGCGGCTGAGCCCGCTGGAGACGTGGTAGTCGTTCTTGCCCTTCACCAGCGTCGTCTCCTCCGCCAGGTTGACGAGCGACGAGCCGAAGACCTGATTCATGGAGTCGCCGGCGACGTACAGCCGCAGCGGCCTCTTCGTCGTGACGGCGCGCGGCCAGAGGGGCTTCTCCGACTTCTTGACCTCGGCGAGCTTGTGATGCTGTTGCTCGCCTCGCCCCAGCGCATCGGCGACTGCTGACCCGAGGTCGTCGGCGCGCAGCAGTCCGCTCAGCCCCGTCATCGGCGCGAGGAGGGCCAGCTGCACCGAGCGCAGGGCGCCGAAGGGCCGGCCCTCGACGTCCTTGCGGATGGCGCGCGCGTCGAGCAGACCGGCGAGGAAGAAGCCGAGCAGCATGGCGAGCAACACCGCGCCGGCCGAGAGCCGGCGCCGGCGCGCTCCCTGGCGGCGCTCCGGCAGCGGCCCGATGGTCTCGGGGCCATGTGGCCCATCGGGCTCGAGCCACTCCTCCCACTCCTCTGAGGCGTCAGAGCCGCGGTCGTGAGCCGGCCGGCGCGGCGCCGGCCCGGCGCCCGTAGGATGCTCTGGCGGCAGCCGGTCGTCACGCGAACGCCGCACGCCGTCCCCGCGGCGGCCCGCGCCCGGCGCACCACCGTGGTCGCGTCGCCCGCGCGCCGGCGGCCGCAGGCCGTCCCAGACGAAGAGGTCGTCGGCGCTCTCGTCAGAGGATCGCCGGTCGTCTCCCCCGGTCCCGCCTGCATAACGTTCGTCGTCCAGCATCTCCACACTCACCCACTCAGAACTTGAAGTACAGGAACTCGGCCGGCCCGGCCGGGCCGAGCACGTCGATCAGGAACAGGGCCAGCGCCAGGATGAGCCCCTGGCCCACCCAGCCGACGCGGCTGACGCCGGCCTCGAGGTCCTCGAGGGTCCGCCGCGGCACGTACTGGATAGCGATGCCCAGCGCAACGAGGCCGACCACAGGCAGCGTCACCGCGGTCCCGATGGACCCGAGACCGGCGATGAGACGCCACAGAACGGCGAACGCGTTGCCCATCGATTCGGCGCGGAAGAACACCCATGCCACCGTGACGAAGGCGAACACCGCCAGCCTCTGCAACGCCCGCGCGCCCGCCGTCGCCCCCGGCTCGCGCAGGCCTCCGGCGTGACGGGCGTCGCCGCGCGCGCGCTCGAGCGCGAGGCCGGTGCCGTGCATGAGCCCCCAGAAGACGAAGGTCCACCCCGCGCCGTGCCACAGGCCGCCGAGCAGGAAGGTGACGACAAGGTTCACATACGTGCGTCCCCGACCCTTGCGATTGCCGCCGAGCGGGATGTACAGATAGTCGCGCAGCCAGCTGGAGAGCGTGATGTGCCAGCGGCGCCAGAAGTCCTGGATGGTCCGCGCGGTGTACGGCGCGTCGAAGTTGGCCGGCAGCTCGAACCCGAGGAGCAGCGAGATGCCGATGGCGATGTCGGCGTAGGCGCTGAAGTCGCAGTAGATCTGCACCGAGTAGGCGACGATCCCCCAGAAGGTCTCCCAGGACGAGTACGTCTGCGGCGAGGCGAACAGCCCGTTGACGATGTGGGTCGCGAGGTAGTCGGCGATCAGCATCTTCTTCACGAGGCCCCCGAGGATGAGCGCGAAGGCACGCGAGGAGTCCACGCCGCGAGGGTCTCTCGGCGAGGTGAGCTGCGGGAGAAACTCGCGGGCGCGGGCGATGGGGCCGGCGAGGAGGTACGGGAAGAAGGCCGTGTACACGGCGAAGTCGAGCGTGGGCGCCGGCGTGAGCTGGCCTCGGTAGATGTCGATCACGTAGGTCAGCATGCGGAAGACCAGGAACGAGATGCCGACGGGCAGGATGACGCGAAGGAGCGGGAGCGGCGCGCCGAGACTGAGAGCGCCGAGCACGTCGTTGAGGTTCACGACGAAGAAGTCGAAGTACTTGAACACGCCCAGCGTGACGAGGTTCGCAGCCACGGCGAGGACGAGCCAGCGGCGGGCGCCGGCCGCGCTGCCGCTGCGCCCGCGCGTCCGGTGCACCTGGACGCCGAGAGCCTGGTTCACGAGCGTCGCCCCGATGAGAAGGAAGACCAGGCGCCAGTCCCACCAGCCGTAGAACACGTAGCTGGCGCCGATGATGAACCACTTCCAGAGGCGTAGGCGCGGCATGAGCAGCCAGTTGGCCGTGTACACGACGAGGAAGAAGACCGCGAACGTGATCGTCGGGAAGAGCACCCTGCCGCCTGTCGGTCACTGGTGCGAGCGCCGCACCGGCGGCCCCGCCTGTCGCGGGGATGCTACACCAGGGCCTGGCGGGCGGCGAAGCCCTTCCCGCGGCGCCGGATACCCCGGAGACGGGGCGGCCGGAGCCCCGACGTCAGGGAGCCGGAGAGGCCGTCGGCGACGCCTTCGGCGACGGCGCGCCGGCTTCTCCCTTCTTGGTGGGGATCCACTCCTTCTTGATCGCGGCGATCACCGCCTCGGCGATGCGCAGACCGCCGGCATACGTGAGGTGCTCGCCGTCCTGCTCACGGACCTTCTGCATCTTGCCGTCGCTGTCGCGCAGATACTGCGCATACCGCCCGCCGCCGTTCGAGAGGAGCTTGTACGCGTCGATGTACTGGACGCCGAACGTCTTCTCGGCCACGCTGGCGTAGATGTCGTTCATGAGCTTGACCTGGTTGTTGAACGACGACTCCGGCATGATCGGCTGCCCGATCCAGTACACGCGCCGCACGCCGTTCTGGTACAGCAGCGCGATCACGTCCTCGACCCGCTTGCGGTACTCCTTCTTCCAGCCGTCGCTGCCGAACTGGTGGACCTTGCCCGACGACGTCTGCACCGCCTGGTTGTCGTTGGCGCCGAACATGACGGCGACGGCGCCGGGATCGAAGGCCTGGGCCTTCGTCTGGAGCTGGGCAGGCCAGTTGAAGAAGTCCGGGCGCACCAGGCCGGAGGAGAGGTGGAAGTCGAGTTGCGGCTTGATGAGCTTCGTCTTGTTGGAGAGGTTGGTGAGCGCCATTCCCGGCAGCCCCATCATTGAGTCGCCGGCGATGTACAGGTGCATGGGGTGCCCTTTGAACGGCTTGGGCAGAGGCTTCTCCTGCAGGGTCTTCGCGGGCTTGCCGCCGCCGTCTCCGCTCTTGTCCCCGCGCTTGGTCGGCTCGGGCGTCGGGGTAACGATCACGACGACCCGTGTGTCGGTCGAGCCCGGGTCTGGCCTGCCCAGCGCATCGGCGGTGAGCCTCGCCGGCCGGTCGAGGAACAGCCAGTGACTCACCGTCTCGAGCGGGTCGAGGACAGCGAGCCGGAAGCTGCGCTGGCCGCCGAACGGCAGCTCGAGCGCGGTCTTCTTCATGGCCGGCGCGTTGAAGAGCGCCCCCAGCGCCAAGGCGACCAGCATGGCCACGAGAGCGCTGGCGGCGGTACGGCGGCGGCGTCCGTAGGGCAGGGCCCCGTCGTCGCGCTCATGCCGCGTCGTCCGCTCGCCGCTCGCGGGCGTCGGCTCGTTTCGCCCGGTCGGCACGCTGGTCGTCCATCGGTGTCCGCCCGTCCGCCATCAGAACTTGAAGTAGAGGAAGGCCGCGGGGCCGGTGGGACCGAGGACGTCGAGGAACATGAAGCCCACGGCCAGGAGGACGCCCTGCAGCGCCGGGTTGAGCACCGAGAGTCCTGCCTCGCCACGCTGCCAGACAGACCGCGGGACGTACTGCACTCCGATGCCCACGGCGATGGCGAGGAACACGCCGGGCGTGACGGCCGCGCCCACTGTTCCCCAGCCCTGGAAGAGCCGCGCGATGACGCTCATCGCCGCGGCGAACGTGTCGGAGCGGAAGAAGATCCAGGCGAAGGTCACGAAGGCGAACACGCCGATCCGCGGCCAAACGGCGCCGTGCCAGGGCCGGCGGTCGTACTCGACAGACGACCCGGCAGCGCCCGGACCCTCCGGCGGCGGCGCGGCCTCGCCCGGGCCCTCGAGGGCCACCGCGAGCTCTCGGCGCTGGCGCTGCACGACCAGTGCGCGGTCCTTGCGGCGGTCCACGCGGGCGTGCTCGATAACGAGCGCCGCGCCGTGCAGGAAGCCCCAGAACACGAACGTCCAGCCGGCGCCGTGCCAGAGACCGCCGAGCACCATCGTGATCATGAGGTTGAGGTACGTCCGCCTCGGCCCTCCGCGGCTGCCCCCCAGCGGGATGTACAGGTAGTCCCGCAGCCAGCGGGAGAGGGTCATGTGCCAGCGCCGCCAGAAGTCCTGCACGGACGCTGCGGTGTAGGGCGCGTTGAAGTTGTCCGGCAGCTCGAAACCGAGCAGGAGCGAGATGCCGATGGCGATGTCGGCGTAGGCGCTGAAGTCGCAGTAGATCTGCACCGAGTAGCCGATGATCCCGACCAGCACCTCGAGGGAGGAGTACTGACCAGGCGTCGTGAACACGCCGTTGACGATGTGGGTCGCCAGGTAGTCCGCGATCAGCATCTTCTTCGCCAGACCGCCGAAGATCAGGAAGAAGGCGCGCGCCGTGTCCACGTTCCGGGGGTCGCGCGGCACCTTGAGCTGCGGCAGGAACTCCGAGGCGCGAGCGATGGGGCCGGCGGCGAGATACGGGAAGAAGGCGACGTACACGGAGAAGTCGAGCAGGGATGCCGGCCGCAGCGTGCCGCGGTACACGTCGATCACGTAGCTGAGCACGCGGAAGGTCAGGAACGAGATGCCGATCGGCAGCAGGATGCGCAGGAGCGGCAGGTCGGCATTCAGGCCGAACGTGCTCAGGAAGTCGACGACCGACGTGACGAAGAAGCCGTAGTACTTGAACACGCCGAGCACGCCGAGGTTGGCGACGACGGCGGCGGCCAGCGCCCATCTACGTCCGGAGCCGGGCTGCGGCATCGACGCGATCCACAGCGCGAAGAACTGGTTGGCGACCGCGCTGAGCGCCAGCAAGAGCACGAAGCGCCAATCCCACCAGCCGTAGAACAGGAGGCTGGCGAGCAGCATGAACGGCTTCCACACCCGCTGCCGGGGCATGAGCAGCCAGTTCCCCACGAAGACCAGCAGGAAGAAGAGAGCGAATGTGATGGTTGGGAACAGCATGCAGCGAGTCTGGAGCCAGTCTAGGGAAAGGGATGGCCGGTCGCCAGCGAGGGTTCGCCGCGGGCGGCGGCGTCCCGCGGTGCATCGCGTATCATAGCCGTGTGAGCGAGCCGCCCCCCTTCACCCAGAACACCCTCCGAGAAGGCGTCATCGAGTTCGCGTTCGGTGAGCCCGACCCGGCGTTGCTCCCGGTCGGGCTCGTGCGCGACGCCGCGGCCCGAGCGCTCGGCGCCGGTGGCGCGGGCGCGCTCGCGTACGGCTCCACCGAGGGTCCCGAGCGACTGCGAGCGGCGATAGCGCAGCGATCGGCCGAGCTCGAGGGGCAGGATGTCACCCCGGGCGACCTCCTCGTCACCGGCGGCAACTCGCAGGCTCTCGACCAGGCGATGACGATGCTCACGGAGCCAGGCGACGTCGTCTACGTCGAGTGCCCCACCTACAACCTGGCTCTCGGCATCGTCGCCGACCACCCCGTCACCATCGCCGGCGTCACGCTGGACGACCAGGGTCTCGACGTGGACGCCCTCGAGGCGGCCGTACTCGAGGCCCGCGCGGCCGGCCGCCGGCCGCGCCTGCTCTACACCATCCCGACCTTCCACAACCCGGCGGGCGTGAGCCTCTCCGCCGCCCGCCGAGGGCAGCTCCTTGAACTCGCGCGGCGCCACGACCTCGTCGTGGTGGAGGACGACGTCTATCGCGAGCTCGTCTACGAGGGAGAGGCGCCGCCGGCGCTTCGGACGCTCGACCCGAAGGCGCCCGTGGTGCGGCTCGGCTCGTTCTCCAAGTCCCTCGCGCCGGGGTTGCGCGTGGGCTGGATCGACGCCCCGGCCGCCCTGCGCGAGCGCCTGGCCGCCGCCGGCGTCCTCGAGAGCGGCGGCTGCGTCAGCCAGTTCTCGGCGCACGTGGTCGCCGCGGTGCTCGAGGGCGGCGAGTACGACGCTCACGTCGCCGCCCTTCGCCGCGCCTATGCTTCACGCCGCAACGCGCTTGCCGCGGCGCTCGGCGAGCACCTCCCTCCCGGCTGCAGCTTCTCGGCGCCGGACGGTGGCTTCTTCCTCTGGGTCACGCTCCCACCGGGGCTCGACGCCTCGGAGCTCCTGCCGGTGGCGGAAGAGCACGGCGCCGCCTTCGCGCCGGGCCGGCGCTTCTGCGCCGACGGCGACGACCGCAGCTTGCGGCTCGCCTTCAGCCTCTACGACGAGGCGAGCCTCGCCGAGGGCGCCAAGCGCCTCGGGTCCGCCGTCGCTGCCTCGGCGGCGCGCGGCGCCTGAGGCGCATGGTCCGCCGGTCGCGGACTCCGGTCGAGCGCGACGGGGCAGGCGCCGGCGCCGCGCGCGCCCTGACGCCGCTCGGGCGCGTCCCGGCCTCCGGACGCCAATCGCGCATCCGCTCCTGGGTCGCTCTCGTTCTCGTCGTTGTCTCCGTGCTCGCCGTCCTGGCGAGCGCGCTCGCCCTGTGGTCCCGTAGCATCGTCTTCGATACCGACGCCTGGGTGACGACCGTCGCTCCCGCAGTCGAGGACACGCAAGCCCGTGATGCCATCGGCAAGTACGTTGCGACCGAGGTGCTGGCAATCACGGACCCGAGCGCTCGTACCGGCGACACGCCGCCACGCGGCGAGCCGCGAAGGCTTCATCGTCGAGGAGGTCGACAGGTTCCTCGACACCGAGCTTGCGCAGCGCCTCTGGGCGGACAGCAACCGCGTCGCTCACGAGCAACTTCTCGCCGCGCTGCAGGACGAAGACCGCGGCGTCACCGTGGCCCGCACCGATGTCATGCTGAACCTGCTGCCGATCGTCGCCATGGTGTTGCAGCAGCTCGAGGTGGATACGCCGCAGCTTCTCGGGCGGGACGTCAGGCTGCCGCCGATCGACCCGGCCACCGCCCCCGACGACATCCGTGCCTTGCTGCAGGACGCGTTCGGCCGAGAGCTGCCGGCGGACACAGGCTCCATCACCCTGCTCAAGGGCGACCGGGGCTACGAGGCCGAGCAGGCGCTCCGTCGCCTCAGCGACCTGGCGATCCCCGTGGTCATCCTCACCGTCGTCCTGATCGCCGCGGCCCTGCTGGTGTCGGTCCGTCGCCGGCGCACCGCCATATGGCTCGGACTCGGAGCCCTGGTCGGCGTCGTGGCCGCCCGGGTGATCGAGGCGCAGGTGCAGAACGCCGCCGTCGACGCCGTGAAGCCCCAGGCGGACGCGGCGGTGACGAGGTCGATCGTGAATTCGGCGACCGGCAGCCTGCACGCGTCCTTCGTCTGGATCGCCGTCGCCGGGGTGATCGTCGCCGTCGCCGCCCTCCTCGCCGGCAAGCCGGGCTGGTTGGACGCCATGGGCCGCGGCTTCGCCGGATTCCTGGGCGTCGCCGCACACCTGTCCACGCCGAAGACTCGCGCCGGGCGCTGGATGGCCGCGCACCTCGATCTCCTGCGCGTCGCCGGCATCGCGGTGGCGCTGGTCGTCCTGCTCTTCGCCACCGGCTCACCGATCGCGGTGCTGGCCGTCGTCGCAGCACTCGTGTTCTACGAACTGGCGCTCAGCGCGTACTCGGGCAACGCGCCACACAAGCCCGGCGACGTCAGGGACGGCCGTTCGACGCGGTCGGTCTGAGAGCAGAAGAGAGCCGGCCGGCCCGAGCCGACGCCGGCCGGCCGCCTACCCGTGCGACTCGCGGGAACCCCCGCGCGGCCCTCGGTCGTGGCGGTCACGGCGCCTGTCGCGATGCGGCAGCGGCAGGTGCGGCTTGCCGCCGATCACGTCCCAGAGACGGTGCTTGCGCCGCTCCCACGTCTGGTGAAAGCCATCGTCTCGGCGCCGGGCGCGGTCGATCTTGGTGGGATTCGCCGCGTACTGCCGGCGAGCCCATGGCGACCCCGGCTTGGCCAGGCGCAATGCCCCTACCAGGGCCACCAGGGGGACGAAGATGCCGATGGTGCCGATGAACAGCTTCCCCTTGAGGTAGCAGACGACCACGAAGGCGGCGCCGCTCAGGATCAGCGCGAAGCCGACCCAGCGCGAGATGGTGATGTAGTCGCCGACCTCGCTGATGCTGCGCGGCAGCAGGCCGGTGAGCAGCAGAGTGATGAAGGTCAGACCGAGGATCACGGCGTCGATACTCTTGCGTCCTTCGCCCGTCCAGTAGACGTCCTCGAGGTGGAGGATCAGCGCGAACTCGTCCAGGGTCAGCGCCGCGCCACAGCCGAAGACGAAGGCGAGGAACTCGAGCAGTGGGCTGCCGGGCTGCACCGCGAACGTGAGGATCCCGGCGATGACCATGCCGACGATGCCGAACACCGAGTGGTGGATGTGCAGCCCGCCCGGGGTCACCACGCTGCCGATGCGGATGTGTGAACGGCCATGATGCCGAGTGAGGCGCGTGTTGAGCCGGGCGACGAGGAACGTGAGGATGAAGCCGACCAGCAGCGCGAACAGCGGCCGTTTGGCGTCGTCGAGCACGTGCCCGGGGATGGCGGCGAAAAGCATGATCATCTCACCCTCATTATCCGCAGCTGTCGCCGCGGGCAACCATCGCCGCCGCGGCATGTGCGCCGGCCGGCGCCAGCCGGCGCAGGACGCCCCTCCCGCGGCGTCAGATCGAGGAGGCGGACGCCGAGGGGGTCGCCGCCGGCGACTCGCCCGGCGTCTTCGCCGCCGGCCGGCAGCCAGTCCCGCTTGATCGCCTCGAACACGGCGTCCGCCAGCATCGCCTGGCCGGCGATGGTGAAGTGCACCTGGTCACCGAGACGCAGCGACGCGTCGAACGAGCCGTCGGAGTGCGCGTAGAGACCCCAGATGTCGATGTACTCCGCGCCGGGGCGCTTCTCGGCCTGCTTCTGGAAGATCTTGTTGATGAGCCTCATGCGCGAGTTGCGCCAGTTCTCCCCCATGATCGGCATGCCGACCCAGTACACGCGCCTGGCGCCCCCCTTGAGCATCGTATCGATGATCTCGCCGACACGATCCTCATAGGCCTGCTTCCAGGCCATGTCGCCGTAGTGGATCCACTCGCCGTCCTTCCAGACGGACTGCGTGTCGTTGGTCCCGATCATGATGACCGCCGCCTGCGGCTTGTCCGTCTTCATCACTGCCTTGACCTGCTTGCCCCAGTCGAAGAAGTCGTAGCGGCAGATGCCGGTCGAGTCCTTGTAGTACGTGATGGGCTTGAAGGCCTTGGTCTCCCGGAGGACCGGATCGAGCGCGAAGCCGAGTTCGCCGCCCATGGAGTCGCCGCCGACCCACACGCGTACGGGGTCGGACTTGCTCGCGACCCAGATCTTGGGCGGCGGGGTCGGCGTGGGGGTCGGGCGGAGGGATGCGGTCGTCGCAACGCCGCCCGACCCGCGGGCGTCTCGCACACCCTCGTCGCCGCGGCCGCGCGCCACGAAGACAAGCGGCGAGGACGACCGCAATGACGATCACGACGAGGACGAGGACGAGCAGACGCCGCCGCCGGGCACGCTGACGCCGCCGGCGGCGGGGGTCGCGCCCCGGGCGAGTGCCGTACGTGGTGTATCTGCCGTCATGCATGTGCTGGGAGCCTCCGCGCGAGTGTACAAGAAGGCCTTTCGCGCCGCCGCCGGCGTCACCTGCGAGCGGCGCGGAGGGCGCGCCGCGGCGGCCGCGCCAGTTTCGGCCGGCGCGGCGCTGGGATACAGTGACGCCTGACGATGAGCGACCAGGGAGACACCCAGCAGAGACGCACGCCCCGGCGGCCGCGTGCGCGTCTCCTCGAGGGCTCGCCGCGGTTCGCCGACAGCTTCGGCCTCGTGCTGTTGCTGCTCATCATCAGCATCTTCACGCTCGCCGTGGCCGGCGACGATGCGCTCGCCAGCATCATCGTCGCTGGTGGTCTTCGCGGCGACCACCTGGTTCGCGCTGCGCGCCGCACAGGTCCAGCGCCGCCTCCTTCGGCTCGCCCTTGCGCTCATCCCCCTGATGGTCCTCGTCGCCATCATCCTGGTCATCTTCGGCGATGACGAGACCGCGACGGTCACCGCCAGACTGGTGATCATCCTGCTCGTGGTCGTGGCCCCGGTGGCCATCCTCAGACGACTGGTGCAGCACCCGGTCATCAGCGCCAATACCTTCTATGGCGCCGTCTGCGTCTACCTCCTCATCGCCATGTTCTTCGCCACGACCTTCGGCCTCATCGCCGTCGTGAGCGGCGAGCCGTTCTTCGCGCAGCTGCAGTCCTCGCCGGACCCGGCGACGCAGATCGACTACCTCTACTTCAGCTTCGTGACGCTCACGACCGTCGGCTACGGCGACCTCACGGCCGCCGCGGACCTCGGCCGCATGACTGGCCATCTTCGAGGCCATCCTCGGCCAGCTGTACCTGGTCACCGTCGTGGCCATCGTCGTCCAGAACCTCGGCAGCGCGCACCTCGGCAGACGGAACATGGAGCGCCTCGAAGCATCCGAGGCCGCCGGGCCGGACGGCGAAGCGGATGCAGATCGTGCCGGCACGGACTCGGACGACGCACCCGCGGGCCGGGAGGCCTGACGCAGCGACGCGGTCGCCGGCGCTCTGTGCCTTCGCGCCGATCGGTCAGGCCGCAGCGCGTCCCTCGTTGGGCACCCCGTCCAACGTGAGCGTCTGCCTCACGAAGACGATGGCGATCACCACCAGAACGACCCCGGCGAGCGGCTGGACGCGACCACGTGCCCGACCGGGGAGGACCGCCGGCGGCGCCCCTCCTCCTGGTCGGCGTTCACGTCACGCCTTACGCAACGCCAGGCCCTGGACGATCGCCGAGATGCCGAACAGGACCGCGCTCAGGCCGACCAGGACCATGAGCAGGGTCACGGTAGGGCCGGGCCAGGCGATGAAGACGACGCCCACGACGGCGAGGATGACCCCGAAGCCGACGACGACGCCGTAGCCCTCGCCGTGCGAGGCGATCGCCGCCATCGCGACGGCGACGCCCGAGATGAGGAACGAAAGGCCGATGATCACGGCGATCGTCTTGACCGAGGCGTCCGGCCAGGCGATGAGCGCGATGCCCGCGATGATGGCGATCACGCCGGCTGCGATGCGGCCGGCGCGAGCGCCGCCGCCGACGAAGAACTGCAGGATGCCGGCGAACAGCAGGAAGAGGCCGGCGAAGATCGCGACCAATTGCACGCTCGCCCAGATGTTGGCCAGGACGATGACGCCGAAGACGATGGCGACGATGCCGACGGCGAAGACGATGCCCCACGAGCGGCTTGCGAGCCCGCCCGAGTGGCTCACGACGACGACACTCTCACTCACGACCTCGGGACGCGGACGTCCGGGGTCGCCGCCTTGCTCGTTCATGTGACCCTCCATCTCCTCTTGTGGCCGTTGCGGCCCTCTCAGGGAAGTCTACTCCCCGAGCACCTTGATGATGAGTCTCTTGCTGCGCCGCCCGTCGAACTCGCAGTAGAAGACCGCCTGCCACGGGCCGAGGTCGAGACGGCCGTCGGTGACCGGAACGATCACCTGGTGATGCACGAGCAGGTTCTTCAGGTGGGCATCGCCGTTGTCCTCACCCCCGCGGTGGTGGCGGTAGTCCGAACCCGCTTCGAGCTGCGCCGGCTCAGCATCGCTCCACCCCGCCGCATCGGTCGGTCGCTCCCCTCCGGGGAGCAGTTGCCGGGCTACCTCGTTGGCCGGGGGCTGCCACGACGGCGGCGCCAGCTTGTCCAGCCACTCGAGGGCATCCGCCTGGATGCCGGGCTCGTCGTCGTTGATCCAGACTCCGGCCGTGATGTGCATCGCCGCGACCAGCGCCATGCCCTCGCTGATACCGCTGTCCGCGACCGCCTGCCGGACGTCCTCGGTGATGCGCACGAATGCGCGGCGCTCGGGGATGCGGAAGGTCTTGTAGACGGTGTGCGACTTCATGTGCGTCTCAGCTCTCGGCTTCGTCGCGGCGCGCCAGCCGGATGAAGCGAACGCCGAGCCCCGCGGGTCCGGGCTCGACGATGGCGATCGTGGGGTCGTCGTCCTCCTCGTGCGGGGCGCTGGCCGACCCCGGGTTCAGGAAGAGGGTGCCGTCCACCCACTCGACGGCCGGCAGGTGATCATGCCCGCAGACGAGGAGGTCCGGCGCCTCGTGCTTGGCCACGCCGTCGATCTTGCCGAGCGTGAGGCGCTTGAGCAGACGCTTGCGTTTGTGACCGACGACGAAGCGCACGCCGCCGACCTCGCCGGCGACCTCGCGCGGCAGCTTGCCAAGCTTGCCGTCGTCCATGTTGCCGGCGACGGCGGTCACCGGCGCGACCGCTGCGAGCGCCTCGAGGGTGGCCGCGTCCATGATGTCACCGGCGTGGATGATGTGGTCGACGCCGGCGAACTCCTCGAGCACCTGGGGATCCAGATGACCGTGCGTGTCGGAGATCACGCCGATGCGCGCGCCTGTCGTCGACTTCGCCATCCCGTCCTCCTCGAGGTATCGAGTCCATCGAGTCATCGTCGCCGTCGCGGCCGGCGACGTGTCGCCATCCTCCGTCCCAAGCTATCCCGACTGCAAGCAAGCCACCTCACCCAGGTCGGATAGTCTTCGCCGACCAGAGTGTGCCACCCCTCTCCCCCCGTCACCAGCCGCCGGGGACGCCGGGACCGGCCCTCTCGGCGGGGTCGGCCGGCTGCTGCGGGACCGGCACGCCGTGCTCGGCGTGACCGGCGTGGCCCTCGAGCGCCTCTTCCAGCCAGAGCTGCTCGCCGGGCCGCAGCATCACCGTGTGCACGTCCGGCTCGAGCGCCGCGGCCTGCGCCATGAACAGGTAGGGCGCGCGCCGGTGGAAATCGGGCCCCAGCCGGAAGATCGCCGTGCCCGGCAGGTGGTACGTGCCCCAGTGTATCGGGACGACGATGCGCGGTCTCAACAGATCCATCGCCTTGACCGCGTGCCGCGGGCTCATGTGCTTGAACTCGGGCATCAGCGGGCCGATGCCGGCGATCGGCAGCATCGCGAGATCGAGCCGCTCCGGCCACACGTCGGCGATGCCGGAGAAGAACCCCGTGTCGCCGGCGAAGTAGATGCTCCTGGTGCCGGACACCACGTAGCCCAGACTTGGCGTGCGGGCGGCCAGCGGGTGCCGCGTGCCCTTGTGCTTCGCGTCCGTGCCGACCAGCTCGACGGACCCGATCTTGAGCCGGTCGCCGGGAGCGATCTCGTGGATGTCGCGAAACCCGCGCCAGCGCAGAGAGAGCCCGGCGCCGGCGGGCACGAGGATGGGCGTGTCTCGTCGGAAGAGCCGCAACGACCGCGGGTCATAGTGGTCGAGGTGCAGGTGTGAGATCAAGATGACGTCCGGGTCGGTCACCGGGTCGGTGAGCGGCCGCGGCACGCGCCGGTAGAGTGGCCCCACCAGCCGGCGGAGGACCGGGTCGGTGACAAGACGTATGCCGTCCATCTCGATGACGGTCGACGCGTGCCCGAGAAACGTGATGCGGGTGCCATCCGGCCGGTCACTCGCCCGGGCGGGCTGCGGCTCAAGCGGCATCGATGACAGCTGCGGTGACGAGTGGTCGGTTCGCTTCATGGCGTCGCTGGCGGGTCCTCCCTCTGGCACTAGCGTGGCCACTGGGGGCCAATGCCAAACCAACGGGTCGTCCCGGGCGGCGGCACGCCCCGACGCGGCGCTCTCCCGCAGGCCTGTCACGCGTCCGGGGGTGCGCGCGGCCGCGATTCCTGACCGCGCGCGCCGGATTCCCACGTGTCTGCAGAGGGTACTCTGGAGCCACGACGCGTGTCAGGGTCGTACCAACGACTGGAGGCGGCATCATGGCCAGCATCCATCAGCAGATCGTCATCGCCGCGGAGCCCGACTTCGTGCGAACCACCTGGAAGCGGTTCATCCAGTGGACCCACACGGGACCCGGGCACCTTCTCTGTGATGAACTCGCCTGCGTCGACGCCGTGCGCTCCGGACTCGTCACCTTCGCACCCTCGCCCAACGGCAGGACCACTGTGATCTTCCGCATTGACGAGATCGTCGACGGCCCTTCGCCGGAGGAACTCAAGCATCGGCTCGGCCACGATCTCGTAGCGTTCAAGGACTACGTGGAGCGCAGCGGCCTGGTCGACAGGAAGCCGACGGAGACCGAGGACGCCGCGTTCGAGCATGAAGCGACGCGCAAGGGCGACGCTCCGCGACACGTGCGCCTGAGCAGTGAGGAAGACACCACCTTCTGGCGGAGCCACTTCCCCACGTGAGCAACGTGCGTGAGCGCGACCCGCAGATGCGGCGGCCGCGGCCGCCGCATCTGCGGGTCGCGACGTTCAACATACGGACGGGTCTCGGCTGGGACGGGCGTCACTCGTGGCCGCTCCGCGCCGGGGCGTGCGCGTCGGCGATCGCCGGCCTCTCGGCCGACATCGTCGGTCTCCAGGAGGTCCACCCCTTTCAGGAGTGCGGGCTGGCGCGCCGGCTGCCCGGGTACGCGGGCGCCGGCGCCGGGCGCACCAACGGCCGCGACCGCGGCGAGCGCTGCACGGTCGCATTCCTCGCGTCGCGTGTGCGCCTCGAGGCGTGGACGGTCCGCTGGTTCTCCGACACGCCCTGCGCTCCGGGATCGCGCTCGTGGGGCAACCCGATCGCCCGCATCGTCACCCTGTGCCGGTTCACCGATCTGCGGACTGGCGACCGCTTCGGGGTCGCCAACGCGCACTGGGACGGCGCGTCGGCCGCATCGCGGGTGCGCAGCGCCGCGGCCCTGCTCACGTGGCTCGATCCCGAGCTGCCGTGGATCGTGCTCGGCGACCTCAACGCGACGGCCGGAGACCCGGCCGTGGCGCGCCTGGTCGCCGGCGGCCTACGCGACACTCTCGCCCAGCTGGGCGAGCGCGGGCCGCAGGCCGCGACTCACCACCAGTGGGACGGCTCCACCGACGGCACACGCATCGACTACGTCCTCGTCGACGACCACTGGGATGTACGCGGCGCGCGGATCGACCACGCACGACCCGGCGGGCGGTTGCCGTCCGATCACTGGCCCGTGGTCGCAGAGGTCACCCTGCGGCCGGCGGCGGCGAGCTGAGAGGTCCACGCTGCGCTAGACTGCTCCTGATGGACGCCGTGATCCGCCCGCTCCGCCCGGCCGACAGGCCCGCCGCCAGCCGCCTGCTCGACAGCGTCGTCGGCGAGGGGTTCTGGAGGTTCGACGACGCCGGAGCAGCTCCTTCGCTCGTCGCGGTGACGGAAGAGGGCGTGGCCGGCGTGCTTCTCAGCCGCGTGATATCGGCGGACGATCCCGACGCGCAGCTGGCGCTCGCGTCCTCACCGGCTCAAGCCGTCGCGGGCGGAGATCTCACCCTGCACGTGCGCGAGCTCGCGATCTCACCGAGCGCGAGGCGCAGCGGGCTGGCGTCGCACCTGCTCACCAGCGCGGAGGCAGAAGCCCGCGCCCGCGGCGCCCGGACGGCTTTCGCGTTCGGCTGGCTCCCGGCCGGCCGGCCGGACCCCGACTCGGTGCCGTTCTTCGAGGCAGCCGGCTATGCTGCCGGAGCCGACATCGCCGGCTTCTTCGCGCCGAGCAGCATCGAGTCCGGGGCGCACTGCCCCTACTGCGGCGCCCCGCCGTGCCGCTGCGCCGTGCGTCCGTTCGTCAAGCCGCTGACCGCGCCCGCAACCTGACGACCGACCGGCGCCCGCCGGCAGCGTTCGCTTTCGTCCTGGTCCCGTGCGGGGTCTCCCGCCTTCACCGCTCCCAGGTGTCCGGCGACCACGTGCGCCGCTTGCCGGCCCACTCGGGGTCGTCGCGCCACACGAAGGTGTCGTTCTGCAGGTCGCGCAGGGCGACCTGCAGTTCCTCCCGGGTGTTCATGACGAAGGGGCCGTAGCGGGCGATCGGCTCGCCCAGCGGCTTGCCGCTCACCAGCAGGAAGCGCACCGGAGCCGAGTCGGCCTCGACACGCACCTCGTCGCCGTCGCCGAACACCGCCATCTGGGGCGCGGAGAGCTGTACGCCGTCGAGGTCGCCGCGGTAGCCGAGGTCGCAGCCGACGCCGAAGCGGCCCTCGCCCTCGAACGCGTACGCGAAGGCCGAGTGCCCTCTGGGCACCGGCTGGGTGAAGCGCGTCCCCGCCGGCAGCGTCACGTCGAGGTACTCGGGCTCGGCGTAGATCTTCGTCACCGCGCCGCTCACGCCGTCGACCTCGCCCGCGACGACGCGGATCACCGTGCCGTCGTCGCGCCTGACCTCAGGGATCTGGGCGGCGCTCAGGTCCTGGTACCTCGGGTGCGACATCTTCAGTTCGGCCGGCAGATTCACCCACAGCTGGAAGCCGCCCATGCGTCCGTCGGCGCCGCGCCGGGGCATCTCCTCGTGCATGATGCCGCCGCCGGCGGTCATCCACTGGACGTCGCCGGCGCCGATCGCCCCCGCGTTCCCGATGCTGTCCCGATGGTCTACCTCCCCCGCGAGCATGTACGTCACCGTCTCGATGCCGCGGTGCGGGTGCCAGGGGAACCCGGCCATGTAGTCGTCGGGATCGTCCGAGCCGAAGTGGTCGAAGAGCAGGAACGGATCGACGTAGTCGAGCGCAGGGGTGGCGATGCTGCGCTTCAGCCGCACGCCGGCGCCTTCCATGACCGGCTGCGGGGTGACGACGCGCTCGGCGGCGCGAGCTTGTTCGCTCATGGCGGACTCCTCAGAGGATTGATCGTGCTCTCAACCTTCCCGGCCGCGGAGCCCGAGAACCGTCGCCGCCACGGTGGCGCCGGGGACGTGACGCCGAAGGGCGGACTCGCCGGGGCGATGCGCCGCGACAGCGTCGCACCCAGCCAGCCGGTCTCGCCTTGGCCCGTCAGTCGCGCCGTGCGGGCCGGCTGCGCAGCCGCCAGGCGAAGCCCGCCAGCCGGGCTTCATCGATCGGGTCGCCGTCGTTGTAGACGAAGAGCACCGGCAGGCCGGCCTCACGCCGAAGCTGTGCTTCGGCGATCAGGGCCGGCCCGCATCCTCTCGGTGCAACGGAGACGACGCCGTCGACCGGCTGCGTACGCCACGTGAGCAGCGCCCCGCCGACCGTCGGGATCGTCTCGCCGAAGGGATACGGCGCGACCAGCCGGCGGCTCTCGCGGTCCACCTCGCGCACCTCGTTCCAGAACACCCAAGGGTGCTCCACGCGCACGGCTTTCACGAGACGGCCGACGACGTAGCGCATCGTCGCCAGCATCGCCTCCTTCTCCGGCCGCTTCTTGAGCGGCAGGCCATCCTGGATCTGACGCAGCTGGAGCAGCTCGAAGAAGGCTCCGTAGGGCTCGAAGATGACGCGCAGGCCGTGGTCGGCCAGCTTACGCTGCAGGTCGTCGTTGCCCCACTCGTCGACGCGCAGGAAGAGATCGCCGCAGAGATAGACGTCGCGAAGACCGGCGGTCTTGGCCGGGTCGCGAGACAGGGAGCCATAGTCCCCGGCAGCCTCGCTCAAGAGGTCCTCCACACGGGCACAACAGCGGAAGGCCTCAGCCACGTTGCCGGCAGCGCCGGCATCCGGCCGGGGTTCCTCGAGCATCCTCTCGAGGCGATCGGAATACGCCTCGAACAAGGCGTCGCTCGCTCCCGGCTCGCCCTCGTCGGCGAAGCTGTAGAAGCGGAGCATGTTGAGCAGGTCGACCGCGACCAGCGCCGTCCACACCACCGGCATCATGCGGACGTTACGGGTGACGAGACTGAAGTCGGCGACCTCGATGCGGTCGCCGAAGCCGAGGCGCTCAAGAGCGATCTGCTCGGTCAGCGGGAAGAGGTTGGCGCGACAGGCCTGGAAGCCGTTGCCGGCGCTGAGAAACAGGGCGCGTCGCCCGTCCAGCTGCGGCGCCTCCTCATCAAGGAAGCGGGCGAAGCTGCCCCAGATGAGCTGGTAGGGCAGGCACTCCTTTCCGGAGCAGCCCTCCCCGGCGGCGCGCAAGGCGGCGGCGTCGGGCTCACCGACGAAGGCGGCGTCGTAGCCGGCGCCGCGCATCGCCGCCGCGAGATGGCGGCTGAGACCGCCGCCGATGTGGCCGAAGAAGAAGCGGTCGTAGCCGGCGTCGAGGCTGTGCGGGAGGGGCCGGTCGAGGCGCGCGAGGCGCGCCTGCAGGCCCGCGCCCGTGGCGTCCTGTGCCGCCGAGCGGCCAGTCGAGGCGGTCACCCCGGCGTCCACGGCGCCGGGCGGCTCGACGCTGGCCGCGCCGTTCGGCGCGGTCTCGCGCCAGCGCCGAACGCTGTGCAGGAACGCCTGGACGCGGGTGACGTAGCCGGCCTTGCCGCCGTGGCCGTCACTCTCGAGGACGGCGTGCGGCCAGTCCTCGGTCAGATCGGCGAAGAGATGCTCGATCATCGAGTTGGGGCCGCACCCGTAGGCTCCGAGCAAGAGCGGGAAGACACCGGCGGCGGCGCCGGCGGCCGTGGCGCGAAGCGCCTGGCCGGCGCTGGCCCAGTGCACCCGCTGCAGCCCCGGAACGTCCTCCGGTGTCGGGTAGCAGTCGACCGGCAGCGGCACCGCGCCGTTGGCGGCGACCAGTTCGTGCACGCCGGCGTCGAGCACGGCGTCGTGGACGACGTGGGTCTCGCCGACGATCAACACCACCGGGTAGCCGTGCTTGTGCGCCCACGCCAGCGACCGCTCGCCGATGGCGCCCAGCCCCACCTCGAAGCGGCGCTGAGCGTCGAGCGCCGCCTCGTAGGCCGCGGCGAAGGCGTCGCCGTCCGGTGTGACATCGCCGTCGCGCTCCGCGAGCGCGCGGACCGCGCGCTCGATCGCGCGCCGCACGCGCGGCGCGGCGAAACCGTCGCCTTCCTTTTCGAAGAGCACCGGGCGCAGGACCCGGGTCGCCGACTCCTCCGCGACGAGCGCCCGGCCGATCATGTCGGGGGCGCCCTGCGCCATCGGGCAGGTGTACGTCTGCGCGCCGGCGGTGGGCAGCGGCAGGTGCACGAAGATCGGTGCGAAGAAGACGTCGACGGCCGCACCGGCGAGCCCGTGCAGCAGCTTCACCGGGGCGCAGGCTCCCGGCGCGGCGCAGCGCCGGTCGCCCTCCGCAAGGGTGTCGCGGCCGGGGCGAAGGACCTTCACGCGATAGCCGAGACTGCGCAGCAGCGTGTGGAAGAACGGCAGCGTATCTATCAGGTAGTGCGCGTAGGGCAGGCCGAGAAGCGGACCCGCGTCGACCGCGGCCGTGCCGGGCGGGTCCCCGGCCTCGGCCAGAAGCCCATCGAGCAGCTCGTTGCGCTCCCTGTACGGGTTGGGCGCATCCTTGGGCAGCTTCTCCCCCGCCGCGGAAACGGCATCGTACTTGGGGCACTGCCCGCCGCTGACGACCCTCTCGACCGCCCCGCCGACGTCGATCTCGGCAAGCTCGAGGTGGCAGAGGTTCTGGCAGTCGCGGTCCTTGCACTGGAACTCGCGGCGGGCGGCGACGCGCGCCTCGAGCACGCGGGTCAGGTCGATCGGCGCGAGAGCGGCGGGGGGACCGGCGTGCTGCGCCCGGATCCTTTCGGCGGTCCGGCCGGCCAGCAGGGCGATGCCGACGGCGCCCATCGCGCCCGGGTCGGTCGGCACGATGACCTCGCGCTCGAGCACGGCGGCGAGGGTGCGCGCCAGCGAGGGGTCCGTCGCCGGCTTGCCCTGGAAGAAGACGCGGTCCAGCAACCGGCGCTGCCCCATGACCCGGCTGCGGTAGTTGCGCACCACGGAGTGCTGAAGCCCGGCGAAGATGTCGTCTCGGGTGAAGCCGTCGCCGAGCGCCTCGGCTGCCACGTCGGCGACGAAGACCGTGCAGGTCTGGCCGAGGTCTGGAGGCCCCTGGCTCCGGGCGGCCAACCGCCCGAACTCGACGATGTCGTCCACCCCGTGCGCGATCGCCTGCTCCTCGAGGAAGGAGCCGGTGCCGGCGCTGCAGACGCGGTTCATGTCGGCGTCGACGACGCGACCGTTCTCGACGTTGATGAACTTGGCGTCCTGGCCGCCGATCTCGACGATGGAAAGGCTGCGGCCACCATCCGGATCGAGCCCGGCGGCCGCCGTCGCGTGAGCGACGATCTCGTTCTGGACGACGAGGCGCTCGCCGAGGTCCGGGAAGGCGGCGCGGAAGACCGTCGCCGCGGCGTCACGGCCGGAGCCGGTGAGCCCCACGGCGACGACCGGATTCGGTGCCATCTCGGTGACCTCAGCGGCCAGCGCCTGCGCCGCCTCAACGGGGTTGCCCTCGGTGCGCCGATACACACTCGCCAGCACGGCGCCTGAGGCAAGATCGACGACGACGGCCTTCGCGCCGGTCGAGCCCAGGTCCAGACCGAGGACGGCCGGAGAATCGGAGTCGGGCAGGGTCTCTTGCGTCACCCCGATGCGCACGACGGAGCCCGGACCCTCGCGCGCCGGCTCCAGGCGACCGATACGGCTGCGCACCGGGCGCACGAGCGCTTCGCCGTCGGCGGGGAATGCGGCGAGCGGGACGGCGGCCGGCCTGCCGCCGCCGCTCCGCGGGCCGGCGCCCTCGGCCGGAATCGCTCGCCGCGCCGCGAAGCGCAACGCGCCGAGCGCCTCGAAGACGCCGGCCTGCTCGGCGACGTCGACCGGCGCCTCACTCAGCCGGGCGACGCCGGCGGCGATCGGACCGATGAGCGCCCCGTGGCCGACGAGCACGACGGGGCCATCGATCTTGCTCTTGTCGTAGAGGCTGTGGACGTTGCGGGCCACGCCGTCGAACAGACCGCGGAAGATCCTCCCGTGCGACTCGCCCTGGTTGGCGAAGTGGGTGAGCTCGCTCTTGGCGAAGACGGCGCAGCGGCTGGTGACGGTGACGCCGTCGGGGCTGGCCTCGGCCAGGGCGACGGCGTCCTCGAGCGAGCGCCCGAGCCGGGCGCACAGGCCCTCGACGGTCTCTCCGGTGCCGGCCGAGCAGCGCTCGTTGGCCTCGTAGCGAACGCGCCCCTGCTCGTCACGCGTGAGCACCGAGTAGCCGCCCCCGCCGACGCGGACCACGTTCAGCGGACCGTCCGGGTACAGCCAGGCGGCGGCCTGTTCCTGGGCGATCTCCTCAGGGACCCCGCCCAGGGCCGGTGTGCCGAGGCGCTCGCCGTAGATGCCGGTAGCGGCGATGCCGGCCAGGCGGGAGACGTCGAGCTCGCGGTACAGCTCGAGGAACGGGCGGAGGGGATCGCCCAGGTGACGCTCCGCCCGGGTCTCCAGAAGCCGGACCTCGGCGGCCTCGTCCAGCTCACCGATGGCGATCGAGGTCGTCACCTTGCCCAGGTCCAGCGCCCACGAAGAGCAGGCGTCCCGCGCCCGCGGCGGGCCTCGGGTCAAGCGTGCGCGATCCGGGGCGTACAGGCGGGCTGGTTCACGCTCCTGCTTATATCAGAGCAGTCGCGCGCTCACCATTCGCGCCGCGAGACTCAGCCCTCGCGGCGGTCCGGACCGTCGTGCGGCTGCGGCGCGCGTCGGCGCTCGCTCACGCGAGCCACGCCCTCCTCGTCGTTGAGCCACCCGGTGCCGCCCATGCGAGCGTCGCTCAAGGAGCGGGCCAGCAGCATGACGAGGTCGTCGTTGGGCTCGGCCAGCCAGGCGTCCACGGCTGCGTCGAGCGCGGGCGACGGGCTCTGCCCATCGCCGGCACGCCACACGTCACCGTCGTCCATGAGCAGGTAGGAGTCGCCCGAAGCTCCGGGGCGGCGGTCGTCGAGCAGCCAGCCCTGCGCCCGCGGCTCCTCCTCGGGAGGCGCATCGCGGCCGAACACGACCCCGCGGTTGGGAGCGTGTCCGGCGACTCGCATCGACGCCGTCCACTTGGTCACGACCTCGCGCAGCTTCCCACGCGGGTCCCTCGGCCGGTAGCTGTACTCCACGCCGCACCTCCTTGCGAAGATGGCCTCCTCGATTGTGCGGCCATTGAGGGTGACGATGCAAGGGGACCCCGATGTCACGGCAGGCAACGGCCGCGAAGACCACCAGACGGCCGCCACCGGCCGCGGCTGGGCCCGACGCCTGCCGTCGGGGTACAGTAGTGCCATGACCGACGACCGTGGACCAGACCCCGACCTCGAACGCCTGCTCGACGATGCCTGGGAGGCGCTCGAAGAGGGCGACCTGCGCGCCGTCAAGCGGGCGCTGCGCACGGCCCGCGAGACGGCGGAGGACGAACCCGCCGTGATCGAACTCGAGGCGTCTCTCGCACGCGAGCAGGAAGACCCCGAAGCAGCGCTCGCCGCGTACCGCCGCTGGAGCGACGCCGACCCCGGCGACCCCGAGCCCTGGCTGGGGTCCGCCGAGGTATACATCGAATACGAGGAGCCCGCCGAAGCCGCGCGCCTGCTGCGCGAACTGCTCGCCGGCCCGCCTCTCCATCCGTTGGACGAGGCCGACGCGCGGCACATGCTGGGCGTCGCCTGCGAAGACAAAGGCGACACCAGGGGCATGGTCAAGGAGTGGCTCGCGACCCTGCGCCTCGACCAGGCGAACGACGCTCCTGAGCCGCGCCTGCCGCGGGAGGAGTTCGAGCGGCTCGCGGCGGGGGCGCTCGACGAGCTACCGCCCGAGATCCTGACGCGACTCGGCAACGTGCCCGTCTTCGTCGAGGACCACCCGACTGAAGCGCTGGTCCTCGAGGGCCTCGACCCGCGCACGCTCGGCCTCTTCCACGGCATCGCGATGCCGGACCAGTCGGTGCTCGGACCGGGACCCGACGTCGGCGTCATCCACCTCTTCCAGCGGAACCTCGAGCGTGAGGTCCCGGACGACGACGAGCTGGCCGAACAGATCCGCATCACCGTCCTGCACGAGACGGCGCACTACTTCGGCGCCGGTGAGCAGGACATGCACCGCTTCGGCCTGAACTAGCACTCCGGCAGGCAGCCGGTCCCGCGGCCCGACGGTGGTCAGGCGGAGGCGGAGAGGCCGAGCAGTTGCAGTGTGCGCTTCTTGAGCGCACGGCCGATCTCGGCCTTGGCGGCCTCGTCGGCGCCACCCCCGATGAGGAAGGCGTAGCCCTCCTCGAGCGCCTTCACCGTGACGGCGAGCTCGTGCGCATCGTCGCCGCCCACATGGCCGACCGCCATACACTCGGCGAGCGTCGTCTCCACGAGCTCGAGCGACGCTTCATAGAGGGCGGCGTAGCTCTTGCGCACCGCTGGATGCCGCAGGCTGATGTAGAAGCAGGCGTAGAAGACGCTGTCGTCGAGCAGCTGGTGGAATTCGGGATCGAAAAACGTGTCGAGGATGGCGTCGAGGCGCTCACGCGGGTCGGAGATGGCCGCAAGACGGTCGCCGTAGCCTTGCCGGTATTCCTCGAGCAGATAGTCGACCAGCTCGATCGTCATCTGCTCTTTGGTCCCGAAGTAATGGATCAGCAGGCTCGGCGGTGCGTCGATGCGCTTCGCGATCTTGGCGATCGACGCCCCCTGCAAGCCCTCGTCCTTGAGCACCTGGTAGTAGGCGGCCAGCATCTCACGACGCCGGATCCTGGCCCACTCCTCGCGCCTCACCGCCGGACCTCCTTGCTTGACTGAACGTTCTGGCTGCGCCCCACTCTACTATCCCCCGGCGTGGCCGCAAGACCCGTTCAATGACTGAACGTCTGGACTATTCTTGTCTGAACAGTCGTGCGGTGCACGCACCTGATCGCGCTCGACCGCGGCAGCTCCACAGCGCCGTTCCCAGCTCCGGAACCGATGTTCCGCGCCGCCTCTACGACAGAAGTCGACCGCCACACCGAGGTGTTCGGAGAGGCGGTCGAACGACTCTGCGGCTAAGAGTCGAAGCCGAGGCCGAAGCGGTCCAGCGAACGCAGCCAGAGGTTGCGATGCCCGCCGGCGGACTCCGCCGACTGGGTGGAGCGGCGCGTGATCTCGATGAGGGGCAGGCGGAACGGCTCCGGGGGAAACGGCAGCGGCCGCGACTTGACGAAGCGGAGCTCGGTGAGCTCTGTCGGCCTGCCGCCGAGCAGGTCGAGCGCCACCTCGGCGCCGAAGCGCGACGCGGCCACGCCGAGGCCGGTGTAGCCGAGCACGTACGAGACGCGGCCGCCGAGGGCGGTCCCCCAGAACTGACAGAACCGCGAGCAGGTGTCGATCACTCCGGCCCAGCGATGCGTGAAACGCAGGCCCTCGAGCTGCGGGAAGGTCGCGAAGAAGTGTCCGGCGAGCTTGGCGTGCTCGTCGGGCCGGTCCTCGAGCTCCGGAGCGATGCGGTTGCCGTAGTGGTAGAACGCGTCCCAGCCGCCCCAGAGGATGCGACGGTCCTCGGTGAGACGGTAGTAGTGAAACAGGTAGCCCGCGTCTGCGAGCGCCTGCCGGCGTGCCCAACCGATGGACTCGAGTTGGGCCTCGCTCAGCGGCTCCGTCATCAGCGCGTAGTCGTACACGGGCACGACCGAGAACCGAAGCCGGCGCAGCAGCGGGCGAAAGGCGTTGGTCGCGAGCACGACGCTGCGCGCGCGCAGCGTGCCGCCTCGCGCGCGCAGCGTGACGCCGGTCGGCGTGCGCTCCAGCGCCGAGACCGGCGTGCGCTCGAAGAAGCGCACGCCCCGCGCGGCGCAGGCGCGCGCCAGTCCCCACGCCAGGCGCGCCGGGTCGACGATGGCCGCATCGTGGTGCCAGAGCCCGGCGAGATACGTGGGCGAGTGGACATCCGCCTGCAACTCCTCCCGGCCCAGCCACTGGTGATCGAGCCCGAGACGGGCGTAGTGGTCGCGTTCTTCCCGAAGCCCGTCCAGCTGCCACGGCTTGGTCGCGATGTCGAGCTCGCCGGTCCGCTCCCAGCCGCAGACGATGCCCTCGCGCGCGATGGTCCGCTCGATAGCGTCCAGGGTCTCCAAGCCGAGCTGGACGAGGCGCTCCTCCTCGCGCGGGAAGAGATTCGGCGCCCTGGGCGACGCCGTGGGTGAGGGAGCCCATGCAGATGCCGCCGTTGCGGCCGCTCGCCTGGCCGCCGACGGGCCCGCCGTCGAGCACCACGACGTCGAGGCCGGGATCGCGCTCCTTGGCGAGCAGCGCAGCCCACAGGCCGGAGAAGCCGGCGCCGACGACGGCGAGGTCGCACTCGGCAGAGCCGGTGAGTTCGGGGCTGGGCGCCGGTGCCCCGCGCTGGTCGAGCCAGAACGGCGCCAGCTTGGCGTCGCGGATGGCCTCCGGCGCAGGACCAGCCGGCGTGGTGCGTGGGGATGACTGATGAGTGTTCATGGTATCCACCCTCCCAGGTGGCGGGGCGCGGTTCCGCCGGTGCGCGACGAGCGCCGGCGGCAGGGGACGGGTCGTCAGACCCCGTCGGGAGGGATGGCGGGGCCTACCGCGCAGCCGGTCCAGCCGCGCGGCCTGCTCCACGACTCATGGATGTCGTGCCAAGGCCCCACGCGACGAGACTAGGCGCTGGCGGCTCACCCCGTCAACAGCCCGCCGCTCCGTTGATGAACAGCGAGCAAGTATCGATCTCGATGCGGTGAGGATTGTGCAGGAACGGCCGCCGGCACGGCAGCGGCGGCGGCTCTACTCCGCGTTGAAGTCGACCGGCTTGTTCTCGCACGAGAGCGTGGAGAATCGGCAGAGTGCGCTCGGGGGCTGGAGCACGTCGTCGCCCTCCCCATGGCGCGTCGCGCCGTCCATGCCGACGGGGGCGTCGAGCCGGTAGTAGTCGTACAGGAGCCCCTCGCGATGCTTCGCGTAGTCCTTGTCCTTCATGTTGTTGGGCGCCCCGGTGAGCTTCTCCATGTCGTAGTGGACCTCGAGGCCCTTGTCGGTGACGAGAACGTCCGTCACCGGGATGACGCTGAAGAAGCCGGGGAAGAACCCGGTATCCACGAGCAGCCAGTGCGGCCGCCCGTCGTCGTCGACGTACAGATCGCTGATCTCGCCGATCCCGCGGCCGGTCTCGTCGAGCAGTTGCCTGCCCTGCAGCTCCTCGGCCGTGAGTGAGATGGTCGCCATCGTTCCCCTCCAGGATCGTCCCGGCCGGCTGGGCCGGATGATGCATGGTGACGACAGCGTCCTACCCCCGAGCGGGCGCGCACGAACCACCGAGGAGACGCGGAGGTCCAGCCGGCCGCACCTCCGTCTCGAGCGGCGCCAGGATCGGGACTTTGAGAGAGGCGCCGCGGGCGGCGTTGCAGATGCCGGCGCCCGCCGCTGCCGGCGCTCGACCGTGAGGCGAAACGCGGCACGGGGTGCGCAGGCACCGATGCGCGGCTAGGATTCAGGGTAGGTCGTGCGTTGCCGAAGACATGACCATGAAGCCCGCATCCGAGAAAGGCACGAGATGATCACCGCCCGCCGCGCCGTCCTGGCCGTCGTGAGCTCCGCTCTGCTGGTGGCTGTCTCTGTTGCCGGCGGCGGCTGGCGCAGCAGGACCGACGGCGCAGCCGGAGCCCGGGCTCCTCAACCCCGCCTTCGTGGAGGCGCTCCACGATCCTATCGTCGCCGTGGGACTCGGGCGCGTCCCCAGTCCTGTGGAGGTGAGCGTCGGCGCGGCCGCGGAGGCCAGGGCCGCGAGCATCTCGGAGCCTTCGTACTTCAGCCTCCTGGACGAGAACCGCGTCTCGCCGATGGGAGACCAGGGCGACTACAACACGTGCTGGGCCTTCGCCAACACCGGCGCCCTCGAGTCAAAGCTTCTGCCCGGTGAGTCGTGGGATTTCAGCGAGGACAACATGGTGGGTCGTAGCGGCTTTGGCTCATCGCAGTCGTGGCGGTTCTACTACGGCGGCTACGATTTCATGGCCGTCGCCTACCTCGCCCGCTGGTCAGGCCCCGTGACGGAGCAGGATGACCCCTACGGCGATCGGTGGACCCCGCGCGTCCGGGTGCGCAAGCACGTCCAGGGCGTGGCCATGGTCCCCGGGCGATCGGAGTCGCTGGAGAACGACCTCATCAAACGGCTGGTACGTGAGAACGGCGCCCTCAGCGTCGGTATGTTCTGGGACTCGGGCGCGTACGGGATCGACTCCCTGTCCGGACGCGCCACCCACTACCTGCCGACACCGATGGGCGAGAACCACGGCGTCGACATCGTCGGCTGGGACGACGACTTCGACAAGGCCGCCTTCGCCGGCGCCTACGGCGAGCCCGTGGGCAACGGCGCCTTCCTCGTCCGCAACAGCTGGGGCAACGGCTTCGGTGAAGGCGGCTACTTCTGGGCGTCCTACTACGACGCGTCGTTCGCGCGCGATCAAGGGTTTGGCAGCTTGGGCGGCTGCACGTCGTACACCGACGTCCAGGACGTCGGCAACTACTCGCGCGTGTACCAGTACGACAAGCTCGGCGTCACCGACCACTGGGGTTTCGGCAGCACGCGGGTGTGGGGCGCCAACCGGTTCACCGTGAAGACGACCCAGACGATCGCCGCCGCCGGCTTCTACACGCTCGCGTCGTCCACGCGCTACGAGGTGTGGGGGGGCAGGACGTTCCGGTCACTGCGCCTGCGCGCCTCCGGCACCGTCGAGCTGCCCGGCTACACGACGGTGCCGCTGGACAAGAAGCTGCGCGCGTACCGCGGCAGGCAGTTCGTGATCGCCGTCAAGCTCGTCTCGCCGGGCGAGACCCACCCCATGGCCATGGAGCGCCCCGCGGCGAGGTGGATGTCCGGGGCGAGGGCGAAGCGCGGGAAGAGCTACCTGAGCCGCAACGGCTCGCGCTGGATCGACGCCAGCAGAGTGCGCGCCAACAGCAGTGTCTGCATCAAGGCCTACGCCCAGTGAGGACGCGCCGGGAGGCGCGCGGGGCGGCGGCGCGCGGCCCTTTCGCCTGCGTGCCGTCCTCTTCGACTTCGACGGCACGCTGACGCGTCCCGGGGCGCTCGACTTCGCCGCCATCAAGCGCGAGGTGGGCTGTCCGCCAGATCGCTTCGTACTCGAATGGATCCGGGAGCTCCCCGCAGGGGCGGCGCGAGACGCCGCAGCAGCCGCCCTCGAGACCTTCGAGCTGGCCGCCGCCGACACCTCTGAGCCCAACGACGGCGTCGAGGACGCCGTCCGCGCCCTCCGCGCGGCAGGCGTCGCCACCGGCGTGCTGACGCGCAACGGGAGAGTCGCCGTCGACCGCGCCCTGCTCCGCTTCCCCTCGCTCACTGCCGCCGACTTCGACGTCGTCGTGACTCGCGACGACAGACTGGCGCCCAAGCCGGCGCCGGACGGCGTGGTGCACGCGGCCAACGCGATGGGGTCCTTGCCCGAGGAGACGCTCGTCGTCGGCGACTACCTGCTCGACATGCAGGCCGGGCGAGCGGCCGGAGCGGTCACCGCCTACCTCGTCAACGGAGGGAGCGGCGGCGGCGACATCGACGACGCCGCGCCGCGCGCGGCCGACTGCGACTTCGTCGTCGACGGCCTCGCCGATCTCGAGGACGTCGTCCGGCTGGGGCTCCCGCTCCCGGCCGGCAAGCTGCCCAACGACCTGCTGGCCGGGTTTCTCGGCGAGCTGAGCGCCGACCCGGCGGTGATCGTGCCGCCTGCCGTGGGCGAGGACGTGACGGCGCTCGACGTGGACGGCGCCGAACTCCTCGTCGCGCACGGCGACCCCATCACGCTCGGCGGCCAGGCCGTGGGGCGCGCCGCCGTCCTCATGAACGCCAACGACATCGCCGCCGCCGGCGCCGAGCCGCGCTGGCTCATCGCGACCGTCCTGCTGCCCGAAGGCACGACGCCGTCTGAGGCGCTCGCGCTCCTGGGCGACCTGGCCACGGCGGCGGCCGAAGCCGGTGTCACGCTGGTCGGCGGCCATACCGAGGTCACGGCCGCCGTCAACCGGCCCGTGGTCTCCCTCACGGCGTCTGGGCACCCTGAGGCGCTCCGAGCTCAAGGAGAAGCGCTCCGCACGCCCAGGCGACCGCGTCCTGCTCACCAAGGCGCTGGCGGTGGAGGGCACGGTCCTGCTCGCCGCGGAGCTCGGCGAGCGCCTCCGCGCCCTCGGCATGAGCCGGAAGGAACTCGCCGCCTGCCTCGCGCTCGAAGCGCAGGAGACCATCGTGCCGGAGGCGCGGATCGCCCGTGGCGTTCCCGGCGTCCGCGCCATGCACGACGTCACCGAAGGCGGTCTGGCGACGGCGTTGCGCGAGCTGGCCGCCGCCGCCGGTCACGGGGTGCTGGTGCGCCGCGAGCTCATCCCCGTCTCGGCGCTCACCACACGCGTGTGCGCCCTGCTCGGCGCCGACCCGTTGGGCCTCATCGCCTCCGGCAGCCTGCTGATCTGCTGCGCCCCAGATGAGGCCGCCAGCTCTGGAACAGGCACTTGCGTCGGCCGGCATCGCGGTCACGGACATCGGTGAGATCGCGAAGGGCGCCGGAGTCGCCGCGCTGGAGCGCGGCCTGCCGGCGCCCTGGCCTGACTTCGCGACCGACGAGGCCGCGCGGCTCCTGAGCGGCCGGGACTGACGGCGAGCAACGGCCGTCAGAGGGCCGTGAGCCGCCAATCGATGTTCATCTCGTCGCACAGCCCCGCGATGGCCTCTCGCAGCCCCGCCACCGATGTCGCGGCCGGCACCGAGATCACCAGCTCCATCTCGAACAGCGGCGCGTTGGTGTACGGCGCCGGCCGCAGCGAGGAGTCGACGCTCTCGATGTTGACGCCCAACTCGCCCAGCAGGTGAGAGACCGACTGCATGAGTCCCGGATGATCCATCGCCCACGTATTGAGCCGGAAGGGCAGCGCCGGGGTGCGCTCGCCGAGGCCGGCGTGGGCGGGCCGCAATTCGGCGTGCACGTGGCTCGCGCGCCGCAGCGCCCCGAGCCCGTCCTGAAGCCGGCTCATCTCCGCTTCACCCGCGGCGACCAGCATCATCATCGCGAACTGGCCGCGGAGGTTGACCATGCGGCTGTCCTCGAGGTTGCCCCCGCGCTCGGTGATGTACAGCGTGACCTCGTCGACGAGGCCGGGGCGGTCGTCGCCGACGGCGGTCAGCACGGCGTAGCGGACGCTTTCCATGGGCAGACAGTACCGGCATCGCCGGCGAAAGACAAAGCCCTGCCGTCCGGGCGCGCGTCCGAGAGGTATAGTGAGAGGGTGACACGAACGTTCAGAGCCGACCTCCACGTGCACTCAACCAATTCCGACGTGTCGGGCAACGCGCGTATCCGCGCGCTGCGGAGCGCCGAGTCCTTCACCGACCCGCTGGAGCTCTACGCGGCGCAGCGCGCCCGGGGGATGGACTTCGTCACCATCACCGACCACAACACGCTGGCCGGCTCCCTGGCGATCGCCCACCTGCCCGACACCTTCCTGAGCACGGAGTTCGACAGCTGGTTCCCGGAAGACGGGGTGCGCGTGCACGTCGTGGCGCTGGACATCGACGAGACGGCGTTCGTGGCGGCGAACGCCGCTCGCGAGAACGTGCATGACCTGGTCGCCTTCCTTCGCGAGGCAGACATCGCCCACTACCTCGCGCACCCGCTGTTCGACATGTCCGGACGACTCACGCCCGAGACGGTGGAGCGGATGCTTCTCCTCTTCAACGTGCTCGAGGGCCGCAACGGCTCGCGCACGAGCCGCTGCAACGGCCTCCTGCGGGCGATCGTCGCCGGGCTCACGCCCGAGCAGCTCTGGGCGATGGCCGAGCGTCACGGCATCGAGCCCTATGGCGAGACGCCCTGGCGCAAGACGCTCACCGGCGGATCGGACGACCACAGCGGCCTCTTCGCGGCGAGCGCCTACACCGTCGCCGGCGGGAACGGAACGGCCGCGGGCTTCGTGCGCGCCGTCGCCGGAGGAGACTGCGACCACGGCGGCGCCGACGGCGACGCGCGGCTGCTCGCCCACAGCGTCTACGCGGCCTCGTTCTGGCGCATCCGGGAGATCCTGCGACTCGACGACCAGGAGGAGCGCAGACGCGCCCTCAACCTGCTGCACAAGGGCTTCGGCCGCATCGGCCGCGACGTGCCGGTGCTCGAGAAGGCCCTGAGCGGCGTGCGCAGCATGGCCCCTGGCCTGTATCGCGACGGCGACCCGCGCGGTCCCGCATGGGAGGACCTCCTCGCGCGAGAGATCGGCAGTCTCCTCGCCGACCCCGACGGCATCAACGCGGTCGACGCCAAAGAGCTCAACCGCCGCCTCTTCGCGGTGGCGCAGCGGCTCGCCGACGACGTCGTGAGCCTCCATCTCCAGCCGCTTCTCGCCCGGGACCAGCGGCTCGGACTCAAACGCCGACTGCAGAGCCTCTACGCCGTCGGCATGGTCGCCTTCCTGGAGCTGCCCTACTACTTCGCCTGGAGCTTCCAGAGTCGCGATCGGGAGCTCCAGGAACAACTCCGGGCGTACTTCCTCGGTGAGCGGCGGCACACGCAGCGAGAGAGGGTGGCGGTGCTCTGCGCACAGGCGCGCCGGGAGGATCTCCGGCCTCCCGGCCACGCGCAGCCGACTGCCTCGACGAGCTCTCCCGGCGCCGCGGAGGCGACCCACACCCCGGCGGGCGTGCCGCACCCCGACATCGACGTGATGCTGCTGACCTGTTCGACCGGCTGCGAACCGGCTCCCGTCGGCGCCGTCGACTTCCGCGCGCTCGCCTGGCGACCGTCGCCAAACGGCGATGGCCCGCGATGGGTGGTCCCGCCGCTGGTGGAGGTCGTCGACTTTCTGGAGGAGCAGGGCTGCACCGCCCTGCACACCGATTCGACCGCGGGGCAGGGTCTGCTGGCGCTGGCCGCGGCCCGGCTTCTGCACCTGCCGCTCACCGGCGCGGTGGACCCCGATGGGCTCGAGTCACGGCCGGGACGCCGCAGTCTCGCCGCCCGCCTGCGGCGCCGATATCTGACCTGGTTCTACGGTCGGCTCGACGAGGCGTACGTGCCCACCCGAGCTGCCGCTCGTGCGCTCGTCGCGGGAGGCGTCGACCCGGGTCGCATCGCGTTGCTCCCGGCGCCGGCGCAGCGTCTGGCCTCCGGAGACACGCGCGAGAGGGCCGGGCGGAGCTGAGCCCGGCCCCCGGCGCGCGTGCGCTCTCCGGCCCTATTCCGCATCGGCGAGCAGCGCGTACATGCTCTTGCGCGCCTCGCGCAGGATCGCCAGCGCCTTCTGCACGTCGTCGGCCGAGCCGGCCGTGCCGACCTGCTTGACGGCCGCGCCAAGCTGGAACACGGCCTGACGCAGCGCGAAGCGGGGATCCTGCTCGCCGCCCTCGGCGCCCCATGGGGAGTCACCGAGCCGCTCCTTGAGCACCCGGGCCTCCTCGACGCCGGCCTCCGTGAGCGAGAACACGCGGCGGCCTTCGGCCTCCTCGCCCTTGATCAGGCCCTGGTCCTCGAGCAGCTGGAGCGTGGGGTACACAGACCCGGGGCTCGGACGCCAGGCTCCTCCGCTTCGCTCCTCGAGGCGCTGCATGATCTGGTAGCCGTGCATCGGCTCGTCGGCCAGAGCCAGCAGGATCGCCGCCCGCACGTCGCCGCGCCGCGCCCGCGACCACGGACCCTTGCCGTGTCCGTGCCCGTGGCCGTGTCCGTGGCCGAAGCCGGAGCTCTGTCCCCGGCCGCCACCGCGACCCGGACCGCGTCCTCCGAACTTGAAGCGTGTGGAATCGCCGCCTTCGCCATGCTGCGCCCTGCCGCGGCCGCAGCGGCCACCGGAGCGTTCTGTATCGTTTGGAACAGTCATGAGATTCTCCTCATATCGTTGCATCACGATATATCGTAATGCATCGTTTCCAGATGTCAAGTGGTCAACCATCATGGATGCCCGGCGCCCCGCCGGGGCGAGCGCCGGGCATCCTCCTTCCTGTAGAATCCCGTGGCCATGATCCGATACGTGGACACCCGCGGCGTCCTCCCAACACCCCGCACCTTCAGCGAAGCGATCCTCGAGGGCATCGCTCCCGGAGGCGGCCTCTTCGTCCCCGAGCGGCTCCCGACGTTCTCGGTCGACGCGGTCGTCGCGCTGGCGGCGATGCCGTACCACGCCCGCGCGGCGGCGGTGTACGAGGCGTTCGGCCTCGACGTCCCCGTCGCGCGGACCCGAGAGATCGCCGCCGAGGCCTACGGCGCCAACTTCGACGACCCCGAGGTCGCCCCGGTACGCGAGGTGGCTCCCGGCCGCCACGTGCTCGAGCTCTGGCACGGCCCCACCCTCGCGTTCAAGGACATGGCCCTCCAGTGCATGCCGTTGTACTTCGGCGAGGCGCTGGAGCAGGCGCACGCGAAGGGCGCCACCGAACTGGACTTCCTCATCCTGGTGGCGACCAGCGGCGACACGGGCGTAGCGGCGCTCAACGGCTTCGCCGATCGCGCCCACACCCGGATCTGCGTGTACTACCCGGACGCCGGCGTGTCTGCCCTGCAGGAGCTGCAGATGGTGACGCAGCCGGGGGAGAACCTCACCGTGTTCCGCCTCGGCGGCGACTTCGACGACTGCCAGACCTCCGTCAAGGCCGTCTTCGACGACGATGCCTTCGCGGCGGAGTTGGCCGAGCGTCATCAGCTCTCGCTGAGCTCGGCCAACTCCATCAACTGGGGACGTCTGCTGCCGCAGATCGTGTACTACCTGAGCGGCTACGCCGACCTCGCCGCGCGCGGCGCGGTGGCTGCCGGCGATCCCGTGGATGTCTGCGTCCCGACGGGCAACTTCGGCAACATCCTCGCCGCCTACTACGCCAGGCGCATGGGCGTGCCGCTGGGCCGTCTGCTCTGCGCCAGCAACACCAACAACGTGCTGTTCGACTTCCTCTCGAGCGGGGTCTACGACATCACTGCCCGCTCGCTGGTCAAGACCCCGTCACCGTCGATGGACATCCTCATCTCATCCAACCTCGAGCGGCTGCTGTACGACCTCTGCGGCGACGCCACGCTCATCGCCGGCTGGATGGCCGAGCTCAAGACGAAGGGCCGGTTCACTGTCGACCACGCGACACGCGAACGGCTGCGAACGGAGTTCACCGGCGCGTGGGTCGACAACGACGAGTGCCTGCGGACGATCGGCCGGGTGCAGCGTGAGCAGGGCTATCTGCTCGACCCCCACACGGCCGTGGCCTGGGAGGCCGCCGAGCGACTCGCCGGCGAGTCGCCGGTGCTCATCGCCAGCACGGCGCACTGGAGCAAGTTCGCAGCAGATGTCGTGCGCGGCCTCACCGGCGTGCCTGCCGGCGCGCCGGTACCCGGCGCCGTCGACGACCTCGAGGTACTCGACAGGGTCGTCGACCTCGCGCCGGGCGCGACGGTGCCGCCGCAGCTGCGCGCCGTGCGCGGCCGGTCGCGGCGCTTCGACGCGCGCGTGGACGCCGGCCGCGAGCCGGTCGAAGCGAGCCTCCGCGACTGGCTGGCGACGGCGACACAGCGGCAAGCGTAGACCGACCCCTCGTCGATCGACCCGTCATCTGTCGTGGCGACACCCTGCGCGCCGCGTTGGCGCGCGCGACTGCGATAAGCTCTCGTCGTGAAGCTCACTCGACACCAATACGCGTGGGAGCACGACGGCGCACGCGTGATGGACGGGCGTCTGCTCGTCGCAGGACGCGACGCGGAGGCGCTCGCCCGTGAGCACGGCACGCCCCTGTACCTCTTCGATGTCGCGCGGGTGACCGAGCAGGCACGCGCGCTGCGCGAGGCGCTCTCGCGCGCCGGCCTCCAGCCACGCGTCCGCCTCGCGCTCAAGGCGCAGCGCGCTCCGGAGGTGCTGGCCGCGCTGCACGCGCTGGGCGCGCCGGGCTCGCCGGACGCCGTCGGCATCGACGCCTGCTCGCCCGGCGAGGTGCTCCACGCCCTCGAGCAAGGCTTCTCCGCGGAGGAGATCAGCTGCACCGGCACCAACCTCTCCGAGCGCGACCTGGACGTGATCGCGCCCGCCGGGGTCCACGTGAACCTCGACCTCCTCAGCCAGATCGAGCGCTACGGGCGCCGCTGCCCGGGGCGGGCGATCGGCCTGCGGGTCAACCCTCGCGGCGGCGTCATGCGCGGTCATGCCGAGAGCCTGTACAGCGGCTCCCGGCCGACCAAGTTCGGCATCTACGAGGAGGATCTCGACGCTGCGCTCGCCGTGGCCCGTCGTCACGGCCTCCTGGTCGACACGCTGCACGTCCATCTCGCCAACGGCATGCTGGACGACGAACTGCCCGCGTTCGACGCCGCCCTGGAGCCGGTCGCGCGCATGGCCGAGCGCCTCCTCGACGCCGGCTGCCCGCTGGCCGAGGTCAACGCCGGCGGGGGGCTCGGCACGCCCGTCCACGCCGGCGAGACACCGCTCGACCTCGACGCCTACGCCGCCATCCTCGCCCGGCGCTTCGGGGACCTCGGCGTCGCCGTCGGCTCCGAGCCCGGCGAGTTCCTCACCAATGAGTCCGGCGTCCTCCTGGCGGAGGTCGTCAGCGTGGAGCAGCGACTGGGTGAGACCTTCGTCGGTCTCGACGTGGGGTGGAACGTGATGAACGACGCCTACACCTACGGCCGTGAACCGGAGGTGATCGTCGCGGCGCGCGCGGACGCGACGCGTGACGGCGTCGTCACGCTCGCCGGGCATATCAACGAGGGTGACGACGTGTTCTTCCGTGACCGTGCCTTCCCCAACGTCGAGGAGGGCGAGATCGTCGCTTTCGTCAGCATCGGCGGCTACTGCCCGTGGATGTGGACCGACCACTGCCTGCGGCCGCGCGCCACGACCATGTACTTCGCCGACCGGGTCTGAAGTGCCGCGGCGGGGGGCCGGCGCCAGCGCACGTGGGGAACGGGCGCTGCGTCAGGTACCCGAAACGCCGGTGAGCAGCGCGAGGGCGAAGGCGAAGTCGACCCCAGCGACCACCGCGAGCAGCAGCGATGCGATCCGGCGCCCCGATGTCCACGCGACGACCGAGACGAGGGTGAAGAAGAGGCCGCCGCCGAGCGTGAGAAGCAAGACCAGATCGGGTCCCGAGCGCACAAACACCTCCTGAGGCCGCCTCGCGACGGCCGGCCATGACTGTGTCCACATGAGTCTGTGCCCCTGCCGGTCCGGCGACAAGCCCCGCGCTCCGGCTTGCCTGCAACGCGACGCGGCGGCACACTCGAAGCGAGCGCAGACCCGAGGAGGCAACCCGATGACGACACCGGACTGGACCACCGTGCTCGAGGACCTCGCGAACGCCGGGTGGACGGCGCGCGTGGTCGCCGCCGAGCGTGTGGAGGACCTGCGGCGCAGGGTGGCCGGGGTCCTCGCCTCCGGCGACCTGCCCGGCCAGACCGCCGACCACATCGCGGAAGAGGTCGCCTTCGCGGTGCCCTCCGGGCTACCGGAAGTGCGCTCGGTCGTCATCGGCGCAACCTCACGGCCGCTCACGAGGGCCACGCTCACACTGGGTGGCGAGGCGCACGAGGTCGTCGTTCCGCCGCACTACGCGGGCTATCACACGGTGCCGCGCGGCTTGGCGGCGGCGCTCGCCGCGGCGCTCGCGCCGGACGGCCACGCGGTCGCGGGCTTCGAACCGCCGCTCAAGACCCTCGCCGCCTGCTCGGGGCTCGCCCGCTACGGCCGCAACAACATCACCTACGTGTCCGGCCTCGGCAGCTACCTGCTTCTGGCGGCGTGCGCCTCGGACGCGCCGCCCCCCGTCGATGCGTCGTGGGAGCGAGCCCATGGAGCTCGGCCGCTGCGAACGCTGCAGCGCCTGCCTGCGCGCCTGCCCCAGCGGAGCCATCCGCGCCGACAGGTTCCTCCTGCAGACCGACCGCTGCCTCACCACGGTGAACGAGGACGAGGCTCCGTTCCCCGAGTGGGTCGACCCGGCCTGGCACCACTGCGCCGTGGGGTGTCTGCGCTGCCAGCAGGCCTGCCCGGAGAACGCGACGGTCGATCTCACGATCGCTGCGGCCGAGGTCTTCGACGAAGCCGAGTCGACCATGATCCTGTCGGGGACGTACGACGGCGAGGTCGCCGCGAGGGCCCGCGAGAAGCTCGCCCGCTGCGGCCTCGACTACTCTCCCCCTCTCATCGCACGGAACCTGCGGGCGCTCATCGGCGTCTGAGTCGAGCGCGCGGCGCTGGGCCCAGGGCGCTGAGCCCGAGAGCCAGAGCGGGTCGGCCCTCGATGAGCGGCCGACGACTAGCACTCGTCCCCGGCGGGAACCATCAACGCGTGGAGGTCTGGCCCCGGGTCGAGTCAGGAGAGCGGCCGCGGCTTCGTGGAAGGAGCGGTGATGACGTATCCCATCGTCCTGGGCTACGACGGCTCGACCTGCTCGTCAACGGCGCTCGAAGAGGCCATCGAGCTGGGTCGCGGCAGAGCGGGCGCGGTGATCGTCCTCGTGTACTGTCACGACCCGCCGCCCGGGCTTGGCTGCGCGCTCGACCCGGCCTGCGCCGCCGCCAAAGAGCTTCGTGATTACGAGCGGCGCGTCGAGACTGAGGTAGAGCCCATGCTGCGCCGCGCCGCCGAACGGATACGCGAGGCCGGGGTCGGGACCGAAGTGCTGCTCGTCTGGGACGATCCGGTGCGGGCGCTCGAGACCGTGGCCCGCGACCGCGGGGCGCACGTCATCGTCGTGGGTTCGCACGGCGAGGGACCCCTCGCCGCCGTGCTCGGAAGGCACACGCCGTTCGAGCTCCTCCACCATAGCCGCGTGCCGGTGATGGTGGTCCCACACCGGCGCTGAGCGCACCAGAGCGGTCCGCCGGACACCCCTCGTGAAACTCCTTTGCACGCTTCGCGAGCAAGCGTCCGTCACTGCGTCTCGCGCGCGAACTCCTTGACCGCGGCGACCGCCGCACTCCAGCGGCGGCGAAGGTCGCTTGTGTCCGACCCGGGAGTCGGCGTGAAGCTCGCGCCGGCGCTCCAGAGCGAAGCGACCTCTTCCTCACTCTCCCATACGCCCGTGGCCAGGCCCGCGAGCCAGGCGGCGCCGAACGCCGTCGCTTCGGGCTGGCCCGCACGCGTGACCGGGACGCCCAGCAGGTCCGCCTGGAACTGGAGCAGGAGGTCGCTCGCCGCGGCTCCGCCGTCGGCTCTCACCTCTGCTGGCGCCACGCCGGCTCCCTCCGCCTCGGCCTGGTACAAGTCGGCGACCTGGAAGGCGATGCCCTCGAGGGTAGCGCGCGCGACGTGAGCGGCCGAGGTCCCGCGAGTGAGGCCGAAGATGGCGCCGCGCGCGTGCGGATCCCAGTGCGGGGCGCCGAGTCCGGCGAGCGCCGGCACGAAGACGACGCCGTCGCTCGAGGGCACGCTCTGCGCGAGGGAGGTGGCCTCGGCGCCGCTGCTCACGATGCCCAGGCCGTCGCGCAGCCACTGGACGGCGGCGCCGCCGATGAACACGCTGCCCTCGAGCGCGAAGGTGCGCCGGCCGTCGCGCTGGAGCGCCACCGTGCTCACGAGGCCGGGAGGCGCGGCCACGGGCATCTCGCCGGTGTGGAGCAGCAGGAAGCACCCGGTCCCGTACGTCACCTTGATCATGCCGCGTCTCGTGCAGGCCTGCCCGAAGAGCGCGGCCTGCTGATCGCCGGCGAGACCGGCGATGGGAACGGCCGCGCCGAGGAGCGCCGGGTCGCTCTCCCCGAGGACGCCGCTGCTGTCGCACACCTCGGGCAGCAGCGCCCGCGGCACGCCGAAGAGCGCCAGTAGCTCGTCGTCCCAGTCACCGTCGCGGATGTCGTACAGCAACGTCCGCGAGGCGTTGGTCGCATCCGTCACGTGTCGCCCCCCGCCGCTGAGACGCCACGCCATCCAGGAGTCCACGGTGCCGAAGGCAAGCTCGCCGGCTTCGGCCCGCTCACGCATGCCCGGCGTGTTGTCGAGCAGCCAGCGCAGCTTGGTGCCGGAGAAGTACGGGTCGAGGAGCAGCCCGGTCTTGCGCCGCACCAGGGCCTCGGCGCCGGCGCCGCGCAGCTCCTCGCAGAACTCCGCGGTGCGCCGATCCTGCCACACGATCGCCGGGGCGACCGGGACGGACGTCGCCCGGTCCCAGACGATGGTCGTCTCTCGCTGGTTGGCGATGCCGAGGCCGGCGACGCCGGAGGCGGGCACGCCGGCCTTCTCCAGCGCCCCACGGGCCGTCGCCAGCTGCGCCTGCCAGAGCTCCTCCGCGTCCTGCTCGACCCAACCTGGGCGCGGATAGCTGAGTCCGACCTCCTGCTGGGCGCTCGCGAGCACGACGCCGGAGGCGTCGATCACGAGCGCCCGCCCGCTCGTCGTCCCCGTGTCGAGCGCCAGCACCACCTTGCCCGCCACTCCAGGCGTCTCGCCCATGCCGCCCTCCGTCCATCGCGGTCGACCGTCCGCGCCGCTCACCGGCATCGGTCGCGAACGACGTCTCCTGGTTCGTCATGATAACGGCTAGGGTCTCACCGTGCGTCACGCTTGGTCACCGGCTCAGGTGAACACCCCATTTACGTGTGCACTACAAACTTCATGTCGCTGGAGGGGGTACGGCTCTTGTGAAGGGAGTCGCATGAAAGTGTGATTCGGGAAAGCTCGTGAGAGGAGGAGCCATGGGCTGGAGGAAGATCCTGGAGACTGAGCACCGACTGGTGCTGGAGGTGGCCGACGCCGCCGACATGGAATGCGCGCACATCGAGGCAACGGGCTACCGTACGCGCCGACCTCGCCGGCGACATGTTCGGCTTCTTCCGCTACTTCGCCGACGGCCTCCACGACCCCAAGGAAGAGGGCCTGCTCTACGCGCGCTGCCACCGGCGCGGCATGACGGACCAGGACGAGCCGCTCGAGCAGATGATCGGCGAGCACGAGTGGTGCCGCGCCAAGCTCGACGGCCTCGAGCTGAGCCTCGTGACGATGAGCCGGGACGACCGGGCGGCGGCTTTGGACTTCGCGGCTCGCCTGCGCGAGTACGTCGAAGTCTTGCGCTGCCACATCGCGGTCGAAGAGGAGCTCTTCTTCGACACCGCCCAGCACTACCTCACCGAGAACGACCGTCGTGAACTCACGGAGGAGTTCGAGGCCGTGCACTGGGACGAGGTCGAGGAAGGCGTAGCCTCCTACTGGGAGGACATGGCCCACCGGTTGTGGGCGGCGGAGAGCCAGCCGGCCTGACGGGCGTTGCGAAACTCCTCCAGACAGGACTGACCATGAAGAAGATCGTGGACCGGCAGGAGCTCACGAAGCGCGATTTGATCAGCCTCACGATCGAGGCACCGCAGATCGCGCGCAAGATCCGCCCGGGGCAGTTCGTCGTCTTGCGCGTCAATGAGACGGGGGAACGGGTGCCGCTCACCGTCGCGTACCGCGACGCGGCCAACGGCACGGTCACCATCATCTTCCAGGTCGTCGGCAAGAGTACGGCCATGCTCGCCTCGCTCGCCGTGGGCGACGCGATCAAGGACCTCTGCGGCCCCCTCGGCGTACCCGAGCACATCGAGAAGTACGGGACCGTCGTCGGCATCGGCGGCGGCTCGGGGATCGCGGTGCTGCACCACCTGCTCTCCGGGCAACGCGACGCCGGCAACCACCTCATCGGCGTGGTCGGAGCGCGCCAGAAGGACCTTCTGATCCTCGAGGACGAGATGCGCGCGCTCTGCGACGAGCTCATCGTGACCACCGACGACGGCAGCTACGGCGTGCACGGCAAGGTCACGGACGCACTCAAGGCGCTGGTCGAACGGCACGAACACATCGACCGCGTGATCGCCGTCGGACCGCTGATCATGATGCGCGCGGTCACCGACATGACCCGCATCTACGGCCTGCCCACCGAGGTCAGCCTCAACCCCATCATGGTGGACGGCACCGGCATGTGCGGGGGCTGCCGCTGCAGCGTCGGCGGCGAGACCAAGTTCGCCTGTGTCGACGGGCCGCACTTCGACGCCTTCAAAGTCGACTTCGACGAGCTCATCCAGCGCAACCAGATGTACGGCCGTGACGAGCGCATCTCGTTGCTCACCTCGATCAAGGCTCACTGACGGGGAGGCGACAGTGACTACCCCGGACCTCGAGCTCGCGACCCTCGCCCAGCAGGGCGATCTCGCGAGCTTCTGCCCGCACTGCCACGCGGCGTTGAACGTGTACGACGACCAGACCAAACGCGTATGGGTCGGTCTCGACGTGGAGGTCGGCGACATCGCCTGCGACCTCCTGGTGAGTCCCCGGCTGGAGGAGTGCGAGAGCGTGTGCCCCACCTGCTGGACCGGCGACGCCGTGGCCACGGACGTCCTCTGCCCGCATTGTCACACCTCTCTCGTCGAGGCGGAGGGCTTGTGCGGAGACTGCGAGTCCCGCGTCTTCACGATCGACGTCTCCCTCCGCACCCGTGTCGCCCCGCTCTCGTGCTGCACGCGCGCCGACTGCGCCTGGCACGGGGTCCCGAAGCGGACCCGGGCCAAGATCCTTGCCGGCGCGCCGCGGCAGAAGAAGCCGGAGCAGGACCCCCGCCTCCGCATCCGCAACTTCCAGGAAGTGAGCTACGGCTACGACAGTGAGTTGGCCATGACGGAGGCGAGCAGGTGCCTGCAGTGCAAGAAGCCGGCCTGCGTCGACGGTTGTCCTGTCGGGGTCGACATCCCAGGCTTCGTCAAGCTGGTGGCCGCGGGCGAGTTCGCCGCCGCCGCCCGCCTCATCCGCGAGACGAATGCGCTGCCGGCCATCTGCGGGCGCGTCTGCCCCCAGGATGACCAGTGCGAGAAGCTGTGCCTGCTGGGCAAGAAGGGCGACCCGCTCGCGATCGGGGCCCTCGAGCGCTTCGCCGCCGACTTCGAACGCGAGACCGACCAGGTCACGCTGCCGAAACGGGCGGCGAAGACCGGCTGCCGCGTCGCCGTCGTCGGCAGCGGTCCGGCGGGCCTGATCATGGCCGCCGACATGGCCGTCAAGGGCCACAGCGTCACCGTCTTCGAGGCGCTGCACAGCCCCGGCGGCGTGCTCGTGTACGGCATCCCCGAGTTCCGCCTGCCCAAGGCCATCGTCGAGGCCGAGACCGGCAACCTGCGCCACCTCGGCGTCAAGTTCGAGATGAACAGCATCGTCGGCAAGCTCTACGGTCTCACCGAGCTGTTCGACCTGGGCTTCGACGCCGTCTACGCAGCGACGGGGGCAGGCCTGCCCGGCTTCATGGGCCTGCCCGGCGAGAACCTGTGCAACATCGTCTCGGCCAACGAGTACCTCACGCGCGTGAACCTCATGAAGGCGTATCTCTTTCCCGAGTACGACACGCCGGCGCCGCTCGGGACCAAGGTCGCCGTGGTCGGCGGCGGTAACGTGGCCATGGACTGCGCGCGCACGGCGCTGCGCATGGGCGGGCGGGAAGTCGTCATCGTCTACCGGCGGACGCGCGCGGAGATGCCGGCGCGCAACGAGGAGATCGAACACGCAGAGCAGGAAGGACTGCGCTTCGAGTATCTCACCAGCCCGATCGCCTACGAGGGTGACGAGCAGGGCTGGGTGCGCGAGATGCGGTGCGTGCGTATGAAGCTCGGCGAGCCCGATGAGTCGGGCCGCCGCCGTCCGGTCGCCGTCCTTGGGTCCGACTTCCTCATCGACGTCGACATGGTGGTGGTCGCCGTGGGCGCCGGGCCCAACCGGGCCCTCTTCGAGGACGCCCAGGGCCTCGAGCGCAACGAGCGCGGCTACATCCGCACGTTCTCGGAGTCGGGGCGCACGAGCGTGCCGAAGGTCTGGGCGGGGGGCGACATCGTCACGGGTGCGGCGACCGTCATCCTGGCGATGGGGGCGGCGCGCAAGGCCGCCGACGACATGCATGTGTTCCTCAGTGACGGGACCGCGACCTGGATGTGACGGCGGCGCGGTCCCGACCTGGCGACGAGGCCACGGGCGGCGGCCGCCTGAGCGACTGCGGCGCCATGCGCCCACGGGCGTCGCCCGTCAGCCGGGCAACGGCGTCGCCTCGTCGAGCGCCACCAGGTCGTCGCGCGACTGCGCGGCGCGGATGCGCAGCACTCCCGCGCCCTCCGTCACCGCGTACGCCGCCGCCGTGGGGCGCGCGTTGTACGGCGTCATGAGCTCGAGCGTGTAGGCGCCGGCGTCGTAGAACGCGAGCAGGTCGCCGGGCGCCGTCGCGGCCGGCAGCCGGCGGTAGTCGGTGGCGTCGTCGCCGCCGAAGACGTCACCACCGTCGCAGAGCGGGCCGGCGACGCGAAAGCGGCCGTCGGCCGGTGAGCTCCGGCCGGCTCACCGACACCAGCGGGTAGTACCAGCCGTACAGCACGGCGTCGAAGAACGTGTTGTAGCCGGCGTCGACGAGCAGCCAGCTGGTCCTCCGCGACCACGCGCCCGCGCTGGTCACGCAGCCGCTTGGTCTTCTCGCTCTCTACGCGCGTGACAAGGATGGCCGTCTCGGTGGCCACGGAGCGTCCCGGCTCGACCCAGAGCTCGAGCGACGGGCGCCGCCGCGCGACCAGATCGCAGATCGCCGCAGCGTAGTCCTCCACGGTGAGGCCGGTGGAGAAGTAGTCGCCGTCGGGGTGGGCAGGGCGCTCGCGATAGGCGACGGCGAAGCCGCCGCCCACGTCGAGCGCCGGGACCGTCATGCCCAGCTCGCGCTCGACCTCGTCGATCAGGTCGAGCGCCACGCCGAGCGCGCGCAGATACGGCTCCGTGGCGGTGATCTGCGAGCCGATGTGCAGGTGCAGTCCCTCCAGGCGAAGGTGCGTCGACGCGGCGACCAGGCGGAACGCATCCAGCGCCTCGGCCCGGTCGATCCCGGCCTTGCCGCCGCTGGCCGTCTCGAGGCCGGGGTGTGTGCCACCGCTCACGTTGACGTCGACGCGCGGCAGCACGCGGGCCGGAATGCCGAGCTCGCGCGCGACCTCGTCGATCCGGCGCAGCTCGCAGAGCGAGTCGGCGACGATGCCGCCGATGCCGGCCGTCACCGCACTCCTCGATCTCCCTCCGGCTCTTGGCGACGCCGTTGAAGACGAGCTGCGCCGGCGAGAACCCGGCGCGCAGCGCCTTCCAGAGCTCGCCGCCGGAGTTGACCTCCGCCCCAGCCCCGGCCGCGCGGATCTGCTCGAGGAACCAGAGGTTGGAGCACGCCTTGCTCGCGAAGAACACGCGGCTGGCGGCGTGCCGCGACGTCGAACGCCCGCCGGAGGCGAGCGACGTTGGCGGCGATGCGCGCCTGCGAGTACAGGAAGAACGGCGTGTCGACCCGCTCCGCCAACCCGGCGACGTCGACCCCGTCGAGCAGCAGCCGGCCGCCCTCCACCGTCACGGTGCCGGTCATCCTCGTCACGAGCACCTCCGTTTCGTCCTTCGGGCCTCAGACTATCCCGAGGCCCGCGCACGCGAAAGTCCGCGTGGCGACTGAGGCGCGACCGCCGACGTGAATACCAACCGGGACGGTCGGGTATAGACTGCGCTGGAGGGAGTGAAGACGCGCCTCCGCTCACCCGAAGGGAGACCACATGGCAGACGAACCGACAGCGGCGCTCACGCTCGACTGCATCGGGCTGTACTGTCCCGAGCCGCTGTTCCAGACGCGCGAGAGCATCGACTCCATCGAGGTCGGCGACGTACTCGAGGTCATCGCCGACGATCCCGCGGCCGAGGAGGACCTCAAGCGCTTCGCCAAGCGCGCCGGCCACGAGGTCGTCTCCTTGGAGAACGACGGTGTCGAGCTCCGCATCCTGCTTCGCCGACTCAAGTAGACCGGAAGGACCACCATGGCCGACGAGAACTCCATCCTGTACGTGCAGACAAGCAACGCCCCCGAGCGTCAGTACTCCCCGCTCGTGCTCGCCCAGAGCGCCAAGGCGATGGGTATCGAGCCCGCCGTCTACTACCTGGGCATGGGCCTCACCGTCCTCAAGCCGGGCGAGGCCGAGAAGATGCAGGTCGGCAGCTTCCCCAGCGTCGCCGAGATGCTCAGGAAGACCATCGACATGGGCATCACCGTCTACGTCTGCGAGGCCTCCAAGCAGATGCTCGGCTGGGAGACCGTGGAGCTCATCGACGGCGTCAAGATCGTCGGTGCGGCGACCCTGAACGACCTCGCGCTCGACGCGGGCGCGACGATGTGGTTCTGAGGCAGTGACGATGACGAGCGCCACCGATACCACGATCCAGCTCACCTCTCCCGGCGAGTCGCTGGCCCGCGCCGGCGTCGTCTACGCCGACTACCAGAGCGCCAAGCCCGTCGACCCGCGCGTCGTCGAGGCGATGCTGCCCTACCTCACGGAGACATTCGGCAACGCCGCCTCCCTGCACGCCGTCGGCGACGTCGCGACGGCGGCGCTCGAGGAGGCGCGCGGCCGGGTCGCCGCGTTCTTCGGCGCCGAGCCGCGCGAGATCGTCTTCACCGGCGGAGCGACGGAGGCCACCAACCTGGGGATCGTCGGCTACGCGCTGCGCAACAAGCGCAAGGGCGACCACGTGATCATCAGCGAGGCCGAGCACATCAGCGTGCTCAACATCGCCAAGTACCTCGAGAAGAACGGCTTCCGCGTCACGCGCGTGCCGATCGACCTGTACGGGCGCGTCTCCCCGAAGAAGCTGCGCGCCCGCATCACCGACGAGACGATCCTCGTCTCGGTGCAGTGGGCGAGCAGCGAGATCGGCACGGTGCAGCCCATCGCCGAGATCGCCGAGATGCTGGACGGCACCGGTATCGCCCTGCACAGCGACGCCGTCGCCGCCGAGGGACTCCTCCCCATCGACACCGCCTCCGTTCCCGTGAGCCTGCTCAGCCTCTCGAGCAACGACCTCTACGGCCCGCGCGGGCTCGGCGCCCTCTACGTACGCAAGGGCGTGCAGGTCGCGCCCGTCCTGCTCGGCGGCGGCCAGGAGCGCGGCCTGCGCTCCGGCAGCGAGGACCTCGCCAGCATCGCCGGCATGGCCGCGGCGGCCGACATCCTGGGCGCCGAGATGGGCGTCGAGGTGCCACGCATCCAGGCCATCCGCGACAAGCTGGTCGAGCGCGTGCTCGCCGAGATCCCCGACTCGCATCTCAACGGCCACCCGGAGGAGCGCCTCCCGAACAACGCCCACTTCCGCTTCGACGCGGTCGAGGGGGAGGCGATGATCCTGTCGCTGCGCGACGAAGGCGTCGCTGCCTCCACCGGCTCCGCCTGCAGCTCCAAGACGCTGGAGCCGTCGCACACGCTCATCTCGTGCGGCCTGCTGCACGAAGAGGCGCACGGCTCACTCGAGTTCACCTTCGGACGCTGGAGCACCATGGAGGACGTCGACCGCATCATGGCCGTCCTTCCCGGCGTGATCGGCCGCCTGCGCGCCCTCTCGCCCCTCTACAAGACGCACGCCCCTGCGGCCACCGTGATCCCCACCGCCACCTGACTTTCGAAAGGCGCACCCTGATGAAATCGACGCAGTACACGGAGAAGACCCTCGAGCACTTCCGCAACCCGCGCAACGTGGGCACGCTGGAAGGGCCGAACGTCGCCGTCGGCCGCGTGGGCAACCCCGTCTGCGGCGACATGATGGACATCTACATCGACGTAGAGGACGACCGCATCAAGGACATCAAGTTCCAGACGTTCGGCTGCGGCTCGGCGGTCGCCACCTCGAGCATGATCACCGAGCTCGTCGTCGGCATGCAGCTCGACGAGGCCCTCAAGGTGAGCCGCGGCGACGTCGCCGACGCGCTCGACGGCCTGCCGCCGATCAAGATGCACTGCAGCAACCTCGCCGCCGACGCCCTGCACGAGGCGATCAAGAACTGGCGCGAGGGCATCAAGCCGGAGGACGCGACCACGACGCCGGTGGAGAAGTCGTGCCATCCGCGGCCCGCGGAGGTCGTCGAGGTCGAGATCGCCAAGCTCGACGACTACGACGGCAAGGGCCTCTACCGCAACGTCGACGACCCCGGCGAACTGGCCGACGCGCGCGTCGTGGTCCTCGACACCGGCGACCGCGCCGCCCAGCTGGCGATGGACCTCACCGACCACACCGGCCGCGTCGTGCTCATGACGACCGGCAAGGAGCCGAGCGTGAGCCCCGCGGTGCGCTCGGCCCTGCGCCTCAGCGACGTCAAGATCCTGGCCGAGGCGCAGCCGCTCGAGCTGCTCGGCGAAGGCGAACTCGAGCGCATCCGCGTGCACGACCTCAACGAGGACGAGGAATACGAGCTCACGGCCGACGCGTTCGTGGTGCTCGAGTAGGGACCGCCGCGCGCTGGAACCGGCGGCGCGGCGCCCATACACAGCGACGGGGCGGGTGGCCTTGCAGGCCACCCGCCCCGTCGCTGTTCGTGAAACGGCCCGGCGAGACGAGCGTCGCCGGGCTGGGCCGCTGCCAAGCGCGACTCAGTAGTTCTCGGCGAACACCTCGAAGTACGACTGCGGGTGCGTGCACGTCGGGCAGACCTTGGGTGCCGTGAGCCCCTCGTGGATGTACCCGCACTTGAGGCACATCCAGCGGACCTTCTCCGGCTTCTCGAAGACCGCGGCCGTCTCGACGTTGTCGAGCAGCTTGCGATAGCGCTCCTCGTGCATCGCCTCGGCCCTGGCGACCATGCGGAAGCTGGTGGCGACGTCCTTGAAGCCCTCCCGCTCGGCGACGTCGGCGAAGGACGGATAGAGATCCGTCCACTCCTCGCGCTCCCCGGCGGCCGCGGCGGCGAGATGCTCGGCGGTGGAGCCTTCGAGACGCCCTGCCGGGTACGCCGCGGTGATCTCGACGACGCCGCCCTCGAGGTGCGCGAAGAAGCGCTTGGCGTGCTGGCGCTCGTGCTCGGCGGTCTGCAGGAAGACGGCGGAGATCTGCTCGTAGCCCTCCTTCTTCGCGGCCTTGGCGTAGAACGTGTAGCGGTTGCGCGCCTGGCTCTCGCCGGCGAACGCCTTGAGGAGGTTCTGCTCGGTCTTGCTGCCCTTGAGCTCGGTCATCGTTGCTCCTTTCGTGGGGTCCCTGGCCCGTATTCTATCGCCGTGCGCCCGTGGGCTCGCACTGCCCCCGCCCCGGGTTCACGCCGGGTCGGCTCATACCCCCACCGCGCCGGCTCGCGCCGCTTTGGCGCCGCGAAAGGGGCCCAGGCCCGGGGAGACTCCGCGCGTGGAGTTCAGGGCGCCGGCAGGTCGACGCCCGCTTCGGCGGCGCCGCCGCTGGTCCAACTCGCCCCGGCGGCGGCGGCCATCACGGCGGCCATCGCCGCCGCCTCGAGCGCCGAGAGGCGCTGGCCGAGCACGACCAGCGCGGCCAGCGCGGCAACCGCGGGCTCGATGCTGAGCAGCACGCCGTAGGTGGCGGCGCGGACGCGACGGATGGCCACCAGCTCGAGGAAGTACGGGAAGGCGGAAGACACGATGGCGATGACGATACCGAGGATCACGGCATTCCAGTGGCCGGAGAGGCGCACGCCGTCGATCGCGAGCAGCGGTGTCGCCAGGAGGGTGGCGCCGATCATCATGAGCGCCGCGACCGAGAGAGGGTCCATGCCGGTCACCGCGCGCTTGGCCAGGAGCAGGTAGGCGCCCCAGCACACACCGGCCGAGAGAGCGAGCAGCAGACCGAGGCCGGTGGCCGAGCCGGAAGGGCCGGCCAGCACGACCACGCCCGCGCCGGCGAGCACGATCCAGAGCCAGTCGAGACGCCGGCGCGTGCCGAGCACCGCCACGCCGAGCGGCCCGACGAACTCGATGGCGACGACGATGCCGACGGGGACGCGGCTGATGGCTCCGTAGAAGCTGAGGTTCATGAGGAAGAGGGCCACCGCGAGGGCCACCAGCGGCAGGCGATGCCCCCGGGGCGGCGGCGTCCACAGCACGCTCGGCCGGATCAGGAGGAGCAGGAGCGCCGCGAAGGCTGTGCGCAGCCAGAGCGCTTCGAAGACGCCGACCGACTCGATGACGCGCACGGCGAGCGCCGAGCCGGTCTGAATGGAGAGCGTGAGGACGACGACCAGTACGGCGGCGTAGGCCGCGTCGCGACGGGCGGAACTCGTGCCGTCTGTCCTCTCACTCATGCCAGGAGTCTAGCGGAACGACAGGCGCCGCCGGGCCGGCCTGCCGCCATGCGTACGCAGCGCCTGCGATGCTTGTCGCCGGCCTTGGGCTCGTGGTATCTTGACCCCTTTCCCTGCTTAGCGGACCATTCCAGTCCATCTCACCCGATGAGGCGAGGACGACATGAGCGCGAGGCCCAAGACCCCCACGCATGCCGACGAGAAGCAGGCCGCCCTCTACGGCCATCCCATCCCGGAGAACAGCTTCGCCGTACGCGACCTCGTCCACAAGCTCCCCGGCGCGGGCCTGTTCGACCTGCGCCGCACCAAGGACGGCGCCCACGCCTGCACCTTCTGCGGCGCCTGCCAGAAGGCGTGCCCGGTGGACTGCATCGACGTGCGCCGCGACCCCTCGCGCTCGCACGGCAAGGGCAAGGAGCGCCACTTCGCCGGCACGATCACCCTCGACGAGCGGCGCTGCATCACCTGCGGGCACTGCGTCGAGGCGTGCCGGTTCGACGCGCTCGTGCCCACACCGTTGTACGAAGAACACCGCGCAGAAGTCCAGAAGCTCGCCGAGAAGCCGCCCCAGCTCTCCAGCGGCCACAGCCTCTGCAGCGGCTGCGGAGCCTCCGTCGTCGTCAACCAGGTCCTCTCGCAGGTCGACAGCCACCACGTGGTGTCCGGCGCCACCGGCTGCCTCGAGGTGTCGACATCGCGCTACCCCTACACCGCCTGGAAGGGCAGCTACATCCACACCAACTTCGAGAACGCCGCGGCGACCCTCTCAGGCGTTGAGACCGCCTTCCGCGCCCTCCACAAGCGCGGCAAGCTCGAGGAGCGGGTCAAGTTCATCGCCTTCGGCGGCGACGGCGGCACCTACGACATCGGCCTGCAGGCGCTCTCCGGAGCCATGGAGCGCGGCCACGACATGCTCTACGTCTGCTACGACAACGGCGCCTACATGAACACCGGGTTCCAGCGCTCCAGCGCGACACCGCACGGGGCGTGGACGACGACGAGCCCCGTCGGCTCGGACCTGCCCGGCAAGGTCGGCCACAGCAAGAACCTCACCGAGATCATGGTGGCGCACCGCCTGCCGTACGTGGCGCAGTCCTCCCCGCACGACCCTCAGGACCTCATCCACAAGGCGCAGAAGGCGCTGGCCATCGACGGCCCCACGTTCCTCAACGTGCTCTCCGCCTGTCCGCGCGGCTGGCGCACCGAGAACGACGAGGGCATCGAGCTCAGCCGCCTGGCCACCGAGACCTGCTACTGGCCGCTGTTCGAGGTCAACGAGGGCGTGTACCGCCTCACCTACCGGCCGCGGCACAAGCAGCCGCTCGGCAAGTGGCTGGAGCGCCAGGGCCGCTTTGCCCACCTGGCGCTCCCCGGCAACGAACATCTGATCGAACAGCTGCAGGAGTGGGTCGACTTCGAGTGGAGCCTGCTGCTGCGCAAGTGCGACGAGATCCCCGAAGACCAGTGGGACACGGCGAGCAGCCGCCACAAGGCTGAGCCGTTCGTGATGCACCCGAGTTGCAGCCACCTCGAATCGCTGGGCGAACCGCTCACCGCGAGCATGACCTACACGGCGCTCGACTGGGACGACTTCGACTGGGGCCGGCACTCCGGCGTGTGCGACGGCGGGTTCGAGGATTGAGGGCCGCCCGCCGCGGTGGGCGCCTCGCCGCGCTTGACGAAGGTCATGCGCCGGTCGCTTCCGTACGGGGTATCCTCAGTCACAGAACGAAGGGGCCGGGCCGGCGGCCGAGAGGCTGACCGGCCCCGCACCGAGGACGGTGACTGAGATGGATAGAGGCTGCCCCGGCCAGGACCGCAGCAACTGGACGCCGGACGACATCTTCGAGGTGCCGTGCGCCGGCTGCGGCAGGCCCATCGAGTTCTTCAAGGACGACGCGCGCCGCTACTGCCCCGACTGCGGCGTCTGCACGCCCAATCCCAAGCAGGACCTCGGCTGCGCCGCCTGGTGCGCGGCGGCGGACAAGTGCTCGGTCGGGCGTGAGTGGATCGTGGACGAGGAGCCGGCCGCGCCGGGCGGGGCGACCTGACGAACGCGAAAAGGGCGGGGGCGGCGCATTCGCGCCACCCCCGCCCTTTTCGCGTTCGGCGCCCCCGCCAGGGGGCGCCCGGCGGAATCCCGCCGGCTCGCTCAGAGCTGCAGATACGAGTCCGCGTAGAGCGTCTCGTTGGTGAGCATGCGGTACGTCTTCCAGAGCTCGAGCTGCTCCTGGTCGCCCATGTCGACCAGCGCCGGGTCGAGCTTGTCCATCGCCGCGACGGCATCGTACAGGGCCACGATGAGCTTGCTCAGGGGCGTGCTCTCGTCGCGCTGCTCGGCGATGCGGATCCACTCGTTCTGAACGCCGTCCAGCGGGTCGGCGATGGCGCTGTCGAGCCCCGCGCCCATCGCCATGACCATCATGACGCGGTTGATGAGCGGGCGGACCTCGGGCAGCGCGCCGTTGGAGACGTTGGAGAGGCCGATCACGGTAGTGGGCGGCGGGTCGGCCATCATCTTGAACATGCGCACCGCTTCGACGGTCTCCATGGCCACGTCCTGGTTGCAGTTCACGGCCAGGACGAGCGGGTCGAGGAAGACGTCCGCCACGGGGACGCCGGCGGCCTCCGCGGCCGGGAGCAGCGCCTCCATGGCGATGCCGGCGCGCCCGTCGGCGGTGGTCGGGATGCCGTCCACGCCCATGGTGAGGGCGATGACCCTGGCGCCGTACCTGGCCGCCAGCTGCATGACGCTGTCGAGGCGGTCGGGGTCGGCGGACGCGGAGTTGAGCATGGCGGGCTGCTTGCACACCTTGAGGCCCGCCTCCATCGCCGCGAAGTTCGTGGTGTCGAGCGAGAGCGGCACGTCGCTGACTTCCTGCACCGCCTCCACGATCCACGGCATGATCTCGTGACCGCGCTTCTTCTGCGGGCCCGATGTTCAGGTCCACGATCCCCGCGCCGGCCTCCACCTGGCGCATGGCCATCTCCTGGATGGTCTTCGCGTCGCGAGCCTCGATCGCCGCTTTCACCGGCGGCGCGATGATGTGGATGTTCTCACCGATGATGAGCACCGGCGGCCTCCTTCCCCTCGGGTTGAGCGAGCATGGTCGTGACGACTGGTGCGAGCGCCTCGATGAGGGCGCTGTCTGCCGGCAAGCCGATCAGCGCCTTGCCGGCGGCGTCGTACTCGGCGACGAGCAGGTCGTCGGGCAGCACAGTGAGCAGCTCGAGGCCGTGCTCGGCGATCTCCGCCTCGAGCGCAGGCGTGAGTCCGTCGGCGGCCCGGTTCACGATCAGGTAGTGCCGGCCCACCTTGGTCTCGAGCTCGCCGAGCAGCGCTGCGACGCGCCCCGCCGTCGTGATGCCGCGCACGGTCGCGTCGCTGACGATGAAGAGCACGTCCACGTCGCGCGTCGTGCGCCGGGAGAGGTGCTCGAGCCCGGCCTCGTTGTCGATCACCACCCAGGGGTAGCTGTCGGCGATCGCGTCGATGATCGCGCGCAGCATGTTGTTGGCGGCGCAGTAGCAGCCCGGGCCCTTCGGGCCGCCCCATGGCGATGCAGATCGACGTCGACCCCCTCCACGATGCTCGAGTTGATCTCGTAGTCGAGCAGGTCGCGCTTGGCGATGCCGGCCTCGAGCAGGTTGGCGCGCGCCTTCTCGCTGGTCTCCTCGCGCACGTCGCCGACGGTCTTCTCGAGCGGCAGGTCGAGGACGGTGTTGAGGTTGCTCGCCGGGTCTGCATCGATTGCCAGGATGGGGCCGGCCTGAGCCTCCGCCAACCGGCGGATGAGCAGGCCGGCCAGCGTCGTCTTTCCGGTCCCCCCCTTGCCGGCGACGGCGATCGTGACGGTCATAGAATCAGTCTCCGTTTCCGTTCCCGATGGGGCGCGCACGCGCAGCCAACTCCTCGTGCACGCTCGGGAACCCGGTGAGGTCGGTGTGGGGCAGGAACAGCGCCGACGTGTACTCGTCCATGAACGTGTTGTCGGCGCTGAGCTCAAGGTAGGTCATCTTGCTGGCCACGTCGATCACCTCGTGGCGGATGTTGACGCACACGAGCATGGCGAACGCGCCCAGGGCGCTCGTGTTGCCGAGGAAGTGGAAGCGCTCCACCGGCTGGTCGGGCAGCAGCCCGATGCGGATCGCCTTCTCGACGTTGAGGTACTGGCCGAAGGCGCCGCCGATGAAGATCTGCTCCACGTCGGCGAGGTCCACGCCGACGCTGGCGCAGAGCACCTCGAAGCCGGCGTAGATGGCCGCCTTGGCGCGGAGCAGCCCGGTGATGTCCGGCTCCGTGAGCGTGATGTCCTTCTCGGCGCCGCCCTCGCCCGCTCGACAGACCACATACTCGGGCACGCCGTCGAACACGCGCACGCGCTCCGTCTCGGCGTTCCTGTCGATGTGCCCCGACTTGTCGACGATGCCGGTGACGAAGAGCTCACCGAGCAGGTCGATGAGGCCGCTGCCGCAGATGCCCACGGCCGGAGCGTCGTCGATGGTGCGGAAGGTCGGCTCCAGGGTGGCGTCGTCGATGTAGACGTCCTCGATGGCGCCCTCGGCCGCGCGCATGCCGTGCCGCACGCCGCCGCCCTCGAAGGCGGGGCCGGCGGAGCAGGCGCACGAGAGCAGCCAGTCCTTGGTGCCGAGGACCATCTCGCCGTTGGTGCCGATGTCGATGAACAGCGTCAGCTTGTCGGTCGCGTACATGCCGGACGAGATGACGCCGGCGGTGATGTCGCCGCCGACGTAGCTGCCCACCGACGGCAGGACGTGCACGCGCGCGACCGGGTTGGCGTTCAACTCCAGCTCGGCGGCCACCAGCTTGGGCGCCGCGGAGATGGTCGGGATGTACGGCTCCTCGCGCAGGTAGCGCGGCTCCATGCCGAGCAGAAGGTGCGTCATCGTCGTGTTGCCGGCGACGGCGATCTCGTGGATCTCACGCAGCTCGATGCCGTTGCGCTTCTGCAGCTCCTCGAAAAGGTCGTTGATCGTCGCCACGACGAGCTGCTGGAGCCGCTCGAGGCCGCCCCTGCGCTTGGCGTAGATGATGCGACTGATCACGTCGTCGCCGCAGGCGATCTGCTGGTTGTACGCGCTCGCAGAGTCGACGATGTGGCCGGTGGTGAAGTCGACCAGGTAGGCGACCACGGACGTTGTCCCCAGGTCGACGGCGAGTCCCATGCTCGCCTGCGGAAACGCCGTCGGGTACACGCGCAGGAGCCGAGGGGGCAGGTACGTTCCATAGACCCAGTCGCGCATCTCGAGCGCCACGGTGACCTTCCAGCTGGCCATGCGCAGCGCCGCGCCGAGCCGCCGCAGCGTCGGCAGCTCGGCGCGGATCGCCTCGATGCCGTGCTGCTGGCTCAGGGCCCGACGCACGCGGTCGAAGTCGCTGGTGTTGTCGGCGAGCGACGGCGGCTCGATCTCGAGCGCGAACATGCGCACCGCCGGGTTCTGCTGGTAGTCACAGGTGATGGGCAGCGACTCGGGCTCGGCGATGGCGTGACCATGCGGCCGCACCTTCTCCGTGGTCCGCTTCGGGACCTCGATCTCGACGGGGCCGGCGACGTACGTCTGGCAAGCCACCGCCCAGCCGTCGAGGATCTCGGCGGTGGCCAGACCGGCGTTGCTGCGCCGTTCCACCTCACCACTGACGACGCGGACGCGGCAGCGACCGCAGCGTCCCTGCCCCGCGCACGGGGCAGGGACGTCCAGCTCGCAGAGGATGGCCGCGTCGAGCAGGCTGGTGCCGTGAGGCACCTCGATCGTCTCCCCGGACGGCGCGAACGTGATCGTCGCCCTCGCGGGGCGCTGCCTGGTGGTGGGGGCCTCGCTCATGCGTCCGTCACGCGCTCCACACGGTCTTCAGATAGCTTGGGATGTCGACCGCGTCGCGCGGACCGACCATGATCTGCCAGCCGGGGAGCTCCTCCTCGACCTCGCCGGAGAGACCGGCGACGTGGCCGGGGATCACAAGCTTCTTGTGGCTGACCTTCTCGGCGATGCCCGAGTCCTTGACCGTCTTGGCGATCTTCTCGGCGTCGAACTTGCCGGCCGCCCAGCCGGTGAGGACCGACTGGCCGTCGCTGTCGGCGACGAGGAGCCACGTCGGGATGCCGGCGCCCTCGACCTCGCCCGCCACCGAGAAGTAGGTGAGCGAGAAGTTCGTCGTGATGAGCACCGGGCTCTCGGGAACTACAGCGCCGATCTCGTACAGCTTGGGCTCCATCTGGATCGGCTTCTGCGGGTCGGTGTAGATGTTCTGCCGCAGCGTGAGCAGCGAGTACATCATGCCGGGCTCGTCGTGGTCGACGATCACGACCCCTGCGTACTTGGCGACCGCCTGGGTGGCGCGAACCAACTCGCCCTGCCAGGTCGCGCGCCGTGGCGAGGGTGGCGATGGGGAAGCCGAGCGCCCGAGCGCCCTTCTTGAGCGCCAGCCGGCGCAGCTGCGTGAACGCGGCGAGGTCGCCGGCGAGGGTGGTCGTACCCGGATCGAGCAGAACGTCCTCGACGCCTGCTCCACTCACCTGCCCGGAGAGCTCGACGAGAGCGGACAGGTCGCCGTCTTCGGCGCGGATGACCAGCGGGCAGCCGTGCTTCTTGGCGACCTCGGCCATGGCCTGCCAGTTCGCGGCGGTGGCGGCGTGCACAAGCGGCTTGTCGGCGGCGGCGCCGCCGGCCAGGGCCGCGTCGATCGCCGCAGCGTCGCCACTCATCAGCACCAGGGGCATGCCGGGCGCGGCCGCACGGGCCGCGGCCACTGCCGCGGCGTACGCGGCCGCGTCGCCGCCGGCATGCTCTATCGCGAGGCCGTCGAGCGTGAGTAGCATGCCGACCCGCTCCACGGCGTAGCCGGCCACACGGCCGGCGGTCTCGGCGAGCTGCGGGTCGTCGCTCTTGACGCGCACCACCAGGCCCGGCTGGTGGAAGAACGTCTTCTCGTGCCGGAACAGCACGGTCTCGTTGCCGATCTCGAAGGCGCGCTCGCCGGCGCCGATGGTGACGAGCTTGATCGGCGGCGCCGACGCGGCGTCCAGCGCCGTCTTGGCCTCGTCATCCACGTAGGGGCACTTGTCGAGCTCGGTGCCCTTCTGCGCCAGCTTCATGGCGAAGGCGAGACACGTCGGGAACCCACATTCCTTGCAGTTGGTCTGCGGAAGAAGCTTGTAGATCTGGAGTCCGGTGAGGGCCATGGCTCAGGCTCCCTTCGTGAGATCGTCAAGAGCCTCGCGCACGACGCTCACGCTGGTCGGATGGCGCAGCACCAGGACGTCCGCGCCGGCCCCGAGAAGCGTGACCGCCGTGGAGACCTCCCAAGCGACGCCGCGCTCGGCGAGCGCGCCCCACGCGTCGGGGACGTCGCTCGCGACTCGGCACTCCTTCTGCCGCCACGCCTCTTCACCGACCGTGCAGATCATCGGCTGCTGCGTCATCGTGTCGCCCATGAGCGCGGCGAGCCGCAGGCGCTCCATCACCGAGTACGTGTACTCGAGGCCGTAGCCGAGCGCGCCGGTGTTGGGATCCATGAGCACGCGCTCGAGCGGGAGGCCCATGTCGCTGATGAGGATGTTGAGCTGCTTGGCGAGGTTGACGTCGATCGGCGTCTGGGCGATCACCGCGTGCCCGTTGCCGAGCGCCGCGGCGACGATGGTGCGGTAGTTCTTCTCCTCGCAGAGACCGAGGGCGAGCTGCTCTCCCTTGGTCCTCTCGGCAACGGCGACGAGCACCTCGTTGTCCTTCTCGGCCGCGCCGGGACCGTAGACGAGCAGCGGCACGGGCACGGCGGCCAGCACGCGCTCGACGGTGCGCACGGCGTCGTCGCAGGCGGCGTCGCCCATGTCCGGATGGCAGCTGCGAAGCTTGAGGGCGATCATGTCGGCGCCCTCATCCACGGCGCGACTCGCCCACGCGGCGGCGTCGTCGAGAGCGTCGCCCCAGACAGACTGCAGTTCGGGCGACCAATCCTGCGGCCGCATGTCGACGACCTCGACGGCGAGCACAGGCCGGTTGGGCATCGTGCCCTCGAAGCCGAGGAACGGCAGGGCGGTCTCGCCGCCCACGGTCACGGTGCTGCCACGCGTCCCACCGCCGTAGCTGCTCCCGAGCGTGACCTCGCGCACCGCGCCGGGCCACTTCTCTACGGGGATCTCCACTGGTGTCATCTGCACCCTCCGGGTGAGTACGGGATCAGAAGAGCGGGTCCATGGTCAGGGCGGGGTGACCCTTCTCTTCAAGGAAAGGAAGGAGCTCCTCGACCGATGTGGCCACCGTCTCGTCGGCGATCATGTCGAGCAGATCCGGTACGCCGTCGCGCTCGCAGACTTCCTGGAGCGCCGGGCGCATGCTCTCGCGCAGGTTCGAGCTCATCCACACGACGCGCTTCATGCCGCCGTCGGCGGAGATGAACTTCTTGCTGGTGAGGTAGTACTTGCCCATGCCCATCATGCCGGGCGTCTGCATACCGCCCCCTGCCGTCCCGGCGAGCGTCGAGAACGTCATCCCGCACGGGGTCATGCTTGGGTCTTCGCGACTCACGATCATGAAGCCGTTGGCCTCGGGCACCAGGACCATGATGCACTCGAAGCAGCCGCACGAGGTCATGGGAGCTTCCATGATCGAGTAGAACGTCACCTTGTCGACGGTCTGGTTGGACTGCGTGTAGATGAACTCGTTGGGGCCGCTGAACTCACCCTTGACCGGATCGATCGTGAGCCCCTTGGGCACCGGCTGGTTGGGGCCCGTGGGGTTGATCTCGTAGCTCGCCTTGCAGTCGAGCCAGTTGTAGGCGCCGCAGAGCCCGACCCGCTCAGGATTGACCACGCAGACGTGGTTGGGCGCGAAGCTCTGGCAGAGCAGACAGCTGTAGAACGTGTCGACCGACTCGTCCGTCAGGTTCGCCATGCGCTCGTTGCGCTGGGAGTAGGCCTCGCGCGCCACCTCGATGAGCTCGTCGACCTCCGCCTCGTCGGTGGTCAGGTGCACCTGCACCTTGTCGACGATGTTGCCGAACACCTCGTGGATGCGCGCGTGGATGACCTTGCCGAAGTGCTCGAGTCGGAAGCCCTTCGCGAAGGTGTTCTTGCTGACGCGCGTCCAGGCGATGTCGCGCTGGCCGTTGTGCTGGATGCCCTCGACGCCGTTGATGAAGTAGTGGAACTGGCGCTCGAGGATGGGCTCGAAGTCGGTCTGCATCTTGCGGCCGCTGACGTCGACGACCATGCCGAGCGGCAGGGCGCCACCCTCTTCCATGGTGTCGAGGTCGGCGCCACTGATGGTGATCTTGCCATCCTCGACCTCGTCCGACGGTCGCATGCGCAGGTACTCGAACGCGTGTGAGCGCTTGCCGCCGAACTCGGCGTACATGATGTCCTTGCGGATGCGTTCGCCCTCGAACGCCGATCCGTAGGAGACAGGGATCGGCACCTTGGCGATCTTGACCTTGACGCCGCGGACATCCATGCACCGCTGGATCAGCTTCTCGGTGCGCTCCATGTCGTCGGCGCCGGGGATCTCGTCGAACGGCATGCTCACGACGTGCTCGTAGGTGGTCACGCCCGTGGGCAGGATCTGCGGGATGCGCGTGTCGGCGATGGTCGGGAAGCCGAAGCTGATGGCTCCGGCCGCGGTCGCGTACTTGAGGTCGTCGACCTCGCCGAGCGCGAGCACGAAGGCGAACACGCGGTACTTGTTGTACAGCATGATCCGGCGCGCGTTGCCGGCGTCCATGCCGCCGAACGTGAGCGCCGAACGGGCGGCGAACCCGAGCGCGTAGACCGCCGAGATCGTGTCCAGCCCGAACGGCACCGTGAAGGTGTCGTAGCCGAGCTGGATGCCCTCTTCCTGCAGCTGGTGGATGATGCTGCGCCCGTTGACGTTGCCGCTGAGGAAGATGAGGATGCCGCGGCTCTGCAGCTCGCGGACGATCTTGACCGCGACCTCGTTGCTCTTGGCGCAGCCGACGATGGCGCAGAACCCGGGCATCCTGCCGTCCACGAGCTGGATGCCCCAGGCCCGCAGCTGGATGTCGTCGATCGGGCCGTTGAGCTTCATCTTGTCGCCGTGCACGCCGAGGTCTCCGCCGGTGAACCGCTGGCCGTCCTCGCGGGCGTGGTCGAGCTTGATGATCTGCGGCTCCGTGCCGCGGGCGAAGCGCACGCCCTCCATCGCCTCTTCGGCGAAGAGGGTGGCCACGCCGCTGTCGAGGGTCTCACCGAGGTACGGCAGCCACATCTGGTCACCGGGGACCGGGTGCAGCAGGCTCTTCGCCCGCTCGATCACCGCCGGCAAGTCGCCGAGCTTCTCGACCTTCTGGCCGGTGAAGGCGTAGATGACCGGCAGGTAGTAGGCGGTGTTGGTGAAGGCGACCGGCGCGTCAGGGCCGAGCTCGGCGAGGGCCTCGTTGACGGCCTGCTCGGCCTCGCGGACCATGCCCTGGGCGCCGCGGATGGCCCGGGTCGCGATGTAGCGTGACATCAGGCCTCCCCCCCGTCGTGCGAGTGCGTGTGGCCGTCACCGTGGTCGTGCGAGTGGCCCTCGGCGAGCGGGTAGACCGGCGAGCCGACGGTCTCGACTCCGCGCTCGGCCTCCTCGGCCTTCTCGGCGAGGTAGTCCTTGATGGCGGCGAAGTACAGGCTGTCGCCGCTGTCGCCGTACTGAGACGGGTCGTAGGCCGGGAGCTTGAGCGCCGCGCGTTTGGCGTCGATGAGCTCGAGAGAACGCGCGTACATCGCGTCCCAATCCGGGATGAACTCGAGGTCGCCGCCGACGAGCTCTTCCCAGCCCTCTGTCATGAGCTTCGTGGCGACGCTCGACGCCTCCACCGGACTGCTCACGCCGAAGATGACGTGGGCTCCGGAGGCGGCGAAGTAGGTGCCGATGGCGATCGCCTTCTCGCACATCCACTCGGGACACAGGCCGACGGCCGGCAGGTCGTCGATGTCCTCGCCGAGACCGCCCTCCGTGGCGACCTGCGTCAGCACCGTGAGGATGCGCGAGTTGTCGACGCAGGAGCCGAGGTGGAGCACCGGCGGGATGCCGATGGCCTCCATGACCTCGCGCAGGCCGGGGCCGGCGTGGTCGAGGATCTCCGGGCTGAGGTAGCCGGCCTTGGCGCCGGCAGTGGCGGCGCAGCCGGTCACGACGACCATGACGTCGTCGGCGATGAAGCGCTTGATCATCTCGACGATGCCCTCGTCCTGGGTGACGCGCACGTTGTTGCAGCCGACGACGCCGGCGAGGCCGCGCACGCGTCCCGCGATGATGGCTTCGTTGAGCGGTCGAAACGAGCCGCGGTGGAAGCCGCCCTGCATGTAGTTGAGGTACTCGTGGCTGAAGCCGGCGACCAGGGGCTCGTGGAAGTCCGGGATGTGGACCGGACCGCGGTTCGCGTAGTTGGCGATGGCCATGCGCACGATCTCGCGGGCCGTCTCCGGGGCGCGGTGCTCGTCGAACTCCACGTGCACCGCGCCGGGGATCTTGGCCTTCGGTGACGTCGTGACCAGCTGCGTGTGAAAGCGCTGCGCGAGCGGCCCGAGCGCCTGCATGATGCACTGCACGTCGACGACCATGGTCTCGACGGCGCCGGTGAGGACGGCCAGCTCCTGGTGCAGGAAGTTGCCGGCCGCCGGTATCCCGTAGCGCATGAGGATCTCGTTGCTGGTGCAGCAGATGCCGGCGAGGTTGATGCCGTCGGCGCCGGCCGCCTTGGCCTCGGCGATGAGCTCCGCGTCGCGTGCGGCCTCGACGAGCATCGCCGACAGCGTCGGCTCGTGGCCGTGGACGATGACGTTGACCTGGTCGTCCTTGAGCACGCCGAGGTTCACCTCGCTGGAGAGGGGGGACGGCGTGCCGAAGAGGATGTCGCTGATGTCGGTGCTCAGCATCGCGCCGCCCCAGCCGTCGGCGAGCGAGCAGCGCAGCGCCGATTTGAGGATGTTCTCGGCGTCGAGGTCGACGCCCTCGTGAGTGCGGTGCAGCACCTCCACGACCTCACGGTCGATGGCGCGAGGGGTGAGGCCCAGCTCGCGCCACTTCGCCTGCCGCTTCGGCGTGGCTCGCTTGGTGTAGATGATCTCGCCGTGCGGTTTGCCGAACTGCTCGAGCGCCAGATCGGCCACGTCGAGGGCGATCTCGTTGACCTCACGGCCGGCGGTCGGGATCTCCATGTAGCCGGCGACGGTCATGAGCTTCTGTTCGTCCTTGACCTTGTAGCCGGCGGCCTCGCCGGTGGCGACGGCGCGGAGCGTCATGGCCATGTCGCGTCCGTGGTCGGAGTGGGCGCTGACGCCGCCCGCGACCTGCCTCGCGAAGTGGCGGGCGGCGATGGTCGGCATGTCGGCGCCGCAGATGCCGGTCTTCTGCTCGGCGTCCTTGCCGACGAGCCGGCACGGGCCCATCGAGCAGATCCGGCAACAGGCGCCCGACTCGCCGATGGGACAGGGCTTCATGGTGTCCGCCCGGCTGAACGCCGTGTCGATGCCGCAGCCCTCGGCATGCGCCAGCATCTCGAGGGCGGCCGGGTCGATACTCTTGGCGGCTACCGGCTTGACGTCGTCCTTGCTCTTGTCATCCATGAGGCGACTCCTTCACGCGCGGGCGGGGCGGCTGCGCAACGGCGTGCGCGTAGCCCTGGCGCCCGGACGGATCGTGGACTGGCGGATGGACACAGGTCGTTCGGCGATCAGTACTTGCGGTGGTCTCCCGACATGGCGAGATCGGCCGCGTCGGTGGAGGTGACGCGCACCCCCGACGTCAGCCACGCCGGCTTGTCCGTCGGCGGCGCGTCGACGGCAGGACCGTCGCCGCTGGGGTAGCCGGCCTGTTCAAGACGGGCGGCGATGCGTTGCGGGTCGGTCTTCGCTGGGTCGAACTCGAGACGAAGCGTCGCGTCCATCGCGCTCGCATCGGTCACGTCGATCCCGTCCACGTCACGGAAGAGACCGCGGACGGCGATCACGTGGTGGTCCGCCCACATGCCCGGGACGATCAGGGCCAGCTGCTCCATTCGTGCCTCCTCGCGCGACGTTCCCGCGAGGGACGCGGCGACCGCCGGGGAGGCGTGGCGCGACCCCTCCACGGAACCTGGGGGGTGTGCGACTCTCAGTCTGCGGCACTGTACGACATGGCGCAACCCCAGGCAACCACTTGTGCAGCATGTCACATTCTGTCCAGTCGCTCAGATGCAAACGCGGTCGGGCCGCGTGTCGAACAAGACATCCCCACACGGCCCGGCCGAGCATATGTCGCGGCGCCGCACACGGGCGGCACCCGGCCAAGCCGCCCTACTGCTTCACCGCGACCAGCGCGACGCCCAGCTTCTTCTCCAGCGCGACGATCCTGTCGATCTGCGCGGAGGCTATGGGCGCCGCCTCCATCTGGTGGCAGGCGAACGCGAGGATCGGCACGCCGAGGTCCCCCTCGAGCGTCTCGATCTCCGTGATCTGCTCCTGGTCTAGCTTGGTCGCGAGACTGCACAGCATGGCACGGCTCCTTGTGCGGCGGTCATACGGACAGTGAGGACGTACCCCCCGCGCGAGCGCGACAACCGTTGACCCGGGGCGGACGAGATCGCGACGTGGCGGACGGACTGAGCCGCGAGGTCGGCTCAGATGGGGCCCCGATGGCACGCCCCTCCGGGGCCGGCCGTCCGCGACACGCTCGGCTCTTGTGGCTGGGTCAGGCCGGAACGGGCGCCGGCGCCGGCCAGCAGAGGCCGTACTCTTCGATCTCCGCGTAGGTGACGCCGCCCAGGCTCGGGATGAGCAGAGAGATCTCGTCCTCCCAGACCGCTTTGGGATAGCCGGCCCGCCAGTCGTGGCCGAGCCGTTTGGCGACCTCGCGGAACGCCCACCAGCCGGGGCGGGCGACGCCCGGCGGGCGCTGGACCCGCCGCAGACGGCTGATGCGCCGCTCCGCGTTCGTGAACGTGCCGTCCTCCTCGCCCCAGGCGACGGCCGGGAGCACCACGTCGGCGGCCTCGGCAAGGTCGCCGCGTACAGCGCCCTGGACGACGACGAAGCCGGTCTTGCCGAGCGCCGCCAGCAGGGCGTCGGCGGCGCCGAACGAGGCCGCCTCGTTGGCCCAGACCCAGGCGGTACCGATGGAACCGTCATCGAGTCCGGCGACGATCTCCGCCGTCGAGCGGCCGGGCGCAGCCGGCAACGTTGCGACGCCCCAGGCGTCGGCGAAGCGCTGCCGCGCCTCGGCGTCGGCGACGAGGTCGCCTCCCGGCAGCACGTCCGGCGCGACCCCCATGGCCACCAGGCCCTGGACGTTGCCGACGCCGAGCGGGAGCGACACGCTGCGCGCGCCGGCCAGGTCGTCGAGCAGCGACTGCAGCTTGACCACGGCGGCGCCGGTGCCGGCGAGGTCGTCCGTGGCGCCCAGCGTGGCGCAGACGACGGCGGGCCGGACGTCGACCAGCTTGCCGGCGATCTCTCTGATGGTGGCGGCGTCCACGCCGGCGTCCCCGGCGATGCGCTCGGGCAGGACGGCGGCGAGCATGGCCTCGAGCTCGCGCTCGTGAGGGAGCGTCTCGCCGGCGTCGCGTCGCTCGGCCAGCTCGTTGGCGAGCAGCACGGCGATGATGCCGTTGAGCACCTCGGGGATGGCCGCCGGTACCGCGGTGACGCGCACGGCGGCGGCGTCACCGAGGTCGCTGTGGCCGGAGTCCAGCACCATGAGGTGGGCGCCGTCGCGCACGGCGCGACGCAGCGCGGTGCCGGCCACGGGGTGGTCGGCCACGGCGCCGTCGCCGACCACGAGCACGGCGCGCGCCTCCTCGAGCACGGTCAGGGCGCCGGAGGTGTAGCACACGCCGGCGCCCGTCCCCGCGCTCGCGAGCGAGACGCGCGACGCCTCGACGGCGCGGTGGTCGAGGTCGTTGGTCCCGAGCACGGCGCGGAAGAACTTCTGCGCCTGGTACGCCTCCTCGTTGGTGCACAAGGGCGCGAAGAGGCCGGCTACGTCGCCGGCCGCGCCGAGCTTCTCTGCGACGAGGTCGAGCGCCTCGTCCCAGCTCGCCTTGACCAGGACGCCGCCCCTGCGTACGAGCGGCTCCTCGAGACGGGCGCGCTCGTCCGGTTCGATGACGGCGAAACGGCCGCGTTTGCAGAGCCGGCCGCGGTTGGGCGGCACGTCGCCGGCGCCGGTGACCTTGACCACTTCGCCGTCCTTGAGATGCACCGTGGTCTGGCAGCCCATGCCGCAGTGCGGGCAGGTGGTGCGCACGCGCTGCAGCTCCCAGTACCGGGCCGCGCCCTTGGCGGTGCGCTCGGTGAGCGCCCCGACCGGGCAGGCGTCGACGCACTGCCCGCACAGCTCGCACTGGTCGAGGTCGGGCAGCGGGTACCAGTCCTTGCCGCCGGCGCGCTCCGCGCGCCGGCCCGACGGGTGCGGCACGACGCCGTGGACCTGGATGGCGGTGCAGGCGGCCCAGCAGCGGCCGCAGAGGATGCACTTGGAGTAGTCGCGGATGACGTAGGCGTCCTCGATGAGCGGGAAGTCCGCGACGTCCGGCAGCTCGCTCGGCGGCTCGACCTGGTACTCGTAGGCGAGCCTGCTGAGCTCGCACTCGCCGAGCGCGTCGCAGGTGATGCAGGTGTGGCGGCCGGAGTTGATGATGAGCTCGAGCGTGGCGCGACGCGAGCTCCTGACGCGGTCGCTCATGGTCTGGACGTCCATGCCCTCGGTGGCCGGCGTGCTGCAGGCCGGCAGCAGCCGGCCCGCGCCGGCCACCTCGACCACACAGAGTCGGCAGACGTCGCGGTGGCCCGCCTCCGGCAGGTAGCACAGCGTCGGGATGGCGATGCGGTTCACGCTCGCGACGTCGAGGATGGTCTGGCCGGGCTCGAAGGCGAGCACCCGGCCGTCGATGGTGATCTGCGGTGCGGTCGTCATCTCAGACCACCGCCACGGCGATGCGGTAGCAGCGCAGGCAGCGCTCGGCCTCGCGCCGGGCGTCGGCCGCACTCACCGGTCCTTCGACTTCGTCGAAGCACTGGATGCGGACCTCGGGCGGCACGACCATGGGCCGCAGCTTCTCTGTGCTGCCGGTGAACGGGATGGGCGTCTGCGCCTCGTCCCGGATGACCGCGAGCATCGCGTGCTCGAGCCGGTCATCCAGCGGCGGCTGGACCGGCTTGTCCTGCAGGAACTCGTTGATGGACACCGCGGCGCGGCGCCCGGCGGCGAGGGCCGCGACGAGACTGCTCGGCCCCGTGTAGCAGTCGCCCCCGCCGAACACGCGCGGGTCGGCCGACTGCATGGTGAGCGGGTCGACCTCGAGGGTCTTCCACTTGCTCACCTCGATGTGGCTGGGCACCAGTTGGTCGACGCCGCAGACCTGGCCGATGGCCGGCACGATGCAGTCGCACGGGATGACGAACTCTGACCCCTCGACCGGCTCGGGTCGGCGACGGCCGGACGAGTCAGGCTCCCCCAGTTGCATGCGGCGGCACTCGAGGCCGGTGACCTTGCCGTCCTTGTCGAACGATCTTCGTCGGCGCCACCAGGGTCACGAACTCGACGCCCTCTTCTTTGGCCTCGGCGATCTCGACCGCGTCTGCCGGCATCTCCGCCTCCGTGCGACGGTACAGCAGCTTGACGTCATCGAAGCCGATGCGAAGGGCGGAGCGGACGCAGTCCATCGCGACGTTGCCGCCGCCGATCACCAGCATGGTCTTGCCGGTCAGCGGCGTCCGCCCGAAGGCGATCTCGCGCAGGAACTCGACGCCGGGCATGTAGCCCTCATAGCCGGCGTCCTCGCCCTCGCAGCCCATGCGCGCCGACTGGTGGGCGCCGACGGCGACGAAGACGGCCTCGAAGCCCTGCTCGAAGAGCTGATCCATGGTGGCGTCCACGCCGAAGCGGAAGTTGTACTGGATCTTGACGCCGAGGGACTCGACACGCTCGACCTCGGCGCGCAGGACCTCGCGCGGCAGCCGGTAGTCCGGGATGCCGACGGCGGCCATGCCGCCGGCCTCCGGCAGCGCCTCGAAGATCGTGCTCGTGACGCCCTCGAGCCCGAGGTAGTAGGCGCAGGCCAAGCCGGCCGGCCCGGCGCCGATGACGGCGACGCGCGGCTGGCCGGGCAGCGGGCAGGCGCTCACGTCGACCTCGCTGTCGGCGACGAAGCGCTTGAGCGTGCGGATGGCGACCGGCTCGTCCACCGAGCCGCGGCGGCAGGCATCCTCGCACGGACGGATGCACACGCGGCCGATGGTGCCCGGCATCGGGCAGCGGCGGCGCACGGCCACGGCCGAGCGCTCCACCTCGTCGATGCGCAGTTGTTCCACGTAGGCCGGGATGTCGACACCCGCCGGGCAGGCGGCCATGCAGGGGGCCACGACGGTAGAAGCGTAGAGGCCGCGAGGGATCGACTGCTTCTGGGCGACGGCCGTCGCGAAGCGGTCGTAGTGCTGCTCGAGCGACTCGAGCACCGCGTAGCCGCCGGTGCGGCCGAGATCGCAGCGCGATGCCTCGGCGACGTGGCGACTGAGCTCAAGCGCGCGCTCGAGCCGGGCTTCGTCGCCGCGACCGTCACAGATCTCCTCGAGGATGTCGGCGACCTCGTGCATGCCGATTCGGCACGGAAAACACTGGCCGCAGCACTCCTGGACCGTGCGAGCGGCGAACTCGCGCGTGAGGTCTACGATGTCGACGGACTCGTCCCACACGGCCACGCCGCCCCATCCCATGACGGCGCGGAAGGCGCTCGAGAGCTCGGCGGGAAGCCGCGACGGATCGGTGGTCCAAGCACCTGCCGCGGCGACGGCGACGTCGGTCATGCAACCTCCTCTGGTCGGCGTGGGCTCTACCTCGGCGTTTGCCTCCCTCCAGCGGCAAAGCTCCTGGAAGGCCCGCGACCGGACGGTTCGGTGTCGGCGCCCCGTGGGGCGTCTCTCAGTGATTTCATGATAGAGGTGCGCGAAGCCCGCCACAATCGTCGCGCTCGCGCGTGGCCTGGAGCAGACGAGCATGGAGCCTCGGCGCGGAGGCCCGACTTTGGCGTCAGGCGCCGGCGGCGGCGCGACGAACGGCGTCGGCCAGCGCGCGCGGCGGCTGGGCGCCGCTCAAGGCGAAGCGACCGTCGAAGACGAAGGTCGGCACGGCGCGGATGCCGAGCTCGGCGGCGCGACGCTCTTCGGCGCGGACCGCCGCCGCCACGGCGTCGTCGTCGAGAGCGGCCGCGACCCGCGCTGCGGGCATGCCGGCCGCCCCAGCTAGTTCTTCCAGTGTCTCACGCGAGCCCACATCCACACCGCGAGCCCAGTACGCGGCGAGCAGGTCCTCGGCGAGCGCGTGCTGCAGCGCCTCGCCTTCCTCCAGCGCAGCCGTGAGCAACCGGTGGCCCGCGAAGGTGCTGGGCCGCCGCTGCAGCTGCCGCAGGTCGATCAGCGGCAGGCCGTCGGCGGCCGCCGCCTCACCGAGATGCGCCGCCATGCCGTCGAGCGCGCCCGGGCCGTACTTGCCATCGAGATACTCGGCGAGGCCGACGCCCTCCTCCGGCACGGTCGGGTCGAGCTCGAAGGCGCCGAACCGCCAGCTCACCTCACCGGCGTCGTCGCCCAGCTCACGCAAGGCCGCTCGCCAGCGCGACGCGCCGACATAGCACCACGGTCACACGATGTCGGACCAGATCACGACGTCGATCACGGCGTTGCTCCTTCTCTCTCCTGTGCGGGCAGAGGATGCATTCCCCACGCGCCGTGTCGCCAGTCCAGATGCGCCGGCGGCACCGCTCGTCAGCCGCGATCGTCAGGCGACGGCAGGCACGGTCGCGGGCGACAACGGCACCCGCCTCCTGAGAGAATGGGCGCTGTCGCTCGTCATCGGCCCGCGAAGGAGCACCTATGCCGTCCGAACTCAGCGTCCACGCCGTGCAGAAAGGCCCGACGGAGTTCGCGATCGGCGACGGCGAGCACGAGGTCACCATCGACTATCCGCTGCCCGGCTCGAACGGAGACCTCAGAGGCATGACTCCGCTCCGCCTGCTCCTGGCCAGCCTCGCCGGATGCAGCGGCAGCTCGGTGGCCGCGCTCCTGCGCCGCGACGCGCAGCCGGTGACCGGTGTGGAGGTCACGGCCCGCGGGCAGCGCCGCGACGAGCACCCGACGGTGATCACGTCCATCGAGCTCGAGTTCGTCGTGCACGGCGATGTCGATCCTGCGCGCGTCGAGCACGCGCTGAAGCTGTCTGAGGCGCAGATCTGCCCGGTGTGGGCGATGCTCAAAGTGGGCACTCCCATCACCAGCAGCTACAACGTCGTCACCGGGTAGGGGGAAGGATGAGCATCGTCGCCAGATCCGTCATCGTCGCACTGTGCGTCGTGACGCTCGCGACCCTCGGGGGCAGCGAGCACCGGCTGCGGCGGGGCTGACGACACGGACAAGGCCCCGCGGTGGGAGACCGTCGTCTCCTCTGAGGTCTCGGGAGCCGAGCCGGTCAAGCTGTTGCTCGGCACCTACCGCCTCGGTGACCGCGTGCGCCTCGCGTGGGACCTGTCCGGCCCGGAGAGTCCACCCGTGATGTTCACGCTGCGCGTCGTGGAAGTCACGGCCGGAGTGGGCTTCGGGGCTTCCGTTTCGCCCCAGGACGCGCTCTTCGCCCTTCACAGCGATGAGGTGCTTGTCTTGGGCCCGATCAGGCCCGGTGACTACCGGATCTACTTCAGCCAGCGTTTCCCCCCGGCGCAGGGTCCGGGTTACGACGTGAAGCTCACGATCTCCACGACGCAGTAGCCGGCCGACCCAGGAGGTGCCATGAGCGAGCCCAGAGAGGTAGCCGCCACGGCCGATGAGGTCCTGCCGGGCCTCTGGCACTGGCGCGTGAGCAACAGCGGCATCGGCGGGCACGTCTCGAGCTCGCACGCGGTGGTGACGCGCGAGGGATGCGTACTCGTCGACCCCGTGCGCCTCGACGACGCGGCGCTCGCCTCCTTGCCGCATCCGGTGGCGACCGTGCTCACGGCGCGGTGCCACCAGCGCGCGGCCTGGCGCTACCGGAGCGAGCTCGGCGCCGAGGTGTGGCTGCCGGAGGACGCCTCGGCCGCCGACGAGGAGCCGGACCACACGTACACGGATGGCCAGATGCTGCCCGGCGGCCTGCGCGCCTTCCGCACGCCGGGCCCGGAGTGGCCGCACTACTCGTTCCTCTACGAGGGCGACCCCGGCATCGTCTTCTGCTCCGACCTCCTGATGAACGACGAGGCCGGGCTGCGCTTCATCGAGCCGAGCCTGCACGACGATCCCGGCGGCGACTCGGGCGAGCGTCGAGCACCTGCTCGAGCTACCCTTCGGGATCCTCTGCTTCGCGCACGGGGGGCCGATCGTCGACGACCCCAAGGCCGCGCTGCGCCGGATGCTGGCGCGGATCGGGCTGACGCGTGCGGACATCGGCGAGCGGATCGCTCGGACCGGCGCTCCGTCACGACGCGCGGCGCCTCAGCGTACCGTGAGGCGCGCGCGGCCGGCGAGGCTCTGCGTGTTGCCGGCGGTGTCTCGCGCGGTCACCACGTAGCGGTACGACCCCTTGGGCAGGCGGCACGTGAAGGTCACCGACGTCGTCGTGCCGATGGGCACGACGACGGCGGACGTACCGCTTGAGTACGCGGCCGCGCGTCGTCGTCACCGCGACGACGGCCGTGGCCGTGGGCCCGCACGGCGCAACGTCATCGACCCGGAACCGCAGGGTCGCCTTCCGGCCACGGCGCACCACCACGTTGCGGCGCGCCGTCGTGGTCGGACGCACGGTGTCGACAAAGATCTCGTCGGAGGCGGCGACCGGCTCTCCGCCGTCGAGCCGGTACTCGGCCTCCACGATGTGCGGCCCGTCACCGGCCGGCAGCGTGAGCGTCTTCGCGGCGGAGTAGGGGAACCAGTCCCCCCACTCGCCGACGGCGTCGCGCAGCCGCATCTCGCACCTGCCGGACAGCCAGGGCAGTCCGTTCAGCACGGGGGCGGCGACCGACGCCATGACGGTGTTCCCTGCGTTGTTCAGGTGCAGGGCGTCCGACCCGTAGAACTGCCGGTCGAGGCTGTCTCCGGTATCACCGATGCGGCCGTCGGCGGCGATGTCGGCGAGGCCGTCGGCGAATTCGTCCCACGTGTCGCGCAGCATGGCGTCGAAGGCCAAGCGGTTGGCCTCGAACGCATCCGGCTCCCTCCACGGAAGGACGGTCAGCACGACCACGCGAAAGCCCGCGGCGCGCCGCTCGGCGCAGTACGTCCTGAGCGCGTCGTAGACGTCCGCCGCCGAGGCCCCGGCGCGGAAGTCGCTGCCGCCGGCCAGCACGACGCACACGTCGAGGTCGGCGCTCGCAAGATAGCGGGCGTCGACCTCGACAGGTGCGTCGGCCAGCATGTCGGCGATCTTGGCTCCGGCGGAGGACGAGACGTAGCTCTCGCAGACCCGGGGCAGGACGGAGAGGGTCTGCGCGGGGAACTTGAACTCGCGGTCGGCTCCACGTCCGGCGAGGATGCTTCCCCCGTCCCAGACGATGACGCCGGGAGTGAAGAACGGCGACCAGCCGCCGTCACCGGCGCTGACCCGGGGCCAGCGAGTGTAGGTGTCACCGTCGTTCACCGCGAACCGTGGCGCGAGCGCGCCGGCCGCCGGCGCAAGCGCGGCTGCCGACAACAACGCGAGGAAGACCACCGGTACCGCCGCGCGGACCCGTCGTCCGAGCGCTGAATGACGATTCATGCCCCACCCTCCTTGTGCCGGATCAGCGACCCCGCGGTCACGGCGGCTCGCGAGACCAGTCTACACGTCGGTGTCATCGTGGCCGTCCGGCTCACGAGCCGAGCAGCCGCCGGGCGGTCGCAGCGTCACCGACGCGCGAGTAGCTGACGACGGATCCGGAGCTGGGCGCGTGGATGACGCGCCCGCGACCGGCGTAGATCGCAACGTGGTGGTAGTAGCCCGAGCCGCCGTAGAAGACGAGGTCGCCGACCTCAAGACGGCGCAGCGAAACGCGGCGGCCCAGGTGCGCCTGGTCGGTGGCGCCATGCGAGAGGCTCCAGCCGAGGCGCTCGTACACGTACATCGTGAGTCCGGAGCAGTCAAAGCCGGCACGAGACGCGCCGCCGTAGACGTAGGCCACTCCCAGTTGCCCGCGGGCGACGCGAAGGAGGCGCCGCCGCTTGCGCTCCAGCCGGCGTTCACGCAGCTGCGACCTGGTGAGCCGCGGCTGCCTCACGATCGGCGCCGCCGGACGCGCTCGCCGCGGGCGCGGGAGCCGGCGTCGCGACCGGGGACCCCGTGGGCGTCGGCGCGGGGGTGACCCCGGGCGACGGCGCCGTCACCGCGGACGCACCCGCAAGGAGGGCGCTGGGGACGAGCAGGACGGTCAGGAGGGCTGCAAGGGAGATGAGACCTCCGACCAGGCGTGTGTGGTGCATCGGTGTGCCTCCTTGATGACCGGGAGGGCAAGCTCTCGAGGCTCGCGCGCCGGTCTTCTCGGTGGGCGCCTTGATGACGCCGCGGCCGCTGGTCGGCCGGTTCGCCCGTCGGGGGCGAAGCGGTGAGGATAGGGAGCGCAGAGCACTCGGTCAACCCGATGAACGTGGTCCCGACTCGAGGTGACCGCGTCAACGCCGAGCGCGACGGCGGGACCATCTGCGCCGAGTGCGACGGCGGCGTCAAGACCAGCGTCCGAGCCTTCGCCGCAGGCGCGGGAACAGCTCCTGCAGCGGCCTGCCGAGCCGCGGTCTCGCGGGCGCCGCACGGGGCGTCCCCAGGCTCGAGGCAGGCGCATCGGGTTGCATCCTCGCCCGATTTCAGCTTCACTGGTCAACGAATCTACGACAAGAGGCGCCCACCGGCGCCCCGCCCCCAGCAGATTCGTCTCCCCTTCCCCTTGTGTTGACGGTCGTGCCGTGCGGCGGGCGAACGCGTGGGCGCGGACCGTCCGGCGGACACAGGCGACTGCCGCTGCCCGCCGGGATATCACGTGGGAAGGACATCGTGCGGATAACCAAACTCGTTCTCGTCATCGCCCTCACCGTACTCACCATCGGGATCGTCGCCGCTCCGGCTTTCGCCGGGGAGTTCGTCGATCCCGCAGCTCAAGAAGCAGCTGCGCCACGCCAAGCAGGTGCGCCAGCGCACGGGCGAGCGTGCCCGGACCGCCGCGGCCAACCTGGCCGGCGCTCGCGAGCTCCTCTCCGCCAGGGCCGACGTCGCCGGCGGGGAGACCCTGCCCGCTCTCGCAGCCACCGCCACGCCCCCCGCCGGCATGAGCCACGCTCTCGCCGCCGCTCTTCTCGCCGACGGCGTCGTCACGAGCGAGGAAGTCGCGGCGCTGCAGGCGCGCGCGGCCAGGGCGAAGAAGCTCGCCCACCGCTGGACCGTCAAGGTGCGGAACCTGCAACGGAGGGTCCGCCGTCTCGTCCGGATCCGGCACTGGAACCGCAGCGGGCAGTGGAAGCCGCTGATCGAGATCGCCGGCAAGAAGTACGGCGTCAGCCCGGCCGGCCTCTACCGCATGATGATGCTGGAGTCTCACGGCAGCAGGACCGCCGGCAGCATGTACAAGGGCCTCTTCCAGTACTACCCGAGAACGTGGGCCGGCACCTGGAACCCGTGGCGGCACCACAGCATCTTCGACGGCTGGGCGCAGATCCGCGCCACCGCCTACGCACTCAGCAAGGGCATGGGCCGCAGCCAGTGGCCGAACACCTATCGCATGGCGTTCTAGCGGTCCTGGCGGCCTCCGGCCGGGCGCGCCCCGTCCACGCGTTCGACGCGGGCCAGCCAGGCCTTGCGGCCGCCGCCCAGATTCGTCGCCATCTCCGCCGCCTCTATGCCCAGCACAAGGAACGGTGGCGCGTCGAAAGCCTCGCGAAGCTCGGCTTGCGTCACGCGCCTCGGTCCACCTTCGCTCGTCTCGCGCTCGCTGAAGCAGAGGACGAACAAGCGAGCGGCCGGCGCGGTGGCGGCGGCCAGCGAGGCGACGTAGCGCCGCCGCTCGCCGTCGTCGAAGGTGTGGAAGAGTCCTGAGTCGACGACCGTGCTGAAGCGCCGCCCGAGCCCTTCGAGCGAGAGCGCGTCGTGCACGAGGAACTCGGCCGCGAGGCCGCGCGCGTGCGCCTTGGCGCGCGCGGCCTCGACCGCCGCCTCGACCGCGTCCACGCCGACCACCTCGAAGCCGCGGGCGGCGAAGAAGAGCGCGTTCTCGCCGGTGCCGCAGCCGGCGTCGAGCACCGGACCCACCACGAGTCCGGCGTCCGCCACACCCTGAAGCGCCGGCTGCGCGCGCCCGATGTCCCACGGCGGCGTTCCGTCGTACGCTTCCTGGAACCAGCTCGCACCCATCGTCACCTCCCAGTGCTCGGCGTTCGTGCCCACACGTCGTGTCCTTTGTTCCACGCGACAAACCCGCCGGCCCGCCGCGATACCCGCCGCCCCACTGCGCCTTTGGTAGGATTGCCGTACCCTCAAAGGAGCCCGACATGACCGACTACCGCGCCCGCAGCATGTGGCTCGACGGCGTCCCCGGCGAGCTGGCCCCGCGTCCCCCGCTCTCCGGACCCGCGGACGTCGACGTCGCCATCGTGGGTGCGGGCTTCACCGGCCTCTGGACCGCCTACTACCTCAAGAAGGCTGACCCGCACCTGCGCGTGGCGGTCCTCGAGCGTGAGATCGCCGGCTTCGGAGCCTCCGGGCGCAACGGCGGCTGGTGCCACACCACGTTCCCGGGTTCACGGGCGGCGGCGGAGAAGACGCACGGCCGGCAGGCGGTGATCGACCAGCAACGCGCCCTCCACCAGACCGTATACGAGGTCGCGCGCGTCGTGGAGGCAGAGGGCATCGAGGCGCGCTTCCGCCTCGGAGGGCAGCTCGACCTCGCGACCACACCGTCGCAGCTGCTGCGGATGCGCGAGGCGGTGGCGTACGAACGCGAGTGGGGATTCGGCGAGGACGACTACGCCATTCTCGGCGCCGCCGACATTCGCGAGCGCCTCAAGGTGGCCGGGTGTCTCGGCGCCGTCTACACGCCGCACGGCGCCGCCGTCGACCCGGCCCGCCTGGCTCGCGGCCTCGCCGACGTCGTCGAGGGCCTGGGGGTGCCCATCTACGAGCGCACCCCCGTCACCCGTATCGGGCCGCATGTCGCGTCCACCGACGCCGGCGACGTGCGCGCCGACGTCGTGGTGCGCGCGACTGAGGCGTTCACGCCCGAACTCCCCGGCTACGAGCGCACGGTCGTCCCCATCTACTCCCTGATGATCGGCACCGAGCCGCTACCCGATGCGTTCTGGGACGAGGTCGGCTGGAGCGGCCACGAGGTGTTCGGCGACTTCCGCTTTCTGATCTTCTACGCCATGCACACCGAGGACGGGCGCATCGCCATCGGCGGTCGCGGCGCCCCGTACCACTTCGGTTCGCGCCTCAGCGAGACGTTCGAGCGCGTGCCGGAGGTGCAGGACCACCTCCGCGCCCTGCTCGGCGAGCTCTTCCCGGCGATCGGCGACGCCAAGGTCACCCACCGCTGGGGCGGCGCCATCGCCGCGGCGCGCGACTGGTACGCGTCCGTCGGGCTCGACCGCCCGACGGGCATGGCCTGGGCGGGCGCCTACGTGGGCGACGGCGTCTCCACGACCAACCTCGCCGGCCGCACCCTGCGCGACCTCATCCTGGGACAGCAGACGGAGCTGACGGGCCTGCCGTGGGCAGGACACCGCTCCAAGTCGTGGGAGCCGGAGCCGCTGCGCTGGCTGGCCATCAACGCGGCCTTGCGGGCGATGAGCAGCGCCGACACCGCCGAGGAGCGCACCGGACGGCCGAGCAAGCGCGCGACCTACGTCAAGAAGCTGATCGGCGCCTGAGCCTGCGGCCGGCGCCCGCGGCGTCTCAGGTCACTCGAGGAAGTCGGCCGGCGCCTTCGTCTCCTCAGGCACCGGCGTGTACGCCGGAGCCGGGACGAGCGGCTCGCTCGGACCGGCGCTCGAGCTCGGCGACGGGCTGGGCGTCGGTGGCGGCTCGGGCAGGCGGAAGCATGACTTGGAGCGGGCGATGCAGTAGCGGATCAGCCGTCGCGAGTTATCCGTTGTCAGGTGGGCGCCGTCGTAGAAGCCACGGGGCGTGCCGCCGAAGCTCTTGATGTTCAGGCAGTTGAGCACCCGGAAGTCGAGGCGCTCCTGGAGCCTGGCGAGGTAGGCGCGCAGCCAGCGCTGCTTGACGCCCCAGCCCACCGCGTTGAAGGCCTTGAGCACCCGCGGATGGTACGGCATGATCACGACGACCGGCTTGATGTGGTACTCGTTGAGCAGCCGGATAGTGCGCACGAAGTACGCCCTCGAGCGCGTGTTGCCGGGGATCTTGCGGTTGCCCGCCTTGGCGAGCATGTCGGCGTTGAGGTAGTTGGTGAGGGCCCGCTGAAGCGTGAGGCCCGCCCGGCGCCTCTTGTCGTAGCCGTTCTGCAGCACCATGCCGTCGTAGCGGTAGCGACTCGGCTGGATCTTGCGCTTGCGCTGCTTCTTCGCCCAGGACGTCTTGGCGGCGATCAGCGCCTTTGGGAATGCCTGGGACAGGCGTTCGTCGAGGATGAGACCGGGGTCCATGGGCACGTCGGCGAACGTCGTGGCCTGTACGCACCAGATGACGGTCGGCGGCTCGTCCGGGTGGCTGTCGAGGACCCAGTCGGTGACCGCCCACGCGTCCTCGGGGCGGCCGTTGTGGAGGGCGAAGTTGAAGGCCGTAAGGCCGGTGTTGCGCCTGATCGTGGCGGGATCCATGCGCATGCCGCGCGAGCCGCCGAAGACGAGCACCCGGGGGACCTTGGGCATCTCCTCGTAGACGTCGGCCTTGAAGGTCCGGTCGGCGCCCGGGCTGTAGTAGCTCTTGAGCTGCCAGGTGGGGGTCACGTCCTCGCCGGAGGCGACGGGGATGGAGACGCCGAGGAGGCAGGCGGCGCCCAGCACGACGAACGCAAGCCTCGCACCCCAGCCACTTCGAGAAAACCCCACCACGTCGGCCCCCTTCTCTAGCAAGGGTAACAAGCGCCTGAAGGACACTCAAGCCGCACGGGAAGAGGCCAGGCGAGCCCTGCCCGACCCTCAGGGCGCGGCGTAGGTACTCCCGTCCGAGAGGTGCACCGCAAGCGTGTAGGCACTGCCGGAGCCCGGCGTGTAGACGTAGTCGCCCACGCCGTCGCCCGGCTTCATCGGCGCGTTGGTGAAGGGGCTGACCGGCCACGGCTGCACAAAGCCCCCAAGCGTGGCCTCTGAAGCGTCCGGGGGAAGGGTGTCGGTCGATACGATGAAGGCCTGGACCCCGGTCTTGATCATCATCAGCTGGGCCTTGACCGCCGCATCCTTGGCCACGTCGATCTGGCCGGTCGTCTTCTCGGCCGCCTGCTCCTGGCAGCCGCAGGCGGCGGCGACCGCCGTCAGCGCGAGCGCCAGCACGACGATGATGGCGATGCCTGCGATCCGCTTCATGAGCCTGCCCCCGGGAGTCATCCGTGTGCCCCTCCATCGGCAGCTTTCGCCGCGGACTGGAGGCCTCCTCGCGCCAGGCCACCGCGCGGGGCGTCGCTCGCCGCCGGCGCCGCCGTTTGACCGGAGCCGAGGCTGGGCGATACTCGTGCCATGAAGCGCCTCGAGAACCTCCGCCTGCGGCGCCGCGACTGGGTCGGGGACGGCTTCCTTACGCTCGTAGCCGGGTCCGTCCTCTTCGTCGCCGTGTTCCTGCCGTGGGCCAACGAAGACGTGCCGGGCAAGGTCAACTACAACCTGTCCATGCCTGACAGCATCAACGGCGTGCTGCAGACGCAGTGGGGCACGCCGGCGATCGGCCTCGCCCTGTGCGTCGTGGCGCTCGGGGTGGCCGTGGCGCTCACGAGACCGCGCCGCTTCTCGTGGGTGCTCGGAGTGCTGACGGCGACCGCCGGCGTCGCCGCGGTCGGCGTCGGCGGCGACGCCGCGAGTCAGATCGGCTTCATGAGCCCCGGCATCGGCCTCTACCTCACCGTGTTCGCGGGCGTGCTGCTCGTGCCCATCGGGGTCGCGGCGGCGCTGGTCGGCTGGTTCATCGCGCGCGCCGTCGCGCCGGCGCCTACAGCCCCGCCAGTGCCCGGAAGCGCTCCACCGAGTTGATCGGCACGCCGAGCAGCTCGGCGATGCGGAACTTGGCGGTCATCGCGTTCGGCTCGCCCGGATGCAGGTTCGAGTGGTCGAGGATCCTCCCCAGACCCTTCTCGCCCCTGATCTGTTCCATGGCGTAGCTGTCGCTGAGGTCGCGGACCGAGCAGCCGAGCCTGTCCGCCACGTATCGCTTGGCCTCTTCGAGGCGCATCCCGCGGGCCATCTGCATGCGCGCGACCAGGTCTCCGGCCGTGCGCATCCCGCCCATGCCCGCGGCGAGCGCGTGGGTGACGTCCATGCCTCTGGAGTCACCTGAGCCGACCTACAAACCGTCGCAGCGCAGAAGATCGACGTGCGCCTTTGCCGCCCGCGACGCAGCGTCCTCGGGCGGATAGCCGTTCACCGGCACGCCGCAGACGCCCTCGCCGACGTTGGGATGCACCGGGATGCGGGCCACGTCCATGCACGGCTTCATCACGGTGATCGAGTAGGCGGTGTTCCAGGCGCAGCTCTTGCCGGTGCGGATGTTGACCGCCGGCCCGAAGATGGTGACGCCGGCGTCCTGGCACACCTCGAGCTGCTCCTTCGGCCACAGGCCGGCGAGCCTGCGTCCATCCCACTCGAGCTCCCCGTGCACGCCGATCACGAACTCGCCGGCCATGCCGACCTCGATGCCGGCGTCGGGGTACTTGTCGCGCAGGTGCTTCACCGCGCGCAGCGTACTGAAGAAGTCGGCGTCGCCCGCGCCGCCCGTGGTGTCGAAGTCCATGCCGTCGGCCCCGGCGTCGAGCATCCCCTCGCCGACGTAGATGAAGTCCTTGGTCGCGTGGTCCATGGCCTCGTCGATCGCCGCTCGAGCACCGGCGATGTCGCCGCGCGGCAGCAGCTCGAACCAGTTGTCCGCCGGCCCGTCCGGCTTGCTGTAGAAAGCGAGGTTGGGCTGCGCCCCGTACTGCACCGGCGCCGTCATCATCAGCTGGCAGTTCTGCATCACCTGCTGCTGGAACGGCAGGATCGTCTTGATGGCCTTGTAGCTGTACTCGATGTGCCAGAGCTCGAGGATGTCCTGGCCCAGGCGCTGCTCGCTCTCCAGCAGATCGAGGAGGTCGGTGCCGGTCATCTTGCTGCCGCCGCCGTCACAGCTGAGCACCACCTGGTCGCCGATGTCGACGGCGGTGAACGCCGCTCGAGAGGCGTAGATGTCGAGCAGGTGGTCGAGCTCGTCTGGGTCCAGGGACGGCACCTTGGCCTTGCGCGCCGCTTGCTCCGTCGCGGCCTCGAGGTCGGCGCGCAGCTCGCTGCGCGTCATCTCGACCATGAAGCCGTCGCCCATGCGCGTGGGGATCTTCGCTTCCACCGGCATCTCCTAGCGTCTCGCGTCCGTGCGCCGACCGCAGGCCATGCGGCGCCAAGGCGAATGGTATCAGCGGGCAGGAGAGCGGACGACCGCGTGTTGTGCGCTTGACCGGCCCCCAACCCGCCGCCACACTGGACGGTGAAGGGGCTGAACAACGACCATGATCCCACGCACGCTCATCATCGGCGCCGCGCTGCTCGTGGCGGTCTGCCTTGACGCGGGTGCAGCTGCGCCGGCCCGCGCCGGCTCGCCCAACCAGCAGATGCGCGAAGGCATCATGGCCCTGCGCGGGCTCATCGACCGCGAGGGAGCCGCCCGCTACTTCAAGTATCCGACACGTTCCAGTGTCCGGCCCGGCCGCCTGACCGGCGGCTGGTGGCCGATCGATCCCTGGACGGGGTCGCGCATGCACTCCGGTATCAGCCGCGGGCACTACATCTACAGAGTCTCGGCGGACCGCCGGCGCTATCGCCTGACCGGGTATCTCGATGGCCGGACCATGGTCCTCCGGGGAGGCATACCGAGCACGATCATGCTCGCCTACGACCACCGCGGCGAAGAAGGGACCAATCTGATCCGCCAGTACATCGAGGACTACGCCGCGGCCCACGACGGCCTCTACCCGCTCCCCGCCGACGTGGACGCCGACGGCGCGGTCGGCAGCGAGCCTGCGCATCGCTACTGGCCGAGCAACCCGTGGGACCACGCCGACATGACGCAGCGCCGAGACAAGGGGTCCTTCTCCTATGAGGTGGCCCCCGACAGGTCGTCCTACACGTTGCGCCTGCACCGCGCGCTCAAAAACGACTATGTCCTCACCGGCTCCACCGCGGCCGGCCTGTGGCAGCAACTGCTCGCCAGCCTGGAGGACGAGATACTGCGGCGCAGTGGGCGCATCCTCGCCGGCTACGTGGACCAGTGGTCGCTGCAGCACGGCGGCGGGTTGCCCGGTGTGATCGAGCTCGCCGCCGGCGCGGCGGTCGGAGCGGCGCACGACGACTGGCCCAAGGACCCGAGCAGCGGCGCCGCGATGGCGCCGGGCACGGGTCCGGGCGACTTCACCTACGCCCCCGGCCCGGGCGGCGCCTACACCCTCACCGTCCATCTCTACTCCGGCGACTTCGAGGCCGGCGGCAACGCGCCGTCCCTCGGGGCTCCGGCACGGGGCTCCGGCACGACAGAGCCCTGACCACCTCAGGAGGCACACCCCCGTGATCAGACTCAGGATCGGCGTCGCCCTGGCGACCGCCGCGCTGGCCATCACCGCCGCTGCGGCCGTCCCGCGCCAAGCGCAGGCGGTCAGCTTCGTCGACAAGCAGGTGCAGGCGGGCTCGCTGCTCGTCCAGAAGTACGTCAACGACTACGGTGTCGCGCACCAGTTCAGGTATCCACCGAAGTCCATGGTCAAGAAGGGCGGCGGTCTGCCAAGATCGACCATCTGGCCGTCGAACCCCTGGACGGGCAGGGTCATCGGCCCCGGCACCTCGCGCGGCACGTACACGTACACGCTTGACTCGGGCGGGCTCGGCTACCGCCTCGTCGTCCACCTCTCGCGGGGCAGCTACCGGCTCTCCGGCGGCATGCCGAGGTGGTTCAAGACGGAGCGGGACACCGCGTCCAAGCAGAACCTGCTCCTGGTGCAGCGGTACGTCGAGGCGTACGCCGCGGCGCACGGCGGCGCGTACCCCTCGCCGGCGGATCTCACGCCGACCGTCTTGGGCGCGGAGTCCACCTGGCCCAAGAACCCGTGGACGGGCGCCAACATGGCGGCGGGCACTGCGCTCGGTGACTTCAGCTACGCCGGCGGCGGCGCCACGTACTCTCTCAAGGTGATGCTCTCGAGCGGCTGGAGCTCGGCGTTCGGACCGCTCCCGGTGATCGGCCAGCTGAGCTCGCCGCAGGGCGCCTGACGCACTCGGTGTCGCGCCGGACGCGGCGGCGGCGAGACCGACGGGGCGGGCGGCCATTCCTGCCGCCCGCCCCGTCGGTCTCAGCGTGCTGAACGTGGGCTTCTCGGCCGGCCCTCAGCGTCCGGCGCGCTCCCGGTCCGCCTTGTCGACGATGCCGCGGATCCGCTTGAGCACGTCGTCCGGCAGCGGCTCCGGCCGATGCGTGGAGAGCAGGTGGCGCGCCTTCTCATGCGCTCGCTGGTACATGTCGGTGGAACCGTTCGCCTCCCAGTCCTCGCGCACGCGGCGGTCGATGAGCTCCGGCTGCGAGGTCTCGCGCATGTGCCGCATCGTCGCGTCCAGACTGAGGAAGTCGCCGAACGACCCGACGGCGGCGATGTCGTCCACCGCAAGAGACTCATCGTCGACGCGCACGCCGCCGACCACATGCTTGACCATGCGTGCCATCTCGTTGTCGATGACCAGTTGCGCGTAATCGAAGGTGACGCCCGACTCGATCATTCCCAGGCCGTAGATCAGGTTGGTCCCTGCCAACGCTGCCATGAGGGCCGTGAGGGTCTTCTCGTGACCGGTCTGCACGTCACCTAGCTTGCTGTCCGCCTACGCACCGGCGATGTAGCTCGGCAGTCGGTACTGCCTGGCGAGCTGGGCCGCGCCGGCGCTGATCAAGGCGCACTCCGGCGTACCCACCGACGCCGCCACCAGCCGCAGGTCCATGGCCGTCGTCGACGATCCGTACAGCTGCTTGCTGCCGCGCTCGGTGAGCTGTCCCAGCACGATACCGGCGAGCACCTCGGCGTTGTGCGTGACGAGGGTACCGGCGAGCGTCACCGGACTGGAGCCGCCGGCCATCGCCATGCTCAGCACGCAACTCGGCAGGCCGACGCGCGCCGACTCGATGACGATCTCGCAGAAGTCCTTGACGAGCTTGAGTGGGCTCACCGGACAGGTGCCCATCACCATCATCGGCCGCTCGCGGACCGCGTCCTTGCTGCCCTGGACGGCGGCCAGCATGTCTACCGTCCTGTGGACCGCGTCGCCGTCCTGCGCGCCGCCCGAGATCGGCTTCGTCTGATTGACGATCGCGGCCTCGTGGTTGTGCAGCGAGAACGACTCCGGCGGCTGGTCGCTGGAGACGACCGCCATCTCGAACACGTCGACCTCGTCCAGAGCGTCGACGAGACGCGCGATGTCGCCGAGATCACGCTTGGTCGAGGCGCGCAGCTCCCCGGTCTCGGGATCGACGACCTGGATGCCCTCGCCGAAGTTGCTGAAGCCGACGCGCCCGGGCTCGAGGACGATGTCGTTCCTCGGATCGCGCCCGCACATGACCACGGACGGCGGCGCACTGGCGATGGCGTCCTCCACGATGTGTGGCGGGATCCGGACCATGTGCGCGTCGCGATCGACGACGCACCCGCCGTCGCTGTAGATGTCGAGCGCTTCATCGAGTTCGACCCACACGCCGGTGCGCTCGAGCACCTCGAGGGTCGCGAGGTGGATGTCCTGGATCTCGTCGTCGGTGAAGACGTCGAGCTTGAGGCCGCCGCTGCGGCGGCGGCCGGCGAACAGATTGCGCTTCACGCCCTGCCTCCTCGGGCTGCTGATGGATCGGGCAGGGCTACGTAATCACAGCGCGCACGCGCAGCGCCAGCCGGGTGGGCGCGGGCGGGCGGCCGCGAGCGCCGCGGGAGGCGGCTTGCAGAGCCGCGCCGCGGCCGTCACGCTTGACGCATGGCTCGCCCCTGGAACCTCTGCCTGATCGCCCTGCTGATCGCGGCGCTGACACCCTTCGTCTCGCGCCGCCTCGGCTTCACCTTCCTGCTGCTGCCTCTGTTCTTCGTGCGGGGCAGCCGCCCCACCGCGTGATGGCGAGTCTTCGCGAGCGCCGCAGCCGCGAGATCCGCTCGGCCCGCGCCTCCAGTCGGCCGCCGAGCTTTGCCGTCATGCTGGTGGCGCTGGCCATCGTGTTCTCCCTCGCGTGGGTCTTCTTCCTGCGCTCGAGCCCGGCCGCGCCTACGCCGACTGTCTCGGGGATCCAGGGGACGTACACGTGGGATACCGGCACAGGTCGGGCCGGCGAGAACGGCGCCTTCAGCGCCGTCGCGATCGGCAACGCCGGGGGCGAGGCGGCCATTCCCGAGGGCAAGACCGCGAGCGGTCGGCAGCCGGCTGCTTCGGCCTACGATGCCGCGACGCGGACCGAGACGACCATCGGCCCCCGCCTGAAAGGCGCGTACGGGGTCTCAATCGGGGAATGGCCTCCCGTCTGGCGCGTCGGCACCTGCAGCCCTCTCGACTACCAGGGACTCGCGGCGATCGTCCGGACCGCCATAGAGGACGGCGACGACGCCGTCGGGATCAAGCCGCTCAAGGACGGCGACCGCACCGTCTGGCGCGCCGCGATGACGCTGGGCGGGCAGCCGGTCGCGCTCGTCGTCGATCAGCAGACCGGCATCGTGACCTGGTACACCGACGGACGCGCGACGTTCACAGCGAGCGTCGACTGGGCGTCGCCGCCGCCGGCCGACAAGACCTACACCATCGACCCTCGCGGCCTGCCGGCGAGCACGACGACCGCCGACGCCTTCACCTACGTACCGTCACCGGCCGCCGCGGGCCGCATGGCCGGCTACGACCCGCTCGTCTCCGACCTGACGCCGGACGGCTACTCGCTGAAGGCCGCCGCCGCCTTCGGCGTGGGCGCCGAGCCTCTCATGTGGGTGCGGGGAGCCGCCTACGGTCCGCCGCCGGATGTGCCGGAGGACCTCGGCATCGCGATGCTCTACACGCGGGGGCTGAGCAGCATGACCATCGAGCAGGTCGGGCCCAAGGCGATGGGCTACTACGCGGACGTGCTCAGCGGGGAGCTCGACAAGACCAGCGGCCAGAAGCTCTCGTTCCAGCAGACGACGCTGCAGTACGGGGCCTTCAAGGGCGCGACGGCCTCCACCTGGTACCAGGAGAGCGGGCCGTCGCTGTTCGTCGCCGGGAAGCGCCGGGCCGTGTTCGTCACCGGCGCGCTCACCCGGCAGGAGCTGATCGCCTTCGCCGAGGGGCTCAAGCCGGTCCCGGCGGCGAAGTAGGCCGGACTCGACGCGGGCGCCCACGAGCGCGCTCGCCCGCCCGT
>CAVOGK010000013.1:0-6112 GCA_963695395.1 uncultured Thermoleophilia bacterium | reverse complement strand
GACTACGAGCGCGCCGGTGGCTTCGTGCGCTACTACGCGGACGTCTTCGGCACCTTCGGCAAGCATGTCCAGGACTCGTTCGGCACGCCGGAGCTGGCACCGTGGCTCAAGGAAGTGCTCGACATCGTGTTCGGCGGGCCGGAGGCAGTGCGCGAGCGCATGCCCCTGTCCTTCCTCATCACGCCCACCTCGCCGCTGACCATCGAGCACGACTACACGCAGACCTGGCTCGAGATGCGCGACTACGGCTTGCCCGTGGCGGTGATGCCGATGCCGCTGCAGGGCGCCACCGCGCCCGGCAGCCGCCTCGGCACGTTGCTCGCCGCCAACTGCGAGACCGTCGGCACCCTGTGTCTCGTCCAGGCGGCTGCCCCGGGCACACCGGTGTTCTACGCGCCGGTGGTGGCGACGATGGACCCGCGCACCGGGCTGTACGCGGCCGGCTCGCCCGAGCACGCGGTCCTCGGCGTCGCGGGCACGGAGATGGCCCGCTACTACGGCCTGCCGGCCGAGTCCTCGGGCCTCTGCACGCAGACCTACGAGCCGGACCTCCAGACCGCCTGGGAGAAGGCGGACAGCGGTCTGCTCGTCGCCCTGGCCGATCCGGACGTCCTCGTCGGACCGGGCATGCTCGGCGGCGCGACGATCCTCTGCCTCGAGCAGATCGTCATGGACGTCGAGATCATCCGCAACGCTCGTCAGGCCAAGGCCGGCGTGCCGGTCCGCGACGACCTCTGGCTCGACGAGGTCCTGGCCAGCGTCGGGCCGTGCGGCTCCTTCCTCGGCGAGCGCTCCACACGGCTGGGTACCCGCAACGGCGAATGGCGCCTCAGCGACTTCGGCGTCCAGGGGAGCTGGGACGGGTGGCGGGCGGCGGGGTCGCCGAGCACCGTCGCCGTCGCGAGTGAGCGCGTCGACCAGATCCTCGCCGAACAGGTCTCGCTGCCGTACAGCGACGACCAGGCGGCGGCCCTTGCGGCGCTGCAGCGCCGCGCCGACGCCGCCTCCTGACATCGCAAGCGTCGGCTCACCTGCAGGCGCCGACTGACGACCGGTCGAGCCTCAGGCGGGGGCCGGCTCCCGGGACTCAGTCGCCGAGAGCGTCGAAGACGAGGCCGGTCAGCAGCTTGGGGTAGAAGTACGTCGACTTCTGCGGCATCACTTCGCCGTGGTCGGCGATGGCGCGCACCTGATCGACGAGGGTGGCGTTGAGGAAGGCGCCGAGCTCGTAGCCGCCGCCGTCCAGGGCGGCGAGCGCGTCCGGCACGTTCTTGGCGTAGTCGACGTGGCGCTCGGCCTCGTCGTGCCGCAGGCCGAGCGCCTCGCTGAGCAGCAGTTCGTGGAGGATGGTCACAGAGAGCCCGGCGGCGTCGGCCAAGAAGCCGTCCGCGGCCAACCGCTCGGAGGCGGCTGGTTCACGGGTCTTGATGATCAGGCAGGTCGCGGCGTGTGGCAGGTACAGGCCGAAGACCCGCCCGGGGTCGGCCTGCTCCGGTAAGGCATCGAGGGCCGCGCGGCACGCGTCCGCGCCGGTGACCGGCTCCCCGACCACATCGAAGAACGGCCGTACGTGCTCGATGAGGTCGTCCAGCGAGATGGGGGCGATCCCGCGTACCAGGCGGTGCGTGGGGAAGACGGTGAGTCCGGGATCGCTCAGACTGCACAGATAGACCATGAGCGTGTCCGCACTCTGGTCGCCGAGAGCGCGCCGCTCGTCGCGGTAGGCGAGGGCGGTCTCGTAGCGGTGGTGGCCGTCGGCGATGTACAGCGGGCGACCGCGCAAGCCCTCGGTGACGCGCTCCGCGGCCGCCCCGCCGACGGTCGCGACGCGGTGCACGTTGCCGTCGCCGTCGTGCGCCTCGCGCCAGGCGGCCGCCGGGATGTCGCCGGCGGCCGCGTCGAGCGATCCGGCCACGGCCCCGTCATCGTCGGGGAAGAGCAGGAAGATCTGGCTGACGTCGGCGTGCGTGGCACGGTAGAGCCGCAGCCGGTCCACCTTGGGCCCGGCGTGGGTGCGCTCGTGCGGCAGGACGATACGCTCCTCGAGACTCGCAAGGCGCAGCCGCGCGACAAAGCCGCGGCGCGTGCGCTCACGCCCGTCGGGACCGATGTAGGTCTGGTCGATGACGGCGATGCCGGGCTGCTCGTCGCGCACGAGCACCCCCTCGTCGCGCCAGCTCCGAAACAGCTCCGCAGCGCGTGCGTAGGCGTCGTCGTCAGCTGCCGCGCCCGGCGGGACCGGGAGGTCGACGCGGACGGCGTTGTACCGGCTCCGTGCCCGCAGGTCCGCAGCCTGCGCCGCCGAGAGTACGTCGTACGGCGGCGCTACGACGTCGTCGAGCGCGATGCTCTCACGGTAGCGGGTGCCTTTGAAGGTGGAGATGTCGGCCATCGTTCTCCCGGGAGTGTGGTCCGCTACGGCGAGCGCGGCCGCGACCGTCCTGCGCCCGGCAAGTATAGCCGGGTATGAGGCCCGGCTAGGGCCGGATGATGACCGGCATCCCGACGACGACCCTCGGGTACAGGTCCTCGACGTCGTAGATGTGCATGCGGATGCACCCGTGCGACGCGTACGTGCCGATCGACGAGTCGTCCGGCGTGCCGTGGATGCCGACGGCGGTGGCGCTCGTGCCGATCCATCGGGTCCCGAGCGGGTTCTCGACGCCCGGCGGGATGGGCTTGGCGTCCTTCGCCCACTCCGAGTTCGGTGGGTACCAGGTGGGGTTCATCTGCATCATCGTGATCACGTAGGAGCCGGTCGGCGTGGGGTACTTCGATTGGCCGGTCGCCACCGGGTAACTCTTCACGAGCTTGCCGTCACGGTACAGGTAGAGACGCAGGTCGCCCAGGTCGACGACGACCTGGCCGCTGAGCGCGTTGAGCACGTTGCCCCCTACCAGCCCGTCGACCTCGAGGCCGTACTTGGCCTGCAGCGTGCGGACGGCCTTCTCGGTGTCGGCGTCGTAGACGGCGGTCTTCTTGCCGGAGTAGACGCCGGCGTCGACGAGCTTGGATTGCAGTTCCTTGACGTCCTTGCCGCGCGCGCCGGGCCAGAGCGTGGCGGAGCCGAAGTGCTCGGTGCTGTCGACGACGAAGGTCTGCTTCTCGGTGACGACGTTGCCGCCCTTGTCGGCGGCGGTGACGACGATGGTGTGGCGGCCTTGAGCGAGATCCTTGACCGAGAACTTGGCCTTGGAGGCCGGACCCGTCAGCTCGCGCTCCTCGCCGTCGAAGACGAACTTGACCGCGGGCACGCCCAGCTGGTCGGTCGCCTTCACACGCACCGTGACTTTGGCGCGCTTGATCCTCTTGTCGAGCTTCGTCGTCTTGAGGATGGGCGGCTGGGCGTCGACGAAGATGGGCAGCTTCTTGGCTCTCTTGTTGCCGGCCCGGTCGGTGGTCGTGATCACCACGTCCGAAGCACCGTCGGGCAGGTCGACGCTCACCGCGTAGGCGCCTGAAGCATCGGCGGTTCCGCTCGCTTTGATGTCGCCGTCGACCACGGTGACCGTCGCGTACGGCTCGGTCTTGCCGCTGAAGGTGGCCGGGTCGGTGTTGATGCGGCCCTCCTTGGCGGAGCCGTCGAGCTCGAGCGTCGGGATGCTGGTATCGACGGTGAAGTGCCAGTCCTTGCGCACCTCGCTGCGGAACAGGTTGGAGCTGGTCGCGCTGAACGCCACGACGTGCTTGCCGTCGGCGAGGTCGGTCGCGGGCAGCGTGAGGGTGTCGCCGTCGAGGCGGGCGTCGGCGGTGACGTCCTCGCCGTCCAGGGTGACGCTGACGTCCTTGAGCGAGGGCAGGCCCTTGACGTCGAGCACCACGGTCGACGAAGCGCTGCTGACGAACGCGTCCGGGCCCGGCGTCACGGCGGACACGCGAGGTACTCCGTAGAGCTGCCAGCCTACGACCCCGGCGCACACGCAAATCGCCGCTATGACGATGTACGGCCAGCGGCGACGACGGCGTGTTTCGCTTCTATAGACTTGGTACTTCGCGTCCGCCACAGGCCCCTTCTTGGACGATTCTGCTCCACATTATACCCCGGAAGTCGGCAGCATCCTCGTTTTACCTGAGCGTCGGCACGGTGCGAACGTCCAGTCACGCACGCGCGAGAGGCGGCGCCGTGCAGGAATGGGCTGCAGGGCGCATAATCACGCTCCATGGACCATTCTCTCGACGATCTTCTCGCCGACGTCGCCGCCGGGCGGCTGTCCGCGGGCGACGGCGCCGCGCGCCTTCGTCACCTGGGCTACGTCTCGGTGGGCGACTTCGCCCTCCTGGACGTCTCCCGTGCGGCGCGCAAGGGTGTGCCCGAGGTGGTGTACGCGGAGGGCAAGTCGGTGGATCAGGTGGTCGCCATCGCTCGCCGGTTCCTCGAGCACAACCCCGTCGTCCTCTGCAGTCGCGTGTCGGACGAGCAGGCGGCTGCGCTGGCCGGCGCCGTGGACGGCAGCGTCGACCACGACCCCCGCAGCAGGGTCGTGGTGGTGCGCCGCTCGGGCGCGCCGCCGCCGAACGTGCGCGGCGCGGTCGGCGTCCTCGCCGCCGGCACCAGCGACGTGGGCGTCGCCGGTGAGGCGGTCGCGATGATCCGGGCGATGGAGGTCGACGTGGTGACCGCGTTCGACGTCGGCGTCGCTGGTCTGCATCGGCTCTCGGCGCCTCTCGAGGAGATGCGCTCGGTGGGCATCGGGGCGATGGTCGTTGCGGCCGGCATGGAAGGGGCGCTGCCCTCGGTGGTCGCCGGCCTGGTCGCCGTCCCCGTGATCGGCCTGCCGACCTCGACCGGCTACGGCTTCGGCGGTCGCGGCGAGGCGGCGCTCATGGGCATGCTGCAGAGCTGCAGCCCCGGTCTCGCCGTCGTGAACATCGACAACGGCGTGGGCGCCGGGGCCACCGCCGCCCTCATCGCTCGCGCGGTCGCCGGATGAGCTCGATCCCGCTCGTGCTGCGCGACCATCGCGAGGAGTTGTGGCGGCGCTGGGCCGCGAGCCTCGACGAAGGCGTATCGGCCGACTACCGTGAGATCATCAGCAGCCCGCTCGGCGAGCGCTTCGTCCGCGCCTTCGTCGACGACCTCATCGCCTGCACTGAGGCGGAGGAGTACGAGGTGCCCGCCCTCCTTCGTCAGGTCACGGAGAGGGTCGCCACCGACGCTGCGCACCGCATCTCTCTCGGCTTCACGACCCTGGATCTCGTGGCGGCCCTCCAGTCGCTGCGCAGCGCCATCGTCGAGGTACTTCTCGACGCGCTCGTGCTCGGAGAGCTCCCGTCGTTCGCCGAGACTCTCGAGCAACTCAAGGATACCGGGGCGTTCGTCGACCGCCTCGTCTGTGCGGTCCTCGTCGCCTCTCGGTAGCGTGCTCGGCCGACCGCGCGGGGGGTTGCGCCGTCTCGCGTGCGCCACTAGGCTTCGCGAATGCTGAGGCTCGCACTCATCTTCGGAGGCCGCTCCGCGGAGCACGAGATCTCCCTGGCCTCCGCGCGCTTCGTCTCCTCGATGCTCGACCGCGACAAGTACGACGTGGTCCCGGTGGGTATCACGCCGGCGGGCCGCTGGGTCGTTCCGGCGGACTTCGACGCCGCCACGACGGACGGCCTCGACGCCGTGGAGTCGCAGGTGGCTCACCTCGTCTCCGACCCGACCCGACCGGGCCTGGAGCTGGCCGATGGCTCGTTCCACCCGCTCGACTTCGCCTTCCCCATCATGCACGGCACGTTCGCGGAAGACGGCACCATCCAGGGACTCCTCGATATGGCCGGTCTTGCCTACGCCGGTTCCGGCGTGCTCGCCAGTTCCGTCGGCATGGACAAGGAGCTGATGAAGGCCGTGTTCGCCAGTGCGGGCCTCCCCCAGATGGACTACCTCGTGCTGCGCGACGCCGCGGCCGTGGGCGCGGACGCCGTGGCCGCCGTCGAGGCGAGCCTCGCCTATCCGGTGTTCGTCAAGCCGGCCAACCTCGGCTCGAGTGTGGGCATGACCAAGGCCCACGACCGGGCCGAGCTGGGGCCGGCGCTCGACCTGGCCGCCGTCCACGACCGCAAGACCATCGTCGAGGCCACGTGCGACGGCCGTGAGCTGGAGTGCAGCCTGCTCGGCAACGATGATGCG